>JAPOPW010000039.1 GCA_026712715.1 Immundisolibacterales bacterium | reverse complement strand
CGCGAGGGCGTCGAGACGGCGCTGTGGCTGGCCGCACGGACCGAAAGACGCTGAAGGCGTAGTCGACACTACGTCGAAGCGGCTTGAGGGAGTACGGCCAGTCACAGCGCATGGATCGGCGTCCGCAGCAGGAAGTTGGTGTGATTTCCGGGCTAGCCGCCCGTTCAGGGGTGCCGCGCGGTGCGGCGCAGCGCCGGCCACAGGGAGGCCGCGACGGCCAGCGCGGTGATCCCGGCGAAGGAGGTGACGGTGAGTGCGCGGGCGGGTCCCAGCCACTCCGACAGGGCGCCGACGAGGAGGATGCCGAAGGGCGCCGCGCCGATGCTGAGCGAGAGGAGCCCCATCACCCGGGAGCGCATGTGGAGGGGGGCGCCGTGCAGGAGCAGGGTGCTCTGCATCGCGGAGAAGCCGGCGACCCCGAAGCCCGCGACGAGGAGCAGGGGAAGGGCCGCCGCGAACGAGCCGGAGAGCGAGAACAGGCACACCATGCCGATGAAGCAGGCGGCACCGGTGCTGAACACCGGCTGGTACCACGCGGGCCGCACGAAGGTGGCGAGCGCGAGCGAGGCGAGGAATGCCCCGCACGCTTCCGCGGCCATCAGGAGCCCGATCCGAACCGGGTCGAGCTCGAGTACCTCTTCCCCGATGACGGGGGCGATCGAGACGTAGGAGAAACCGAACAGGTTGACGATGACGGTCACCGTCAGCACCCCGAGCACGAGGGGGCTGGTGCGGGCGAAGGCCAGGCCGTCGGACAGGGTGCGCACGAACCCGGTGGCGGCGACCGGGGCGTCGCTCGCCGGGCGGTGACGGATGAGCATCGCGTTCACCAGGCTCGCGCCGTTGAGCGCGACCGCGATCAGGTAGACCCCCGCGATTCCCTGCCAGTGGAGCAGCGCGCCGCCGACGAGGGGGCCGAGGGCTCGGGTCACGTGGATGGTGGCGGTGTCGAGGCTCACCGCCACGGCCAGCCGTGCGTTTCCCGCAATCTCGCCGAGCAGGGTCCGTCGTACCGGGTGGTCCATTGCCCAGCCGCACCCGCTCAGCACCGCCCCGGCCGCGACGTGCCAGAGCTCGAGGCGGCCGGTGTGGGCGAGGACGAAGAGCACCGAGCCGGCAATCGTCAGCACCGCGAAGCCGCCGGCGAGGAGCCGCTTGCGATCGAGGCGGGCGGCGAGCGCCCCGAGGGGGGCGCCGACGAGCATGGTCGGGATGGTCCGGGCGAAGAGCATCGCCGTCACCAGGAACGGCGAGCCCGTCTCGTGGAACGTGTAGAGACCGAGGGCGAGCGTCTCGAGCCAGCGGATCGTTCCGCCGAAGGCGCCCGCGAGCCAGATCCGGAGGAAATCGGCGTTGCGCAGGAGGGCGAAGCGGCTCGAGCTTCCCGGCGAAGGCTCGCGGCGGGTGCTCATCGGACGGCCCCGGCGGTGTGCCACAATGCCCGCCGGCCGCGGCAGAGCGCGAGAGAAGGAGCAGCCGTCCCATGCAGCTTGGCATGTTCATGCAGCCCGTCCACGATGTCCGGCGCGACTACACCAGGGTGCTGGAGGAGGATCGCGAGACCGTCATCCTTGCGGATCGGCTCGGCTTCCTCGAGTGCTGGATCGGCGAGCACGTGAGTGCGCTCACCGAGCCCATCACCTCGCCCCTCGTGTTCCTCGCCACCCTCATCGAGAGCACCCGGGACATCAAGCTCGGCACCGGGGTGTTCTGCCTCCCCCTCCAGCACCCCGCCATCGTCGCAAGCCAGGCCGCGATGTTCGACCATCTCGCCCGCGGGCGCTTCCAGATGGGCATCGGCACGGGGAGCCTGTCCTCGGACCTCGAGCTCTTCAAGGTCGACGGGGACACCGACCGGGGCGCGATGGTGCGCGAGTCCATCGACGCGATCCTCTCCCTCTGGACGAACGAGCCCCCGCACGTGCACGAAGGGAAGTACTGGGACATCCGGGTCGAGGACCGATCGCGCGCCGAGTTCGGGGTCGGCGCCTTCCCGAAGCCGTACCAGCGACCGCACCCGCCGATCGCGGTCTCGCTTCTCGGGCCCGGCTCGCGCACCTCGCAGCTCGCGGGAGAGCGGGGATGGATCCCGATTTCCGGGGCGAACCTCGTGCAGCCGCGCTACATCGGCGATCACTGGGAGCGCTACGCCACGGGGTGCGAGGCGGCGGGACGCCGTCCCGATCCGGCCGTCTGGCGGGTCGCTCGGAGCGTCATCGTCGGCTCGAGCGACGCGGAGGCGGAAGACCGTCTCCTCGATCCGGACGGTGCCATGGCGTACTGGTTCGCCTACACCATCGCGGGGTTCCGCAACCGGGGGGTGCTGCACCTCATCTATCCGGACGGACACACCGGCGACCAGGAACCCGACTGGACCGACATCGCCCGGTCGATGGTCGCCTGGGGCTCGCCCGATACCGTCGCGGAGAAGATTGCCGCCCTTCGCGACACGGTCGGAGCATTCGGCGTCCTGACCGTCACCGCCCACGAGTGGGACGACCCCGAGTTCTGCCGCCGGTCCCTGACCCTCCTCGCGCACGAAGTGATGCCTCGATTCGCGCCGGCGCGGGCGGCCACCGGGACCCTCGGCTGAGCGGAGGCCATGCCGGGCTTCGCGGCCGCGTCGACCGCGACCGGCACGCGCGGCCGATCGAACTGCGACCCGGGCGGCAGGAGCCGCCCGGGCCGCGTCCTTCCCCGTCGCGCTACAGCAGCTCCGCGTGGCGGTCGAGACGGCGCATGACGTCGTCGCGATCGTTCGAGGGCAGGGCGAGGATGGCCCTCGTCATGCCTGCGTCCTCGGCCCGCCCGAGCGCGTCACGGTTCGGCACGGCGCCGAAGAGCGAGACGTTGATATTGTCCATGGAGCGGCCCGCCTCGTCCGCGATCCGCGCAAGGCGCGCCATCCCTTCGGCGGGATCGAAGTCGCCCCGTCCGCGCGGGAACCAGCCGTCCGCCCAGTCGACCACCCGTCGCAGGGTATGGTCGGTCTCCCCGCCCACGAGGATCGGTGGGCCCGGATTCTGGATCGGCTTCGGCCAGGACCAGATCGGATCGAAGTCGACGAACTCCCCGTGGAACTCCGGCTCCTCCTCCGCCCAGATGACCTTCATCGCCCGCGCCCGCTCGCTCATGACCCGGAAGCGGGTCGCGAAGGCGGTTCCGTGGTTCTCCATCTCCTCGGCATTCCAGCCCGCGCCGATCGCGAGCTCGAAACGGCCGCCGGACAGCAGGTCCAGGGTCGCGGCTTCCTTCGCATTGACGATCGGGTCGCGCTCGGTGAGGAGGCAGATCCCGGTTCCGAGGCGGATCGTGCTGGTGGCGGCGGCGGCGACCCCGAGCGCCACGAAGGGGTCGAGGGTGTGCCAGTACTCGCGGGGCAGATCGGCGCCGCCCGGCCAGGCGCTGCGGCGGCTGGCCGGGATGTGGGGATGCTCCGGGATGGACAGCGACGCGAAGGCGCGCGCCTCCGCCGCGCGGGCGAGCTCGTCGATCCGTATCGTGTAGTCGGTGGCAAAGATGTAGATGCCGATCTTCATCGGTCCTCGTTCTCCTGGTTGTCGATTCGAGTCACGTTGCCGGGCGATTCGGGGTCGGGCGCCGCGCGCGGCTACAGCCATTGGCGGTCGGGCTCGACGCCGAGGACGAGCTGCCCGATCGTCTCGTAGTGGGCGCGCCGGCCCTGGAGGTGCTGGGTGATGGTGTGAATGTCCTGGAAGCGCTGCTGGATCGGGTGGTGCTCGAAGATGGCGTCCGAACCGCAGGCCTCGTACGCGATGTCCACCGCCTCCTTCGCGAGGTGTATTGCATGGGTCGCCGCGCCCCGGAGGGCGACCCGGTCCTCGATCGCGAACCGCCCGGTCGCCGAGACCCGGTCCCACACCTCTCGCACCGCCCCGTGCAGGCCGTAGCGTCCCGAGCGCCACTTCATCTCCGCCGCCCCGACCTGCGACTGGACCACCTGCTTGTCGGCGAGCCGGGCGCGGTCGCCGCGGGGGCGCTTGCCCCCCGCGAAGTCGATGAAGGAGTCGAGTCCGGCCCGGGCGACCCCCAGGGCCACCGAGGCGAAGCCGCACGCGAACAGGAGGACCATCGAGTAGGCATAGAGGGGGCCCGGCTCCTTGACCGTGTCGCCGTAGGTCCAGACCGAATTCTCCTCCGGCACGAAGATGTCCTTCACCTCGAAGTCGTAGCTTCCGGTCGCCCGGAGCCCGCGGGTGTGCCAGGTGTCGTGCCGGATTGCCGCGGACTTGGGGAAGATCATGTGCCGGACGACCATCTCTCCGTCGGGGCCCCGCAGGCGCTCTCCGTGCTCGTCGGCGAGCACGGAGAGCCCGGCGAGCCAGGTCGCATGGGGGAACCCGCTCGAGAACGTCCAGCGGCCCGTCACGCGGTAGCCGTTCGGCGCGCGGCGCGCGAGGGCCGTCGGTGACGGGCCGTTCGCAATCACCGTGCGCGGGCTGTCCCAGATCCGCTCCGCCGCCCCCCGGTCGATGAACGCGGAGGTGGTCATGAACACCGCGCCCTGGTTCACGCACCAGCCGGTGCTCGCGTCGGCGTGGCCGAGCGCCTCGACCACCGCCAGGTATTCCGGCTGCGGAAGCTCGCGGCCGCCGAGGGAGCGGGGAACGAACATGTGGAAAAGGCGCGCGTCGGCGAGGGCGGTCGCGACCTCCGGGGTGAGCTCGCGCTCCTCGTGCATCCGCGCCGCCTCTCGCCGGATGAGGGGAACGAGGGCACGCGCCGCCTCGAGCGGCGGGCCTTCGCCAAGCGAGCGCGGATCGAGCGCTGCCGTTTCGTCGCGCGCGGCTTCGACTGCTTCTTCGATCGCTTCCATGCAGTCATGTTACACGGTGGCGGTCGCCGGTCCCGCGTCGCGGCTCCCTGCTTCAGCACCTTGCATTGACCGGGCCGGGTCCCCAATATTGGAAACGGAGCGATGTTCGGCCGGGACGGGCGCGGACTTGCGAACGCGGCCCGCGGCCAGGGGGCGGTTTCAATGCGAACCATCAAGATGGGACGTGACTTCTCGCCGTGTCCGGGAGGGCGCTCTCGCGCGGACGGACCCTGGTGCGCGGAAGCGTTCCGGGAGGACACCCTGGGACCTGCGCTCGCCGCCGAAGACGTCGTGGTCCTGCACCTCGACTGCGCGGAAGGGTACGGGTCGTCGTTCCTCAGCGAGGCGTTCGGCGGGCTCGTGCGCTCCGGCGCCTTCACGTCCGAGCAGCTTCGCCGGAAGCTGCGGCTCGAAAGCCGCGACGAGGTCCTCATGCGGGAGATCTGGTCCTACATAGACCAGGCCCACGCCTGATATCCGACCGGGCCGGAAGACCGCGGTGAACGGTCCGTGGATGGATCTCCTCTTCGACCTCGTCCTCATCACGTTCGGGGTCCTCATTGCGGCGGTGCCGAGCCACCTCTACACCTCGGCGTCCAATCGCCGCCAGGCGATTCAGGAACGGATGTACCGGATCGAGAGCGACGTCCGGCAGCTCGAGAACCTCGGCATCCGGTACTGGCTCCGGCCCGGTGAAGACAGCGGGGCGCGGGGGCTCGCCTCGGAAATCAAGCGAACCCGCGCGCGGGTCGGGCGCGAGCTCGGCCGCCTGACTCCCGGTCCGGACAACGAGGCCGCGTTCGATTCCCTCATCTCGCTCACCCAGGCCATCACCGACGGAGGGTTCGAGGTGTGCACCCGGGCGATGGAAGACCGGACGGAGCGGATCGGAGCGGCGGCGGACGCCCTCATCTTCGAGGTCCGCGACCGCCTCCGGGTGATCTGATCCCTGCCGTGGACGGGCAATGAACCTCCGCGACCTGCAATATCTCGTCGCGGTCGCCGACGAGCTGCACTTCGGTCGTGCCGCGGATGCATGTCACGTCAGTCAGCCCACCCTGAGCGGTCAGATCCGCAAGCTCGAGGAGCGCCTCGGGGTGCCGATCTTCGAGCGCACGAACCGCTCGGTCAGCGCTACCCCGGCCGGAGAGGACATCATCGATTGTGCACGGCGGGTCATGGCCCAGGTGGAGCGGATCGAGGCGATCGCCAACGCTCGCCGCGACCCCCTGTCCGCGCCGCTGCGGCTCGGGGTCATTCCGACCCTGAGCCCTTACCTGATGCCGCTCGTGCTGCGTCCGCTGCGCGAGCGGCATCCGGGCCTCAAGCTGGTGCTCACCGAGGAGGTCACCGATTCGCTGCTCGGCAGGCTCCGGTCGCACGAGATCGACGCCGCCCTCCTCGCGACCTCTCCCGGGGACCCGTCCCTCGCCGAGACCCCGCTCTTCGACGAGCCGTTCTGGATCGCCCATACCCTCGACGACCCCCTGAACGAGACGGAAGAGATCGGCGTCGAGGCGCTGCGCGGCCTCGATCTGCTGCTGCTCGCCGACGGCCACTGCCTGAGCGATCAGGTGGCGGACCTCTGCGGACGGCCGGAGGCGGACGGCGAGCTCGCCGATTTCCGCGCGTCGAGCCTCGAGACGCTGCTTCAGCTCGTCGGGGCGGGCTTCGGCTGCACCCTCGTTCCCGCCCTCGCGATCGGCGGGCCGTGGATGACCGATCTCGGGGTGGTGGCCCGTCCCCTCGATCTCCCGGGGGCGAGCCGGCAGGTGCGGCTCGTCCACCGGCGGTCCTTCCCGAACCCGCACGTTCTTGGCGCGCTTCGCGAGGTGGTGCTCGGCCACCTCCCGAACACGGTGCGCAAGGCGCCGGGGGCGGGTGGCGGCGAAGTGCCCGCCGGCAAGTCCGGACGAAGCCGGTGAACGCAGCCACGCCGGGGCGATGGTCGTGATCGTTGCAGGCTCGGTCGCGGTGCGTGAGCGAGACTTGGCGGGCACGGCGGACCCGGCCGCCGTGTGCGGCGGCCGCGCGGCGTCGGACGGCCCGTGCCGCCCGGCGCGCCCGCACCGTAGTGCAATGCAACGAATCGCGCCGCGGGCTCCCGATCGGCGATACGGCCCGTTCTACCATAGTCAATAACTATCAATTCGATATGAACAAACGATTTTGACTATGAATATACAGACCGTATGCTTCGCATCCATCCACGGCTGGCAAGGCCTTCTTTCACTCACACCGAGGAGGAATACACCATGGCCCTCAAGGGAACCAGGACCGAACAGAACCTCAAGGACGCCTTCGCGGGCGAGTCGCAGGCGAATCGGCGTTACCTCTACTTCGCCGCCAAGGCGGATGTCGAGGGATACAACGACGTCTCCGCCGTGTTCCGCTCCACCGCAGAGGGCGAGACCGGCCACGCCCACGGCCATCTCGAGTACCTGGAGGAGGTCGGAGACCCGGCGACCGGGCTGCCGATCGGCGGCACCTCCGAGAACCTCAAGGCCGCGATCGCGGGCGAGACCCACGAGTACACGGACATGTACCCGGGCATGGCCAAGACCGCGCGCGACGAAGGGCACGAGGAGATCGCGGACTGGTTCGAGACCCTCGCCAAGGCGGAGCGGTCCCATGCCAACCGCTTCCAGAAGGCTCTCGACGGGCTGGATGCCTGAAGGAAGGCCGACAAGGTAGCGGCGGCGCCCGCCGCCGCTCGCGACCGGGAAGAGACGAGATGGCGGTGCAAGGTGCAACGGGCGGCTCCTGCGCGGCGGGCTCCGAGCCCGCTGCGGCCTGCGTTCCGGCGGGGCGCCGCGGGGGATCGGGAGACCCGTCCCGTCCTTCCGCGGCGACCCCCGCCGCCGCGTCTCTCGGAGGGGGGGCGATCCGCGAGGGCAGCCTCGACGCCCCGACCCGCCATCCCATCGACTGGCGCAGCCCCGACTTCTTCGACCGGGAGGCGCTCGATGCCGAGCTCGAGCGGGTGTTCGACATCTGTCACGGGTGCCGGCGCTGCGTGAGCCTTTGCAACGCCTTCCCCACCCTGTTCGACCTCGTCGACGAGAGCGAGACCATGGAGGTGGACGGGGTCAGCCGGTCCGACTACGGCAAGGTCGTCGAGCAGTGCTATCTCTGCGATCTGTGCTACATGACGAAATGCCCGTACGTTCCGCCGCACGAGTGGAACGTCGACTTCCCGCACCTGATGCTGCGCGCCAAGGCGGTGAACTATCGCCACGGCAAGGTCCGGGTGCGGGACCGACTGATCACGAAGACGGACGTGGTCGGACGCTTCGCGAGCCTCCCGGTGGTGGTGAACGCCGTGAACGCGGCCAACCGCTCGAAGCCGGTACGGGCGGTCATGGACGCGGGAGCGGGCATTCACCGCGAGGCGAACCTGCCGCCCTACGACTCGAAGTCGATCCGCCGCCGCCTCCGGAAGCTCCCGTCTCCCGGCCCGGCCACCGCGCGCGCGGGGGGGCCGGCGGGCGAGCGCGGGGCCGCGTCCGGCGCCCGGGGTGCGGCGGCACGTCCGACGGCGGGCGAGCGAACCCGGGGTCAGGTGGTCCTGTTCGGCACCTGCTATGGAAACTGGAACGAGCCCCGGATCGGGGAGGACCTCGCGGCCGTGTTCGAGCACAACGCGATTGCGGTGCGCCTCGCGCCGTCCGAGCGCTGCTGCGGCATGCCGCGCCTCGAGCTCGGGGACCTCGAGTCGGTCGAGAAGGCGAAGGAAGCGAACGTGCCGGTGCTCGCGAAGCTCGTCGACGAGGGATTCGACATCGTGGCGCCGGTGCCGTCTTGCGTCCTCATGTTCAAGCAGGAGCTGCCGCTCATGTTTCCCGAGGACGAAGCGGTGGCGAAGGTCCGGGCGGCGATCTTCGATCCCTTCGAGTATCTCGCCCAACGCCACCGGGAAGGGCTGCTGCGCACCGATTTCCGCCATTCCCTGGGAACCGTGTCCTATCACGCCGCCTGTCACCAGCGGGTGCAGAACATCGGCTCCAAGACCCGTGATGTGCTCGCGCTGGTGCCGGACACCCGGGTGAGCGTGATCGAGCGCTGCTCCGGGCACGACGGGACCTACGCGGTCAAGCGCGAGAGCTACCGGCACTCGATGAAGATCGTTCGTCCGGTGGCCAGGCGCGTTCGCGAGGAAGCGCCCGACCACTTCGGGAGCGACTGCCCCATGGCCGGCAACCACATCGCCCACGGTCTCGGCGAGGGCCGCGCGGCCGAGCATCCGCTCACCCTGCTGCGCCGGGCTTACGGAATCTGAACCGGCGGAGAATTCGATGGACAAGCTGACCCGAGAAGACCTGCTCAGCCTCGAGCGTTACGCCGTCGAACGTCCCGCGTTCCGGGAGCGCGTGATTCGCCACAAGCGATCGCGCCGGCTGCCGATCGGACCCAACGCGACCCTGCACTTCGAGGACCGGCTGACCATGCAGTACCAGGTGCAGGAGATCCTCCGCACCGAGCGGATCTTCGAGGCCGAGGAGATCGAAGGCGAGCTCGATGCCTACAACCCGCTCGTTCCGGACGGCTCGAACTGGAAGGCGACGTTCATGATCGAGTTCGACGACGAAGAGGAACGCCGCGTCGCCCTCGGCCGCCTGGTCGGCATCGAGGACCGGGTCTGGGCAAGGGTGGGCGACTCCGGTCCGGTATGGGCGGTCGCGGACGAGGACCTCGACCGGACCACCGAGGCGAAGACCTCGTCGGTGCACTTTCTGCGATTTGAGCTTCCGGCGGAGCTGGCGGCGGCGGCCCGGGGCGGGGAGACGATCGCGATCGGCATCGACCATCCCGAGTACACGCACCGCGCCGATCCCGCTCCCGAGACGGTGCGCGTTTCCCTCGCCGCGGACCTCGACCCTTCCTGACCGCCCGGCCTCGGACGACGGTCCGGCTCGCGCCCGCAGCCGTCCGGTCGAGGTGAAGGGAGGGGCATTCGGACCCTTGCACGACCGGGCATCGGCAGGGGAGGCGCGATGCCGGTCAACGCTCGCGAATCCGCCTCGCCCGCCGCGCACCTCCTTCGAAGGGCCAACCCGGCACCGGTCGACGGCGCTGCCCGCGGCCGGACGACTTTGCCGGAGAGCGCGGATCGGACGTACACTCCCGGGGCTTGCGAGGGGGAGGCGGATGTACGCCTACGTCATGAGGAGAATCGTCGCCACCATCCCGGTCATGGCCGTGGTGGGGATCTTCGTCTTTCTCCTCCTGCACCTGACCCCGGGCGATCCGGCCGCGATCATCGCCGGCGACTATGCGAGCCCGGCGGACATCGAGAAGATCCGGGCCCGGCTCGGCCTCGATCAGCCCGTCCACGTCCAGTTCGCCCGCTGGGTGAGCCATCTCGCCCAGGGTGACCTCGGGGTCTCCATCTTCTCCAACCTGCCGGTGTCGAAGCTCATCGGCCAGCGACTCGAGCCGACCCTCGCTCTCTGCGTCCTGACCACCATCCTCAGCATCGTCATTGCGGTGCCCCTTGGCGTGTTCGCCGCGTGGCGCGCGGGGACCCTGGTGGACCGGGCGACGATGGTGTTCGCGGTGCTCGGGTTTTCGGTCCCCATCTTCGTGATCGGGTACATCCTGATGTACGTCTTCGCGATAGAGCTTCGCTGGTTCCCCGCCCAGGGCTACAAGCCGATTGGGGACGGGTTCTTTCCGTTCCTGCGGAGCATCGTCCTGCCGAGCCTCGCCCTCGCCACCCTGTACACCGCGCTCATCGCCCGGATCTCGCGGGCGAGCGTGCTCGAGGTGCTGACCGAGGACTACATCCGGACCGCGCAGGCGAAGGGGCTCAGCTCCCCGGTCGTGCTCATGCGCCACGCGCTCAAGAACGCGGCGGTCCCCATCGTGACGATCATCGGCATCGGGATCGCGCTTCTCATCGGCGGGGTGGTGGTGACCGAGAGCGTCTTCAACATTCCCGGCCTCGGGCGGCTCACCGTGGATGCGATCCTGCACCGGGACTATCCGGTGATCCAGGCGATCATCCTGGTCTTCTCCGGGGTGTACGTCTTCATCAACCTGATCGCGGACCTCACCTACACCCTGTTCGATCCGCGGATTCGCTACTGATGCCCCGGGCCGCTCCCTCCCGTCACGAATCGAGAGCCCGTCCGGGTGCGCCGGCCGGCCAACGCCTGGAGTCCTGAGTCATGGTTGCAGTCGCGGGCGACGTCTTTTCGGAGGGAACGCTCCAGCGCCGAACCGCCCAGGCGGCGGAGTTCGCCCGGCGCAACCCGACGGTTGTCGTGAGCGCGTCCGTCCTCCTCGCGATGGCCCTCATGGCCACGTTCGCGACCCATCTCGCACCGGACCCGATGGCGCTGAATCCGGCCGTTCGCCTCAAGCCTCCGTGCATGATGGAGGCGGTCGGGTTCGAGTTCACGACTTCGTGCATGGGCTGGTTCGGAACCGACCATCTCGGGCGCGACGTGTATGCCCGCACCGTCTACGGGGCGCGGATCTCCCTCACCGTGGGGCTTGCGGTGGCGGCCCTCAGCACTGCCTTCGGGCTCCTCATCGGCCTCCTCGCGGGCTACGTCCGGCTGTTCGACGCGATCGTCATGCGGGTCATGGACGGGCTGATGGCGATCCCGAGCATCCTCCTCGCGATCGCGCTCATGGCCCTGTTCGGCTCGAGCGTCCAGAACGTCATCATCGCGATCTCGATTCCCGAGATCCCGCGGGTCGTGCGGCTCGTGCGGGCGGTGGTGCTCACGATCCGGGAGATGCCGTACGTCGAGGCGGCGGTCTCGTCGGGGACGCGGCTTCCGAAGATCCTGTTCCGGCACATCCTTCCGAACACGTTCGCGCCGCTCATGGTGCAGGCGACCTACGTCTGCGCGGCGGCCGTGATCGTGGAGGCGCTGCTCAGCTTCCTCGGCGCGGGCACCCCGCCCGAGATCCCGAGCTGGGGCAACATGATGGCCGAGGGCCGGGTGTACTTCCAGATCAAGTCCTGGATGCTGTTCTACCCGGGGGTCTGCCTCGCGCTCATGGTGCTCATGGTCAACCTGCTCGGGGACGGCCTGCGCGACACCCTCGACCCCCGGATCGCCCGCCGCATGCGCTAGTCCGGGCGGGTGTTCGCGGGCGGCGACATCCCTCCTCGAGGCGCTTCCCGGTTCTCCGCATTCGGGTTCTCCCCGCGCTTCGGGCACGGTCCGGCGCCTGCACCCCGTGTGCTACCCTCACCGGCCCTTTTTTTGACTCGGGAGTCATCTCCATGACCATGCGCAGACTGCAATCTGCGGCCGTCGCGCTCGCCTTCGGCGTCACGACCGCTCTGGGGCTCGCCCCGGGCGCGGCCCAGGCGGAGAAGGTGCTGCGGATCGTTCCGCACGCGGATCTCAAGAACCTCGATCCCATCTGGACCACCGCCTACATCACCCGCAACCACGGGTACATGGTGTACGACACGCTGTTTGCGGTGGACGAGAACCTGAACGTCCAGCCGCAGATGGTCGGCGACTGGTCGGTGAGCGACGACGGCATCGTCTATACGTTCACCCTGCGCGACGGCCTCATGTGGCACGACGGCGACCCGGTGACCGCGGCGGACTGCGTCGCGTCCATCCAGCGCTGGGGCAAGCGCGACGGAATGGGCCAGAAGCTCATCCAGTTCACCAAGGAGCTGGTGGCGGTGGACGACAAGACGTTCACCCTCACCCTGAACGAGCCCTACGGCCTCGTGCTCGCTTCGCTCGGCAAGATCAGCTCCAACACCCCGTTCATGATGAAGCAGGAGCACGCCGAGGTCGACGCGTTCGAGCAGGTCCCGGCGGTCGTCGGCTCCGGCCCGTTCAAGTTCGTGAAGGACGAGTGGGTCCCCGGATCGAAGATCGTCTACGTCAAGAACGAGGACTACGTCCCGCGGTCCGAGCCGGCGAGCGCGGCGGCGGGCGGCAAGGTGGTCAAGGTGGACCGGGTGGAGTGGGTCTACATTCCCGATCCGGCCACCACCATGAACGCGCTCGTCAACGGCGAGGTCGACCTCTGGGAGACCCCGGCGGTGGACATGGTGCCGCTGCTCGAGAACCAGGAAGACATCGAGCTCGCGGTCATCGACCCCCTCGGCACCCAGGGCTGGCTCCGCCCGAACCACCTCCACTTTCCATTCAACCATCCGAGCGCGCGCAAGGCGCTCCTTTACGCGGTGAACCAGGAGGATTACCTCCGGGCCATCGTCGGCGATCCGAAGCTCTACCGGGTCTGCCCCGCGTACTTCATCTGCGGAACGCCGAACGAGAGCTCGGTCGGGGTCGAGGCCCTCGCGAGCGTCGACCACGACAAGGCGCGGGCGCTCCTCAAGGAGGCGGGCTACAACGGGGAGAAGATCATCCTCATGCAGCCGACCGACATCCCGGTGCTCAACAATGCCTCGCTCGTGACCGCCCAGGTCCTGCGCGACATCGGAATGGACGTCGAGGTGCAGGCGATGGACTGGTCCACCCTCACCTCCCGCCGGGCGGAGCAGAAGGCGCCCGCGGACGGGGGCTGGAACATCTTCCACACCTATTCGACGGGTGCGGACGTGACCTCGCCGATCGCGAACATCGGCATCTCGGGGGGCGGCACGGAGTCGGCCTGGTTCGGCTGGCCGACGGATGCGAAGACCGAGGAGCTTCGCGACATGTACGCCCGCGAGGCGGATCCGGCCAAGCAGAAGGCGATCATCGACGAGCTCCAGGGACGGCTCTTCGACGAGGTGGTGCCCTACGTCAACTACGGGCAGTGGTTCCAGCCCGTCGCATGGCGCAAGGAGCTTTCCGGGGTGCTGGTGTCGCCGGTGCCGTTCTTCTGGAACATCGAGAAGAACTGACCGGCCGCGCCTGAGCCTCAACCTGTACCGGTTCGGGGCGGCGTCGCGCCGTCCCCGAACCGGGATTTCCGCATTTCGCGAGGTTCTTCGCGTGTACGCGTACATCGTCCATCGGATCCTCGCCACGATCCCGGTGATGGGAGTGGTGGGGATCGCGGTGTTCATGCTGCTGCATCTGACCCCGGGCGACCCCGCCGCGGTCATCGCGGGCGACTATGCGCGCCCGGAGGACATCGCCCGCATCCGCGCCCAGCTCGGCCTGGACCGTCCCCTCCACGTGCAGTTCTTCACCTGGGTCGGCTCGATCCTCGCCGGAGACCTCGGCGTCTCGATCTTCTCCGACCTCCCGGTCGCGCACCTCATCGGGCAACGCCTCGAGCCGACCTTCGCCCTCGCCGCGGCGACCCTCGTCTTCTCCGTCGTCATCGCCATCCCGATGGGCGTCCTCGCGGCGTGGAAGGCGGGCACCTGGACGGACCGGATCATCATGATCTTCGCGGTGCTCGGCTTCTCGGTGCCGGTGTTCGTGATCGCCTACGCACTCATGTGGGTGTTCTCGCTCCAGCTCGGATGGTTCCCGGTCCAGGGCTACAAGTCGATATTCGACGGGTTCGGCCCGTTCCTGCACTCGATCGCGCTGCCGACGGTAGCCCTCGGGGTCATCTACGTCGCCCTGATGGCCCGGATCACCCGGGCGAGCATGCTTGAGACCCTCCAGGAGGACTACATCCGCACCGCGCGGGCGAAGGGGGTCGACAACCGCGCGGTCCTCATCCGGCACGCGCTCCGGAACGCCTCGGTTCCCATCGTGACGATCATCGGCATCGGGATCGCGCTTCTCATCGGCGGGGGGGTGGTCACCGAGAGCGTGTTCAACATCCCCGGCCTCGGGCGCCTCACCATCGACGCGGTGCTGCGCCGCGACTATCCGGTCATCCAGGGCGTGATCCTCGTTTTCTCCGCCGCCTACGTCATCGTGAATCTCGTCATCGATCTCTCGTACACGGTGCTCGATCCGAGGATCCGTTACTGAGATGGCGGCCTCCCTGGAACGAGCGGATCGCTTCCCGGCCGGTCGGCGGAGCGCGCTCGTCGCGTGGGTCCGCGACTACGGACGGCGTTATCCGACGGCGGTGGCGGGAGCGATCATTCTCGTTCTCCTCGCCTTCGTCGCGATCATCGCGCCCCTCATCGCCCCCGACCCGGTGCGCCTCAACCCCATCAACCGCCTGAAGCCGCCGAGCGGCGACTTCTGGTTCGGCGCGGACTTCCTCGGTCGCGACATCTATGCCCGCACCATCTTCGGAACGCGCATCTCCTTGACCGTCGGGCTCGCGGTGGCCGCGATCAGTGTCGCGGCAGGACTCGTGATCGGGCTCCTCGCGGGCTACGTCCGCTGGGTGGACACGGTCGTGATGCGGGTGATGGACGGGGTGATGGCGATCCCCGGCGTGCTCCTCGCGATCGCGCTCATCTCGCTTACCGGGGCCGGCGTCGGCAACGTCATCATCGCGATCACGGTCCCCGAGATTCCGCGGGTGGTCCGCCTCGTGCGCTCCGTCGTCCTCACCATCCGCGAGCAGCCCTACGTCGAGGCGGCCGTCGCCGGGGGGACCCGGCTGCCCAAGATCCTCTGGATGCACATCCTCCCCAACACGGTGGCGCCCCTCATCGTGCAGGCGACCTACGTCTGCGCGTCCGCGATCGTCATCGAGGCGATCCTGTCGTTCCTCGGAGCGGGGACCCCGCCCGAGATCCCGAGCTGGGGGAACATCATGGCGGAGGGGCGGGTGTATGTGCAGGTCGCTCCCTGGATGATATTTTTCCCTGGCGTGTTCCTCGCGATCGCGGTTCTCGCCGTCAACATACTGGGCGACGGGCTCCGCGACTCGCTCGACCCGCGCATCGCTCGACGGATGTAGCTTCATGACCAAGACCAACGCCCCTCCGCTGCTCGAGATCGACGATCTCTCCGTGCGCTTCTTCACCCGTGACGGGGTGGTGCGCGCCGTGGAGCGGCTGTCCATTCACGTCGACCCGGGGGAGACGCTCTCCATCGTGGGAGAGTCCGGGTGCGGCAAGAGCGTCACCGCGATGTCGATCCTGCGGCTGTTGCCGATGCCGCCCGCGAAGATCGAATCGGGCACCATCCGTTTCGAGGGGGAGAACCTGCTCGAGGTGAGCGAGGAGCGGATGCGCGAGATTCGCGGCGACCGGATCTCGATGGTGTTCCAGGAGCCGATGACCTCGCTCAACCCGGTGATGACGGTCGGGCGCCAGATTGCCGAGTCGCTCGAGCTGCACCGGAATCTCTCCCAGCGGGCGGCGAAGGAGGAGGCGGTCGAGATGATCGATCTCGTCCAGATTCCGGAGCCGCGCCGCCGGGCGGACGAATACCCCCACCAGATGTCGGGAGGAATGCGCCAGCGGGTGATGATCGCGATGGCCCTTGCGTGCGACCCGTCGATCCTCATCGCGGACGAGCCCACCACCGCCCTCGACGTGACCATCCAGGCCCAGATTCTGGATCTCATGCTCCAGCTCAAGGAGAAGATCGGGGCGGCCATCGTCTTCATCACCCACGATCTCGGGGTGGTGGCGGAGACCGCGCAGCGGGTGGTTGTCATGTACGCCGGGCGCAAGGTGGAGGAGGCGAGCGCGGACGATCTCTTCGATCAGCCCTTCCATCCCTACACCCTCGGACTCATGGGCTCGATTCCGAAGCTCTCGACCCTCGAGGGGGCGGGGACCCGGCTGAACGAGATACCGGGAGTGGTGCCGTCGCTCCGGGAGGAGATCGCGGGCTGCGCTTTCGCCCCCCGCTGCCCGTTCGCGGTCGAGCGGTGCGGGAGCGAGGCGCCGCCGCTTCGGGAGATGCGTCCGGGGCGGCTCGCCGCGTGCTGGGAGTGGGAGAAGGTCGTCGCGAGGGGGCTGGCATGAGTGCCGATCCGAATCGAGACGGTATCGGCGCTGGCGCCGCCGCCGGTGGCGGAGCGTTCGGACCCGGGGAGGGCGGAGCGGTGAACGACGGTGGAGCCGCGGCGAACGGGGGCGGGGAAGATGCGCGGACCGTGCTCGAGGTCCGGGACCTCAAGAAGCACTTCCCGGTCCACGGAGGGCTCCTGCGCCGCCGGGTGGGTTCGGTGTACGCGGTCGACGGCATCTCCTTCGACATCCGGGCGGGGGAGACCCTCGGGCTCGTGGGCGAGAGCGGGTCGGGGAAGTCCACCGCCGGCAAGTCGATCCTGCGTCTCATCGATCCGACGGCGGGGCAGGTGGTGTTGAACGGCGAGGACGTGACCCGCGCGTCCCTGCATCGGCTGCGAGCGCTGCGCCGCCAGATGCAGATGGTGTTCCAGGATCCCTACGCGTCGCTCAACCCGAGGCTCTCGGCGGCGACCATCGTCGCCGAGCCGCTTCGCAACTATGGTGGAGTGCCGCGGGAAGAGATCCGCGACCGGGTCGTCGCCCTGTTCGAGCGGGTGGGCCTGACGAGCGAGTCGATGGTGAAGTACCCGCACGAGTTCTCCGGCGGACAGCGCCAGCGCCTCGGGGTGGCGCGTGCGCTCGCGCTAGCGCCCGCTCTCATCGTGGCCGACGAGCCGGTGTCCGCCCTCGACGTGTCGGTGCAGGCGCAGGTCCTGAACCTCCTGATGGACCTCCAGCAGGACGCGAACCTCGCGTTCCTCTTCATCAGTCACGACCTCGCGGTCGTCGAGCACATCAGCCATCGGGTGGCGGTGATGTACCTCGGCAAGATCGTGGAGCTGACGGATCGGCGCAAGCTCTTCGAGGAGCCGCTGCACCCGTACACCCAGGCGCTGCTCTCGGCCGCCCCGGTGCCCGACCCCCGGGCGAGGCGCCGGCGCATCATCCTGAAGGGCGATATTCCGAGCCCCATCAACCCGCCGGGCGGATGCCCGTTCCACACCCGGTGTCCGGTGGCGGAGCCGCGGTGCTCGACGGAGGTTCCGCCCATGAAGACGGTCGCCGCCGGCCACGACGTGGCCTGCCACCTGCACTGACCTCCGTGCCGAGCCGTGGCACGGCCCGTTCGCCTCTTCGCGGGCGGGGATTGCCGAGGGGAGTTCCATGAGCAGAGCCATATGCGTTGCCGCGGCCCAGATGGGGCCCATCGCCCGCGACGAGCCGCGCGAGTCCGCCGTCGCGCGCATGATGGAGATGATGCGCGCGGCGCACGCGCGCGGCGCCCGGCTCGTCGTCTTCCCGGAGCTCGCCCTCACCACCTTCTTCCCCCGCTGGTGGATGGAGGACGAGGCGGAGCTCGACTCCTTCTACGAAGCCGGAATGCCGAGCCGGGCGGTCGCGCCGCTCTTCGCGCTCGGGCGCGAGCTCGGGGTGGGCTTTTGCCTCGGATACGCCGAGATCGTCCGGGAGGGAAACCGGAAGCGGCGGTTCAACACCGCAATCCTCGTCGACCGCGAAGGCCGGGTAGCCGGCAAGTACCGCAAGGTCCACCTGCCGGGACATGACAACCATGAGCCGGACTGGCCGTTCCAGCACCTCGAGAAGGCGTACTTCGAGCCGGGGGACCTCGGGTTCCCGGTGTTCGACGCGTTCGAAGGTCGGGTCGGCATGTGCATCTGCAACGACCGGCGCTGGCCGGAGACGTACCGGGTGATGGGGCTCCAGGGCGTGGAGATCGTGCTCCTCGGCTACAACACCCCGACCCACTACCCGCGCGCTCCCCAGCTCGACCACCTCCAGAACTTCCACAACCATCTCTCCATGCAGGCCGGCGCCTACCAGAACGGGACCTGGGTGGTGGGGGTCGCGAAGGCGGGGCGCGAGGAAGGCTGCGATCTCATCGGCCAGAGCTGCATCATCGCCCCGACCGGCGAGATCGTCGCGATGTGCACGACCCTCGAAGACGAGGTGATCGTCGCTGACTGCGATCTCGACCGGTGCGGCGAGATTCAGGAGAACATCTTCAACCTCGCCCTCCACCGGCAGCCGCAGCACTACGGCATCATCGCCGAGACCCCGGACGAGTGAGGTTTCGGGAATTCTCGGGCAAGCGGTCACGATCCCGCATGGGGGCGATGCGGAACCGGTGACGCGTTCGTGCGCGCGCATGCGCGTCCTTCGGCTCCGGTCGCCGACCGACGCGGGTTCCCGGGCCGGGGCAACGGCGTGTCTGCCGGTGAGCGCCGGACAACCTCCGCGATTCCGCTCCACCTGGCCAGGTCGCTTCAGTCGTCGAATCCGGCCATGCATTGCGTCTCGGATGCACTTGGCATGGTCGGGTAGAGTGCTCACTGTACCGGAAAATATGCAGGTACGAAGCAAAGAGTTTGTCTGTTCTCTTATATCGATTGCAAGGCAAATATTACGTGAGAAATTCTTGCCGAAAAGGTGCAATCCATTTCGCAGGTTTCTCGTGGGTGTGTTAGCGTAGCTGCCCGAAATGCCGGGAACCGGATAAGAAACATAACCCCCCGCGCAGCCAGCCCGTTTCTGGAGGTTCTGATACCCGTGTTCGGCTGAGGAAGCGCGATGTCCGGATCATTCCGGAACCGGTATCCGTTCTTCGGATTCCGTTGCCGAACCCTTCTGGTTCTTGCGATCGCGATCGCCGCGTTCGCGTATGGCGTCATCTACCCCCGTGTTCTCGCCCAGCAGCCTTGGGGTGGGACGGTGGAGACGCGGACGCCGGGCGGGAATTGGAGTACTGGGCCACTTCGCCTGAACCTCAAACCGGGGGGGAGTGCCGCCTATTGCCTGCGTCTGACCGAGGTGCCCACTGGCGACGGTTGGTGGGTGATGCAGCATGTCGATGGTGCCGTGCGTAACGATGGTGTGTACAAGGGACTGAGCTGGATTCCTTCGGTCGGTTGGGATTTCGACAGGGACGATTGGTCGGACCCCAACGATCCGGAGACTGGTCCGAGCTGTCGGACGATTACCGTCAGGGCCGACGCGGATTTCGACCCGAGTACGCAGGTCAAGTTCACCCACGAGGTGTGGGACCACAACGCCGATTGTCCGGTTCACGATGTAGCGTCGGTGAACGTAGTCGGCACGAGCGTCGGCGGTACCGGTATCGCTGGCACCGGCACGGGCGGCACGAACACGGGCGGCACGAACACGGGCGGCACGAGCACGGGCGGCACGAACACGGGCGGCACGAACACGGGCGGCACGAACACGGGCGGCACGAATACGGGCGGCACGAATACGGGCGGCACGAGCACGAGCGGCACGAGCACGGGCGGCACGAACACGGGCGGCACGAGCACGAGCGGCACGAGCACGGGCGGCACGAACACGGGCGGCACGAACACGGGCGGCACGAATACGGGCGGCGGGAACGGCGACGGCAGCGGCACGGGCACGGGCGGCACGGGCACGGGCGGCACGGGCACGGGCGGCACGGACACGGGTGGCACGGACACGGGCGGCACGGGCACGGGTGGCACGGGCACGGGCGGCACGGACACGGGCGGCACGGACACGGGTGGCACGGACACGGGCGGCACGGGCACGGGTGGCACGGGCACCAGCGGTACAGGCACCGGTGGCACGGGCACCGGCGGGGGAGATGGTGGCGAAGGGGGCCGACTGCCCGCATTGAGCATTTCGGACGCGTCCGTTGTGGAGGGAGAGACGGCGGAGTTCGTGGTGACGTTGTCTCCGTCGAGCGCTCGGGCAGCGACGGTCTCGTACACGACGCAAGACGGTACGGCGCGGGCGGGCGAGGACTACCGCGGGGTGTCGGGCACGCTTCGCTTCGCCCCGGGGAAGCGGACCCGGACCATCCGGGTGGCGACGACGCGGGACGCGATGATTGAGCCCGCAGAAGAGTTCACGGTGCGGTTGCGTGGCGCGGTCGGGGCGACGATCGCGGACGGTCTGGGGGTCGGTACGATCTCCGACGACCTCGAGCGGCGCGCCGATCTCGTCACCCGCACGCTGCTTCCCGTGGCGGGACGGGCCCTCGCATTCAGCTCCTTCAGGTGCCGCGTCGATCGGATGTTCTCGAACCTCAACCCGGTCGCCGACCTGTCATCGGGTCTGCCAGCCCCCTCTCTCGGATTCAACGGTTCGGCATGGGATGCCAAGGACCTCGATGGGCCGGTCCGGGAGCAGGTGCTCCGCGACTGGTCCTTTCTCTTGTCGTCGAGGGAACAGGCCGGCGGCACGGACCGTCCGTCGTTGTGGGGCTGCGGTGACTACGTCAGCCTGAACGGGGACGGTCATTCCGGCGTGACAACCTGGGACGGCGAGGCGCTGAACGTCGAGTTCGGGGTTGACGCGGAACTGGGCCCCACCGCCCTCGCCGGCGTATCCATCTCCCGGTCGCGGACCCTGGTCGACTACCTGACGGACGGGACGGGCGGAGACACCGGCGGTGAGCTCGACCTGGCCCTGACCGGCATTCACCCCTATTTCGCGTGGTCGTTGACGCGCAACGTGGACGTGTGGGGTACCGCGGGCCGCGCGTGGGGAGACTTCGGCATCTCGGAGGATATCGCCGGGGAGCGCAGGTCGAGCGAGGCGACGCTGGATCTGGGGGCGGCCGGGGTGGTCGGCCGGCTGCCCGGGTGGAAAGACACGACGGTGGCGCTCAAGGGAGAATTCGTCGTCGCGCGCCTGGACGTTGCGGGCGCCGGAACGGACCTGGGTGCGCAGGCGCTGAACATGCACCGTCTGAGGACGAGTGCCGAAGCCAGCTACGACCACCTGCTTTCCTCCGGAGGCAAGCTGACGTCCTGGGGGGAGCTTGGCCTGCGCCTGGACGGCGGCGACGGAGAGACCGGGGCCGGCCTGGAGTTGGGGTCCGGCATGCGTTTCCGCAATCCGGATACGGGATGGAGCGCGGAAAGCCACAGCCGCATGCTCGCCTTCCACGAAGACGGGTCGCTGCGGGAATGGGGCATCGGCGGACAGGTGCGCCTTGACCCGGGGGCTTTCGGCCGTGGCCCGTCGGTCACTCTGGCGCGGAGCTGGGGAAGGTCCGCACAGGAAGCGTCGCGTCCGTGGGACTTCGGCACGACCGAGCCGTTCCGGCGCAATGCTCTCGCGGAGCGCCTCGACGCGGAGCTTGCCTACGGCTTTGCGATGCCCGGAAGCAGCGGGGTGCTGACGCCGTTCGGGGCAATGAGCCTGTACGGCGCCAACGAGCGGCTCCTTCGGTTGGGTGGCCGTCTGGGATCGACCGGAACGGCAAGCGTTCGCTTGGAGCTCCAACGGCGGGAGCGCTCCGGGCACGACCCGGTTCACGCGATCTCCGTGTTCGTCAGGGCCCGGTTCTAGCCCGTCTCGGCACCGGACACTCTCGGATCAGATTCGGATCAGATAGGAACCGACGGATACCGATCGGAACGCGTGCCCGGGATCGGCCGGTTTCCATCGGCGTGGTAGGTGAACACGGCGGAGAGCTTGACCTCTCCCGAAGAGTTCATGCCGGCCGCGTGGAAGAGCCGGCAGTGGAACAGCAGAGCATCGCCCGCTTCCAGCTCCACGAGGGTCGCCGTCGAGATGAGCTCGCGGTTTTTCTCGAGCTCCGGACGCAGGAACAGATGGCGATCGAAATGGCCCCGGTCGAGCTCCAGCCGGTGGCTGCCCGGAATCACCCGCAGCGCGCCGTTCTCCTCGCGCTCGGAACCGAGGGCGAGCCACACAGAGACGAGATCGGGCGTATCGAACGACCAGTACCGGATGTCCTGATGCCACGCCGTCGAGCTGCTGAATCCGGGCTGCTTGGTCATCACGCAGTTGTGATGGCTCTGGGACATTTCGATGCGATCCTCGCGCATCACGCCGCGCAGGATCGATGCCAGCTCGGGCGCGGTCGACCACCGGCGGAAGATCGATCCGCGCGAGTAGGCGTGCAGCAGCCGCCGCGGAGTGTTCCCCCCCACCGCATCGCGGCTGGGGGGCGAGCCGGGATACCCCACGTCGGCCTCGAACTCCGCCGGTCCCTGCAGCGGGTCCAGGGCGCGCAGCACGGCCTCGCGCATCCCGTCGACGCCCGGGCGATCGACGAGACCGCGAACCACCACATAGCCGTCGCGCTCGAAGGTGTCGGGTGCAAGCTCGTGCATCACGTCGATCACGAAAGCGTTGACGCATGGTGCGGGTCGTGCCCGGGCTGCCTGCGTCCGCGAAGACGAGGTCGCCGCCCGGAATCTTCCGGACTCGGGGTACGGAAACCTCGCGAACCCGCTCCGGAGCGCACGATTGGAACTCGAACGGCCGGGTCCAATCGTGACCGATCCGCGGGCGCCGACGGAGGGTGGAAGCCGGAAATCCTTTTCAGCTCTTGAAGACCGTGTCGAGCGGGCGGACCTTGCCCTGCACGGCCTGCGAGTAGGGGCCGAGGACCGCTTCCGTTCCTGCCACCGTGGTGCGGCGGAAGACGCGCGGGTACCGGGCCATGTCGTAGCCCTTCGCGCGGTGCATGAGCACCCGGTTGTTCCAGAGCACGAGGTCGTTCGGCCGCCACCGGTGCTTGTAGCAGAACTCGGGCCGCGAGACGTGGCTCGCGAGCCGGCGGTGCAGGGCCACCCCGTCCTCCATCGACATCCCGCTCACCTCGTTGCCGGCGTTCGTCGTGAAGAAGAGCGAGCGGCGGTAGCCTCGGTCCGGGTGGACGCGGACGAGCGGGTGGCAGGTCGGGGGAACGTGGACGCGCTCGTGGTGGGAGACGGGCGGCAGTTCGGGAAACAGGCGCCGCCCGAATTCGAAGTAGTGGACCATGTGGAGCGGCTCGATCCGCGCCTTCATCTCGTCCGCAAGCGCGTCGTAGGCGTCGAGCATGTTGGAGTACTCGGTCTCGCCGCCCGTCGCCTCTTCGGGGAGCACCCGGATCGCGTACATGATCGAGACGAAGGAGGGGATGTAGCGGTACGAGCTGTCGGTGTGCCAGCGCGCGTTCACCTTCTGGAAGACCACCCGGTGGTCGTCGACCGGCAGGTGCTCGCCCTCCGGTGAGACGTTCGCGACGTTGTACACGGTGCTCTCGCCCTTGGTCTTGTCCTTCTCGGGGAAGACCTCGAGCGGGCCGAGCTGCTTCGAGAACGCGACCTGCTCGTCACTGTCGAGGCGCTGGTCGCGGAAGCAGAGAAGGTGGTGAGACTGAATTGCTCCCCGCACTGCATCGAGCTCCGCCGGGGTCAGCGGACGGGCGAGGTCGAGCCCTCCAACCTCCGCCCCCAGCGCGTTGCCGAGCGGGTTGATGGTGACGTGCTCCGCGGGTCCGCTCCGGTTCGCGGCGGCCGGGAATTCGAGGGCGGCGGCTGAAGTTGCGCTCATCGTTCATTGCTCCCTTCCGGATCGGACCCCGGTCAGAGCGTGTCCCGGGGAGCAGGCGCTCCCCGGGCTTCGGGTCGTCCGGCCCGACGGTGGAGGCTCCGACCAGGGGAGTGCCTCCACCGTCGGATCAGGTCCGGATCAGCTCTTGGAAAGGTTCCAGAAGTACGGGACCGGGGCGGACAGGAAGCCGGACACGTTGTCCCGGATCGCCCGATACTGGAGGTATTGGCCGATCGGGATGTAGGTCACCGAGTCCATCGCCCGCTCCTGGACCTGCGAGGCGAGCTGCTTCTGCTTCGCGGGGTTGCTCTCGCGCGCGAACGCCTGCCGGAGCGCCTCGATTTCGGGGTCGGTCGGCCAGCCGAACCACGCCTTGTCGACGCCCCCGCCGGACACGCCGATGTTCGCGACCGGATTGATGAGGTCGGGCGCGATCCACGAGGTGTGGAAGATGTGCCAGCCGCCTTCCTCCGGTGCCTTCTTCTCGGCGCGGCGCGAGGTCAGGGTCGACCAGTCCATCGCCTGCACTTCGAGGTTGATGCCGGCCTCGCGCAGCAACTGGGCCGTCACCTGCGTCGCCGCGTTCAAGGTGGCGATGTCGGTCGGGTGCATGAGAATGATCTTCTCGCCGTTGTAGCCCGCCTCCGCCAGCATGGCCTTCGCCTTGTCGAAGTCCTGCATCATCACCCGGTCGGAGCCCGCATCCGATGCGTACGGGGTGTCGCACATGAACAACGCGGGGCACACCTTGTAGAGATCCGGAGTGCCGACGATCGCCTGAAGGTAGGTCTCCTGATCGACGACGAGCTGTATGGCCTGCCGGGCGGTCTTGTTGTCGAATGGGGGATGCAGGTGGTTGATGCGCATCCAGCCCTGGCTTCCGTAGGGGTCGGCCTGCAGGATCTTCACGCCGTCGGCCGCATCCACCACGGGAGCGAGGTCGGCCGGCACCGCTTCCCAGTAATCCACCTCGCCATTGACGATCGCGTTCATCGCGCTCTGGTGGTCGGGAATGTAGTGCCATTCGAACCGGTCGACGTAGACGTGCTTGCCGCCCGCCGCTGCGCTGGGCGGCTCGTCGCGCGGCACGTAGGCCTGGTTCTTGACGTAGACGACCTTGCTGCCCGGGACCCATTCGTCCTTGACGAAGACGTAGGGGCCGGAGCCGATGCTGTCCGGGACCTGCTCGAAGGGATCGGTCTCGGCGAGGTGCTTCGGCATCATGAACGGGACGTTGGAGCTCATCTTGCCGAGCGCGGCCAGCACCAGACCCCAGGTCTCCTTGAGCTTGATGGTGAAGGTCAGGTCGTCGACCGCCTCCATCGATTCGACGACGGCCATCATCTGTTGACCCATTCCGTCGCGCTGTCCCCAGCGTTGGATGGAGGCGATGCAGTCATCGGGGGTGACGGGGCTTCCATCGTGCCACTTGAGGCCCGGACGGAGCTTGATGGTGTAGGTCAGGCCGTCCTCACTCACGCTGGCGGACTCGGCCATCTGGGGCTGGATCTCGAACTTCTCGTCCGATGCGAAGAGGGTGTCCCAGATCATGTAGCCGTGGTTCCGGCTGATGTAGGCCGTCGTCCAGATCGGGTCGATGTTCTTGAGGTCGGCGTGGACCACCGCCCGGAACGTGCTGGTGTCGGCGAGCGCCGACCCGGACACGAAGCCGGCGACCGCGGCCGCGACGAGCCCTTGCGAAATTCGTGAATGCCTCATTGGTTCCAATCCTCCGGAGGTTCGGGGCGTTTTCTGGTCGAGTCGGGCGAGTTTAGCGTCATTCGGGCGCGCCATCATCAAGCGGCGTCGACATTTCTCCGGGAGGGGCGCGCGCCGAGGCCGTCAGGAATGCGAATTCGGGCGCCAGGGCATGCCGGCGGGACGACCGATGCGGCTGGTCGTCGATCCGTACCGCGAACGGTGCATGGACGCGATGTCTGGCGAGGTTGCGTCTCGGGCCGACGAGACCTGTTCGAGGCCACCCATCCTGGTTCGGGGCCCGGCCGTTCCGTAGCGGTGGCCGCCTCGTACGTTCCGTTCCTGCAACCGATTTGCAAACTTGACCCATCCGTGAAGATCGGGGCTCCTCAAGGAGCCCGGGGTTCGCGAACGTAAAGTGGAGTAAAGTCGGTTGATCGTCTCCCGCAACGGTGCGAGGCTGGAACTCGGCGCCGGACCGGATGCGGCGCGGGGTGCCGGTGTCTTCGAAGTGCCGCCGGCGCGACGGCGCCCGGGATTGGACGGATCACGATGCGAAAGCTCCTTCGCCGGCTCGCCCGAGCAATGCTCTTCGTCGTGCCCGTCGCCGTCGCGGCGGCGGTGGTCGGGTACGCGGTGCAGACCCGGGAAGGCCCCCGGCGCCTGCCCCCCGAGGAGCGGACGACCCCGGTGCGGGTGGTGACCGTGCCGTCCGTGGACGTGGTGCCGCGGGCCCTCGGCTACGGCAGCGCGCAGCCCGGGCGGGTCTGGGAAGCGGTCGGCGAGGTGAGCGGCACCGTCATCTACCGCCACCCGGAGCTCGCGAAGGGGGCCCTCCTGCGCGCGGGCACGGAGCTCCTTCGCATCGACCCCACCGACTACCGCCTCGCCATCGCGCAGATCGAGGCGAGCATCCGGTCCACGGAGGCCCAGCTCGCGGTGCTGGACGTGCGCGAGGCGAACACGAGGCGCTCGCTCGCCATCGAGGATCGAAGCATCGATCTGGCCCGCAAGGAGCTCGAGCGCAAGCAGAGCCTCGTCCGCCAGGGGACGGTCTCCCAGGCCACGGTGGACCAGGAGGAACGGGCGGTGCTCGCCGGCGAGCAGGCGCTTCAGAACCTTCGCAACGCGATGAACCTGCTGCCCGCGGAGCGCTCGGTGCTCGAGGCGACCCGCGATCAGCTCGGCGCCCAGCTCGAGACGGCGCGGCGCGACCTCGAACGGACCACGATCGTCGCCCCCTTCGACTGCCGCATCGCGGAGGTCAACGTCGAGCAGGCCCAGTTCGCCGCCCGGGGCAAGGTCCTGGTCGTCGCGGACAGCCTCGACGTGGCGGAGGTCAACGCCCAGGTACCGATCGGGACCCTGCTGACCCTCGTTCCCGCCGAGCTGAACCTTCCCCTGCAGGAACCGATGCTTGCGATGGCGCGCATTCGCGAGGTGGTGGATCTCGAGGCGACGGTCCGGCTTCGAACCGGACGCGGAGCAACGCAGTGGCCGGCGCGGTTCCAGCGGATCAGCGACACGGTGGACCCGCGCACCCGCACGGTCGGGGTCATCGTCGCGGTCGACGATCCCTACCGTCGGACCGGCCCCGGCCGGCGGCCGCCGCTCGTGAAGAACATGTACGTCGAGGTCGAGATTCGCGGACCGCCGCGACACGGCGCGGTGGTGGTTCCTCGCAGCGCGCTGCACGGCCGCGCGGTCCGGGTCGTCGATTCCGAGGGGCGGCTGCGCATTCGCGAGGTCGAGACGGAATTCATGCAGACCAACTTCGTTGTCGTGGCGAGCGGGATCGAGGCCGGCGAACGGGTCGTCGTCTCCGACCTGCCGTTCGCCGTCGACGGGATGCGGCTCGCACCGGAGGAGGACGAGGAAGCGCTCGTCGCCCTCGTCGCCGAGGCGGTCGGGACCACCCCGGTCCAGTGAACCGGCCATGAACGCGCTTCGGCGTTCCGGCAAACGGCCCCACTTCGGTCAGACGAGCCGGCCATGATCCGTTTCTTCGCCGGCCATCCCACGGCCGCCAACCTGCTGATGGTGGCCTTCCTCGTGGTCGGGCTCTCGTTCGCGCCGACCGTCAAGCGCGAGACGTTCCCCGACGTTCCGGCCCGGTCCGTCGAGGTGCGGGTCCCCTTCCCGGGGGCGACCGCGGTGGATGTCGAAGAGGCCATCTGCCAGCGGATCGAGGATGCCGCGGACGGCATCGACAACCGGGACGAGACCCGTTGCGAGGCCCGGGAAGGGGTCGCGATCGCCACCCTCGTCATGCGCGAAGGACGCAACCTCGACCGCTTCCTCGACGACGTGAAGTCGAAGGTGGACGCCATCACCGAACTGCCCGACGCGGCCGAGGAGCCGGTGGTGCGCCAGCTCGGTCGCTCGGACTTCGTCGCGTTCATCGCGGTCGCGGGTCCGCTTCGGCCCGAGGGCCTGAAGGCCTATGCCGAGCGCATGAAGGACGATCTGCTGGGAATGCGCGGGGTGGCCCAGGTGACCATCCGCGGCTTCTCGCAACGTCAGGTCGGAATCGAGGTGCCGGCTTCGACCATGCGCCAGTTCGGCCTGAGTCTGCGGGACCTCGCCGATGCGGTGGCCGCGCAGAGCCTGAAGCTGCCGGTCGGCACCGTCGAGACCCGGGAGTCCACCGTGCTCATCCGCTTCGACGACGAGCGGCGGCGCCCCCGGGACTTCGACGGGCTGGTGGTGGTGGCTTCAAGGAGCGGCGCCGCGGTCCGGCTCGGCGACATCGCCGCCATCACCGATCGCTTCGAGCGCGAGGAGGACCGGGCCTTCTTCAACGGCCAGCGGGCCGCCTTCCTCGCCGTGGAGAAGGGCAAGGGCGACGACATCCTCGACGTCATCGACTCCCTGCGGGACTACGTCGAAACGGAACGCGCGCGCGCGCCGCCCGGCATGGCCTTCGAGATCACCCGCGACGTGGCGTCCATCGTCCGCGACCGTCTGTCCATGCTGCTTCGCAACGGCGTCCAGGGGCTCGCCCTCGTGTTCCTGGTGATGTGGCTGTTCTTCGGGCTCCGCTACTCGTTCTGGGTATCCGCGGGGCTTCCCGTCGCCTTCATGGGGACCTTCGCCGGCATGGCGGCGTTCGGCTACTCGTTCGACATGATCACCATGGTGGCGCTTCTCATCGCGGTCGGCCTGCTGATGGACGACGCGATCGTCATCGCGGAGAACATCGCCCGCCACCGCCGGGCGGGTCTCTCTCCGCTCGAGGCCGCGGTCACGGGAACGAAGGAGGTGGCCCCGGGCGTGCTCTCCTCGTTCTTCACCACCATCGCCGTCTTCGGCGCGCTCGCCTTCCTCCGGGGGGACATCGGATCGGTCCTCAAGTTCATGCCGATCATCCTGATCCTCACCCTCTCGTTCAGCCTGGTCGAGGCGTTCCTCATCCTTCCGCACCACCTGATGGGAACCCTGCGTGCCGCGGACCGGGCCGGAAGCGGAGGGTTCCGCGCCCGCTTCGACGCGGGTCTTGCCCGCTTCACCGAAGGGTTCGTGGGGCGCCTGGTGGATGCGGCCGTTTCCTGGCGCTATCTCACGGTGGGCCTCATCGTGGGCCTTCTCGTCGCGTCGCTCGCCATGGTGGCGGGCGGCAAGATCAAGTTCCGGGCGTTCCCCGACATCGAGGGCAACGTCCTCGAGGCGCGGCTGCTCCTTCCCCAGGGCACGCCGCTCGCCCGGACCGAAACGATCGTGGACCAGATCGTGCGCGCCGTGCGCCGGGTGGGCGAGGAATACGCCCCCCGGCAGCCGGACGGACGCAACCTCGTGCGCAACGTCGGGGTCCAGTACAACCGCAACGAGGACGCCCACGAATCGGGGGCCCACATCGCGACGGTGACCGTCGATCTGCTCCCCTCCGAGACCCGCAACGCGAGGCTCGACGACGTCGTCGATCGGTGGCGGGAGATGGTGGGAGAGGTCTCCGACGTCATCTCCCTCAAGTTCACCGAGCCCCAGCTCGGACCCGGCGGCCGGCCCATCGACATCCGGCTGCTGGGCGAGGACCTCGGGGAGCTCAAGGCCGCCTCGACCGAGCTGCTCGCGTGGCTCGGCGGCTATCGCGGGGTGCGGGACCTCACGGACGACCTTCGTCCCGGCAAGCCCGAGGCGCGGCTGCGCCTTCGCGAGGGGTCGCTCGCCCTCGGGCTCAATGCCGCCGCGGTGGCGGGGCAGCTCCGCGCCGCCTTCCACGGCCGGAACGCGGCCGAGGTCCAGCTTGGACCGGAAGACTACGAGATCAACATCCGGCTGTCCCGGGGAGATCGCGACAGCTTCGCGGACCTCTCCCAGTTCACCATCACCCTCCCGGCGGGGGACCAGGTACCCCTCGACGCGGTGGCGACGATCGAGTCGACGCGCGGCTACGCCCGCGTCCATCGCGTCGACGGTCGGCGCGCGGTCACGATCCGGGGCGACGTGGACACCGACGTGGCGAACGCCGACGAGATTGTCGGCGACACCCGGACGCGGTTCCTGCCGGAGCTCGAGGCGCGGTACCCCGGAGTCTCGTCGGCGCTCGAGGGACAGGCGGAGGAGGCGGCGGTCAGCGCGGCGTCCCTGCAGCGAAACTTCCTCCTCGGCCTCGCCGCCGTCTACCTGCTCCTGTGCTTCCAGTTCCGGAGCTACGTCGAGCCGGTCCTGGTGATGGCGGTGATCCCGGCGGGGCTCGTCGGGGCGATCTGGGGGCACTTCGCGCTCGGTCTCGACCTCTCCATGCCGAGCATGGTCGGCTTCGCCTCGCTCGCGGGGGTGGTGGTGAACAACTCGATCGTGCTCGTCGCGTTCATCAAGATCCACCGGCGGGCCGGCGAGTCCGCCGCCGACGCGGCGCGGCGGGCCGCCCGGCAGCGGTTCCGCCCCGTCCTGCTCACCTCCCTCACCACCGTGGCCGGCATCCTGCCGCTCCTCACCGAGACGAGCCTCCAGGCCCAGGTCATGAAGCCTCTCGTCACGAGCCTCGGGTTCGGCCTCGCTGCCGCCACCTTCCAGGTGCTGTTCCTGGTCCCGGCCCTGTACGCGATCCTCGACGACTTCGGGCTGACCGAGAAGATCGCGCCGGCCGCGAACGGCGACGTCGCGCCGGAGGCGTCCGGCGGCAACGAGGAGGCGGGGGCGGGGGAGGTGCCGGCCCCGGAAAGGGCGGTGGCGCCGGGATAACGGTCCCGGCCGGGACCGCGCGAGCCGGAAGGGGGGGCGGAGCGGTTCTCGCCCGCCCCGGCCGTCCGGCAGCGGCTACAGCGGCTACAGCGGCAGGGAGTGGGGCGCGATCTCCTCTGCAGTGCGGCCGAGGAAGTCGCGTCCGGGCGCTGCGGCGAGCATGCGCGCCTGCGCTTCGTCGAGCCGGGCGCCCGCTCCCTCGGGGTCGAGGTGCAGGGGCTTGCCGTCCGCGACCACCGCCTCGCCGTCGATGTAGACCTCGCGGACCGCCCGGTCCGCCGCCTCGAAGACGAAGGTCCGAAGCGGGTCCCGCACCGGCTTCATCGCCGGGTGGTCGAGGTCGAGGAGCACGAGGTCCGCCTTCGCCCCCGGAGCGAGCCGTCCGAGGTCGTCGCGCCCGAGGGCCGTCGCCCCGCCCACCGTCGCGGCCCGGAACATCTCCCCGGTATCGAGTGCGCGGATGTTGCTCGCCATCACCCGGGCGAGAATGATGGCGAGCCGCATCTCCTCGACGAGGCTGTGCGGAGCGACGTCGGTCCCCATGCCCAGGTTGACTCCGCGCGCCCGGTAGCGGCCGAAGTGGGCCATCGCGTGCCCGTAGCGGGCGAAGGGCGAGGGACAGTGGGCGACGCTGGTTCCGGAGTCGACGAGCCGGTCGAGGTCGCCGGTCGTGCGCCAGCGGATGTCCGGGTGCTCGTCGATGAAGATGCAGTGTCCGAGGATCGTGTCGGGGCCGAGGAAGCCGATGTCGGCGGCGTACTCGAGCGGCGTCTTGCCGTGCCGGCGCACGATCTCGAGGAACTCGAGCTTCGACTGCGAGAGGTGGGTGGTGAGCGGGCGTCCGGTCTCGCGCGCGTGGGCGGCCGCGTCGCGGAGGGTTTCCTCGGTGCAGGTCTCGATCTGGCCCGGATAGACGATGCCGCGAAGGCGCCCGCTCGGGTGCTGCTCCGCGAGGTCCATGATCCGGATGGAGGCCTCGAAGTCGCGCCGCCCGCGCGCCTCGTCCCAGTCGAACCCGAGCTCGTGGCGGTTCTTGAGCTTCCAGAACGCGTCGGCGAAGAACGAGCCGACGTACGCCCGGAGGCCGCTGCGGCCGGCGCAGTCGAGCCATCCCTCGACCGGACTCGAGAGGTCCACCACGGTGGTGACGCCGGAGAGGAGGAGCTCGGCGTAGGCCAGCTCCATCGCCGCCTGGCGGCCCGGCTCGTCGAGGGAGAAGGCGCAGGAGCGCTCGTAGAGCCCCGTGTCGTACATCCCGGGAACCCCGTGGTCCTCGCGCACCCCCTTGGACGCGGGCTCGGTGTGCGGGTGCGAGTGGATGTTGATGAGGCCGGGCATCACGAATCGGTGCGAGCCGTCGATCTCGCGGTCCGCGGACCCTTCGTAGCGCCCGCCCACGTGCACGATGCGATCGGAGGTGAACGCGACGTCCCCGTCCCGGAGGTAGCGATGCCCCTCCCCGTCCCAGCCCGCGATCCAGGCCGCGTGGCGGATTACCGTGGTGCTCTCGGTTCCGGTCATGGTCTTCCCTCCGGGTTGTTTGGGGGTCGGGTCGGCGTCTCCCTACGCGCCGCCGCCGTGCGTCCGTCGTGCATGCTCTTGCGCGGCCGGTGTCGAGGCCGGATCATGCCCGGGTTTGCGCTCTCCATCCAATCAACGCCGTTCGGCGCCCTCCGGGAGGTTCCATGAAGCCCGAGATCCGCGACGCGCTCGCCGGTTGCAGCACCGCGACCGTCACCATGCAGCTCATCAAGCGGGGCCTGCGGGCCACCGCCATGCGCGGGGTCGGCCCGCTCGCCCCCGACCAGGGGCGCATCGTCGGCGAGGCGTACACGGTGCGCTTCATTCCCATGCGCGAGGACCTCTCGGATCCGTCGATCCTCGGCTCGCCCGACAACCACCAGCGGGTGGCCATCGAGGACTGCCCCCCAGGGTCGATCCTGTGCATGGACGGACTCGGGAACGGGGACGTGGGGACCCTCGGCGACATCCTCGCCGAGCGGCTGCGGGTGCGCGGGGTTGCGGCCTGCGTCACGGACAGCGCGACGCGCGACGCCGAGGCGGTGATCGCGACCGGGCTCCCCGTCTGGTGCAACGGGCGCGCCGCCCCGCCCAACATCACCGGGCTCGCGATGGGCGACCGCCAGGTGCCGATCGGGTGCGGCGGGGTGGCGGTCGTCCCGGGCGACGTGCTCGTGTGCGACGGCGACGGAGTGGTGGTGATCCCGCAGGCCATGGTCGAGGACGTGGCGGCGGGGGCGGTCGAGCAGGAGCGGCTCGAGACCTTCGTCCAGGAGCGCATCCGCGCGGGCTTCTCGGTCACCGAGAGCTACCCGCCGAACGCCGAGACCCTCGCCGTCTACGAGGTATGGAAGAACGGCCCCAGGATGGCCTGACTCCGGACGCGAGGACTTCCCGGGAACGGGACCGTACACCGACCCGAGTGGCCGGCCGGCACGCACGTGCGCGGCCGCGACGAACAGCAGGAGACGAACGCATGGCACGCATCGCGATTGGCGGCTTTCAGCACGAGACCAACACCTTCGCACCCTCGCTCGCGACCCTCGACGACTTCCGGGCGGACGGGCCGTGGCCGGGGCTCACCACGGGCCCGGGTCTTCCGGACCGGATGCGGGGCATCAACATCTCGATCGCCGGGTTCATCGACGAGGCGGAGCGGGCCGGGCACCGCCTGCTGCCGACGACCTGGGGTGCGACCTCGCCGTCCTCGTACGTCACCGAGCATGCCTACGAGCACATCGCGGGGCTCATCCTCGACGGGCTGCGGGCGGCGCAGCCCTTCGACGCCGTCTATCTCTGCCTGCACGGGGCCATGGTGGCGGAGCACCTTCAGGACGGGGAGGGCGAGCTTCTGCGCCGCGTGCGCTCGCTCGTCGGGAACGACGTGCCGGTGGTCGCCTCGCTCGACTTCCATTCCAACACGACGCCGGAGATGGTGCACAACTCGGACGTCCTCGTCGGCTACCGGACCTACCCGCACATCGACATGGCCGAGACGGGCCGGCGGACGGCCCTGCACCTCGACGGCCTGCTGGCCGGCTCCGGGGCGGTGCACAAGGCGTTTCGCCAGATCCCGTTCATCATCCCGATCACGTGGCAGTGCACGACATCCGAGCCCATGCAGACGATCATGGCGATGCGGGACGACCTCGAAGGCGGGGACGTGGCGAGCCTCACGGTGACGGCGGGCTTCCCGGCCGCGGACATCCACCACTGCGGTCCTTCGGTGTTCGCGTACGGGCGCACGGCGGCCGCGGCCGAACGGGCCGCGGCGACCATCGCGGACGAGATCGAGCGCCGCGAGAGCGAGTTCGAGGGGGTGCTCTACGCGCCGGGCGACGGGGTGCGGGCCGCCATCGAAATCGCGCGCAACGCGTCGCGGCCGGTCGTCATCGCCGACACCCAGGACAACCCCGGTGCGGGCGGCAACGCGGACACCACCGGGATGCTGCGGGCGCTCGTGGAGAACGACGCCCCGCAGGCCGCGCTCGGGATGCTGGTCGACCCCGAGGCCGCGCTCGCCGCGCACGCAGCGGGGACAGGGTCCGCGATCACCATCGCTCTCGGCGGCAAGTCCGGCATTCCGGGCGATGCGCCGTTCGAGGCGGAGTTCCGGGTCGAGCAGGTCGGCGACGGACTGGTCACGGGAACGGGGCCGATGTACGGCGGAGCGCGCATGAACCTCGGGCCGATGGCATCCATTCGCATCCGCGACATCCAGATCCTGGTGGGGAGCCGCAAGGCGCAGCTCGCCGACCAGGCGATGTACCGGCACTGCGGCATCGAGCCCACCACCCGGAAGGTCATCGTGAACAAGAGCTCGGTGCACTTCCGGGCCGACTTCGAGCCCATCGCCGCCGAGGTGCTGATCTGCGTCGCGCCGGGGCCGATGGTGGCCGACCCGGGGGCGCTCCCCTGGACCCGGCTTCGCCCCGGCATGCGCGTCCGGCCGAACGGCCCCGCCTTCGGGGCGGACTGAGCCGGCGCCGGACCGGGGGTGGCCGGCCGCGCGGCGCCGGACGCGCGCCGCCGCCGGTTCAGGAACGGGTTTCCGGCCGGGCCGGTGAACCGCACCGGCGGACCGGCCCGGTCGCCGGGAGGCCATGCGGCCGAAGGACCGGGGACTCGACGGTGCCCGCCGGGCGAGCAAGAATCGGCGGCAGCTTGTTGAAGGAGATCCCACCGATGGCGACCGCACAGCAATCGACGACCGGGTCCACCCCGGGCGACCACCCGCCGCGGCGCATCGACCTGGAGGCGTGCGCCCGGCGGGTGCGGGTCGAGCTCGGGGGCAGGATCGTGGCGGACAGCGCGCGCACCGTGCTGCTCCGCGAGGAGAACCATCCCCCGGTCCACTACTTCCCCCGGGACGACGTGCGCATGGACCTCCTTGCCCGGACGGACCACTCCACCCACTGCCCGTACAAGGGGGATGCGAGCTACTGGACGGCGCAAGCGGGGGACCGGACGGCGCAGAACGCGGTCTGGAGCTACGAACGCCCGATCCCGGCGATGGCCGCCATCGCGGGCTGCCTCGCGTTCTACCGCGACCGCATGGACGGCTGGTCGGAAGAGGACCTGCCCGACGAGGGCGCCGGCCGGCCGGCGCCATGAAGCTCGGCCGCGAGGAGCGGGCGATGCTCGATGGCCGCCACGGGCCGGCGCGCCGCGAGGCGCTCCGCCAGCAGATGGAGGTGGGCCGGTTCTTCGACGCCGGCGACTTCGTCGAGGTCGCCCACGTGCACCTGATGGCGGATACCGAGTCGCTCGGGGAGTCCGGGGTCGAGTGGCTGGAAGCCATCTCCCGGCTGCCGGAACCCGAGCGGCGGGTCCGGGTGCCGACCGTCACCGATCCGCGCGGGATCGACTTCTGCGCCTACCGCAAGTTGCGGCAGGAAGAGCGGATGGCCGCCCTCGAGCGCCGCGCCATCGCCGCGTTCGAGTCGATGGGCATCCTGATGACCGACACGTGCATCAATTACCAGTCGGTGCTGCCGCCGGTGCGGGGGGAGCACCTCGCCTACGGCGACACCGGCTCGACGATCTACGCGAACAGCGTGCTCGGCGCCCGGAGCAATTTCGAGGGCGGCCCGGCCGCTCTCTGCGCCGCGCTCACCGGCCGGGTGCCGCGCTATGGCTGTCACCTCGACGAACGCCGGCGCGGCACCCACCTCTTCGAGGTGCGGCACCGGCCGCGGACGTGGAGCGACTGGGGTGCGCTCGGAGCGGTCATCGGGAAGCGGACCGGCGACTACTGGACGGTGCCGGTCATCGCCGGCATCGACGGCGCTCCGACGTCGGACGAGCTCAAGCACTTCGGCGCGGCGCTCGCGAGCTACGGCTCGGTGCCCCTGTTCCACATGGTGGGGGTGACCCCCGAAGCGCCGGATCTCGCGCGCGTCTTCGAAGGGGTGCCCCCCGACCCGGTCCGGATCGATCCGCAGGACGTCGACGCGTTCTACGCATCGTTCGGCCGCCACGAGGACGAGGTGCACGTCGTCGTGTTCGCGGCGCCGCAGCTCTCGCTCGTCGAGCTCAAGACGGTCGCCGACTCGCTGGCCGGCAAGCGGGTCCATCCCCGGACCGCGCTCCTCATCGCGACGTCGCCGGAGATCAAGGCGGCCGCCGACCGGATGGGGATCACCGCGACCATCGAAGACACGGGCGCCATCCTCCTTCGGGGGGTGTGCTTCTACCAGATGTATGCCCGCGAGCTCGGGCGGGCGAACGGGTGGACGAACCTCCTCAGCAACTCCGCGAAGCTCGTCAACATCGTCTCCGGCTACGGTTACCGCCCGGTGCTCGCGACCACCGAGGCGTGCATCGAGGCGGCCGTCAACGGGAGGATGTGACCGTGCCGCGCACCATCCGCGGTCATCCCGGAATCGGGTCGAAGGCGACGGGCGAGGCGCTCGTCGCGAAGGACGACTTCAGCGCGCGCTACGACCTCGACCGGATCGCGGGCGTCTTCTCGCGGCCCGGGCATCGGCTCCACGGCGAACGTTACGTCGGCCGGGTCCTTGTCCTGAACACCGCCAAGGGCGGGGTCGCCACGTCCTGGATGCTGCGCGAGATGTGCGCCCGCGGCATGGCGCCGGCCGCGCTGCTCCTCAACCTCGCGAATCCGATCATGGCGCAGGGCGCCGCGTTCGCGGACCTGCCGTTCATGGACCGCTTCGAACGCGACATCACCGACGCGATCCGGACGGGCGACCGGGTCACCGTCGATCCGCGTGCGGGCCGCGTGACGATCGACTGAGCCGCCGGCGCGCGCCTCCACTTGCGCCCCCGATCGAGCCCCCGTTCGCGCCGCCCGGCCGGCCGGCCGTGCGGCGCGAACGGGCTCGCGGCCAGTCGTTGCGAACGCTCCTCGCATGAAGAGAACCGGAGTGGAGGAGGGGAGCGCCCCGGCTCCACCCACGCGCGACCCTTTCCCCGTGACGTCAGGCGTCGCGGCGAGCGTCACGGAGCGGGAGCGTTGACTTGCCATGGGGCGTCCAATATCGTCCGCAGTTCAATGAATTGCACCCGGGAGAGCAAAGTGTTGAAAAGAACCATGAAAGTGGCCGGACTGCTGGCCGCCGCGGGCGCCTTGGCGGTGTCCGGCACCGCAACCGCCGCGGACAAGACGATCTGCTTCGTCACCTTCAGCCTGCAGATCGCCTACTTCCAGTCCAGTGTCGCGGGCGGCAAGAAGGCGGCGGAAGAGCTCGGCGTGGAGCTGATCGTGCTGGACCCTCAGGCCGATTCCGGCCGGCAGGTGACCCAGGTCGAGGACTGCATCGCGCGCAACGTCGACGCGATCGTGGTGGATCCGATCGAATCGACCTCCCTCATCGGCGTGCTCGCGGAGGCCGGCGAGCGCAATATCCCGATCGCGACCCTGGATACGAAGGTCGACAGCCCGCACGTCGTCACCCTGATCGGCGTTCCGCAATATGAAGCCTCCTTCACGTTCGGCCAGTTCGTCGCCGGCTGGATCATCGGCAAGCTCGACGGCAAGGCGAAGATCGGCATCATGCTCGCGTCTTCCGAGGTGCAGCTCGCGCGCCGCGACGGCTTCATCGATGCCCTGAAGGCGGTGCCGGGGGCCGAGGTGGTCGCGACCGGGGACGGGCGCAACATCCTGGAGCGTTCGACGGCGGAAGCGGAGGACATGCTGACCGCCAACCCCGACATCAACGTCATCTACGCGACGGGCGATCCGTCCCTCCAGGGCGGGCTCGCCGCGGCGGAGGCGCAGGGACGCGACATCGCGTTCTTCGGCTGGGACGACATTCCCGAGCCCTTCATCAAGCCGCTCGAGGACGGGCGGATCGTCGGGTTCCTCAAGCAGAAGCCCGCGGTGGGAGGCGAGACGGCGGTTCGGCTCCTCGTCGATCACCTCGCCGGGAAGGAGATCACCCCGCGGTTCAGCTACAACCCGGACGTGGTGACGACCTACAACCTGGAGAGCTTCCGGTAATCCGACGACAACGTCGCGGTCGAGGACCGGAGCGCGCGGCGAGGCTGCGTGCTCCGGTTCTTCGACGGCGCCGGTCGCGTCGTGATCGGGCGACGGCCTGATCATGGCAAGCACCGCGAGACCCATGCGAGAACGGATGGCCGGGCTCGACCGGCGCCGGCTCGGTCTGCTCGCCGTCCGCTACGGGCTGTTCCTTGCGCTCGGAGCGTGGCTGGTGGCGATGTCGCTCGCCTCCGAGCACTTCTTCACCTGGCTCAACTTCCTCAACGTGGCGCGGCAGGCGGCGCCGATCCTCGTTATCGCGGTGGGCATGACCTTCGTCATGGCGACGGCCGGGATCGACCTCTCCGTCGGGTCGCTCGTGGCCCTCATCTCGGTTCTCATCGTCACCTTCTTCGGACTCGGTCTGCCGACCGGGGTCGTCATTCCCGCCGTGCTGATGCTCGGACTCGTCTCCGGCCTCGCCAACGGATACTTCGTGCAGCTCGGTCTGCCACCGTTCGTCGTGACCCTCGCCATGCTGACGACCCTTCGCGGCATCGCCTTCGTCGTGAGCGACGGCTACGCGACCCCGGTCAAGGACGACCTCGTGCTCTGGCTCGGGCGCGGCAAGATCGGTCCGGTCCACACGCCGATCGTGCTCGCGGTCATCGTGGCGATCGCCGGGTGGCTGGTGCTCAGCAAGACCCGCTTCGGGCTCTATGCCCTCGCCGTCGGCGGCCGGGAAGAGGCGGCCCGGGCGATGGGCATCAACGTTCGGGGGGTCAAGCTCGCGGTCTACGGTGCCATCGGGCTCCTCGGTGCGCTTGCCGGCATCGTGCTCACCGGACGCCTCGGGAACGGCTCGCCCAATGCCGGGATCATGCTCGAGCTCGAGGTCATCGCGGCGACCGTGCTCGGAGGCACGAGCCTCTTCGGCGGCGTGGCGACCATCGCGGGCACCGTCGCGGGCGCGCTCTTCATCAACTTCGTCCGCAACGGGCTGAACCTGCTCGGCGTGAACCCGTTCTGGGTTCAGGTCGCGACCGGCCTCATCCTGCTGCTCGCGGTCCTGCTCAACACCGTCGTGAATCGTCGGGTCACGGAGTGGGCGAGGGTCCTCAAGACGGAGGAACCGGAGTCGGAGGCCGAGCCATGACCGTTCCCGTCCCGCTCATCGAGATGCGGAACATTTCCAAGAGCTTCGGGGCGGTGGTGGCGCTGCGTCAGGTCTCCCTCGCGGTCGCGGCCGGCGAGGTGGTCGGTCTCGTCGGCGACAATGCCGCCGGCAAGTCGACCCTGATGAAGATCCTCTCCGGGGTCTACACGCCCGATGCGGGGGAGATCGTCCTCGACGGTCGACCGCAAGCCTTCGCCACTCCCATGGATGCGCGCGGCGCCGGGATCGAGATGGTGTATCAGGACTTTGCCCTGGTTCCGGAGCTCTCGGTGACCCAGAACATCTTCCTCGGCCGGGAGCTCCTCCAGGGGGGGCTTCGTTCCCGGTTCATCGACAAGCCACGCATGCGGGAGCGCGCGACGCATCTCATCGAGCGGCTCGGACTCAGGGTTCCGCCCGTGGACACCCCGGTTCGCGCCATCTCCGGCGGCCAGCAGCAGGCGGTGGCCATCGCCCGGGCCACCGCGTTCGACGCGCGCCTCGTCATCATGGACGAGCCCACCGCGAATCTCGCCGCCGCCGCGATCGGAAAGGTCCGGGCCGCGATCGGGCGGCTCAAGTCGCACGGGGTCGCCGTCGTGGTCATCTCGCATCGGATCGAGGACGTCCTCGAGACGGCGGATCGGGCCGTCGTCCTCAAGCACGGCATGGTGGTCGGCGAGCGCCGCATCAACGAAACGGGCGGCGACGAGCTCGTGCACATGATCGTGGCCGGACAGGACCCGCTTCGCCCGGCCGGCGGCGCGGCCGGCGCGCCTCCGGGGTAGCGAAGACGAGGCGCGGCGCATGTCCCCGGCAAAGGTGGTGGTGATCGGCAACTGCACGCTCGACATCGCATTCCGCGTGCCCCGGTTCCCGCGGCCGGGGGAGACCCTGCTCGCCCGCGACTCCACTCGCGACCTCGGCGGGAAAGGGGCCAATCAGGCGGTGGCCGCGGCTCGAAGCGGAGTCCCGGTATCGCTCGCGGCCGCGGTCGGGGGGGACGAGATCGGAAACGCGGTCCGGGCCCGGCTCGCCGAGGAGGGCGTCGGCCTGGACCATGTCGCGACCCGAGCCGTCCCCACCGACGAGTCCATCATCTACGTGACTCCGGAGGGGGAGAACAGCATCGTCAGCACCCACGCGGCCGCCGCCTCGATGGACATGACCCTGGTGCGCCCGGCGCTGGCGGCGGCGGCGGCGGGCGACATCGTCCTCATGCAGGGCAACCTGCCGCATGACCTGACCCTCGGGTGCCTGGAGGCGGCACGATGCGGGCAGGCCGTCACGGTCCTGAATCCCGCGCCGATCCAGTACGGATACGGCGCGGTCTGGCCGTTCGTCGACTGCGCAATCCTGAATGAGGTCGAATCGGAAGATCTGACCGGCTCCGCCGACCCCGTCGCGGCCGCGCAGCGCCTCCTCGCGCGGGGCGTGCGTCACGTGATCGTCACCCTCGGCGCGCGTGGGGCGCTGGTGGCCCGGGAGGACGGCGCCACGCAGGCGATTCCGGCGGTCACGGTTGCGGCGGTCGACACGACCGGGGCGGGCGACGTGTTCTGCGGCGTGTTCGTCGCGGCGATGGCCCGCGGCCTGCAAACCGAACCGGCGGCGCGCGCCGCGGCGCGCGCGGCCACGCTCTCGGTCACCCGTCACGGCACCCAGAGCGCGTTTCCGAACCGGGCCGAGATCGACCGGATCCTGGACTCGGTGAACGTCTCGGCGGGAGATCCGGAGAGAGCCCCGAAGGAACATGAGCCTCGCCATGTCGGATAACGGTTTTCGCGCCTACGCGAAGGAGCGCGCCGATGCCCGGTTCCGCGACTGGCTGCGCGACCGCGCCGAGCCCCACTGGGGCGCGATGGTCGGGCACCGCATCACGCGGGACATGGCGGCGGACCGGCTGCCGGCGGGCGCCCTTCGCCGGGATCTCATCTACGAGCACGGCTTCGTCGAGACCGCGGTGACCATCTTCGCCTATGCGCTCGCGAAGGCGCCCGGCATCGCCGAGCAGTCCGCGCTCGTCGAGACCCTGCATGCGCTCACGAATGACCAGCTCGAGTACTTCGAACGGGTATTCGGCGCGCTCGGGATCTCGGCCGCGGAGCGCGACTCGACTCCGCTCCCCGCCGAGGTGCTCGCCTTCGGGGACGGCATGATGCGGCTCGCCGCCCACGGCGCGTACGAGGAGATCGTCGCGGGAATGGCGGCGGCGGAGTGGATGTACCTCACCTGGAGCCGCGCCGCCCACGAGCGCAAGCCTCGCGACCCGGTGTGCGCGGAGTGGATCGCGCTTCACGTCGGCCCGCAGTTCACCGCGCAGGTGGACTGGCTGCTCGAGCAGCTCGATCGGGTCGGTCCCGCGCTCCCCGCGTTCCATCAGGAACGGCTGGCGGACGCGTTTCACCGCACCCTGGTGCTGGAAATCGGCTTTCACGACGCGGCGTACCACGAGACTCCGGAGGAGCCGCCGGGCGGCTCGGCGACCGGGCGGGAGGCAACACCATGAAGCTCGAGCGTGAACAGATCGACCGTTACTTCGACGACGGTTTCGTGATCGTCGAAGGTCTCCTGTCGCGAGAGGACGTCCAGGCGGCGAGGGACGACGTCGCCGCGATCGTGGACGAGCTCGCCCGGCGCCTCCACGCGGCGGGCCGGATTGCGGACCTTTACCTCGACCATGGATTCGATACCCGTCTTGCCGCGATCGAAGCCGAGTGTCCCGGGGCGGCAATCTGGGTGACCCACCGCGGGGATCTGCGCCCCGGCCTCCGGCAGCTCTGGACCTCTCCCAAGCTGCTCGACATCGTCGAAGCCCTGATCGGCCCCGACATCGCCGGACATCCCATCTGGAACATCCGCTCGAAGACCCCGCGCACCACCTTGATGACGGTGCCGTGGCACCAGGACACGGCCTATCTCCAGGCGGGAGCCGAACGAACCGAGCAGCCGGTGGCCTGGATTCCGCTCACCGACGTCACCCGGCACAACGGCGCCCTCCAGATGATCCGCGGCGGCCACAAGGCGGGAGCCGCCATCCGTCATCGCCTGCAACGCAAGGTCGACGATCCGCGCTCGTCGTTCCTCTACATCGACGAATCCGACCTTCCGCCCGGCGACGTCGTGACCTGTGAGGTCGAGTTCGGCTCCGTCATCTTTCTCAACCAGTTGATCCCGCACCGCTCGCTCGAAAACCACTCCGACGCGGTGCGCTGGAGCATCGACTTCCGCTGGCAGAATCCGCATCTGCCGACCGGCCAGGAGGGGATCGTCGATCCCATCGTCATGCGGGTGGACGGACGACCCGATTTCGAGCCCGACTGGGCGGGGTGGCTCGCCGCCTACGGCAAGCAGCACGACACCTACCGCGGGAAGTCGCAGGTCGACGAATTCGATCCCGCCTACGAGGGCGACTGGCTGAAGCGGTGGGAATAGCTCCGGGCCCGGCGTCGCCCCCGGAGCACGCTGCCCACGTTTGCGCCTGGCCGCATTCGAAACCGGGCGCGCTTGTACAATCGCGGTACCGCGGGGCCAGTCGGTGTGGAAGTGAACCCAACCCCTGCATCGCTTGACGATCCGCTGGCGAAGGACCGCCGGGCCGAAACCATGGCGAGGAAGTACGTCTGGTGGCAGCCGCCTCTACGTGCCCTCGCCGACCGGCGGACCTTCTTCGCGCAGATGATGACCCTGGGCAGTGTCGACGACGTCCGGTGGCTGCTCGCGCGCGTGTCCGAGGAAGACTTGCGTGGCGTGCTTCGTGACCCTCCCGTCGGGGTATTCAACGGCCGGTCGTGGAATTTCTGGCACCTTCGCCTCGGCTGCGAACCGGTACCGGAGCTGCCGGCGAGAACCCTCGTGCGATGACGTTCGCCCCGAGGCTCGAGAGCTTGCCCGAGGAGCAGCGCGCACTCTGGCCGGCGCTTGCCGGCGTTCCGCGATCCTTCGTCCTGTACGGCGGTACCGCCATCGCGCTTCGCCTGGGGCACCGCGTCTCCGTGGACTTCGATTTTTTCTCCTCCGAACCGCTCGACTTCGAATATCTGTTCGCGCTCCCGTTCGTCCGCGATTCGGAGGTGCTGCAGCGAGAACCCGCGACGCTCACCGTGTCGACGCCTGGCAGGGAGTCGGCGACGCCGGTCAAGGTTTCGTTCTTCGGCGACATCGACATCGGCAGGGTGGGGAGTCCCGAGCGGACTGACGACGGCGTTGTGTGGGTGGCGGCCATGCTGGACCTGTTCGCCACCAAGCTGAAGGTCTTGCTCCAGCGGATTGCCGCACGGGATTTTCTTGATATCGCCGCGATTCTCCGTGCCGGCATCTCGCTCGAAGACGGTCTCGGCGCGGCCATCGCTCTCTACGGCGCGCAATTCCCGCCGATGGAGGCCGTCAAGGCGCTTGCCTGGTTCGAGACCGATGACGCCAGGAACGTCGACGCAGAGACTCGGGAGCTGCTGAGCCGAACGGCGGCAAACTGGCGTTGCACGGTATCGGAGATCGACAAGTCCGAGGAGCGGCGTCTCGGTCCGTAGCCGCCGGACGGCCTGACGTCAAATCGCCGCTTTCAGACAGCCGTGTATCAGGATGTTGCGGAACCCCGCTACCTCCCGTAACTGCGCTCCGAATTCGGAAGGGAGCGCCTCCGCTTCCTCGAGGATGTCGATTGCCGACGCGTAGACGGCTGCGTCGCGGCCGAGCGCGGACGCGATGTGGGTAGCGATATCGAGCGCATTTTGCGTACAAGGCTGGAGCTCTCGTTCGACCGTCCAGCGAAGATCGGCGAGGAGTCGTTCAGGGCTCATTCCGCTGGCCGCAGCCAGTTCATCGTCTACCAACTTACGTTCAACCCGGAGTCGGAGGAGGGCTGAATCTGACGCTCCTGACTTCGCCGACTACTTCGGGCCTGTCACCGTTCAAGTCACCCAGCGCGACCTGACCCCGACGACGGGTAAACTCGACCACCATCGCGTCCCACCCGCCAAGGAACCGCCATGTTCGTCTCGGAACACGACCGGGCCGCCGCTTTCGCCAAGATGGCCCTGCGTGGCAAGACCGACAAAGCCAGCGAGCCATTGTTCGACCACGCATCAAGGGTCGCGGACCGCATGGAGACGTACGGCGAACGAACCGTCGCATACCTCCACGATGTCGTCGAAGACTCCGACGTCGAGCTCCCCGACCTCTACGCCTTCTTCTCCGACGACGTGGTCGCCGACGTTGACACCCTCACCCGCCGCGAAGGCGAAACCTATTTTGCATACATCGACCGAGTGCGCTCCGGTTCAGACACCGCCCGCCGAGTAAAGCTCGCCGATATCGAGGATCACCTCGCCTGCCCCGACCACATCGGGCTTTCCCTCATCCGCCGGTACGTGCGGGCCATCGAGCTCCTCAACCGGTAGCTCGACCCGCCCATACGCTCGCTTTCACGCAGGCGCCGCACCGGACATTCTCGAAGTCGCTGTCTGCCGGAGCCGTTCCGAACTGACGACTACGTAGGGCGGGATTCTGGAAGGCTGGTAGTCAATCCCATCCCGCGAGACGAACGGTAGACGCAGCGCCGATGCGCTGGCGCCGGACGGTGGAGAACGCGGTCAGGAGCTACGAGCATCCGATTCCCGGAATGACCGCCATCGTCGGTTACCTCGACTTCTACCGCGACCGCATGGACGGCTGGTCGGAGGAGGACCTCCCGTCGGGCTGACGTAACATGTCGCTGCGCTTCACCGCGCGGCATCCGGCATTGCGGCATGACGGAACGGGGTGGCTGGTACGAGACGCACGCGGCGGAGGCGGCCGCGCGTTACGAGTCGGTAGCGGCCGAACAGATCAACGCCTGGCTGCTCGACCTCCTGCCGAATCGTCGGGCCTTCGTGCTCGACGTCGGGGCCGGAAGCGGGCGCGACACGGCTTGGCTCACGTCGCTCGGACACGAGGTCGTCGCCACCGATCCATCGGCCGCGATGCGGGCGCAGTCGCGTCGGTGGCATCCGGAGCTTGGCGTTCAGTACCTCCCGGATCGTCTGCCCGAGCTGACGAAGGCGTTCCGGACGGGGATCTCGTTCGACTTCATCCTTGTCAACGCGGTGTGGATGCACGTCGCCCCTGCCGACCGGAAGCGTGCGTTCCGCAAGCTGGTCACGCTGCTCAAGCCGGGCGGGGTGATCGCGTTCACGCTCCGCAAGCCGATCGATGCCGCCCGCGACATGCACCCGGTGTCGGGAGCGGAGATCGAGAAGCTTGCCCGCCAGCACGGCGCCTTCGTCGAGCGCAGTTCCGACGGAGCCGATTTCCTCGGCCGCTCCCCGATTCGATGGGAACAGATCGCGGTCCGGGTGCCGGACGACGGTACCGGCGCGCTTCCCCTCCTCCGTCACGTCATCCTGAACGACGACAAGTCGTCCACCTACAAGCTGGCGCTTCTTCGGGTCCTTTGCAGAATTGCGGACAGCGCCGCCGGATGGTCGGTAGACGAGTCAGGTAGCGATGGTGACGGCGTCGACCTTCCGCTGGGACTTGTCGCTCTGTACTGGATCAGGCTGTTCAAGCCATTGCTCGGCGACGGACGCGACCTGCCGCAGATGCCAGGGAATGTGGGACTGAGGGGTCTCAGTTTCGTGCGGGAAGGCGGTTTTCCGCTCTTGCTGGACATGCCGGATATCGAGCTTCGGGCGGGGATGCAGATTGCCGACAGCCGGAGACTCGCTCTCCACCGTGCCTTGCGTGATGCAAGAAACACCATTGTCAACATGCCCGCCAAGTTCCTGACGCTTCACGACGGGAGCCCGGTCTTTCCGGTAAAGAACAGACGACCGGGACGCGCGACGGGGGGCGGACGACTGGATGCGCCCTATCTCTGGAGCTTCGGCAGCTTTACGGTTCCCCGCCATCTTTGGCGTGTGTTTCAGCGCTACAACGTATGGATCGAGCCCGCGCTCGTCGCCGAGTGGATACGAATGATGAACGACTACGCAAAGAAACAGGGAAGGAAGCTCGACGAGACGGGCGTCACGCAGGGAATGGTCTGGTCCGAACCGGGCCGGGCCGTCGATGTTTCTCGCGGGCGCGCGGGACAGTTGCTCGATCAGGGTTCACTCCGCTGCGTGTGGAGTGGAAACCCGCTCACCAAGACGACTCTCGATATCGACCATTGCTTTCCCTGGTCGTCCTGGCCGTGCGGCGACCTGTGGAATCTCCTTCCGGCCAGCCGCAACGTCAATCAGCACCAGAAACGCGACAGGCTCCCGGCCGATCTTGTGCTCAGACGAGCGAAAGAGCGAATCGTCGACTGGTGGGACGCGGGCTACGTCCGCGCGGAGAATCGGCTTCTCACCGAGCAGTTCGCGCTCGAGGCGTCGGCGACTCTGCCCACTCTCGACTTCCCGGCTGGCAATTTCGAAGACGTGCTCGCCGAAGCGCGGCTCCATCATCTGCTGGAGGACATCTTCTCGGCCGTCAGCCTGCAGCGTATTCGGCTCAGCAACGACCAGCAGATCCCCGAGTGGCAGGGTCCGATCGACCGGGGCCGCCCGTAGGTGCGACACTTCAGCGTTCGGGGCTCACCAGTGATCGTGGGACGCGGAGATGCGCGTGGAGGAGCTATCGATGGAAGCGCTCCAGCGGATTGAAGGACGGCTCGAGGCCGGGGGGCCGGTGATCCTGGACGGGGCCATTGGGACCGAGCTCGAGCGTCTGGGGGCCCGCATGGACCAGGGGGTGTGGTGCGCCCGTGCGCTCGCCGACCGTCCGGACCTGGTTCACGAGGTCCACCGGCGCTACATCGATGCCGGCGCGGACGTCATCACCGCCAACAGCTATTCCGCCACCCGTGAAGCCATGCAGCGCCATGGCCTCGCTGCGCACTTCGAGGACTGGAACCGGCGCGCGGCGCGCATCGCCCTCGAGGAGCGTGACCGATCATCGCGTTCGGGGTCCGTCGCCGTTGCCGGCTCGGTCAGCAGCTACGGCCGGTTCGACGCGCTCGACTGGGAGCCGTTGCTCGACCACTTTCGCGCCCAGGGAGAGATCCTGGTCGAGGAAGGGGTAGACCTCATGATTCTCGAGAGCCTGGGGTCCATCGCACGTACCGTCCGGGCGATGGTGAGCGCGACGAAGGACCTCGGGGTGCCCGTATGGGTGGCCCTGAGCTGCCTTCGCGATCGCGACACCGGCGCCGTCATGCATGGCATCGAGGAAAGCGGCGAAGCTTCCCATGTGGCGGAGACGTACGGCCCGCTGGCGGAGGCGGTCCGGGAGATCTTGTCGGTTGGCGGCTCGGCCGTGCTGATGATGCACTCGGTTCGGGATGTGACCGAGGATGCGGTCAAGATCCTGCGCGGGGCGTACTCGGGGCCGGTCGGTGCCTATCCCAACGCCGGATACTGGACCCGACCGAACTGGGCCTTCGTCGATCAGGTATCGCCGGACGAGTACCTGGACGATGCCAGGCGATGGGTCGAAGCCGGGGCCGCCATCGTCGGCGGCTGCTGCGGAGTCGGAGTCGAGCACATCCGTGCCGTCGCGGACGGACTGAAGGGCTCCTGACGACGGTCATCGTCGGCCCTCGACCCGAATGCACCGCCGAGTGGCCGCGCTCGACGGACGGGTGCCACCCCCGGCGGCGACCCATCATCCTTCGAGGTCTTCGAAGTAGACCAGCGCCGGCAGGTGACGGCGCTGATGGACGATTCGAAGGATTACCGGCTCATTGTCCGCCGACGCGATCCGAGCGAAGAAGATGGCATGGCGCCCGTAGCTCATCGAGCGCAGTCCCGTCGCGAACAGGTTTCGGTCGCGTCCACCGTCCGGGTCGGACGGAATCGCTTCGAAATCCCGGACCAGGGCGCGGTAGTACTTCAGCCACTGAGGACGGCCGCTTCCTATTGACTATGGTGCCGGGGGGAGCAGGTCGTCCAGATCAACGCGCAGCGCCGCGGCGATTGCGGCCAGGGTCCTGGTGGAGCCGTTCCGTTTCCCCCTCTCGATCTGCGACAGGTAGACGGGGTTGATGCCGGCCGCTTCCGCGAGGTGCCGCTGCCTCATGCCGCGGTGCCTGCGGAAGACCGCGATCGGATTCTCCCCCGCCAGGAGCCGATCCACCACAAGAATAAAGCCCAAAGACTAAGGAATAATCTGGGGAAGAATTTGGTCGCGACTCCAGGCAGCCATGCTCCAGAGCCGTTCGAACCGGCCCGATCCAAACGAAGGAACCGGTGAGGTCGTCTTGCGGACCTTCCCCATCCTTGGGCTCCGGTAGAGTAGCGCGATGGTGTACGCGGACGATGTCGATGGTCAAGATGTTCTCCATGAACGGGGGGCCCGGCGGGGCGAGGTGAGATGAGGCGGCGACGGGCCCTCGAGCCGAGCCCGGCCGCCCGGATCGCGTGGAGCGCCGCCCTCGGCATGGCGGTCGGAGTGGTGGCCTCTCTCGCCGCGATCGGGTTCGTGGACCTCGTCCTCCTCCTCAACGAGTGGCTGCTCATCTCGCCGCGAAGCCGGTTCATGCAGGACGACCGGACGCTGCTGCTCGTCGCCACCGTCCTCGTTCCCGCCGCGGGCGGGCTCGTCGTCGGGCTGGTCCACCACTACCTGATTCCGGAGCGGCGCCCGCACGGCCCGCCCGACATCATCCGTGCCGTGCAGGGCCTCGATGGCGTGGTGCCGCCACGGTCCGGGGTCCTCTCCGCCCTGACGAGCCTCGTCTCCCTCGGGGCCGGGGCCTCCGTCGGGCAGTACGGGCCGCTCGCCCACCTCGGCGCTACTTTCGGATCGCTCGTCGCCCGCCTAACCCGGCACACCGAGCGCAACGCGACCGTGTGGGTGGGGTGCGGCGTCGCGGCCGCGATCTCGACCGCGTTCAATGCTCCCCTCGCGGGGATCGTCTTCGCGCACGAGGTCATCCTCCGGCACTATTCCCTGCGCGCGTTCGCCCCGATCACGGTGGCCGCGGCCGTCGGCCACGTCGTCGCCAACGTCGTCTTCGAACGCCCGCCCCTGTTCCGGGTGGAGTCGCTGAACGTCGTCGCCGCGCCGGAGTTCCTCGGATTCATCCTCATCGGGGTGGCCGGCGCCTTCGTCGCCGTCCTCTACATGCGGGCGATCCTCCTCTCGAGCCGCATCGCCCGCCGCGTGCCCGTCGCCGACTGGATGAAGCCGATGCTCGCCGGCGCCGTCCTCGGGGTCGCCGCGATCGGGATGCCGGACATCCTCGGGATCGGCAAGGAGACGCTTCGCTTCGCGGTCATCGACCAAGCGTTCGCCCCCGGCGAGCTCGCGTTCCTGCTCGTGGCCAAGCTGCTCGCGACGGCGCTTTGCATCGGCTTCGGATTCGCGGGTGGGGTGCTGAGCCCGGCCCTCCTCATCGGCATCCTGTTCGGAGCGTTCGCCGGCAACGGGGTCGAGCTGCTGGTGGGCGAGTTCCGTTCGGATATCGCCATCTACGCGATCTGCGGGATGGTGGCCGTCGCGAGCGCGGTCATCGGCGCGCCCCTGACCACGATCCTCATCGTGTTCGAGCTCACCCGGAACTACGACCTCGCGACCGCGGCGATGGTCAGCGTGGTCTTCTCGAACCTGGTCGCGTACCGCATCTTCGGCCGTTCCCTGTTCGACGTGCAGCTTCACCTGCGCGGGTTCGATCTCTCTGCCGGCCGCGACAAGGTGATCCTCGAGCGCCGCTCGATCGAGGCCCACGTCAGCCGGGACTTCGTCTCGCTCGCGCCGGACCTGCCGCTCGCGAAGGCGCGGTCGCGCCTTCTCGCCGCGCGCTGCCACGAGGGCTACGTGGTCGACACGGACGGGGTCTGTCTCGGTGGGGTGAAGCTCGCCGAGATATTGTCGAACGAGGAGCCGGGGGAGGGTGGCGGCTTCTCATCGGGGGAGGGCGTGGGCGCCCTCGCCAAGCGGGTGGAACCCGTCTTCACCCCGACGACTTCGGTTTGGGCCGCGATGGAGCGGATGGGGGACTTCGTCGGCGAGACCATTCCGGTGGTCGAGGCGGACGGGGGCGGGCGGATGCTGGGAGTGGTCTCCGAGGCGGCCATCGTGAAGGCGTACCGGGAAGCGATGGACGACATCCGCCGCGAGGAGAACGCGGGAGTCTGAACGTCCGCAGGTGGAGAAGGCGATGGAGGTCGGCAACGTACTCTTGTTCCCCTGGACGGCCGCTTCGGGCATCGGGCGTGCCGGGACGGCGGCACGCGCTGCCCGGGCTCCCGTCTCCGTCGCCCGGGCCGTTGCCATCGTGAAGGCCGCCGCCGGGGCGGCCGGCGTCGTCCGGGGCGTCGCCGTGCCAGGTCCCGGGTCGCCGCCCCGTGCCGTGCGGTGGCTCGTTGCGGCCGGGCTCTGTGCGGCGGCCGCGCTGCCGGCCGGGGCCGGGGCCGCCACCGTCGCGGTCGCTGCGCCCGCCGACCCGTATCGGGCCATCACGGTCGCGACCTGGGGCGGCCCGTACGAGGAGAGCCAGCTCAGGGCCTACTTCGCGCCGTTCACCGAACGCACCGGGATCCGCATCGAGACCGAACGCTACGCCGGCGGTCTCGAGGAGCTTCGCCGGCAGGTGAAGGCCGGCGACATCGCGTGGAACCTCGTGGACATGACCATGGCGGACAACCGCGCCGCGTGCCGGCAGGGGCTGCTCGAGCCGCTCGACCACTCGCAGCTCCACCCGGCCCCCGACGGCACGCCGGCCGCCGGAGACTTCATCGACGGAGCCCTCACCGAGTGCGGGGTCGCGCAGATCGTTCATTCCATGGTGGCCGGCTACAACCGGAACGCGTTCCCCGGGGAGCGGCCGACCCGCATCGGGGATCTCTTCGACCTCCAGCGCTTTCCCGGGAAGCGGGCCCTGCACCGTGGTCCGGAAGCGAACCTCGAATGGGCGCTCCGTTCGTACGGGGTGCCGCGCCAGGACCTCTATCAGCTCCTGAGCACCAAGCGGGGCCTTCGGCTCGCGTTCGCGCGGCTCGATCGAATCCGCGACCAGGTAGTCTGGTGGACTTCCATGGACCAGCCGGTGCAGATGCTCATCAGTGGCGAGGCGGTGTTCGCCTCACAGTACAACGGGCGCCTGTTCGACGCGGCGGCAGTGCAGGGCCATCCCATCGAGATCATCTGGGACGGACAGATCTACGAGCTCGGCACGTGGGGGATCCCGCGCGGCACGCGGCGCCGCGACGACGTCCTCGAGTTCCTGCGCTTCGCGACCGGCACTCATCCCCTCGCGGAGCAGGCGCGGTACATCGCGTACGGCCCCGCCCGCCGCTCCTCGATGAAGCTCGTGTCCACGCACGCCGAGACGGGGGTGGACATGCGCCCGCACCTGCCGACCAGCCCGGCGAACTTCCGGACCGCGATCCGCAAGGACACCGAGTGGTACGCGAGCCTCTACGACCGGATCAAGTCCCGCTTCGACGCGTGGCTCGCCGAATGACGGGACGCCTCCCGGCGATCCGTCGCGCGGGAGGCTCGCCCGGTGGCCGTGGCGACCGGACTGGGGCGGGGCGCGGCGGGCGGGACGGGCACGCCGGGCGCGGCTCAGCCACCCTCCGGGGACGGAACCGGCAATCCGGCGCAGGCCCCCACGATTGCGTCCGCGAAACCGAGGGCGCGGGACGACTGCTCCGAGGAGCAACTCCGCTTCCCCCGTTCTCCGCCCGGGTCAGTGGCCAAGGAGCACGGTCGCGACTTCGCGGGCCTCGTCGCGGGTGTCGACGATCCGATCGGGGGGAATCCGCCCCAGGATGTCGAGGGTGCGCAGGGTCTCCGCGACCCGGCCCGCGGCCCCCATCACGATGAGCTCGGTCTCCTGCCGTCGCGCGACCTCGATGAGCTGCTCGATCACCATCGCCGCGCTGTCGTCGAGATAGGTTGCCTCCGAGAAATCGAAGATGGTGATCTCGTGCTCCTTGATGTCGGCTCCGATGACGGTCGCCAGCTTGTTGGAGGAGGCGACCGTGAAGCTTCCCTTGAGCGCCACCAGCCCGACCCGGGCCGAGTAGGGGTCATCCCCCCCCGCATGGTGCGCGCCGTCGAAGAACGTCTGGTCGAGGATCGGCACGGAGACCACGCTGTCGAGCTCCATCTGCTCCTGGCGCCGCGCCTGGGTCATCGCGGCCGCGATGAGCCCGATCGCGACCGCGGTGATGAGGTCGATGAACACCGTGAGCCCCAGGGTCAGGGCCATCACGGTCAGGTGGTCGCGCCGGATGCGGTGGACGTGGGCGATCAGGCGCCAGTCGATGATGTCCCAGCCGACCTTCATCAGCACCCCGGCAAGGGCGGCGAGGGGGATCGGCTCGACGTAGCGGCCGAGGCCGAGCACGAGCGCGAGCAGGAGCAGCGCGCGCAGCACGCCCGACACCGGCGTGCTGCCGCCGGCGCGGATGTTGGTCACCGTGCCCATGGTCGCGCCGGCCCCGGGGAGGGCCCCGAAGAGCCCCGCCACGATGTTGCCGATCCCCTGGCCCACGAGCTCCCGGTTCGCGTTGTGGCGGGTGCCGGTCAGCGAGTCGGCGATGAGGGAGGTGAGGAGGCTGTCCACCGACCCGAGCAGGGCGAGGATGAGAGCGGGCTCGACGGCCCGCAGCAGGAACCCGGCGGACGGCATTCCGATCCGGATCTCGGGCAGTCCGGCCGGCACGCTGCCGATGATCGGCGCGCCGTCGAGCCACAGCACCCCGAGCCCGGTTCCGGCGACGAGGCCGACGAGCAGGCCCGGCACGAGGCGCGCGAGCCGGCGGGGCCAGAGAACCGCGACCGCGAGGGTGACCGCGCCGATGATGAAGGCGTCGGCGTTCATGTCGGCCACCGCCGCGGGCAGCGCGGCCGCCGCGCCCATGGGTCCTCCGGGCGCGGTGGGCATGCCGAGGAACGGCATGGCCTGGATGAGCATGATGATGATGCCGATCCCGGACATGAACCCGGAGACGACCACGTACGGGGTGTAGGCCACGTAGCGCCCGACCCGGGAGACACCGAGGAGCACCTGCAGCAACCCGGCCATCACCACGATCGTGAGCGCCTCGGCGAGATCGGACGCGTAGCTGGTGACGATGACCGCCATGGCCACCGTCATCGGACCGGTGGGGCCGGAGATCTGGGATCGGGTGCCGCCGAACACCGACGCGGAGAAGCCGACCGCGATCGCGCCGTAGAGGCCCGCCGCCGCCCCCAGACCCGAAGCGACGCCGAAGCCGAGGGCGACCGGCAGGGCCACGATCGTGGACGTGAGGCCGCCGAAGAGATCGCCCCGGAGCGTGGCGAGGTCGTAGTTCAAGCCGGGTCGCCCTCCGTTGCTCGAGGTCGCGGGACCCGCCCCGCCACGGTCGCTCAGGCCGTTGCGCCGCGCCTCACGGCCGCGGGCGGCGCGCCGCGAAGTCGAAGACTCCTTCGTAGGCGTGGGCGAGCTGCAGGGCCTCGAAGTCGCACTTCGGGGGGGCGACGATCTGGATTCCGATGGGGAGACCGTCCGGGGTGAAGCCGGCCGGCACCGAGATCGACGGGCATCCGGTCACCGTGACCGCGTAGCACGCGGCCATCCAGTCGATGTACGTCTCGAGCTGCACCCCGTCGATCTCGCGCACCCAGTCGGTCTCCACCGGGAACGGCGGCACCTGCGTGGTCGGGCAGACCAGGTAGTCGAAGCGGCCGAAGAACGCGACCACGCGGTCGAGCAGGGCGGCCCGTTTCGCCTCGGCGTGCGCGACCTCCATCGCGCCGAGCGCGAGGCCCTTCTCGACGTTCCACACGACGGTGTCCTTCATCTTCTCGCGGTGGTCCCGGAGGTGCGCTTCGTGGGCCATGGCGAAGGAGAACGCCCGCAGGGTCTGAAAGATCTCGTCCGCGTCGCTCAAGTCGGGGTCCGCCTCCTCGACCGTGCAGCCGAGCTCCTCGAACCGGGCCGCCGCCGCGCCGCAGACTTCGAGCACGGCCGGATCCATCGGATACCCGCCGAGGGTCGGGCTCCAGGCGACCCTCGTGCCCGCGAACTCGCGCTCGAGCGGCTCGGCGAACCGGGCGCCCGGGGACTCGATGGAGAGCGGCACCCGCGGGTCCGGACCCGCCATCGCCGAGAGCAGCAGGGCCGCGTCGGCCACGCGCCGGGCGATGGGGCCGGCGACGCCGAGCGGGTTGTAGAGCATGTTGCGGGGCCAGACCGGGACCCTTCCCGGCGAGGTGCGGAAGCCCACCACGTTGGACCAGGACGCGGGGTTGCGGAGCGACCCTCCCATGTCGGTTCCGTCCGCGATCGGGAGCATCCCGCACGCGACGGCGACCGCCGCACCGCCGCTGCTTCCGCCGCAGGTACGCCCCGTCGAGTAGGGGTTCCGGGTCGCGCCGAACACCGGGTTGAAGGTCTGCGATCCCGCCCCGAACTCCGGCGTGTTGGTCTTGCCGACGACGATTGCCCCCGCCGCCCGGAGGCGCTCGACGTAGAGCGCGTCCTCGTCCGGGACGAAGTCGCGATAGATGGGCGAGCCGAACGTGGTCCGGATTCCCCGGGTCACCGTCAGGTCCTTGACCGCGACGGGGAGTCCGTGGAGCGGACCCGGAGGCTCCCCCCGAGCGAGCGCCGTGTCCGCCGCGCGGGCCCCGTCGAGGGCCGCGTCCGGAAGCAGGGTGACGATCGCGTTCACCGCGGGGTTCACCTCCTCGATCCGGGATAGGAAGCGATTCATGAGCTCTTCGGCGCTGAGCTCCCGTTCGGTGAGCCGGCGCACGAGCTCGCCGGCCGGGGAGAAGACGATCTCGGAGTCCGTGGATGGGGTGTCGGTTGTCTGGTTCATGGATCCCTTTCCGGTGGATTGCCGTGACGGGCGATTCGGTCCGCGAAAGCCCCGGGCTCCGTCCCGCGTGCCGCGCGTTCCGGCCGTTCGGAAAGCTCGATCTTTCGGCACGTTTGGTACGGACCCCGGCGTCCGATCAGGATAGCCGGCTCGGCTCGCCGGCGCACCTCGCCCGGCTCCGTCCGTCCCGTTCGGCGCTCCTCGTCCCCGGTCCTTTTCCACGCGAATGAAACGGATCGTACGGGGTGCGAACGGCGCGCGCGATCGTCCTGTCGGAAGGCTCGTGAGCGTTTGGTTCCCGAAAGAACCTGCGTGCTACACTCGGTCCGAACTACGGCGTATCGGTCTGCAGATGGCGGTATCGGCGGAGTTCGGCGGGAGACGGGACGCTGCTCGGTACACGGCGCCCTCGCTCCGATCGGGCATGCCCGGTCTTCCGCCAGCCTTCGAAAGCGTATTGTCGGACGCATCATCGCGGGCGTGCCGCCGACCTCCGCCGGCCGGTCCGGATACGACCCTTTCGACTTCCATCCCAACGGCCTGCAAACCGGGCGGTCGAACCGGCCCGTGCGCGGCCGGCGCCGCCGCGTAGCGCGCCGAGAACAAAGGACGACGGCCATGCAAGAGAAACACCCGGGACTCGTAGCGACGACCGGCATCTGGAAGGGGCTTCATCCCGCCATGGGGATCGCTTCCAAGGGCATGATCGCGGCGTTCGTCGTCTTCACCGCGCTCAACGTCGAGTTCGCCAACTCCATCTACTCGGCGTTGCGCGGGTGGATCGAGTCGGCGCTCAACTGGTACTACATCAGCGCGCTCACGATCATGCTCTTCGCCTGCATCTACATGATGTGCAGCCGCCACGGCGCCATCAAGCTGGGTGACGACGACAGCAAGCCCGAGTTCAGCAACTTCTCCTGGTTCGCGATGCTGTTCTCGGCCGGGGTCGGCATCGGGCTGCTCTTCTTCGGCATCGCGGAGCCGATGTTCTACTTCGACAACACCCAGCCGTGGGGCTATCCGAACAATCCCTTCGCGGATCTGGCCCAGGTAACCGCGATGAACGAGACGCGCGCAGCCTACGCGATGCGCGTGACCTACTTCCACTGGGGATTCCACGGCTGGGCGGTCTACGTGATGATCGGCCTTTGCCTCGCCTACTTCGGGTTCCGCAAGAAGCTCCCGCTCACCCTTCGCTCCGCCCTCTACCCCGTCATCGGGGACCGGATCTACGGCCCCATCGGTCACGCGGTCGACCTGCTGGCCGTCTTCGGAACGGTGTTCGGGGTCGCGACGTCCCTCGGTCTCGGGGTCAGCCAGATGGCGACCGGACTCAACTACCTGTTCGGAATCGACCCGGGAACGACCACCCAGATCATCCTGATCGTCATCATCTCCATCGTGGCCACGTTCTCCGCGGTGTCCGGGGTCGGCAACGGCATCCGCATCATCTCGGAGTGGAACATCTGGCTGAGCGTCGTGCTGCTCGCCTACTTCCTCTTCGGGGGACCGTTCCAGTGGCTGATGGGGTTCTTCGTGACGACGGTCGGCGACTACCTGTGGAACGTCATTCCCATGGGCTTCCAGACCTTCAACGAGCCGGGCGCGTCCGCCTGGCAGGGCGGCTGGACGATCTTCTACTGGGGCTGGTGGATCTCCTGGGCGCCGTTCGTCGGCATGTTCATCGCGCGGATCAGCCGCGGACGAACGATTCGCGAGTTCATGCTCGGGGTGATGTTCGTGCCCACCACCATCGCGTTCTTCTGGCTGTGCATCTTCGGCGGCAACGCGATCTACCTCGAGCTCCAGGCGGACGGCGGGGTGGGAACGGCGGGCATCGCCCAGTTGGTGCGTGACTGGAACCTCTCGTCGGCCCTCTACGGAACGATTGAGCTCATGACTCCGGTGTACTGGCTGAACTGGGCGATGGCCGCACTTGCCACGTTCCTGCTCGCCACCTGGTTCATCACCTCCTCCGATTCCGGGACCCTCGTCATCACCACCATGCTCAGCATGGGCGACGACAATCCGCCGCAGCGGTTCCGGATCGTCTGGGGTCTCGGCGAGGGCTTCGTCGCGGCGGTCCTGCTGCTCGCGGGCGGCCTGAAGGCGCTGCAGACCGCGGCCATCGCGGCCGCGCTCCCCGTGAGCGTGATCATGATGCTGATGACGTTCGGGATCGTGAAATCCCTGAACGAGGACTCGAGCGCGGTGCCCGCATCGGGCGGGCCGGCGGCGCCGGAGCCCGCGGGCTAGGAGGCCGGTCCGGCCGGCCGCGCCGGCACGACACGCACACGACGAGAAACGAACAAGGGAGATCGAGGCAATGCAACCATTCCTTCGCCTTGGAGCCGCCGGGGTGGCGGCGGCCCTGTTCCAGGTGGCCGCTGCGTCGGCCCAGTCGCCGGTGCAAAAGGAGCTGACGGTCGTCTCCTGGGGCGGCACCTACACCCGGAGCCAGATGCTCGCCTACGTAAAGCCCTACCGGAGCCGGATTGGCGAGTGGGTCGCGATGCAGACCTACGCAGGCGGACTGGACGAGATCCGCGTGCAGGTCACGACCGAGAACGTCGTCTGGGACGTGGTGGACTTCGAGCAGTCCGATCTCATCCGCGGGTGCCGCGAAGGGCTGCTGGAGAAGATCGACCACGGGGCGCTGGCCGCGGGCAGCGACGGCACGCCGGCGGCGCAGGACTTCATGCCCGGCGCCCTCACCGAGTGCGGCATCGGCCAGATGGTGTGGGCGACCGTGGTCGCCTTCGACGGAACCCGCATCGAGGGCGATCGGCCGGCCACCCTCGCGGACTTCTTCGACATGAAGAAGTACCCCGGCAAGCGGGGCCTGCGGCGGGACCCGCGGGTCGCCATGGAATGGGCGTTGTTGGCCGATGGCGTCGCACCGGAAGATGTCTACACGACGCTCGACACGGAGGACGGGCCGGCGCGCGCCTTCTCGATGCTGGACCGGATCCGGTCGGGCATCGTCTGGTGGACCGACGGGTCGGAGCCGGTGGAGCTCCTCGATTCGGGTGCGGTGGTCATGACCTCCGCCTGGAACGGGCGCATGTACCGTCCCATGGTGGAGGAGGGAAAGGACTACGGGATCGTCTGGGACGGGCAGCTCTGGGACATCGACTCCTGGGGCATCCCCAAGGGAACCGCGAACCTCGCGAAAGCCATGGACTTCATCGCGTTCGCAACGAGCTCGGTGCAGCTCGCGGAACAGACGAAGTACATCACCTACGGGCCGGCCCGACGGTCGGCGATGGCGCTGGTGGGCGACGAGACCAAGGCCAGGCTCCCCACCGCGGAGGCGAACATGGCGAACGCCCTGCAGATGGACGCCGGCTGGTGGGCCTCCCGCCAGGCGGCGCTCACGGAGAAATTCGAGCAGTGGCTCGCGAGTGGCCGGCGCGGTCTTTCGGGATCGGCGCGCTGAGCGAGACGGCGGGCGCTGCCGTACGCGGAGGCTGACGCCCCGAGGGGAACCCGAACCCGCCGCCGGGCTCCCGGGTCCCGCCGTCCGGTCGGGAATCCCGGTCGAAACGAGCCCGAATCCTACTCATTTCGGGCCAACGCGGGCTGACATCTTCCAGTGTCGTCACTAGACTCCTTGAAGGGCCCCGATCTCTACGGATGAGTCAAGCTTGCAAAGCGGTTTCAGGAACGAAACTTACGAGGCTGCTACCAGTATGTCGCTCCACCGGTTGCAGAGATGTGGGGGGCTTCGAACCTGTTCCGTTGGTCCGAGGCGCAGCCCCGCTGAACTCGCGGACATTGTCCCGAGTCGGGCGAGCGGCCGGTGTCCGGGTGTCGGCCGCCTGGCGCGCGCGGGGGGCGACATGCGCCGGAAGCGGCGTCCGGTGAACGTCCGACACGTCGAGGAGTAACTGATTTCGTGGGATCTCTCCAGGACCAGTTGATGAAGGCGGGTCTCGCGACGCCCGATCAGCTCCGCAAGGCGAGAGCGGAGCAGCGCCAGGAGCGTCGGCGCGATTCGAGAGGCAAGCGGGACGCGAAGGACGGTTCGCGCACACAAGGTCTGCGGCCACCGAAGCAGCGCCGCCCGGAACCGGGTTCGCGCGGCGCCCCGGCCGGGGATGCCGGAGGGAGGAACGATGCCGCCCATCCGGCCCGCCGAAAGGGTGGTGAACGTGCGGCGCGAAGGGGCGCACCGCGCTCCGGTGACGGGCCGGCCGATGCGCCGCCGTCGGGGCAGGGGCCGTCCGTTCATGCGCTGAACCTCCGGATCCGCGATCTGCTCGACCGCCATGCGCAGAACGATCGCAATGCCGAGTTCGCGTTCAGCTTCATGCGCGATGAAACGGTGCGGCGGGTGTACGTGACGAAGAAGCAGCGCCTCGAGCTCGCGGCCGGCGAGCTCGCGATCGTCGGGTTCCGGCGCCGCCACCACATCGTCCCGGCCTCGGTGGCGGACGAGATCCGGACCCTTCGTCCCATCGTATTCGTTCATCGCGCGGACGCGGCCGACACCGCGCCCGGGTCGGATGCCGCGGCGAAAGACGACCCCTACCGGGCGTACCCGATTCCCGACGATCTGCACTGGTAGCCGGCGCCCGCGCGGGGCATGCCCGGTACGTCCCGCGGCCACCCAGGGGACGACCGGCGCATGGGGCGTCAACGAAGATCCGGGCGCTTTCGGCGCACCGGCCGCGGGCGCGCGACCGCCGTGGTTTGTCTTATGCGTACTCGCGTGCCAGCATAGAGCGAACCTCCCGGCCCGCCCGACGGGTCGGGTCGCCGATGAATCCAGTTTCGGAGTACGCCAATGATCGAAACGACACGCCGCCAATTCCTCCAGACGAGCGCCGCCGGCGCAGTGGTGCTCGCGACCCCCTTCGGACCCGTCCGCGCCGCCATGAAGGGCGGCGTCATGCGCATGGGCAAGGCGCACGGTCAGACCGTGGACAGCCTCGACCCCGGGACCCACGAGAACGGCTTCACCATCGCGATGACCCACGGGTACAACGGCTACATGACCGAGGTGGGCGCGGACGGATCCCTGGTCGGCCAGCTCGCGGAGAGCTGGGAGCCTTCGGCCGACGTCGCGACCTGGACGTTCAGGCTGCGCCAGGGGGTCGTCTACCACAACGGCCGCGAGGTGACGGCGCAGGACGTCGTCGCGTCCATCAACCATCACCGGGGCGAGGATTCGACCTCCGCCGCCAAGCCCATCGTCGAACCGATCGCCGACATCAAGGCCGACGGCAAGCACACCGTGGTCTTCACCCTCGGCGCCGGAAACGCCGACTTCCCGTTCATCCTGAGCGACTACCACCTTCCGATTCTCCCGAGCGAGGACGGCACCGCCGACTGGCAGTCCGGAATCGGCGCGGGGGCCTACAAGATCAAGAGCTTCGACCCGGGGGTGCGGATCGACCTCGTCAAGCACGGAGACTACTGGGATTCGGAGCGCGGGAACTTCGACGAGATCCAGATGATCACCATCGTGGATCCGACCGCCCGCACCAACGCCATCATCACCGGCCAGGTCGACGCCATCGATCGGGTGGACCTCAAGACCGTGCACCTGCTGAAGCGCCGCGCGGGGCTCAACGTCCATTCGATCGCGGGCACGCAGCACTACACGTTCCCGATGCGCACCAACGTCGCCCCGTTCGACGACAACAACGTGCGCATGGCCATCAAGCACGCCATCAACCGCGAGGAGATGGTGGAGAAGATCCTGCAGGGCTTCGGGGTCGTCGGAAACGACCACCCGATCGGACCCGGGCAGCGCTTCTTCGCGAAGGACCTCGAGCAGCGCGTCTACGATCCGGACAAGGCGAAGCACTACCTCAAGCAGGCCGGTCTCGACTCGCTCACGGTGGACTTGAGCGTCGCGGATGCGGCCTTCGCGGGCGCGGTCGACGCCGGAGCGCTCTTCGCGGAGAGCGCCAAGGCGGCCGGGATCACCCTCAATCTCATTCGCGAGCCGAACGACGGCTACTGGTCGAACGTCTGGAACACGAAGCCGTTCTGCGCCTGCTACTGGGGCGGGCGTCCCGTCGAGGACCAGATGTTCTCGACCGCGTACGCCGCCGGACAGCCGTGGAACGACACCGCGTGGGAGCACGAGCGGTTCAACATGCTGCTCGAAACGGCCCGGGCGGAGGTCGACGAGGCCAAGCGGCTCGAGATGTACGTGGAGATGCAGCAGATCGTGCGCGACGAGGGAGGGGTCATCGTTCCCATGTTCGCCTCCTACGTCTTCGCGACGTCCGACAAGGTCGCCACCCCCGAGCAGATGGGCTCGAACTGGGATCTCGACGGGGAGCGCTGGATGGAGCGTTGGTCGTTCGCCTGATCGGACCCGCAACGGACTGCTCCGGCCGGCACGGTACCCGGTGCCGCGCCGGCCGGAGGGCCGCGCACGATGAGGCGGGCGGGAGCCCCGGGGCTCGAAGGAACCCGGCGACGGAGGCCGCGCGCGTGCGCGATGCCATGAAATAGTCCGGGTCGGTCCGGCGCGATACCGGCCGGCCGGGAGGCGCATACCGGACCGTTCGGGGGAGGAGAAGGGCGTTATGGGCGTTGTGTCACTGGTGGCCAAGCGGCTCGGCCTCGGCCTCGTCACCCTGCTCGTCGTCTCGATCATCATCTTCGGGGCGGTCGAGCTGCTCCCCGGGGACCTCGCTCAGCAGATCCTCGGCCAGGCCGCGACGCCGGAGACGGTGAAGGCGCTGCGCGAGGACCTCGGCCTGGACCGCCCGGCGGTGGTGCGCTACTTCGACTGGCTGGGCGGTGCGGTGCGGGGGGACTTCGGATTCTCCCTGGCCAACAAGCGCTCGGTGGCGGAGCAGCTCGGCCCGCGCTTCGCGAACACCCTGTTCCTCGCCGCGGTGGCGGCGGCGTTCTCCATACCGATCTCGATCCTGCTGGGGGTGCTCGCCGCCCTGTGGCGCGAATCCGTCTTCGACCGGATCGCGAACGTGAGCACGCTGACCTCCATCTCGTCCCCGGAGTTCTTCCTCGGCTACATCCTGATCCTCTTCTTCGCGGTCCTGAATCCGTGGTTCCCCTCGATATCGAGCGTGACCGCGGACATGCCGTTCACCGAGCGGGTGTTCGTCACCCTGCTGCCCGCCCTCACCCTGACCCTGGTCGTCATCGCCCACATGATGCGCATGACCCGGGCCGCGATCATCGCCCTCCTCGCCTCGCCGTACATCGAGATGGCGCGGCTCAAGGGCGAGCCCCGCTGGAAGGTCATCGCGGTGCACGCCCTGCCGAACGCGCTCGCCCCGATCATCAACGTGGTCGCGCTCAACCTCGCCTATCTCATCACCGGGGTGGTGCTGGTCGAGATCGTGTTCGTGTACCCGGGAGTCGGGCAGCTCCTCGTCGACAGCGTGACGAAGCGGGACTTTCCGGTGGTGCAGGCCTGCTGCCTCGTATTCGCCGCGACCTACATCCTCCTCAACCTGGTGGCCGACGTGGGGGTGATCCTCTCCAACCCGCGGCTGCGGCATCCGAAGTGAGGAGCGCGTCATGAGCACCTTCGCAATCGTCTTCTACACGCTCATGATCGGCGCCTCGTGCGTCGCCGCCTACTACCATCGGCGCGACGCCTTCCTGGTGCTGTTCAGCCTCACCCTCGCCTCGTTCCTGCTCGGCCTTCTCGGGGGCGAGGTCTGGCTTCGCTACGTCGCGATCGCCATCGGGCTCTTCTTCGCATCCGCGGGGCTCGCGTACAGCTTCCGGGAGTTCCTGGTCCAGACCCTCCCGCGCGAGGCGGCCAAGGTGATGCGAAGCGCCCCTCTCACCGCGTCGTTCGGCCTGTTCGTGATCCTGGTCTACGTGGTGGCCGCGGTGTTCGCTCCGGTGATTGCCCCCTACGGGGAGGCGGAGGTGATCGGCAGCTCCTACGCGCCGCCGGACGACAAGATGCTGCTCGGGGGCGACCAGCTCGGGCGCGACATGTTCAGCCGGATCATCTACGGCGCGCGCAACACGGTCGGCATCGCGGTCCTCACCACCGCCATCGCCTTTCTCGTCGGGTCGCTCGCCGGCCTCATGGCGGCGACCCTGGGCGGTTGGGTCGACCAGGCCCTCGGGCGGGTCGTGGACACCTTGATGGCGATCCCCCAGCTCGTGTTCGCGCTGCTTCTCCTCACCATCGTCGGCACCAACGTCGTGAACCTCATCCTGGTGATTGCGCTCCTGTACTCGCCGCTCGTGTTCCGCCTCGCCCGCGCCGTCGCCGGGAACATCGTGGTGATGGACTACATCGAGGCGGCCCGGCTGCGGGGCGAGAAGACTTCGTATCTCATCGTGCGCGAGATCCTGCCGAACGCGACCGCGCCGCTGGTGGCGGAATTCGGTCTCAGGTTCTGCTTCGTGTTCCTCGCCATCTCCGCGCTCTCCTTCCTCGGCCTCGGCATCCAGCCGCCGACCGCGGACTGGGGCTCGATGGTTCGCGAGAACGCGACCCTCATCTCGTTCGGCGAGATGATCCCGCTGATCCCGGCCGCCGCGATCGCGCTGCTCACGGTGGCCGTCAACTTCGTGGTGGACTGGATGCTCCACCTCTCCTCCGGTCTCAAGGAGTAAGTCCATGGCTCGGGAACGGGGCTTGTTGCTGAAGATTCGGGGCCTTCGCATCGAGGGCCGGGCCGACGAGAAGTGGTTCGAGATCGTGCACGGCGTCGATCTCGACCTGCACCGCGGCGAGGTCATGGGCCTCATCGGAGAGTCGGGGGCCGGCAAGTCCACGATCGGGCTCGCCGCGATGGGCTTCACGCGCGACGGATGCCGCATCTCCGATGGCACCATCGAGTTCGACGGGATGGAGCTCACCTCTTCTCCGGAGGAGGACCTGCGCATGTTGCGCGGCGCGCGGATCGCCTACGTGGCGCAATCGGCGGCCGCCTCGTTCAACCCCGCCCACAAGCTCATCGACCAGCACACCGCTGCACCGGTCCAGCACAAGATCAGAACCCGGCGCGAGAGCGAAGAGGACGCGATGGAGCTCTACCGGCGCCTGCGTCTCCCCAACCCCGAGGAAATCGGGTTCCGGTACCCGCACCAGGTCTCGGGCGGCCAGCTCCAGCGGGCGATGACCGCGATGGCGATGAGCTGCCGGCCGGACCTCATCATCTTCGACGAGCCGACCACCGCCCTCGACGTCACCACCCAGATCGAGGTGCTCGCCGCGATCCGCGACATCGTCGACCAGTTCGACACTGCCGCGCTCTACATCACCCACGACCTCGCGGTGGTCGCGCAGATGGCCGATCGGATCAAGGTGCTGCTCCGGGGCGACGAGGTCGAGGAGGCGGACACCCGGTCGATGCTCTCGTCTCCCCAGGAGGAATACACCAAGTCGCTCTGGGCGGTACGAAGCTTCCGGCGCGAGCAGAAGCCGGCGGTCGGGGCCGGCGAGACGCCCGTCATCTCGGTGAGCGGGGTGAGCGCGGCGTACGGTCCGGTCCGGGTCCTCGACGATGTCTCCTTCGACATCCACCGCGGCCGCACGGTGGCGGTGGTTGGAGAGTCCGGTTCGGGCAAGTCGACCGCGGCGCGGTGCATCACCGGCCTGCTGCCGCCCACCGCGGGGGAGATCCGCTACCACGGCGAGGCGTTGCCGGCGAGCTTCCGCAACCGCACGAAGGACCAGCTCCGCCAAGCGCAGATGATCTACCAGATGGCCGACACCGCCCTCAATCCCAAGAAGCGCATCGGGGAGATCATCGGACGCCCGGTGGCGTTCTACAGCGGGCGCCGGGGCGCCGAGCTCAAGAAGCGGGTGGACGAGCTGCTCGACGAGATCGAGCTCGAGCCCTCGCAGTACTACCATCGTCTGCCGTCGGAGCTTTCGGGCGGCCAGAAGCAGCGGGTCGGGATCGCCCGGGCGCTCGCCGCGGAGCCTTCGTTCATCATCTGCGACGAGGTGACGAGCGCCCTCGACCAGCTCGTCGCGGAGGGGATCCTCAGGCTCTTGAGCCGCCTCCAGGACGAGCTGGACCTCGCCTACATGTTCATCACCCACGATCTCGCCACCGTGCGCTCGATCGCCGACGACGTGGTGGTGATGAAGGAGGGTCGGGTGGTCGAGGCGGGGCCGAAGGACGAGATGTTCCGTCCCCCGCACCACGAGTACACCGACCTCCTCCTCTCCTCGGTGCCGGAGATGGACCCGGACTGGCTCGATCACCTGCTCGAGCAGCGTGGCGTCGACAACATCGGAGAGGCGGCGCGGAAGTAGCGGGCCCGGCGGTCCGACCCGCGTCCCGGGCCCGGCGGCGAAGCCGGCGGGCGTTGCGTGACCGCAGGTTGATACGAAGCGCCCCCTGATTTCGCGGGTCGCCGGGGGCCGCGATTCAGAGCGACCGCGCGTGCTCCATTCGTCACGCGCGCGGCGGCCGACAGTTCCCGGCCGCGCGCGGCGACGTTCACCGGTTACGATCCGTCTCGGGAGGCGGGCGGTGCCGCCCGGGGCAAGCACATGGACAGTCTTCAGCTCATCGTCAGCGGTCTCGCCAACGGCTGCGTCTATGGCCTGATTGCGCTCGGCTTCGTGCTGATCTACAAGGCAACCGAGCAGGTCAACTTCGCGCAGGGCGACATGATGATGCTCGGCGCGTTCACCGCGCTCGGCCTCGCCAACGATTCGCACCTCGGCCTCCCGTTCTGGGTCGCCTGCATCGGAGCCGTCGTCATCGTGGCCGCGGTCGGCTGGCTCCTCGAGCGCACCGTCCTTCGCCGCGTGTTCGGCCAGTCGCAGCTCGCGGTGGTGATCCTGACCATCGCGCTCGGCTTCGTGCTGCGCTTCGTCGCCGGGACGATCTGGGGCCACGACCCGCTCACCCTCGAGAGCCCGATCGCCGGGGTGAACGTCCGTCTGGGGGGGCTGGTGCTCGGACTGGACGAGATCGCGGTGGTCCTCGTGACCCTTCTTCTGACCGCGGCGCTGTTCGCTTTCTTCCGCCGCACGAAGCTCGGCGTCGCCATGCAGGCGTCCAGCCAGAACCAGCTCGCGGCGTACTACATGGGCATCCCGGTCAAGCGGATTCACGGGTTCACCTGGGCGCTCGCGGGCGCGACCGCCGCCGTCGCGGGGATCCTGTTCGCTTCCAAGGGATCGATCGACCCCAATACCGGTCTCCTCGGCATCAAGGCGTTCGCCGCGGCGGTGATCGGCGGCTTCGGGTCGCTGCCCGGGGCGCTCGCCGGCGGGCTCGTCGTCGGGCTGATCGAGCCGTTCGCCGCCCGCTACGTCGCGTCCGGCTATTCGCAGGTCGCCCCCTATGCGCTGATGCTCGTCGTCCTGATCCTGCGACCCCATGGCATCCTCTCCCAGGTTCACGGCAAGAAGGTCTGAGACGGTCCGACCCGGTGCGCGTTCAGCTCAAGACCAGCTACCACCACGACATCCGCCTCTTTCCGGACGCGCGGCGGGCGCTCAGGTTCGCGGGGCTCGTCGCGCTCGCGATCGCGCTGCCCTTCGGTCTCGACGACTTCCTGATCGGGGAGGCCACCAACGTCCTCATCTGGGCCATCGCGGGCATGGGACTCATGGTGCTGACCGGCCATGCCGGGCAGCCGAGCCTCGGCCATGCCGCGTTCCTCGCCGCCGGCTGCTACGTCAACGCCATACTGATGGAGCGGTTCGGCCTGCCGTTCCTCGCCTCCTTCACCCTGGCGGGCATCGTTACCGGGCTCGCCGGCGTTCTCATCGCGATCCCCGCCCTCCGGCTCCACGGCATCTACCTCGCGATCGCCACCCTCGCTCTCTCCGTCCTGACCGAGGACATCATCGTGCTCGCCGAGCCGTGGACCGGAGGCGTGGTCGGCCTGGTGGCGCCCACGATCACCATCGCGGGAGTGGAGGTGGACCGCTACGGCTCGCCCGATCGCTTCTACTGGCTCTGTCTCGCGGTCGCGCTGCTCGTGACCCTCGGCTACCGGAACGTCCTGCGCGCGTCGTTGGGACGGGCCTTCGTCGCGGTCCGCGATTCGGAAGTCTCGGCGCAGGCGATGGGGGTGAACCTGGCGCGGACCAAGGCCGCCGCCTTCGGCCTCTCGTGCATGGTGACGGGCTGGGCCGGTGCCCTGATGGGACATTTCTTCTTCACCTTCAACCACGAGGTCTTCACCATCGTCATCTCGATCCAGCTCCTGCTGATGATCGTGATCGGGGGGCTCGGCTCGATCCAGGGGGCCTGGTACGGAGCGATCGTGGTCGGGATCGTCCCGCAGGCGATCAACGTGGCGCGGGACTGGGTCACGGGCGCGTTTGGCGGCGGCGGCCTCGCGATTCCGGGCATCGAGGCCGGCATCTTCGGGCTCATCCTGGTCTTCTTCATCCTGTTCGAGCCGCTCGGGATCCACGGCCGCATCATGAAGTGGCGGGTCTGGTTCGACCTCTTCCCCCTCTGCCGCCGCGACATGTTCCGCCGGCAGAAAAGCTATCTCAGGACGGAGCGGATGCGGTGAGCCTGCTCGAGGTCCGGGACGTCAGCCTCCGGTTCGGGGGCGTCACCGCCCTCGACCGGGTCTCGTTCTCGGTGGAGCGGGGCGAGGTCTTCGCCATCGTCGGGCCGAACGGCGCCGGCAAGTCGACCCTCTTCAACCTGATCTCACGCTTCTGCGAGCCGGCGCAAGGCGAGGTGCGATTCGAAGGAGAGAGCATCCTCGGCCGCCCGGCATCCGGGATCGCGGCGCTCGGCATTGCGCGTACCTTCCAGAACATCGAGCTGTTCGAGCACTCGACGGTGCTCGAGAACCTCCTCGTCGGACGCCACGTGCGGCGCCGGGCCGACATCGTGTCGCAGATCGTCTTCACCCCGGCGGTGCGGCGCGAGGAGATCGCGCACCGCGCGGCCGTCGAGCGGGTGATCGACTTCCTCGACCTCCAGCCGTATCGCGAGCAGCGCATCGCCGGTCTGCCCTACGGCGTGCGCAAGATGGTGGAGGTCGGCCGCGCCCTGTCCATCGAGCCGAAGCTGATCCTCCTGGACGAGCCCGCGTCCGGACTTTCTCCCGAAGAGACCACGGACATGCGATTCCGGATCGACGACATCCGCAAGCGCATGGGGGCCACGGTGCTGATGGTGGAGCACGACATGGGCCTCGTGACGGCGGTGTCGGACCGGGTGCTGGTGCTGGCCGACGGACAGGTGGTAACGGCCGGAACGCCGGACGAGGTCAGGACGCACCCGAAGGTCATCGAAGCCTGGCTCGGAGCGGACGCGGGGGAGGCGGCATGAGCGACGTCCTCCTCGAGATTCGCAACCTCGAGGCCTTCTACGGTCCGGTCATGGCGATCCGCGGGGCGAGCCTCGAGGTGCCGGAGGGGGCCATCGTCACGGTGCTGGGCGCGAACGGGGCGGGGAAGACCACCCTCCTCAAGACCGTCTCGGGCGTCATGGACCCCGACAAGGGTGAAGTGCTTCTCGCCGGCGAGTCCATCGAGCGGAGCGAGCCGGACCGGATCGTCCGCAAGGGGGTCGTGCACGTGCCCGAAGGGCGGGAGGTGTTTCCCCTGCTCGATGTCGAGGAGAATCTCGCAATGGGCGCCTGGACCCGGAGCGATGACGGAGTGGCCGAGGACCGGGAGATGATCTTCGGCTACTTTCCGATCCTCGAGGAACGGCTTCGCCAGAGCGCCGGCACCCTCTCGGGCGGGGAGCAGCAGATGCTCGCCATCGCGCGCGGACTCATGGCCCGGCCGAAGATCATGCTGCTGGACGAGCCTTCCCTCGGCCTCTCTCCCATTCTCGTCGGCGAGATCTTTTCGATTCTCCGCCGCCTCAACGAGGAGCGCGGGGTGGCCATGCTGCTCGTCGAGCAGAACGCGAAGGCGGCGCTCGACATCGCCGACTTCGGCTACGTGATGGAGCTCGGACGGGTGGTGATGGACGGTCCCGCGAAACGGCTCGCGGATAACCGGGACATCCGCGAGTTCTACCTGGGCGCGAAGGAGCGAAGCCAGCGCGGCGAGCGCCGCTGGAAGCGCCGCAAGACCTGGCGCTAGCGAGGCGGCGCCTCGGACCGACGAGACATGTTCGAAGCCTCCCATCCTTGCCCGAAACCCGGCCGCTTCGTAGCGTTGGAAGCCTCGTGCGTTTCGTTCCTGAAACCGCGTTGCGAACGTGACTCATCCGTCAAGATCGGAACCCCTCGACGGGTCCAGGGGGAAGGGGGATGAACGAGCATCGGGAGGAGCCCATGCCCCCGCGCGTCCCGGAGACCGAGGCCGCGGTTGGAACGGGGGCCGGAGCCGGCGCCGCGCCCGCGCACGGCGCGGGGGCGCGAGGCGGTACGTCCGGCCCCCCGTTCCTGATCGACGGCTGCGATACGCTGGTGAAGCTGTTCCTGCTCCGCTGCCGGACGCTCGGCGAGCGGACCGCACACCGCGAGAAGGAGCTCGGGATCTGGAAGAGCCATTCGTGGGCGGCGTACCTGGAGGCCGCGCGCGCGATCGGCCTGGGGTTCGCGGAGCTGGGCCTCGAGCGGGGTGAAGTGGTCTCCATCATCTCCGAGGACAACAAGGAGTGGATATACGCTGATCTCGGCGTCCAGTGCGTCGGCGGAATCGTCTCGGGGGTCTACCCGACCGACAGCCCCGAGCAGGTCGCTTACCTCCTCGAGGACTCGGAGAGCCGGTTTCTCGTCGTGGAGAACGACGAGCAGCTCGACAAGTTTCTCGAGATCCGCGACCGGGTTCCGGGGGTGTCGAAGTGCGTCGTGCTAGAACGGGACGGGCTCGACGACTTCGCCGACGACCGGGTCCTGTTCCTGGACGAGCTCTGCGAGATCGGCCGCCGGGCGCACGACGCGGACCCCGACCGCTTCCGGCGAGAGGCCGAAGGGTCGCGACCCGACGACATTGCCGTGCTGGTTTACACCTCCGGCACCACCGGCCCGCCGAAGGGGGCGATGATCTCGCACGAGAACATCGTCTTCTCAGTGGCTTCGGGTCTTGCCGCGTTGCCGGCCGAGGAGGGAGAGGAGCAATTGTGCTTCCTGCCGCTGTGTCACATCCTCGAGCGCTTGGTATCGGTCTTCGCGCCGATTGCGGCGAAGACCGTCGTCAACTTCGCCGAGAGCATCGACACGGTCTTCGACAACCTGCGCGAGGTCTCGCCCGCCGCATTCACGGCGGTGCCCCGGATGTGGGAGAAGCTCCATTCCCGGGTCGTGATGCTCTCCAGGGAAGCGTCCCCGATCGGTCGCCTGGTGTTCGACCGGGCGGTCGCCTGCGGTCTGGAGCGCGCGGAGTACCGCATGGACGGGCGCCGCGCTCCTCCCGGTCTCGAGCTCCGTTTCCGGATCTGGGATCGGCTGGTGCTCTCGAACCTTCGCCGGATGATGGGCCTCGACGGCGCGCGCCGCATCACCACCGGCGCAGCGCCCATCTCCCCGGACCTCGTCAAATGGTACTGGGCCGTCGGGCTCGTCATGCTCGAGGGCTACGGCCAGACCGAGAGTTCCGGCGTCCTCTCGGTGAACCTGCCGGACCGGAACAAGGTCGGCTCCGTCGGTCCCCTAGTACCGGGCGTGGAGATGAAGATCGCTCCGGACGGCGAAATCCTCGCGCGAGGCCCGCTCGTCTTCAAGGGCTACTGGAACAATCCGGAGAAGACGGCGGAGACCATCCGCGATGGGTGGCTGCATACCGGCGACGTCGGGCGAATCGACAACCAGGGCTTCGTCTGGGTCACCGGCCGCATCAGGGACATCATCATTACCGCGGGCGGCAAGAACATCACCCCGGCCGAGGTGGAGAACCAGATGAAGTTCTCGCCCTACATCTCGGACGCCGTCGTGATCGGCGACCGGCGCAAGTTCCTCACCGCCCTTATCATGATCGACCAGGAGAACGTGGAGAGATTCGCCCAGGAGAACCGCGTGCCCTTCTCCGACTTCGCTTCGCTCTGCGCGTCCCGGCCGGTGCAGGAGCTGATGCGGGCCGAGGTGGAGACGGTGAACGCCCGCTTCGCCCGGGTGGAGCAGGTGAAGGACTTTCGTCTCATCGACGTTCTCCTCACCGCCGAGGACGACGAGCTGACGCCCACCATGAAGCTGCGAAGGAGCTTCGTCGAACGCAAGCACCGGGCCCTCATCGACCAGATGTACTGAACAACAGACAGGGAGACCGAGAATGAAATTCCTGAAGACCATCGCCGCGGGGACGTTTGCAGCGGCGGCGCTCGCCGTGCCGCCGGCCCTCGCCGACCAGGGGGTGAGCGACGGCGAGATCGTCGTCGGATCGGTCAGCGATCTCTCGGGCGTCTTCGCGGCGTTCGGCGCGCCTTCCGTCGCCGGCGCGCAGTTGCACTTCGACGAGGTGAACGCGGCCGGGGGCATCCACGGGAGGAAGATCCGCTTCGTGGTGGAGGACAGCGGCTACCAGATGCCGAAGGCGATGCAGGGCTACAACAAGCTCATCAACCGCGACAAGGTGTTTGCGATGCTGCTCTCCCTCGGGACGCCGATGAACATCGCCGGCATGAAGCTGATGACGCCGAAGAACATTCCGAACGTCACCCCGATGTCCGCCGCCCGGCAGATGCTGGACGAGCCGATCCGCCTTCGATTCGCCGGCTCCGCCTCGTACTACGACCAGACCCGGCTCGGGGCGCGATACCTCGCCGGGCAGCACGGTATCTCCAAGGCATGCACCATGTTCATCCCCTCCGATTTCGGCAAGGAGATCGAGGAGGCGATGCGCGACGAGGCCGCTTCGAACCCCGCCCTCGAGTACGCCGCCGAGACCACCCACAAGCCCGACGACGCGGACTTCGTGGGGTCGCTCCAGAAGCTGAACGCCGAGGGATGCGGCCTCGTCGGTCTCGCGCTCGGCGTTCGCCAGGTCATCACGGTGCTCGCGACGGCCAAGAAGCTAGGCCTCACCCACCTCGTCTTCCTCGGGTCCTCCGGTGCCTTCCACACCGTGATCGCCAAGGTTCCGGGAGGCGTGACGGAAGGGTTGTTCGCGACCTCCGGATGGGTCGACCTCGCCTCGCGGGCGCAAGAGCCGGTCCCGGCCGCCTTCATCGCCGCCTACATGAAGGCACACGGCGAGTTTCCGAGCACCGGCGCGATGCTCGGCTACTTCGGCGCGACCGGCTTCACGCGGGCGCTCGAGAAGGCGGGCCGCGAGCTGACCGTGGAGACCTTCCTCGCGGCGATGGAGAGCCTCGACTACTACGATCCGCTGAGCGACAACCACGTCAACTACTCCGCCGACGACCACCAGGGGTCGGACAAGACCATCCTGTCGGTGGTCGAGGGCGAGAACTGGAAAGTGGTGGCGCGGCTCGAGTGACGCGATAACGCGCCCCGGGCCGCGACCTCCGGCCCGGGGCGTCGACCCTCGAGTGGATCCGTCGGTTCGACCACTGCGGACCCCTGGACACGGACGCACTCGCATCGCCGGTGGAGCCCGACGAGGTGTGCCGTCGCCGGGCGGGCGCGACACCCCGCTGCCGACCGTCGGACCCGCTCGGGCCGGCGCCCGCGCCGTACCCGGTGGTCAGAACTTCGAGACGGAGGTCTCCTTGTCGGTGATGAACTCGAGGAGGGCGGGGTGTCCCTCGCGGGTCGCCCGGATCCCGCGCTCGATGGCGGGCACGATCTCGCCCGGCTCGGTCACCCGTTCGCCGTGGGCGCCGAAGGCGCGCGCCATGGCCGCGTAGTCGCCCGAGATGTCGGTGCTGCGGTACTTCTCCGTCGAGACCGGCATCACCTTGAGCTCGATCGCCATCGAGAAGTTGTTGAGGAGGATCGAGAGGATCGGGATCCGCTCGCGCACCGCGGTCTCGAAGTCCATCCCGGTGAAGCCGATTGCCGCGTCGCCCCACACGTTGATGCAGAGCTTGTCCGGGGACGCGAGCTTCGCCCCCATCGCGAGCCCGAGCCCGTAGCCGAGCTGGGTGGTCTTGCCCCAGCCGAGGTAGCTGAGCGGCTCGGTGCTCACCCAGAACGGGGAGAGCTGGTCTCGGGGGCTCCCCGCGTCGTGGGTGATGATGGTGTTCGCGAGGTCGACGGTGCGGGCGAGGTCGGCGAGCACCCGGTAGGGAGAGAGGGGGGCCGAGTTCGAGCCCCGCTTCGGCTCCCACTCGGCGAGCCACTCTTCGCGGATGGACGCGATGCGGGCCGCGACCGTTGCTTCGTCGCGCGCCTCCTTGCCGCGCAGCCGATCCGCCACCGCCTCGTTGAGGGCGTCGAGGGTGAGGCCGGCGTCGCCGACGAGGGCGTGGTGGGCGCGCACGTTCTTGTTGAGGTCGACGGGGTCGAGGGTCGCGTGCACGATGGTCGGCCCCGCGGGCATGTCCACCCCGAAATTGGTCTTGGTGAAGCTGCACCCGATGCCGAAGATGAGATCCGCCTCGTTGAGGAAGGTGTGGACCGGCTTCGGGATCGCGAGCCCGCCGGAGCCGAGGGAGAGGGGGTGGTTCTCGGGGAACGAGCTCTTGCCCTGAAGGCTCGTCGTGACCGGGGCGGCGAGCTGCTCGGCGAGGCGCCGCAGGGCCGGCCAGGCCTTCGCGTAGTGGACGCCTTGCCCCGCGTAGATGACGGGGCGCTCGGCCTCGACGAGAAGGGCGGCGACCCGGTCCACATCCACCGGGTCCGGGCCCGAACGGGTGCTCATGACCGGCTCGTAGTCGAGCGGCTCGGCAACCTCCTCCGCGAAGAGGTCGGCCGGCACCTCGACGACGGCGGGGCCCGGACGTCCGTTCCGGAGCTGGGTGAACGCCCGGCGGAGCACGTTCGGAATCTCGGCCGCGCTCGTCACCGGCTCGCACGACTTGGTGACCGGGCGGAAGGCGGCGGTCGAGTTGAAGTTCGGCCGCACGTGGGCGATGTCGCGCGGGTAGCCCATCGGCATCACGAGGATGGGTACCGACTCGCCGAACGCCTGCGCGACCCCGCCGAACGCGTTCTCCGCCCCCGGCCCGTGCTGCATCGCGAACACCCCGACGCGGTCGCCGGAGCTCACCCGGGCCATCGCGTCCGCCATGTGCAGCCCGATCCGCTCCTGGCGGACGATGACGGGGCGGATGTCCGCCCGCGCGGCGTGCTCGAGGATGTGGTTCACCGGGTACCCGATGAGGGTGTCGGTTCCCTCGCGCTTGAGGATCTCGGCAATCGCGTCGGCCGCTTTCATGCATGCATCTCCTGCGTTGTTGTCCTGTCGCACGCGCGAAGCGGCGCGTCCGCTCCCGGTGCCTGTTCCCTGCCGGTGCCCGGCCCGTCGTCAGGTCCGCGCGCGGGCCCCGGTCGGGTCGTACATTGCGCGTAGGCTCGCCCGTGCGGGCACCCGCTCGCCCCCCACGTCGATCTCGAACCGGCCGGACTCGACCCACGCGGCGCTCACCCCGTCGGGTGCGTGCACGTAGCCGAGCCCCACCGAACCCCCGAGGGTGTGCCCGTAGTTTCCGGAGGTCAGGTAGCCCACCACGCTCCCGTCCCGGAGGATCGGTTCGTGGTGATAGAGCATGGTGTCCGGATCCTCGAGCAGGAACTGGACGAGGCGCTTTCGAAGCGGCCCCTCGCGCTGGCGGAGGAGCGCGTCGCGGCCGATGAAGTCGATCGGCTTCTGGAAGTCGCAGACGAAGCCGACCCCCGCCTCGAGGGGTGTGTCCTCCTCCGCCACGTCATGCCCGAAGTGGAGGAACTTCTTCTCGATCCGGCACGAGTCGAGCGCGTGGAAGCCGGCGAGCCGGATGGTCCCGTCGCCCCCGCCGTCCGCTCCGGCGCCATCGCCGTCCATCAGCGCGTCGAAGACGTGGCGCGCTTCGGTCGCGGGCACGTAGAGCTCCCAGCCCCGCTCGCCGACGTAAGAAACGCGCGTCGCGCGGGCGAGGGTGCACCCGATCTCCACCTCGCGCGAGGCGCCGAACGGGAAGGCGTGTGCCGAGAGATCCTCGCCGCTCGCCGTCTCGAGGAGCGCCTGGCTCTCCGGCCCCATCAACCCGAGGGTCGCCCATCCCGCGGTGATGTCGGCGACGACGCAGTCGGCGTCCGCCGGGACGTGGCGGCGGAGCCAGTCGAGGTCCCGCACCGCGCTCGCGGCCGCCGTCACCACCCAGAAGCGGCGCTCGGTGAGGCGAGTGACGGTGAGGTCCGCCTCGATGCCGCCGCGCTCGTTCAGCCAGTGGGTGTAGACGATGCGTCCGGGGTCCACGTCCACGTTGGCGGTGCAGACGCGCTGGAGCACCGCGGCGGCGTCGCGACCCTCAACGAGGAACTTGGTGAAGCTCGACTGGTCGAAAAGGGCGACCCCCTTGCGCGCCGCGCGGTGCTCGGCAGCGGAGTGCTCGAACCAGTTCTGGCGGCCGAAGGAGTACTCGTAGACCGGCTCGACCCCGGGCGGGGCGTACCAGTTGGGCCGCTCCCAGCCGGCCGTCTCGCCGAAGCAGGCGCCACGCGCGGCGAGGCGCTCGTGGAGCGGCGAGTGGCGCACGTTGCGGGCGGTCTCGTACTGCCGGAACGGGTAGTGGCGGGCGTAGAGGAGCCCCAGGGTCTCGCTCACCCGCTCCCGGAGGTAGCGGCGGGTGCCCTGGACCGGGACCATCCGGCGGACGTCGTTGCCGGCGAGGTCGAGAGGGGCGTGCCCGCGCTCCATCCACTCCGCGACCGCCTTCCCGACCCCGCCCCCGGACTGGATGCCGACGGAGTTGAGTCCGCACGCGACGAAGAATCCGCGAAGCCCCGGTGCTTCTCCAAGGTGAAACTGGTCGTCGGGGGTGAAGCTCTCGGGGCCGCAGAAGAAGCTTCGCCAGCCGATCTCGCCGAGGACCGGGAGCCGGTGCATGGCGTCCTCGAGAACCGGCATGAGCTGCTCCTCGGCGTGGCCGGGCAACTCGTCGAAGCAGAAGTCGGCGGGAAGCTCCGAAACGTCGATCGGGCGCGCGACGGGTTCGAACGACCCGACGAGGAGGCTCCCCGCATCCTCGCGGATGTAGGCCGCGATGTCGTAGTCGCGAAGGGTCGGGAGGTCGGACGGGAGGTCCGGGATCTTCTCGGTGTGGGCGTAGTAGTGCTCGCAGGGATAGAGGGGCACGTTGACCCCGGCCATGCGGCCGACGTCCCGCCCCCACAGGCCCGCGCAGTTCACCACGAAGTCGGCGCTGACGTTGCCCGCTTGCGTCCCGACTCCGGTCACTCGGCCGTTCTCGTGGTGGACGGCGGTGACCTCCACACCCTCGAGGCAGCGGGCCCCCCGGTCGCGCGCCCCCCGGACGAAGGCCGCGACCACGTCGACGGGGCTCGCCATGCCGTCGGTCGGGACCCAGGTCCCGCCGATGAGCCCGTCCTTGTTGATGAGCGGGTAGAGGGATGCGATCTCGTCCGCGGTCACGAGGTGCACGCGGGTGATCCCGAAACCGTTGTTCATCGCGGCGAGGCGCTTCAGCTCCTCGAATCGGTCCCGGCTGTGGGCGATGGCGAGGCTGCCGACGGCCCGGAACCCGGTCGACTGCCCGGTCTCCTCCTCGATCTCGGTGAGCAGATCGCGCGAGTAGACAAGGAGCTTCGCGAGGCTCTCGTGCGGGCGCACCGTGCCGATGAGGCCGGCTGCATGCCAGGTCGTCCCGCCCGCGAACCGGGCGCGTTCGAGGAGCAGCACGTCGCTCCAGCCGAGCTTGGCGAGGTGGTAGGCGGTGCTCGCGCCGATGACCCCGCCGCCGATGACGACGGCCGATGCCCGTTCCGGTAGTGATTGCGCCATCAGGAGTGCCTCCCCGGTCCCGCTTTCGCGTGCAGCGCGCGGCCGCACCCGGCCTTTTCGGATGGTCTGAACGATGTTTGCGGCGTCGGTCCGGACGGCGGTCGGGTGGTGGCTCGCACCTGCGCCCGCGCCCGCGCCCGGGGGGGCGAGACCGTCCGGTGGCGGTCGGTGCTCCGGCGGTCGTATCGCATCATTCCCCGGGAGCCTCCCCGACGGAAGGCGGGGGGCCGCGCATGAAGTCGAAGTCGCAGCCGCGATCCGCCTGCGTCACGGAGTCGAGGAAGAGGCGGAGGTAGCCCCGCTCCGCACCCGGATGGGGCGGGGGCGGGGTCCAGCGCGCGCGTCGCGCGCCGAGCTCCTCCTCCGGCACCAGCAGGTCGAGGCGGCGCGCGGCAACGTCGAGGCGGATGCGATCCCCGGTCTCGACGAGGGCGAGCGGTCCGCCGGCCGCGGACTCGGGGTTCACGTGCAGGACGATGGTGCCAAAGGCGGTGCCGCTCATGCGCGCGTCCGAGATCCGCACCATGTCCCTGACCCCGCGCGCCGCGAGCTTCTTCGGGATGGGGATGTAGCCCGCTTCCGGCATCCCGGGCGCCCCCTTCGGCCCTGCGCCACGAAGCACGAGAACGTCGTCGGGCTCGACGTCGAGCGCGGGATCGTCGATTCGCTCGGCGAGGTCGCCGAGCGAATCGAACACGACCGCCCGCCCGGCGTGGTCGAGCAGACCGGGCGAGGCCGCCGAGTGCTTGATGACCGCCCCGCCGGGGGCGAGGTTGCCGCGAAGGACCGCCATGCCCCCCGACGGGTGGATGGGGTCGCTCGCGTTCCGCACCACGGTCTGTCCGGGCACCCGGTCCCCGAGCTCGATGTTCTCCCCGAGGGTTCGCCCCGACACGGTGGGGGCGCCGGTCCGAAGCTCCGGGCGAAGCTCGCGCAGCACCGCGTTCAGACCGCCCGCATCGTGCAGGTGCTCCATGTAGTGATCCCCGGAGGGCTTGAGGTCCACCAGCACCGGCACCCGGCGCCCGATCGCGTCGAACTCCTCGAGGTCGACCTCGAGCCCCAGCCGCCCGGCGACTGCGGTGATGTGCACGAGCGCATTCGTCGATCCGCCGATCGCCTGCAGGGTGACGAGCGAGTTGTGGAAAGCGTCCGCGCCCAGGATCCGGGACGGGCGCAGGTCTTCGGCCGCGATCTCGACCGCGCGGCGCCCGGTCCGCTCGGCGAAGCGCTCCCGGTCGGCGTGCACCGCGGGGATGGTGGCCCCGCCCGGCAGCATCATGCCGAGCGCCTCCGTCATGCAGGCCATGGTGCTCGCGGTTCCCATCACCATGCAGGTTCCGGCGGTCGGGGCGAGCCGGTCGTTCACGTCCTCGATCTCGTCGTCGCCGAGCTCCCCCGCCCGGTACATGCCCCAGAAGCGGCGGCAGTCGGTGCACGCTCCGAGGCGCTCGCCCCGCCAGTGCCCGGTCATCATCGGCCCGGTCGGCAGGACGAGAGCCGGCACGTCCGCGCTTGCGGCGGCCATGAGCTGGGCCGGGATCGTCTTGTCGCAGCCGCCGATGAGGACGACCGCGTCCATCGGCTGGGCGCGCACCATCTCCTCGGTGTCCATTGCCATGAGGTTGCGAAGGAACATGCTCGTCGGGTGCGCGAACGACTCGTGCAGGGAGATGGTGGGGAACGCCATCGGCAGGCCGCCCGCGAGCATCACCCCCCGCTTGACCGCTTCGACGAGCCTCGGGACGCTCGCGTGACAGGCGTTGTAGTCGCTTCCGGTGTCCGCGATGCCGACGACCGGACGCGAGAGGGCGTCGTCCGAGTAGCCCATCGCCTTGATGAACGCCTTGCGGAGGAACAGGGAGAACCCCTCGTCCCCGTAGCGGGTGAGGCCCTTGCGCATCCCGCGCCGAATCGTGCCGTCCGCCATCGCTTGCCGCCGCCCGCCGCTGCCGTACGAAGAGAAGCGCGAAGCCTACCATCCCCGCCCGCCCGACAACGGCGGAGCGATTGTCCGCGACGCCCCCGCCGGGTGCGCTGATAGACTCGAAGGCAGGATTCGGGACCCCGCGATGAAGGACCTGCTCGAACGCGGTTCGGGCCGATTGGAGCGCGACCAAGGGTACATGGCGGTATTTCTTTGCGGCAGGTGCGGACACGTTCGCGAAGTGTCGAGCGAGTACATCGGACGATCGGTGGATTGCCCCCGGTGCCGGGAGTCCGGGTCCATCCACGACACAGTGACGTTCCTCAACCGGGTGATCGGGGAGTACCGCGCGCAGCGGACGGAGCTTCGCGAGCTGAGGGCGCAGCTCGTTCCCGGCGAGGGCGAGGCGGCGGTCGAGCAGCCGGTCCCCGACGGACCGCCGCTTTCGGACATCGACATCCACGATACGGACGCGCTAGCCGATCCGCGACAGTTCGCACCGGTTCTCGCATGGTTCGAGCAGCGACGGATCGAGTTCGAGATCAACCATCGCGCGATGGATACCACCGGGTTCTTCGACGAGGTGGCCGTCCGCTTGGGCGACGGCTACGAGACCCTGAAGCCGGTCGTCAACCAATTGAAGTTCGCCCAGCGCAAGGGGTTCGGTGCCGCCAGGCTCGCGTTGTCGGCGAGCAGCGAGGACGAGTTTGCCGCCCTCACGAGCTTTTGCCGCGAGCTCCATCAATATTCGTTCGTCGCGAAGTACTTCTATCAAAAGGATGAGAAGATCGCCTGGCTCACCCTTCAGACCGCGCCCGAGATCGTCAGGTTCTTCAACGGCGAGTGGCTCGAGTGGTACGTGTTCATCAAGCTCCTCGCCTTCTTCCGGGAAAGGAGGGTTCCGGTCGCGTGCCTGCGCAATCCGGTGATCACGTTTCCGAACGAGGATGTCCACGAGCTCGACGTCTTCATGCTCGTCGACAACCGGATTCCCCTGTGTGTCGAATGCAAGACGGGAGAGTTCCGCCACGACATCGAAAAGTACTCGAGGCTGATCAGGAAGCTCAAGCTCGAGAAGTCGCAGTTCCTCGTCTGCGCGACGGGGCTCGACGAGAAGCAGATCCAGGGATTCAACAGCATGTACGCAGTGACGTTCGCGAACGAGAATAACTTCCTGGAGCACGTGCAGCGCGTCGTGACCTGACCGGATGCGCCGTGGTTGTCACGGCGTTCGGTCGTTCCGGGGGGACGGGGGCTGTTCGGACTCGGATTCGGGTATCGGGTTGCGGTTCGGGCCGGGTTCGGGGTCCTTGCGTCGGGTTCGGGATGACGCCTTCGAGGGCGGCCTCGGCAAGGAGCTCACGCGGCGGCCGGAGTGCGCGCGATGAACGCTCCGCGGCGCGGAAGCAGCATGACCGCCGCGAATATCGCGCCCGCGGCCGCCGCCATCGCCACGAAGAGGGTGCCGAACCCCCAGCTTCCGTGGATCCAGGCGATAAGCGGGAGCGTCGACGCACTCACGGAGAACGTCACGATGTAGCGCACGGAGAAGGCGCGGCTTCGCCACGCGCTCTTGGTGACCCGGCCGATGAGCACGTCGTTGATCGGAATCTGGCCGAACACGACGAGCATGAAGGCGACCGCAACGACGAGGGCCGGGACTCCGGTGAGCTGGTACATGATGGCAAAGAAGGCCGCCTGAAGCGCCGCGACGAAGCCGAAGACGGTGCGCACGGAGTGGTGGTCGACGAAATACCCCACCACGAGCTGGGCGAATGCGGCTACCGTGAAGACCGCGAAGGCGTACCCGCCGATGGCGGTCGCGGAGCTCGCGAGATCCCCCAGCCGCTCGTCGAACACCTTGGGCAGGGCGAACGTCGTGCTCTGGAAGATGAGGCCGCCGATCGCGGTCGTGAACGCGATGATCGCGAACACGCGGATGAGCGTGTCGCGGTCGATGGACGCGTCCGCGCCCCCGGTGCCGGCGCGCTTCGCCGTCGCCGCCTCCGCGGCAGCGGCGGCACGGGCGCGCTCCGCCCGGCCCCACGAGACGAACACCCAATAGGCGACTCCGAACGCGATGGAGGCCGCGCCCGGCAGCACGAAGGCGCTTCGCCAGCCCGCGTTGTCGATGAAGTAGCCGGTGAGCAGCGCCGCGCACGCGACCCCCATGTTGCCGAAGATGCCGTTGACGGCGAGCGGGACGCCGGTCTTCGTTCGCCCCTGGATGACGAGCGCGAGGCCGACCGGGTGATAGATCGCCGCGAATAGCCCGACCGCGGCGAGCCCGATCGCGATCTCGAGGGGTGACCCCGCGAGCGCGGTGAGGATGGAGCTCACCCCGATGCCGATGAAGAAGATCACCATCATGCCTTCCCGGCTCCACCGGTCGGCGAGCCATCCGGCGGGGATCGCGCCGACCCCGAACGCGACGAAGCCCGGGGTCGCGTAGGGGATGAGCTCGGCGTAGCTCATGCCCCACTCGCCGGTCAGCCGCAGCGCGGCGACGGTGGCGAAGATGAGCATGAAGAAGTGATCGAGGAAGTGTCCCAGGTTCAGAAACAGGAAGCTGAGACGTGCGCGCGGCATTCCGGCATCTCCGGTGAGGGGCATCGCCCGTGTCCCGAGTCCGGCCGAGGTGGACGGACGTCCCGGTGAGCTCCTCGATTATCGCACTCGCGGGAATGCCCCGGTGAAGTGAGGACTTCGTCCGCGGAATCCCGGCGATGCGCTCGCGAGCGGAACCGGAGCGGTACGCGCCGGGGCGCCGGCCGTGCCGGGTGCCGCGCGCGGGATAAGATCGCGCCGCCGCCCCCGGGACCGCCGCATGCAAGCCCAACCCGACGCCGCCCCGCGCCCGGCCGAGCCGCCGCGCGTGATGATCCTCATCACGGTGTCGATGTGCGTGACGCTCTACGCGCTCACCGTCACCATCGTGAACGTCGTCCTCCCGCAGCTCCAGGGCGCGCTCTCGGCGACCCCGGAACAGGTCTCGTGGGTCGTCACCCTCAACGTCATCGCGACCGCGGTCGCGACCCCGATGACGGGTTGGCTGGTCGCGCGTTTCGGCGAGCGCCGGCTGATCCTCTGGAGCGTCTTCTTCTTCGCGGTGTGCTCGCTGCTGTGCGCGACGGCCGAGAGCCTCGTGCCGCTTCTTGCGTACCGGATCGGCCAGGGGGTCTTCGGGGCTCCGCTCGTGCCCCTCGGCCAGGCGATCATCATCGCGACCTATCCGCCCGAGCGGCGGGCGTGGGCCCAGGGCATGTTCGGGATGTCGGTCGTGTTCGGACCCGCCATCGCGCCCGCCCTCGGCGGCTACCTCGCCGAGGAGTACAACTGGCGATGGGTGTTCCTGCTCATCGTCCCCTTGTGCGTCGCCGCGTTCGTCCTCGCGCTCGTGTACATCCGGGACAACATCCGGGGCGAGCGGGTGCGCCTGGACTGGACGGGGTTCCTCGCCTTCTCCATCGCGATCACCTGCGCGCAGTTCATCATCGACCGGGGCGAGCGCGAGGACTGGTTCGATTCGCTCCAGATCCTGACCCTTGCCGGCATCCTGATCGCGAGCGTCTGGGTGTTCCTTGCCCATACCGCGACCGCGAAGAACCCCTTCATCAATCCGGCCCTGTTCCGGGACCGGAACTTCGCGATCGGTCTCGTCCTCGTCCTCGTGTACGGGATGCTCAACTTCACGCCCACGGTGCTCATGCCGCCGATGCTGCAGAACCTCATGGGGTATCCGGACTCCATGATCGGGGTCCTGCTCGCCGCCCGGGGGGCGGGGATGATCATCGGCTTCTTCATGGCCGGGCGCATGGGAAGGTTCGATCCGAGGGTCGGCATGATCATCGGCCTCGCCATGATCGGAGCGAGCGGCTGGAACATGGCCCTGTTCAACCTGGACGTGGGTCCCTGGGCGGTCGCCTGGAACGGTGTCCTGCAGGGGATCGGCACCGGGCTCATGTGGGTCCCCCTGTCCGTGGTCGCGTTCGCGACCCTGCCGGCGCGGATGCTGCCCGAGGCATCGTCGCTCTTTCATCTGCTCCGCAATTTCGGATCGAGCTTCTTCATCTCCGTCAGCGTGTTCGTGGTCGTGCGCACGGCCAAGGTCCGCTATGCCGAGCTCTCCGAACACGTGACCCCATACTCCGAAGGGGTCCGGCTCCCCGCGGTGGGCGGGATGTGGTCGTTCGACACCGTTCCGGGGCTCGCGCGGTTCGGGGCGGAGGTCAACCGGCAGGCGATGATGGTGGGCTACGCCAACTCGTTCGCCTTGTACGCGGCGCTCTCGTTCGTCACCCTTCCCCTCCTGCTGTTCGTCCGGATCCGGAGGAGGCCGGTCGGGTGAGGGAGACAGGGCACGGTTACGGGGCCGTCGCGGTTCGCCGACCGTGGGGCGGCCGCCGCGCGGACGCGGACCCGGCGAGCGGCCCGCCGCGCCGGCTGCGCGCCGCGCACGGGTGGGTGGTGCGCGCCGCGGTCCGCAACGCAATGGCGCCGCCATGATTGGACGATCGATCCCGAGGGTCGAGGACGCCGCCCTCCTCACCGGAGAGGCCGAGTTCGCGGACGACGTGCCCCTGCCGTCCGACGCGGGCCACGCATGTTTCGTCCGCTCCCCCTGGCCGCACGCCGACATCGTGGGAGTGGATGCGGGCGAAGCGCTCGCGATGGACGGGGTGCACGCGGTGCTCACCGGTCCGGGCGCCGCCGCCTGGTCGGACCCGCTCCTCGTCGGGGTGCGCGCGCCGGTCGAGCACCGCTGCCTCGCCACCGACCGGGTACGGTACGCCGGCGAGCCGGTGGCGGTGGTCGTCGCGTGCGACCGCTACGCCGCGGAGGACGCGGCGGAACGGGTTCGGGTCGAGTACGCCCCCCGTCCCGCAGTGGTCGACCCCGAGGAGGCGCTCGGGGAAGCGGCGCCCGTGCTCCACGAGGCGCTCGGATCGAACCTCGTCCACGAGCGGAGCTTTTGCTACGGCGAGCCGGAGGCCGCGTTCCGCGACGCTGCGCACCGGATTGCGGTCGACGTCCGCTATCCGCGCAACGTCTGCACGCCGATCGAGGGGATCGTGGTCACCGCGGCCTGGCTGCCCGGCGACGGCGTCTTCGAGGTCCAGTCGAACTTCCAGGGGCCGTACTCGCTGCACCCGGTCATGGCGCGCGCGCTCCGCGTTCCGGGCTCGCGCCTGCGCCTGCGCGCCGCGCGCAACTCGGGGGGCAGCTTCGGGGTCAAGCAGTCGGCGTTCGTCGACATCGTCGCCCTCGCGCTAGCGGCTCGCGCGGCCGGCCGGCCGGTTCGCTGGACCCAGGACCGGATGGAGAACCTCTGCGCCGCCACCGCGGCCACCAACCGCGTGGTCCGGCTCGAGGCGGCCGTCGAACGCGACGGCACGGTGCGGGCGCTCCGCTACGACCAGGTCGATGACTGCGGCGCTTACCTGCGCGCCCCGGAGCCCGCCACCCTCTACCGCATGCACGGTCTCATGACCGGCGGCTACGACGTGGAGCATCTCGCGATCCGCAACCGGGTGGCGCTCACCAACAAGACCCCGACCGGCCTCAATCGCGGATTCGGCGGCCCCCAGGTGTACTTCGCGCTTGAGACGCTCATGCGCCGGGTTGCCGAAGAGCTGCACCTCGACCCGCTCGAGGTCATCCGCCGGAACCTGGTTCCGTCCGGGGCGATTCCCTATCGGGCGGCGGCCGGCGCCCGCTACGACTCGGGTGACTTCCCGGCCCTCCTCAAGCGGACGGTCGCCGAGGGCGGGCTCGACGAGCTGCTCGCCCGCCGGCACGCGGCCCGGAACGAGGGTCGCCTCTACGGGATCGGCTACGCGGCGATCGTCGAGACGAGCATTTCGAATATGGGCTACATCACCGCCTTGCTGGCCCCGGAAATCCGGGCGCGGGCGGGTCCCAAGGACGGCGCGGTGGCGACCGCGACGGTGAGCCTGGACCCGGGCGGCGCGGTGACCGTGACCGCGGCCTCTGCGCCCCAGGGGCAGGGCCACCGCACCGTGCTCGCGCAGGTCGTGGCGGCAGTCCTCGGGCTCGCCCCGCAAGAGGTGGTCGTAAACCTCGAGCACGATACGCAGACGCAAGGCTGGTCCATCGCTTCGGGCAACTACTCGAGCCGCTTCGCGGGAGCGGTGGCGGGCGCGGCCCACCGCGCCGCGCTCAGGGTCCGCGACCGGCTCGCGGCGGTGGCCGCGCGCGGGCTCAATGCGCGGCCCGATCGGCTCGTCTTCGCGGCGGGAAGCATCCGGTCGGCGGACAATCCCGGGAATGCAATTGCGCTCGCCCGCGTCGCGGGGCTGTTCCACTGGTCGCCTTCCTCGCTTCCCGAGGGGATGGAGCCGGGGCTCCGGGTGACGGAGATGTGGTCGCCGCCTGCCCTTGCCCCCCCCGATCCCGACGACCGGGTCAATGGCGCGGGGGCCTACGCCTTCGTGTTCGATTTCTGCGGGGTCGAGCTGGATCCGGACACCGCCCGGGTCCGCATCGACCGGTACGTCACCGGCCACGACTCGGGGGTTCGCCTGCATCCCGCGATGGTGGACGGCCAGATCCGGGGGGCGTTCGCGCAAGGGGTGGGGGCGGCCCTGTACGAGGAGCTCCGCTACGACGCGGGCGGCACCTTCCTCGCCGCGACCCTGGCGGACTACCCGATTCCGACCGCGTGCGAGGTCCCGGCCCCGATCATCGTCCACCACGACATCCCGTCCACCGTCACTCCGCTCGGCGCGAAGGGTGTGGGGGAAGGGGTCTCGATGAGCACCCCGGTCTGCATCGCGAACGCGGTCGCGGACGCGCTCGGGACCGGGGAGGTGCTGACCCTGCCCCTCCTTCCCGCGCGCCTTGCCCCCTACGTCACGGCCGCCCGCGCGCGGCGGCGAACCGGCCCGGGCGGCGGCGCGCGAGAGCGATCGTGAAGCCGGCGCCATTCGACTACCTTCGCCCAACCGCGGTCGAGGAGGTGGTTGCCGCCCTCGGCGAAGGCGGGGACGACGCGCGGATCCTCGCCGGCGGCCTCTCCCTCGTCCCGATGATGAACTTCCGGATGGTGACGCCCGCCGTCGTCGTCGACATCGGCGCAATCGGCGGGCTGCAGGCGATCTCTGATGACGGCTCGGGGATCGAGGTCGGGGCCGGGGTCGCGCAGGCGGAGCTCGAGCGCTGGCCGCACCTCGAGGACCGCCTCCCGCTCCTCGCGGCGGCCTTTCCCCATGTCGGGCACTACCCGACCCGTGCCCGCGGAACGGTGGGCGGGTCTGTCGCCCACGCGGATCCGAGCGCGGAGCTTCCTCTCGCGCTCGCGGTCCTCGACGGATCGGTCCGCGTGCGTTCCGCGGTGAACGGGGAGCGCCTGATCCCGGCCCGTGCGTTCTTCGAGGGTGCCCTGGCGACCGCCTGCCGGGAGGACGAGATGGTGGTCGCGACCCGCTGGCCGGCGGCCAACCCGGGCGAGCGGCATGCCTTCGACGAGGTCGCGCTTCGCCACGGCGACTTCGCCATCGCCTCGTGTGCCGTGCGCGTGTGCGAAGACCGGATGGTGGTGGGGTTCGGCGGGGTCGCGGATGCTCCGGTGGTTCGCGAGTGGCCGCGGCTCGCGGGCGACGCCCTCGACGATGCCTTCGCCGATCTCGCGAAGCGGATCGAGATCGTCGACGACGGGGAAGGGGGCGCCGAGTATCGCCGCGGCCTCGTCCGCACGCTCGGCCGGCGAACGGTGGAACGTGCCGCGGCGGCGGTTCCGGCGCCCTCTCCGGCGAATGTGGCCGTCCGGGATGTGCCGCCGCCAGCCGAGTCCGGCGTCCGCGGCGCCAAGCCGGAGGTCATCCCGGCTCCCGTGATCCCGCCCATTCCCGCCGGTGGGCGCCAACGGGTCGAATTCGTGCTGAACGGGGAACGGCGCTCCGCGGAGGTGCCCCCCCGCCTCCTCCTCAGCGACTTCCTCCGCCACCGCTTCGGGCGGCGCGGCGTGCACGTCGGGTGCGAGCACGGGGTGTGCGGCGCGTGCACGGTGCGCGTCGACGGTTCGCCGGCGCGTGCATGCCTGCTCTTCGCGGTCCAGGTGGACGGCCGCCGCGTGGACACCGTGGAGGGCCTCGCGGCGCCGGACGGGACCCTGTCGCGGCTCCAGGAGGCGTTCCGCCGGCATCACGCGCTTCAGTGCGGGTACTGCACTCCGGGTATCCTGATGACGATGACGGAGTGGCTCGAGCGGCTCGCGGCGACGGGTCGCGAGCCGGACGAAGCGCAGGTACGCGCGGTGCTGAGCGGCCATCTTTGCCGCTGCACGGGCTACGCGCCGATTGTCGCCGCGGTGCTGGACGCGGCGTCTGGGCGGACGGATGATGTCTGAGCTTCGATGCTCCCCTGGACCGGCGGTGGAGCCGGACGGTGCCTGATCTCGGACGGGCGTTCCTCGCCGCGGCGGCGCGAAGCCCGGCTGCCTGCGCCATCGTCGAAGGGGAGCGCCGCCTGAGCTACGCCGACTGGCTGGAGCGGATCTTCGCGGCGGTGGCCGGACTCGACGCGCTCGGGCTTCGCCCGGGCGACCACCTGGTGACCGCGCTCCGCAACCGGCTCGAGGCGGCCACCCTGCACTGGGCGTGCCAGCTCGCCGGGGTCATCGTCACTCCCGTCAACTGGCGGGCGACCCCCGGCGAGCTCGCATTCGTGCTCGGCGACGCGCACGCTCGCGCCCTCGTGTACGAACCGGCGTCGGCCCCGGCCGTGGTCGCAGCCGGCGCCGAGGGCGTGCCTCGAATCGCGATTGACGGCGGCCCCGGCTCGACCGGGTCGTGGGCCGGCGTCTTCGAGACCGCGCGCCCGGCCGCCGGGGTCGCGCCCCGGGCGACGGGGGATGACATCTCCCTCATGCTCTACACCTCCGGCACCACCGGGCGCGGCAAGGGCGTCCCGCGCCGCCACCGCGCCGAGCACGCGGCGGCCCTCTCGTGCATCGCCCATCACCAGTACGCGTTCGGCGAGTCGACTCTGGGGGTCATGCCCCTCTACCACACGATGGGGGTGCGCGCGCTCCTCGTGTCGGCCCTGCTCGGCGGCCGCTTCGTCTGCCAGCCGCGCTTCGACGCCGCGGAGGCGCTCGATCTCATCGAGTCGGAGCGCCTCACCGCCCTCTTTCTCGTGCCCACCCTCTATCACGATCTCCTGAGCCACCCGAGCTTCTCCCCGGAGCGGGTGGCGAGCGTGCGCCGCGCGAGCTTCGCGGGCATGCCGATGACGGATGCGCTGGTGCGGCGCGTGCGCGAGGGCATCCGGCCCGATCTCTTCGTCAACCACTACGGATCGTCGGAGGTCTTCACCTTCACGATCGAGCAGCGCGCGCATGCCAAGCCGGGATCGGCCGGCCGGGCCGGCCTCGGTCAGGAGGTGCGGATCGTTCGCCTCGGCTCGACCGATTCCGAAGACGTGGTGGGGACGCCCGGCGAGGAGGGGCAGATCGTGGTCCGGCTCGACCACGACGAGGCGTTCGACGGATACTGGCGCCGTCCCGACGCGGACGCGAAGGCGCTCCACCGGGGGTGGTACTTCACCGGCGACACCGGACACCGGGACGGCGAGGGCGACCTCTTCGTCACCGGCCGGGTCGACGACATGATCATCAGCGGCGGCGAGAACATCACGCCGGTGGAGGTCGAGAACGTGCTGTCTTTGCATCCTGCGGTGGCCGAGGTGGCGGTGGCCGGGCTCCCGGACGAGCGGTGGGGCCAGCGAGTCGCGGCGTTCGTGGTGCGGCGCGAGCCGGTTGCCCGGGAGGCGCTCGACGCGCACTGCCGGGCCTCGAGCCTTCCCGCCTTCAAGCGGCCGCGGGAGTACGCGTTCGTTCGCGGGATTCCGAAGTCGCCGGTCGGGAAGATCCTCCGCCGGCGCCTCGTGGCCGGCGAAGTCGAGCCGGCGGACTGACGCGGCCCCGGCCGCGCCTGCGCGTGCGGAAACCGGAATCGAACGCGGGGGGCGGTCCGAACGCGGAACACGACGAGATCACATGAAGAGAGGAGAGGACGGGAATGACGAGAGCCTTCCGGAGCACGGTCGCGAGCATCGTCGAGAAGCTCGACGGCTTCAGGGTGGAGATCGACCCGGAGCGCGAACGCGCGGACGTGGTGCTCGCCCGCCCGCCGCTCAACATCGTGCGAATGCCGCAGCGCGACCAGCTCCGCCTGGTGTTCGAGGAGCTCGACCGGGACGAGGACGTGAGAATCGTCGTGCTCCGGTCCGAGGGGGAGAACTTCTCGAGCGGGGGGGAAATCCCGGGCTTCCTCGAGCGAAGTCCCGAGCACGTCTCCGAGCTCGCCCGCAACGTGGCCGCGCCGGAGCGCTGCCGCAAGCCGGTCGTCGCGGCGATTCGGGGCTACTGCTTCGGGGTCGCCTTCGAGCTATGCCTCGCGTGTGACTTCCGGATCGTGTCCGAGACCGCCGTCGTGGGGCTGCCGGAACAGCGCATCGGCATGATCCCGGGCTCCGGAGGCTCCATCCGGCTCCTCCACATGATCGGGATCGCGCGCACCAAGGACATGGTGATGCGTACGCGCCGGCTCGCGGGAGCGGAAGCCCTCGATTGGGGGATTGCCGGGGACTGCGTCCCGGACGGCGAGCTCGAGGCCGCGACCGACGCCCTTGCGGACGAGCTTCGCGGCTTCTCGCCGCTTGCCCAGCGTGCCGCCAAGGACGTGCTCAACACGGCCCAGCACACCTCCTTGCAGGCCGGGATCGAGATCGAGGGCAACACCTACGGACGGCTCCGCTCCTCGGCGGACTTCCGCGAAGGGGTGGCTTCGTTCGTCGAGAAGCGCCGGCCGGTGTTCAGCGGTGAGTGACCCGGCGATGCGCAACACCCCGGTGCCGACCCTTCGCGGCTGGCTGGAACGGCTGGACGAGTCCGGGCGGCTTGCCCGCGCCCGTTCCGGCATACCGCTGCGGTTCACCCTTGCCGCGCTCGCGAAGCGGCTCGACGGGCGGCGGGCGACGTACTTCCCCGAGCCGGACGGCCACCACTCGATCCCCGTCGTTTCCGGCCTCGTGTCCACCCGGGCGTGGATCGCGGAGGCCCTCGGCACGGACGAAGCGGGCCTGCTCGATCGCTACCAGCAGGCCATCGAGGCCCCGCTCGCATGCCGGGAAACGGCCCGGGCGTCGGTGCACGAGGAGGTCGTCCGCAACGTCGATCTCCAGCGCGACCTGCCCATTCCCGTCCACAACGAGCACGACAGCGGCCCGTACATCACGGCCGGCCTCGTCATCGCGGCCAACCCGCAGACCGGGGATCAGAACGTGTCGATCAACCGCCTGCAGGTGAGCGGCCCGGATCGGCTCGGCATCCTCATGCTCCCGCGCGACCTGCACCGCTTCTACGATGCGGCGGAGGCGCGCGGCGAGGCGCTTGCGGTTGCGGTGGTGATCGGGGTGGACCCGGCGACCCTGCTTGCCTCCCAGGCCATATTGCCGCTCAATGCGGACGAGCTCGAGGTCGCGGGAGCGTTGCACGGCGCCCCGCTCCCGGTAGTGCGGTGCGTCTCCAATCCCGTCCGGGTGCCGGCCGACGCCGAGATAGTGATCGAGGGCCGGCTCCTTCCCCACGAGCGCGCCCGCGAGGGACCGTTCGGCGAGTTTCCCCAGTACTACGGGCCGGCCGGCGACCGGCAGGTACTGGTGGTCGACGCGCTGACCCGCCGCCGCGACGCCATCTTCCACACCATCGTGCCCGCGGCGATGGAGCACCTGCTCCTCGGTGCCATCCCTCGCGAAGCATCGCTCCTGTCGCTGCTTCGCCGGAGCTTCCCGAGCGTCATCGACGTGCATCTTCCCGTTGGCGGGGTCTGCCGCTACCACCTCTACGTGCAGATCCGCAAACGCTGGGACGGCGAGCCGCGCAACATCATGATGGGCGCATTCGCGGGCCATGCGGACATCAAGCAGGTCGTGGTGGTGGACGAGGACGTGGACGTGCACGACCCGCAGGCCGTCGAGTGGGCGGTGGCAACCCGGTTTCAGGCCGGGGAGGACCTCGTCGTGGTCCCCGGGGCGCAGGGATCGCGCCTGGACCCCTCCGCTCGGGACGGTCGGGTGGACAAGATGGGGCTCGACGCCACCCGGCCCCTCGAGGCGGAACGCTTTCGATTCACCGTCGTGCACGTCCCCGGTGAGGACGACCCGGAGGTCGAGCGCTGGCTGGCCGATGGATGACCGTGGACTGCGCCTCCGCGGAATGTCGCAAATGTGGCAGAAAGTTGCCCAGAAGGCACCGATTTCCGGATTTCTTCGGTGCTCTCGGTCGTCCGCCGCTCGTCTCCGCCGTGCAAAGTCTCCAATTAATGTTGTATTTGCGACTTCTTCAGGGCGGCGGCGTAAAATAAGACGAATACGTTATGATATGTATACCTGCCCGAATGCAGGAGAGAGGTTGATGCTCATATTGACGCGGCGAACGGGCGAAACCTTGGTCATAGGGGAAGATGTCCGAGTCAAGGTTCTCGAAGTGAAAGGCCAGCAGGTGCGGATCGGTGTGACCGCTCCGCGCGAGGTGGCCGTGCATCGCGAGGAAATCTACGATCGAATCCGGCAGGGTGAAAGCAACCGGGAAGGGGCCGGCAAATGAACTGACGGCAGCCGCCGGCAGGCTCCAGCCGGGCGCGCGGCGGCGCAGCCCGGGGCGCGCGGTCTCGGAAGAGGCAGCTCAGGCCGACTGGCTCGATGGCGGAGGGTGGCGTCTTCCGTCCACCTTGGAGCGTCCCCGCATTCGTCGGGTGTCACCAGGGAAGGGGCTCTTCGGCTGGAGCAGGATTGCCGGGCTGCGTCCCGCCGCGTGACCTCGTCTTGCCGCATGGATGCGGCCGCGCCAGAATCGCCGGCACCGAAGGACCCGTGCAGCTTCGCACGGAGATGCCGTGGATTGCCCGCCACCGCTTGGAGAACATCCCAACCATGTACCTGACGCGTCACGAAGCGTCCACCGGACCGCGCTGGGCGGTGGACGGAAACTGGCTGCCCGCCGGGTTTCGCCTGGGAATGGTCCTGGCCAACTCGCTCGCCGACTTGCGCGCCGCACTCGCGGATGCGCGGGGAGACGAACCGGCCGCCGGCCGGGTGCTGGCTCCCATCGAGGATGGTCAGGAGGTCTGGGCGGCCGGGGTCACCTATCTTCGCAGCCGGGAAGCCCGCATGGCGGAGTCGGCGACCGCGGACATCTACGACCGGGTCTACGACGCCGAGAGGGTGGAGGTGTTCTTCAAGGCGAACGGATGGAGGGTGGTCGGCCAGGGCGGGCGGATTCGGGTTCGCCCCGACAGTACGTGGGACGTGCCCGAGCCCGAGCTCGCGCTGGTGCTGAATCGAACGGGAGAGATCGCGGGGTACGCCGCCGGAAACGACGTGTCCTCACGCAGCATCGAGGGGGAGAACCCGCTCTACCTCCCGCAGGCGAAGGTCTACGACGGATCGTGCGCGCTCGGGCCCGGAATCGTCGTCGCCCATCCGGACGATATGCGCGATCTCCCGATAACGCTCGTGATCGAGCGCCGGGGCGTGCCGGTGTTCGACGGGGAGACCCGCACCTCCCGGCTCAAGCGCTCGCTCGAGGAGATCGCGAAATGGCTCTTCGCCGATCTCGCGTTTCCGCACGGGGCGTTTCTCATGACCGGGACCGGGATCGTTCCCCCGGACGAGTTTTCCCTGGCTCCGGGCGATTCGGTTCGGGTGTCTCTCGGCGATCTGGTGCTCGTGAACGAGGTCGCGTAGCTCGGCGCGCCGGCGCGCGTGGCTCGGTGGCCCTGGCGAGAGTTCGGCGCCACCGGAGGGCCTGGCGGGCGGCGACGGGCAAGGGCACGCTCCGAACGCGCGGTCAGGTGCAATAGTCGTCCATTCCGGCGCGCGCGAGCTGGCGCAGTAGCGCGGGCCATTCCTTGCCGACCTCGATGAATCCCCCCGGTCCGTACATCTTCAGCCCCTGGCGGATGGTCCGTTCCCGGGTCTCGGGGGAGAGCGGCTGCAGCTCGGCGCCCCCCGCGAGCGCGTCGATCTGGTGGCGGCACGCGGTCTCCAGCCGGTAGATCCATACGAACGCCTCGCCCATCGTCTCTCCCACCGAGAGCAGTCCGTGGTTGCGCAGGATGAGCAGTCGCCGGTCGCCGAGGTCGCGGACGATGCGCGGCCGCTCGTCCGCCTCGGTCGCGGTTCCCTCGTAGTCGTGGTAGCCGGTCCAGCCGAGGATGGTGAGCGCCTTCTGGCTGTTCGGGAGCAGGCCCTCCTTCTGCATCGACACCGCGACGCCGTACCGCGAGTGCGTGTGCATGACGTAGTGCAGGTGCGGGTGGTTGAGGTGGATCGCACCGTGGATGATGAACCCCGCCTTGTTCATCCCGAAGTCCGAGCCGCTCACCACGTTTCCCTGCCGGTCCACCCGAATGAGGGAGGAGGCGGTGATCTCCTCGAAGAAGAGCCCGAAGGGATTCAGCAGGAACTCGTCCCCGGTTCCGGGCACGCGGGCCGAGATGTGGGTGTTGTTGAGGTCCGTCCAGCCATAGAGCGCGCACAGGCGATAGGCGGCGGCGAGGTCGCACCGCACCGCCCACTCCTCGGGCGGGAACTCGCCCGGGTTCCGGTGCGGGGGGTGCAGGTCCGATACGGTCGACATCATCGTTTCTCCCCTTGGTGCCGTAAGCATGATCGCGAGCTCGATTGTGGCGGCCGCGCTCGTTCGCGGGGCATCCACCCCGAAGACCCCGGTCGCCTCGTCAGGCTCCGCGAACGGCGAAGGCTGGACCGCTCCCGGTGTGACATCCATCCTCGGCGAACCCTTCGATCCGGACCGGATTATCGCCGCTGCGCTGGAGATCGAGCTCCGTGACCGTGTTCATCTCGCGGCACGCATTGTCGTCCGAAAGCCGAAACGCCCGAATCCGGCGCCCGAGTCCGGCGCCCGATTCCGACCGCCGTGATGACCGGTTCGTCGATTCCGACCGTCGCTTACGGTCGCGTTGCCGGACCATTCGTAAGTTGGCAATGTCACGAACGCGCCGTCTTCGTCGTATTCGGCGTTCAGGGACGGGGGGTAGACCCGGAACGCGATGGCGAGTGACCGTCGATGGCGCGGTGGCGGGTCGCGTCGAGAATCGCCGGGTTCCCGGCGAAGCCGAGCTGCGGGTGTGCGGTGGTGACGCCCGGCACATTTCCGCCCGGGCCGTGCAAGTCTTCCCGGCTACCGTCGAATGGGCCGTCGCGCCAGACGAGCGGACGGACCTGGACCAGCGTGGCATCCTCGTCGCCGAGCACCCGGATCCGCGGGACGCCGGGCTCGGTCACGACCCGAACTTCGAGCATGGCCGGCCGCCGCCCGGCGGGCAATCGCGTTCGGGCGGCAGTCCCGCAAGGTTGGCGTCCACCGCAGGACATCGGAGAGAAATTGCGGCTAGCGCCGGGCGAGGGCGATGGACCAGTGCTCGTTCTCGAGACGATGCTCGGCCTCGTACTCCGGGGCGAACGTGCCGTTCGGTGCGAGCTCGTGACTGAGCGTCTCCTCCATCACGTATTCGCGATGCGCGTCGAGGGCGGCGGTGATCGACGGCGACCCGACGACGCGGAGCCGGATCCGATCCGACACCTCGAGTCCCGCCTGCTTGCGCGCCTCCTGGACCGTGCGCACGAGCTCGCGGGCGAGTCCCTCCCGGCGGAGCGTCTCGTCGACCCGGGTGTCGAGCCCGACCAGGTAGCCGCCGTCTTCGGCGGACGCGTAGCCTTCGGCCGACGTGCTCTCGACGAGGAAGTCCTCGGCCTCAAGCTCCAGGGTCTCGCCGCCCGCCGCGAGCCGATGGCCTTCGCCGTTCGCGACCGCGCGCGCAATCGCCCGGCGTGACTCCTCCGAAGCCTCCTCGAGGCTCTTGCGGATGGCGGGAACCAGTCGGCCATACCGCCGGCCGAGCCGCGGCAGGTTCGGCCGGATCCGGTAGCTGACGAGCTCGTCGTCCTGCGCCGCGATCTCCAGGCGCTTGATGTTCAGCTCCTCGAGGATGTGCGCCTCGAGCCGGGTGACCGCGTGCGCCGCGTCCCGGTCGGGCGCTCGCACGAGGAGCCGGGGCAGGGGCTGTCGCACCCGGACACGGGAGTCGTTGCGGGCCGCCCGCCCGAGCGCGACCACCTGCTGGGCGGCGTCGAAGTCCGCGATGAGCGCGTCGTCGCGTTTCGCGTCGTCCGGCTCCGGCCATGCGCAGATGTGGACGCTCGGCGGCGCGTCGGTCCGCACGGTCCGCACGAGGTTCGCGTACACCGCCTCGGAAGTGAACGGCATGAACGGGGCCATCATGCGGTTCGCCGCATCGAGGCATTCGTAGAGCGTGAGGTAGGCGGCCTGCTTGTCCTCTCCCGCCGCCGCCTTCCAGAAGCGCCGGCGGTTGCGCCGCACGTACCAGTTGCTGAGCTGATCGACGAACGCTTCGATCGCCCGCCCCGCACCTTGCGCGTCGTAGGCGTCCATGCACGCCGTCACCGTCTCGATCGTCCGCTGGAGGAGGGCGAGGATCCAGCGGTCGACCTCGGGCCGGCGCGCGACCGGGATCCGGGACGTCACGTCCACCGCGTCGAGGCGCGCGTAGAGCACGAAGAACGCGTAGGTGTTCCACCAGGTGTTGATGAACGTCTGCGCGACCTCGCGCACGAGGCCGATGGAGACCCGCTTCTGCGCCCCCGGCGCGATGCGGGCGGCGAGGTACCAGCGCAGCGGATCGGCCCCGACCCGATCGAAGACATCCCACGGGTCGACGATGTTGCCGACCGACTTCGACATCTTCTTCCCTTCTTCGTCGACGATGTGACCGAGGCAGATGCAGTTGCGGTACGCCACGCTGTCCGAGACCAGGGTGGAGATGGCGTGCAGGGTGTAGAACCACCCTCTCGTCTGGTCGACCGCCTCGCAGATGTAGTCGGCCGGAAAGCCCTCCCCGAACCGGTCCGCGTTCTCGAACGGCCAGTGCCACTGGGCGTAGGACATCGCGCCGGAATCGAACCAGCAATCGATGACCTCCGGCACGCGGCGGTACGTGCGGCCGTTCTCCGGGTGGGTGAACTCGACATCGTCCACCGCGGGCCGATGCAGGTCCAGGTCCCCGAGCTCGCGCCCGCAGAGCCGCTCGAGCTCCGCCCGCGAGCCGATGCAGATGAAGTCGCCGCGGCCGTCCGTCCACACCGGGAGCGGCGTCCCCCAGAAGCGTTCGCGCGAGAGCGCCCAGTCGACGTTGTGCTCGAGCCAGTTGCCGAAGCGCCCGTCGCGCACGTGCTTCGGCACCCAGTTGATGGTGCGGTTGAGGTCCACGAGCCGGTCGCGCCGGGCAGTGGTGCGGATGTACCAGGCGTGCTTCGCGTAGTAGATGAGCGGATCGCCGGTGCGCCAGCCGTGCGGGTAGTTGTGCACGTGGGTCTCGGCCCGGTAGAGGCGTCCGCTCGCGCGCAGGAGGTCGACGAGCACCGGGTCGGCGTCCTTGAAGAAACGTCCGGCGACCGGTTCCACCTCGGGAAGGAAGTGACCGTCGAGCCCGACCCCGTGCAGCACCGGGAGCCCGTGCTCCTCGCCGAGGCGTAGGTCGTCCGCCCCGTAGGCGGGCGCGGCGTGCACCACCCCGGTTCCGTCTTCGGTGGTCACGAAGTCCGCGATTCTCACCCGATGTGCGCGCTCGGCCGCTTCCGGGCCGGGATCGAGGAAGTCGAACGGCGCCTCGTAACGTGCGCCGGCAAGGTCGCGCCCCTTGACGGTGCGTTCGACGCCCGCGGCTCGATCGCCGAGCACCGCTTCGACCCGTGCCTGCGCGAGGACGAGGACCTCGTCGCCGTCGCGCACGAAGGCGTAGTCGACATCCGGGTGGACGGCAAGGGCGAGGTTGGAAGGGAGGGTCCAGGGCGTGGTGGTCCAGACGAGGAACGAGACCCGGCGACCGTCCGGGCTCGTGTCGGCGCCCCCGAACGTGGAGCCGGCGCCCCCCGCGCCGCCGCGGCCCGCCTCGTCCACGAGGGGAAAGCGAACGTACACGGACGGATCCTCGACCTCGCGATAGCCGAGCGACACCTCGTGCGACGACAGCGTCGCCCCGATCCGCGGATCGTAGGGCACGACCTTGTATCCGCGGTAGAGGAGCCCCTTGTCCCAGATGACCTTCAGCAGATGCCAGACCGACTCGATGTAGTCGTTGTCCAGGGTGTAGTAGGCGTCGCCCATGTCCACCCAGAACCCCATGCGCTCGGTCATTCGCTCCCAGTCGCCGATGTAGCGCATGACCGATTCGCGGCACCGGCGGGTGAACTCCTCGATCCCGACCTCGCGCTCGATCCGGGACTTGTCGAAGATCCCGAGCTCCTTCTCGATCTCGTGCTCGACGGGGAGGCCGTGCGTGTCCCAGCCGGCCCGGCGCGGACAGTGATAGCCGCGCATCGCCTTGTAGCGGGGAAACATGTCCTTGAAGGTGCGGGCGAGGACGTGGTGGATCCCGGGTCGTCCGTTCGCGGTCGGCGGCCCCTCGTTCCAGACGTAGAGGGGCCGGCCTTCGGTCTGCCGCTGGCAGGCCTCGAACACCCCGTCCGCGCGCCACCAGTCGAGGATCTCCTCCTCGATCCGCACCCCGTCGTAACGGCTGTTGACTTCCCGAAAGCTCATGGTGTCCCCGTGGGTGGCGATACCGGGCAATTGTGCCGGCGGATCAAGGCTCTGCCCCGTGCGTCCCGCCGCGGGCGGGAATTCTAATCGGATCGTCGGACCTGGCGGGGCTGCGCCTCGAACCGACGAGACCTGTTCGAAGCCATCCATCCTCGTTCGAGACCCGGCCGCTCGGTAGCGGTGGCCGCTTCGTACGCTTCGCTCCTGACACCGACTTGCAAGCTTGACTCATCTGTAAATCGGGGTCCCGCGAGGAGCCTGGAGTCAGGCGCGGACGAGCTCGAGGATCTCCGGTCCCCCTTCGAGGACCATCACGATCCCGACCCAGAAGATGATCGCGACGCCTACCCAGGCGATCCAGCGGTGCCGTTCGAGCAGCCGGCCGATGAGGGATGCGGCGAACCCCATGAACGCGACCGACAGGACGAGCCCGATGACGAGGACTACCGGGTGCTCGCGCGCGACCGCGGCCACGCCCAGGACGTTGTCGAGGGACATGGAGAAGTCCGCGATCAGGATCTGGAGCATCGCCTGGCGGACCGTCTTTCCGGGAGCGTGCTTGCGCATCCGCTCCGCGGGCTGATCTCCGGGAGCGGGCCCGTGGTGCCGGAGCTCCAGTGCGAGCTTCCACGCGATCCAGAGGAGGAGGAGACCGCCGACGAGGAGAAGCCCGGGGACCTTGAGGAGCTGCACGGTGACGAGCGCGAACAGCACCCGCAGCACGGCCGCGAGCGCGATGCCGGTCACGATCACCTTCCGGCGCTGGTGCGCAGGGAGCCCCGCCGCGGCGAGCGCCACCGCCACCGCGTTGTCGCCCGCGAGGACGAGGTCGATCAGGATGACCTGGACGAGGGCGCTGAAGGCGCCGAACTCAATCTCGGGAAGCATGCTGCGCGACGGATGCGGATGCGGATGCGGATGCGAACGCGGCAAGGGCGAACCCCCGGGTCGCCCGCCGGCCGCGGCCGGTGCCGGAGTCGCCGTGCGGGGGGGACGGACATGCGGGGCGATGTGGAGCGACGGCCCCCGGGCGTGCTGAGGTCATGCGGTCCTGGATGCGGTGGTTGACGGAGCGCGGCCCCGGCACGGCGCCGCGGAGCATGGGTGGCCGCGGACCGGGCCCGCTCTCCGGGACGCGGCGCCCGCCGGCGCGTGGACGCGAAGTATAGCCGCGCCGCGCAGCGGAGAGCGCGCGACACGGACGTGGTCGCTACGGGTATCATTCGGCGCCGCAGGCTGTTGAGGATCCGCCCTTGAGCGACATTCCCGTCCTGACGCCAGTTCGACCCGCCCACCGATTCGACGAATCCGCCCTCGAGCGCTACCTCCGGGCGGAGCTGCCGGGCTTCCCCGCCCGCGGGCCCTTGCTGGTACGGCAGTTCGAGGGCGGGCAGAGCAACCCGACGTTCCTGCTGGAGGCGGGCGAGGAAGCGTACGTCCTTAGAAAGCAGCCGCCGGGCGAGCTCCTGCCGTCCGCGCACCAGGTGGACCGCGAGTACCGCGTCATGAAGGCGCTCGAGACGACGGCCGTTCCGGTGCCGCGGATGCACCTGCTCTGCGAGGACCCGGGGGTCATCGGCACGAAGTTCTACCTGATGGAGAACGTCGAGGGCCGCGTCTACGCGAACCCGCTCATGCCGGAGGCGACGCGAGCCGAGCGCGCCGCCGTCTACCGCCATCTCGCGGACGTGCTCGCTGCGCTGCACGCCGTCGTGCCGGAGGAGGTGGGGCTCGGATCGTTCGGCCGGGCGGGCAATTACTACGAGCGTCAGATCTCGCGCTGGAGCAAGCAGTACGTCGCCTCCCGCACCGAGGACATCGCGGAGATGGACGCGCTCATGGAGTGGCTCCCCCGGCACATTCCCGCTGCGGACGAGACGGTGGTGGTGCACGGTGACTACCGGCTCGGAAACGCGATCGTGCACCCCACCGAGCCGCGCATCGTGGCGGTGCTGGACTGGGAGCTCTCGACCCGCGGCCACCCGCTCGCCGACCTGGGCTACGTCTGCCAGACCTATTACGCGGACGCGGACGACCAGCATGGGCTGAACCGCCCCAACCTCCACGAGCTCGGCATCCCGACCGAGGAGGAGTTCGTCGGCCGCTACTGCGAGATGGCGGGACGGGGCGCCATCGAGAACTGGCACTTCTACCTCGTCTACAACCTGTTCCGGAGCGCCGCGATCATCCAGGGGGTCTACAAGCGGGGGCTCGACGGCAACGCGAGCTCCGACACCGCCCTCGGCTTCGCGGGCTACTGCCGGGTACGGGCGGAGCGGGCGTGGCGGCTCGCGAGCGGGGATGGATAGCCCGATCGTCGCGCCCGCATTCGGTGCCCGGGTGCCGGCGCGGCTGGGCTCCGGGTCGCTCGAGTCCGGGTCTGCGGAAACGCTTCGCGTGCCGGCGGGTTCCGATCGGGCACGACGGATTCCGCCGCCGGCGGCGCGCACCGAACGGGGTCGGATTCGAGGAGGAACGGCGTGAAGATCGAAGGCAAGGTGGCGGTTGTAACCGGCGCGGCGAGCGGTATCGGCCGGGCACTCGCCCGGCGCTTCGTCGCGGAAGGGGCGAGGGGCGTCGCCGTCGCGGACCGTCAGGCCGGCCCGCTCCAGGCCGTTGCCGACGAGATCGGGGGCCTCGCGGTAACCTGCGACGTGACGGACGAAGCGGCGGTTCGCGCCCTCGCGGCCGAGGCGGAGGAGCGTTTCGGCCCGATCGACGTGTTCTGCTCCAACGCGGGAGTGGCGCTCGACGGCGGCGAAGAGGCGCCCGACGAAGAATGGCGGCTGAACTGGGACGTGCATGTCATGGCCCACGTCTACGCGGCTCGGGCGGTGGCCCCGAAGATGGCCGCCCGCGGGAGCGGATACCTCGTCAACACCGCCTCCGCGGCCGGGCTGCTGACCCACGTCGGGTCCGCGACCTACGCCGTCACCAAGCATGCCGCGGTGGCCCTTGCCGAGTACCTGTCCATCGCGTACGGAGACCGCCGGGTGCGGGTGTCGGTGCTCTGCCCCCAGGCGGTGCGCACGGCAATGACCGAGGGCCGCGAGGAGGGGGTCGCGAGCATCGATGGAATGATCGAGCCCGAGGCGCTCGCGGACTGCGTCGTCGAGACGATGGAACGGGAAGAGTTTCTCATCCTGCCTCATCCGCAGGTCCTCGAGTACATCCGGCGCAAGGCCGCGGACCATGACCGCTGGCTCACGGGGATGCGCCGCCTTCGCAGCCGGTTCGCGGATGATTGAATCGGTCGCCCACCCCGGACCCCACCGGGGCGAAGTCCTCGTGCGCTACAATTCCCTTCCGGCGAGACGGGTCCGAGGCGAAGCCCTCAACGAGCTCCGCGAGTTCATGAACTCGTCATGATGCGGGGCGAAGCTTACGACCCTTGGCTGGACACGATTCGCGGAGCATGCTAGCGTTCCGGCCCGTTGGGCGCCCCGTCCGGCTGGTCGCCTCGCCCGGAATACCGCGGGCTCTTGCGATTCCACTCCGGATAGGGCACGTAGACGCGGACCCCCATGGGTCGATTTGGCGCCCATTCAACGGAAACCGCTCCCGCCTTCGTCCCAGTGTGGGCCCCGTCTTGGGAACGAGAGACCGACCGGCCGGCGCGTGAGCGCAGACGGAATTCCGCCGCCCGTTCGCCTGTTCCCTCGCAACAACAAGTTCCACCTTTCCGATCGGACATGAATCTGACTGAATTGAAGAAGAAACCGCTCCCGTCGCTGCTCGATCTCAGCCAGTCGATGGGGTTGGACGGACTCGGGCGCATGCGCAAGCAGGAGATCATCTTCTCCCTGCTCAAGGCGCGGGCCAAGCGGGGGGAGGACATCGAGGGCGACGGAGTCCTCGAAATCCTGCAGGACGGCTTCGGCTTCCTTCGTTTTGCGGACAGCTCCTATCTCGCCGGACCCGACGACATCTACGTTTCGCCGAGCCAGATTCGCCGCTTCGGGCTGCGCACCGGCGATACCGTGTCCGGCAAGATCCGCCCGCCGAAGGACGGGGAGCGGTACTTCGCGCTGCTCAAGGTCGACCAGCTCAACCTGGACAAGCCGGAGAACGCCCGCAACAAGATTCTCTTCGAGAACCTGACTCCGCTCTTTCCCCAGTCCCGCTTCACGCTGGAGCAGGGCAACGGGAGCACCGAGGACCTCACGGCCCGGATCATCGACCTCGCGGCTCCGATCGGAAAGGGGCAGCGCGGACTCATCGTTTCCCCGCCGAAGGCCGGGAAGACGATGCTGCTGCAGAACATCGCCCAGTCGATCTCGCGCAACTACCCCGAGGTGAACCTCATCGTTCTCCTCATCGACGAGCGGCCGGAGGAGGTGACGGAGATGCAGCGCTCGGTGCGGGGCGAGGTCATCTCGAGCACGTTCGACGAGCCGGCGTCCCGGCATGTCCAGGTTGCCGAAATGGTGATCGAGAAGGCGAAGCGGCTCGTCGAGCACAAGCGCGACGTCGTGATCCTGCTCGATTCGATCACGCGTCTCGCACGCGCCTACAACACGGTGGTCCCGTCGTCGGGAAAGGTCCTCACCGGGGGGGTGGACGCGAACGCCCTGCAACGGCCGAAGCGGTTCTTCGGGTCTGCCCGCAACATCGAGGAAGGGGGAAGCCTCACGATCATGTCGACCGCGCTCATCGACACCGGTTCGCGCATGGACGAGGTCATCTTCGAAGAATTCAAGGGTACCGGCAACAACGAGATCCACCTCGAGCGAAAGCTGCAGGAAAAGCGCATCTTCCCCGCAATCAACTTCAACCGGTCGGGGACCCGGCGCGAGGAGTACCTCACCCGGGCCGAGGAGCTGCAGCGTATCTGGATCCTGCGAAAGCTCCTCCAGCCCATGGAGGAGATCGCGGCGATGGAGTTCCTCGTCGACCGTCTCAAGACCACGAGGACGAACTCGGCATTCTTCGAGTCGATGCGCCGCTGAGACCGGCCGGGAATCTCGGCGCCGGATCCCGGCAGTCCGATTCGTCCGCTCCCGCCGGCCGGCGGGAGCGGAGCTCGGTACCGGCGAGGCCGGCGGCCCGCTTGGCGGCACGTCCGTCGCCCGGATGACCCGCCGCGCGCGCCGATTCGCCGCCGCAGGCGCTTGCCGCCGCCTCGGACAGACCGTGACGCATTCGCGGTTGTGGGCCGGATCGGGGGCGTGCGAGAATCCCTCGAACCGGTCCGGAATGCCACCATGGATGTCCGCCACGCGCTCAGGGTGACGCTCGGCCTCGAGACGGTCCGCTATCGTTACGGTCTCTCTCCCTCCCAGCTCTTCCACGAGGCGATCGCGAACGATCGCGGCCGGGTCCGGACCGGCGGCGGGGAATCGGAGCGCAAGGCATTCGCCACCCGGCTCGGGGTTCAGGGGCCGCTCGTCTTCCATACGGATCCGACCTGCACCGGACGCCCGGTGCAGGACACGTTCGCGGTGGCGTGGCCGGAGTACGAGGAGCGCGTGTGGTGGAAGGACAGCCTCCGGCGCTTCGATCCGGACCGTTTCGAGCCGCTGCTCAAACGTGTGACGGACCACCTGAATGCTTCGGGTGCGACCCTGTACGTGCAGGACGGATGCGTGGGTGTGGACCCGGCGTACGCGATTCCCTACCGCTTCGTCGGGGAGTACGCCACCCATGCGCTCTTCGCCCGCAACATGTTTCCACGCAAAGTGCCCGGGCTCGTCGATCCGGACGCGAAGCGCTGGACGATGCTCAACGTGCAGTCGTACCGGTGCGACCCCAGGCGTGACGGCACCCGATCGGACCGGGCCGTCGTCATCGATTTCCGGAGCCGGATCTGCCTTGTCGTCGGGCGTGCGGACTATTGCGGGATCGTCAAGAAGACCATCTTCACGGTGATGAACTTCCTGCTTCCCGAGGCCGGACACCTGTCGATGCACTGTTCGAGCAACATCGGCGCGCGCGACGATGCGGCGATCATGTTCGGCCTTTCCGGCACCGGCAAGACCACCCTCTCCGCCGATCCGAACCGGCGTCTCATCGGCGACGACGAGACCGGCTGGACGGAGAGAGGGCTTTCGAACCTCGAGGACGGGTGCTACGCGAAGCTCATCAACCTCGACAAGGAGGCGGAGCCGGTGATCGCCTCCGCGCTCTCGATGCCGGGAACGATCATCGAGAACGTGCCGTCCCCTCGCGGCCGGGCGTTCGACGACACCGATCCGCAGGATCTCGATCTGACGGACGCCTCGATCACCGAGAACACGCGATTCTCCTATCCGCTGACCTGCAATCCGAACGTTGCGGAAGGTTCGCGCGGAGGACATCCGACCACCATCGTGCTCCTGACCGCGGATGCCTTCGGCGTGCTGCCTCCGGTATCCCTCCTCGACGGCGAGGACGTGATGTACCACTTCGTCCAGGGGTTCACGGCCAAGCTGGCCGGCACCGAGGTGGGGCTCGAGGAGCCCGAGGCGACATTCAGCTCCTGCTTCGGCGCGCCATTCATGTCGCACCCCCCGAACGTCTACGCGGAGCTCCTGCGGACCAAGATGGAGCGTCACCGGGCCCGGTGCGTGCTGCTCAACACGGGATGGTCGGGCGGGGCCGTGGGAAAGGCCGACCGGATGCCGATCCGCCTGACGCGCACCCTGCTCGGCGCCGCCCTCGACGGCCGGTTGCACGACGAGGGCGCGGAATACGAGACGCATCCCGTGCTGAAGCTCAAGATGCCGAAGAGCTGCCCCGGCGTCGATCCGAAGGCCCTCAATCCCCGGGCCGTGTGGAGCGACAAGGAGGCATACGATGCCGCCGCCGGCCGTCTTCGGGAGATGTTCCGAAACAACTTCGAGGAGAAGGGGTTCGCCTGCTACGGAATCCGCGAGGCGATGTAGCGCCCCGTTCGTCACGCCCCGTCCGTCACGCCCGGAGCCGGTCCGGGGCGTCGCCCCCCTACTGCGGAAAGAGAGCTTGCATGAACGTCCATGAATACCAGGCCAAGGAGCTGCTGCGCGGGTTCGGCGTGCCGGTCCCGCGTGGCGGCTCCGCGTTCTCCGTGGATGAAGCGGTGGCGGCGGCCGCGGCGAGCGGCGGCGGACCCTGGGTGGTCAAGGCCCAGATTCACGCCGGCGGACGGGGTGCGGGGCGGTTTGCGGGCGCACCGGACGGAAAGGGCGGGGTGCGGCTCGCCGCGACCCTGGACGACGTGCGCGCGCATGCGGGCGCGATGCTGGGCGGCGTTCTGGTCACGAAGCAGACCGGGGCGAACGGGCGCACGGTGCGGCGGCTGTACGTGGAGGAGGGCTGCGACATCGCGCGCGAGCTCTACCTCGCAATGCTCGTGGACCGCGGCTCGGGGCGGGGAATGGCGATGGCTTCGACCGAGGGCGGGATGGACATCGAGCAGGTTGCGGAAGAGAGCCCCGACCGGATCCTCACCGTCTCCATCGATCCGGCGACCGGGCTGCGGCCCTTCCACGGACTCCGGCTCGCGTCCGCGCTCGGGCTCCGGGGCGGTGCGGCGCGCGCAGGCGCCGGCCTCGTCGCGAACCTCTACCGGGCGCTCGTCGACCTCGATGCGAGCATCGTCGAGGTGAATCCGCTCGTCGTGACCGGGGACGCAGAAGTCGTCGCCCTCGATGCCAAGATGAGCTTCGACGACAACGCGCTCCATCGCCATCCCGATCTCGAACGGCTCCGCGACGAGGACGAGGAAGATCCGGCCGAAGTCGAGGCGAGCCGCCACGATCTCAACTACATCGCCCTCGACGGCGAGATCGGGTGCATGGTGAACGGGGCCGGACTCGCCATGGCCACCATGGACCTCATCAAGCTCCACGGCAGCGAGCCCGCGAACTTCCTCGACGTGGGCGGGAACGCGACCAGGGATCGAGTGACCGCCGCGTTCAAGATCATCCTCTCCGACCCCAACGTGAAGGGGATCCTGGTCAACATATTCGGCGGGATCATGCGCTGCGACATCGTGGCGGAAGGGGTGGTCGCGGCTGCCCGGGAGGTGGACCTCGCGGTTCCGCTCGTGGTGCGCCTCGAAGGGACCAACGTGGAGATCGGGAAGAAGATCCTCGCCGAATCGGGCCTGCCCATTCTCTCCGCGGACGGGCTCGACGACGCGGCGCGCAAGGTGGTCGAAGCCGTGCGGGGAGCGCACTGATGGCCGTTCTCGTCGATGCCGCCACGCGGGTTGTCTGCCAGGGGTTCACCGGCGCCCAGGGCACCTTCCATTCCGAGCAGGCCATCGCCTACGGGACGCGGATGGTGGGCGGAATCACTCCCGGGAAGGGCGGGAGCGAGCACCTCGGCCTGCCGGTGTTCGATACGGTGGCCGACGCGGTGGAGCGCACGTCCCCCGACGCGAGCGTCATCTACGTTCCGCCGGCGTTCGCGGCGGACGCGATCCTCGAAGCGATCGCGTCCGAGGTCCCGCTCGTCGCATGCATCACCGAAGGGATCCCGGTGCTCGACATGGTCCGGGTCAAGCGCGCCCTCGAGGGCTCGCGGACGCGACTCATCGGCCCCAACTGTCCCGGAGTGATCACCCCCGGCGAATGCAAGATCGGCATCATGCCGGGCCACATTCACCGCCGGGGCAAGGTCGGAGTGGTGTCGCGTTCCGGCACCCTCACCTACGAGGCGGTCGCCCAGACCACGGCGGCTGGCCTCGGCCAGACCACCTGCATCGGGATCGGTGGGGACCCGGTCAACGGGACCAGCTTCATCGACTGCCTGGAGATGTTCCTCGGAGACAACGAGACCGAGGCCATCGTCATGATCGGGGAGATCGGGGGCAGCGCGGAAGAGGAGGCCGCGGAGTTCATCCGGCGCTCGAAGGTGAAGAAACCGATGGCCGGCTTCATCGCCGGGGTCACCGCGCCGCCGGGGCGCCGGATGGGGCATGCCGGCGCCATCATCTCGGGCGGGAGCGGCCGGGCGGAAGACAAGATCGAAGCGATGGAGCGGGCGGGGATCCGGGTCGCGCGCTCCCCGGCCAAGCTCGGCGAAGCGGTCGCGGAGGCCCTGCGCGGCTGACCGTGCCGCGCGTCCCGCCCCGTCTCGTCGTGCGGTCGGGGCACCGATCCGTCGCGGCGGAAGCCCGGGTCCGGCCGCGTGCTCACCTCGAGCGCGACGAAGTCCCTCCTCCTGCGAGCCTCCCGCCGCCGCAGCAGCAACCCCCACCGCCGCAGTAGCCGCCGCACTGCCGCGCGCGTGCCGAGCCGACGCGGTATTCCGGCCGGACGTCCGGCTGCGAGCTCCCGGACCGATCAGGAGTCGATGAACTTCCAGTAGGTGTCCTTGCAGACGACCTTTCCGTCCCGGAACGACCAGAGATCGCAGCCGAGCGAGTTGATGGGTTCGCCGTCGACTGGCGTTCCCTTCACGGTCCACTCCGAAGCGGCGCGGGTTCCGCAGGCGGAGATGAAGTGCTTCATGTCGACCCAGCGCATGTCGGGAATGACCTCGTATCGGGCGCGCAGCACGTCCCCGATCGCCTGCTTGCCGCGGAGCCGGCGCGCGTCGGGAGAGTCCGGCCCGCGGGCCATCAGCCACTCGCAGTCATCCACGAACCAGGACAGGATCGCGTCGACATCGTGGCGGTTGAACGCATCCTGGATTTCGTTCAGCATCTCGAGGGTGAACTTCGCGCCCATGTCCGGTGCTCCGTGAAGGGGGTAACCGCGATTATGGACCAGCCGGGTCGGACCCGGAGTCGGCGCGGGAGGGGGAGGCCGCACGGGCTCTGCGCCGCGAGCGCCTCCATCCGCGCCTGCCCTTGAAAACCGCCGGCTTCGACTCCACGTTCCCTCGGTCCGGTGACTCTGGAGGACGGCCGATGCCCATCTACGAATACGAATGCCAGCAGTGCGGCAAGGTGTTCGAGAACATCCAGAAGTTCAGCGACCCTCGACTGACCGAGTGCAACTGCGACGAGAAGGCACCGGTCAGGAAGCTTATTTCCGCGGCCTCGTTTCACCTCAAGGGCACGGGCTGGTACGTGACCGATTTCCGCGACAAGGGCGCAAAGGCCGGGGACAAGAAGGAGAAGCAGTCCGGCGACTCGGGGGGCAAGCCCGACGCGGACGGCGCCGGCAAGGAGGCCGCGAAGGATGGCGCCAAGCCCGAGTCGGCGGCGAAGAAGGACTCGGGCGGCGACACGAAGCCGGCGGCCGCGGCCGACTGACGCGCGACCATCCCGCGCCGCCGCAAGCACGGGCGGCCGCGCTCCGCTGCCGCCATACCGCCCCCCCCCGGCGGCCATCATCGCGCCCGCTCCGCCGATCCCATCCGGTATCATTCGCTCCCTCGCCGGGCCGTTAGCTCAGTCGGTAGAGCATCTGACTTTTAATCAGGTGGTCGTTGGTTCGATTCCAACACGGCCCACCAATAACTGATTGAAATATAGGAACTAAAACGAATGAGGGTTTGTCGATGTCTTGGACATTTCCACGCTGGGAAGCAATTGGGAAGCATCAGGAATCAATCTCCCGTCGTCAACGGCGGGGGGACTCGAGGAGTTGGCGCTCCGGAGGAATGGAAGCTGATGCGGGATCGGATGGCCGACCGAGACCGTCCGCACCTCGAGCGGAAGAACGAAGCCAATCGGACGAGTACCGCTCCCGGTGCCCGGTGCTTAAGGCCTTAGATCGGATGACGGGCGGCGGAGTGCGGTTGTAGAACCGTCGCCCATGGCACTTCGCACACAACGTCTCCGGGACCCCGTCCACGGCCTGATCGTCTTTGAGGAGAATGACGATCTGGGCCAACTCGCTTGGAGGCTGATTAACACGCCAGAGTTCCAGCGACTTCGGCGGGTCAAGCAGCTCGGTGTCTCGGAGTTCGTCTTTCCGGGTGCGGTCCACAGCCGCTTCGCTCATTCCATTGGGGTGTTTCATGTCGCGCGGGAGTTGGTGCGCATCATTGAGCGCGAGGCCACCGCCGCCCGGCCCTTCGACCACAATCGCGCCGAAGTTGCGATAATCGCCGCCCTTCTGCACGACCTAGGCCATGGTCCGTTCAGCCACGCCTTCGAAGGGGTGCAGATGTCGCGCGGGGTTGGGAAGCGGCACGAGGAATGGACTGCTGAGCTTATCCGCAATCCCGACGGTGGCGTCTGTCCCCTGCTCGAGGGGTATCGAGCCGGTACCACAGAGGAGGTGGCCTCGCTTCTGGCGGCAGAGGATCCAATAGACATCTATCACGCCGTGGTGTCGAGCTCATTCGATGCGGATCGCCTGGACTACCTACGGCGCGATCGGCTGATGACGGGGACCGGCGCGGGCGCCATCGACTTCGACTGGCTGATGGAGCATGTCCGGGTCGCCGACATCGTCATCGACGCCCCTGAGGGCGATACGGAGGAGGACACGATTACGGTGGCGACTTTCTGCCTCGACCTCAAGGCGCTCCCCGCGGCCGAGCAGTTCCTGCTGTCGCGCTACACCCTCCATGAGCAAGTCTATCTGCACAAGACGACCCGCTGCATCGAAGCCATGATTGGCACGCTACTTAGGCGGATTGCGACGGTTGCTGTGGACCCTGACAGGGCATCGGTTCAGACAGGACTGGAGGCGAGCCAGGTCCTACTGCGTTTCTTCGCCCCAGGCGGCGAGACAATCGAGAACTACCTTGCGCTTGACGATTCGGCCATCACTGGCTCGCTGGAGAAAATGCGACGAGGGGATGACCCTGTGGTCGCGGAGTTGGCGGCACGACTTCGTGAACGGCGGCTCTACAAGGCGCTCGACATCAGTCGCTTCGGGTCCGACATTGGGAAGCAACGTCAGGCCGCTCGAAGGATTGATCGGACGTTCAGGGAGAAGATCGACAGCGGTGCAGTGATCAAGGATGAAAGCGCCTCGGTCGGCATCTATACGCCAATTGGCGGGGACGAGGACAAGATGCACAAGAAGCTGCACATTCTCGACGCCAGTGGGCCCCGCGAAATCACGGAAATGTCGAAGATTGTCGAGGCACTGGCCAGCAAGCGCCAATTCACGCGATACTACTTTGCGGATGCGGCGGATCGCGACATCGCGATCAATAGGAGGTGATTATGGAACGGGAAGAGATCGTCGCGGCCTTGCTGAAGGCTGCAGGCGGGCAGCTCGTCGGCCGAGTTCGTCTCCAAAAGACCGTCTATCTGCTGGACCAGTTGGGACTCGAGAGCGGCTTCGACTACGATTATCACCACTACGGTCCCTTCTCCCGAGACATCGACAACGCTGTGGCCGACGCCGAAGCGTTCGAGCTCGTAGAGGAGAAGTTTGGACGCCGGCAGGTCGATGGTGCCCGCTACAGCATCTTCAAGCTCACCGACGAAGGCTATGAGTTGCCCGCGATGATCGGCCGGCTTGATGGAGTCGAGCTCCAGCGTTTGCTGCAGGAATTTCAGGAAGCGAACGTTACCGTGCTTGAACTCGCCGCTACCGCCAACTGGCTGGTCAAGGAGGAAGGACAGGACGACTGGCAGGAGTCTTTGCGTCGTCGCAAGGGGCGCAAGGTCAACGGCGGCCGGCTTGATCGGGCGCTAGCGCTGCTTCGCGACATTGGCTTACCACCAGGGACTGTGGAAGCAAGCGCGTAGGCGCGATTGCGCTCCTTCGCCCCGATGTCCGGTCCTGGCCTCGCTCGGCCTGACTGAGTCACTTGCGTCACGTCTATGTGGTGCAGCCGATATTCTCTGCGATCGACTTTGGAGTGAGTCGTCGTTGCGGGCTGTGAAGGCGTACGCCGCTGTTCATTCCTACGAACCAGGGGGTCGGGAGTTCGAATCTCTCCGGGCGCGCCATATAACCTTATGAAAAATATAGAAAAAATGGAATTGATGGACTTCCCATTCTTCCGAGGATTTCAAACTGGGAAGTTTTTGGGAAGCACTTGGATTCCAACCACAGTCGCCGCACGCAACGCCTGAGAGATGACTGTCGTCGTAACCGTTCGGGTCCCGGGGAACGGACTACACGCGGTCTCTACCGGGGTGACGCAGTTCCGAGGGAAGGCGCGACCTTCCGACCGTTCGGCCTAATCTGTCCCCGCGCTTATCCCCCGAGCGCCGAACGGATCCCAGCGAGCAGTAGAACTTCGCTCCCAAACTTCGGCGTCCGTGATCGACACGGGACGAATGGCCCGGCGTTGACGGGGAGCGTCGCCTACCCGGCCACGGTGGTTCGTAGCGAACTCGTGCACGGTGCATTACCGGATCATGCTGCGCAAGGTAACCGGGCAATCTGAGCCGTACTTGTCGCCCGGCGCTCAGTGTGGTGGGTCGTGGTTGTGGTGCCCGAGTGGGGATGGCAAGGGGTCGTGAGCGAAGAGAGACTTCCACACTCGCGGGGTGAGTTCGCGCACGCGCTTG
>JAPOPW010000055.1 GCA_026712715.1 Immundisolibacterales bacterium | reverse complement strand
CGACGTCCTGCGCATCCTCAACCCGCTGTGGAGCACCCGCCCGCAGCTCGCGCGCAAGCTCCGCCAGCGCATCCGCACCACGTTGCAGTGGTGCCAGGCGCACGGCCACGTCGCGACGAATGTGGCGGGGGAGACCATCGACGGGGCGCTGCCCGCGATGCCCGCGGTCAAGGCGCACTTCCGCGCACTGCCCTGGGCGGAGGTCGGCGCCGCCCTCGACGCCGTGCGCAGCGTTCCCGGCATCTCGCCAAGCTCGCGGCTGTGCCTCGAGTTCCTCGTGCTGACGGCCGCAAGGAGCGGCGAGGCGCTCGGCGCCGCATGGGACGAGATCGACTTCGCAGCGCGCGAGTGGCGCATTCCGCCCGAGCGCATGAAGACCGGCGTGGCGCACGCGGTCCCGCTCGGGGACGCCGCCGTGCGCACGCTGAAGACGGCCCACGAGCTCGGCGGCGAACGCTTCTTGTTCGCGTCCCCGGTCCGGCGCGCCAGCCCGCTCGGAGTGGGGTTAACCCGAACTCGGCATAGACCCGATTCGGTGGACGGTTGAGGGCGGTCGTCACCGGCACTGAGGTGAACGATAGCCGATGGGAGTGAATCTCTCTCGGAGACCGGAGTTGGGGGTCCCTCCTAAAGGGTGGTTGTGGATCCCCGGCCGACCGATCTGGCAGGGCTCAAGGCCGGTTCGGTCGCGGCCGCGAGCTGAGATGGTCCGGGTTGGCTTAGGGCTCCGGTCGGTGGAGCCACCGTCTCCAACTGCGCTACGGTGCCCGCGTCCTCGCCCGTCCCCGGCTTCCTCGGTGTGACCTCGAGCTCGCCCGTGACGTTGCCGACCGCGCCCCAGGCGTCCACCCGTTCCGAGAGCGCAGTCCCTCCCAGGGATGGATGCCGGTCAGGGTCGCTCCCGCTCAGGCCCGGTCCGCGATGATTCCTCCGTTTCCGTGTTCCCATCATGCGCCGCCAAGGTGGTGTTCCATCGGAGAAGACCCGGACTCGGGAATGATTCGTGCTGGACCAGGGTCACGGAATCGCTGATCTCGCCTTCAACCGTTGCGGTGCGCGTGACGGTGAAAACGAGACTGTCGTTCCCGAAGGCGTAGCTCTCCTGCTGCGCCGCGATGGGCAGGGTCGGCTGGCCATGTGCATTGCCTGCGGCGGCGGACAACGCGCCGAGCGCCGAAACGAGCACGTGCCCTGAGTGCGCGGGCGGCGCAAGGACGCACGACCGACCGGAACGCGCATTCGAACCGGTCGTACCGTGCCTTCGTGGCGTCGGATGGACGGCTGTCGTGGGAGATCCGTTCGTCGGGGCGGCGAGGGAAGATGAGCTTGGCTATCGGACACTCCTCGTTGCCGGCTCATGCAGCGCGGACGCTGCTCATTCGAGCCGGTTCCGGGGGTTGAACCTCGCCGACACGCGTCATTCTCCGAGCGGTTCTTCGGTCCAGGCGACAACGCAGCCTTCCGGGCATCGCGACCGCGGCACGGGGCGAGCGAAGGATTCAACGTGCTCGCGCGCTACGAGGACAGCCGTCAACTCCGACGACCCGGCGTACTTTCCGGACTACATGAACGAGAACCTCGTTGCGACCTGGTCGGCCCGGCGTCGGCCGAGACCTGGCGAGGTCTCACGGCGGCGCCTGAGCACTGCTGCTCCACGTACGACAGCAAGGGCTACCCGTACCCGCAGTCGGTCGAGCGGGAGGACTTCTCCGGCGGATTCAGTAGATCGCGTTGGCACGCTGGAGCTCGCGCACGAAGGCGATGATCTTCGCAACGTCCTTTTTCGTGAGCCCCGGTACCGGGGGCATGTTCCCGAAGGGCCAGTGATGGCTCAGCACTCCTTGCTTGACCGCGCGCTGGAACAGGGCGTCCGGATGATGCCCTGGCTCATAGACCTTGTGAAGGAGCGGCGGTCCCTGGTCCGTCCCGGTCGCATCCCCGCCGTGGCAAACGGAGCAGTTGGCGGCAAAGAGGCGCGCGCCCGCCTTCGCTCTGGCCGAGAACTCGGGGATGACGACCGCGTCGGCGGTCACGCGGTAGATCCACCATGCGCCGCTGCCGAGCAGCCCCACGACGAGCACCGCAAGGAACGGGATGGTCCACGTGGGCCGCGCGCGGCGCGCCGGACGTTGCCGCGCGCTCGCCCCCGACGTCTTCTTTCTGCGAGGCCGGGAGCGGCTCATGCGAGGATGCCTGCTGCACTCGGCTCGCTGCGCCGCATGGCTCGCGCAATCCGCCTCCAAGGAGCTGCAAGGCCGGCGCGCACCTCGCTCCGTGATCCGCGACCCGTCATTCCGGCTCTTCGTGGAGGCGCTGGATCAATGGCCGGAACACGTGTGCCCATTCCCTGACCGAGATGGGTCCGGTGTGCCTGTGCACGATGCGCCCGCTGCGGTCGATGACGAACGTCTCCGGCACGCCATGGATGCCGAACTGGCGAGCGACCTTGCCCTCCGGGTCGTGACCGCTCTTGATGAAGGGGTTGCCGTTTCGCGCGAGCCACTCGATCGCATCGTCCCGCTTGTCCTTGTAGTTGAGGCCGTAGATCCGAACCTCGTCCGTGACCGAGATGAGCAGCGGGAGCTCTGCCAGGCACGGGGGGCACCAGCTCGCCCAGACATTGAGAAGGGCGGGCGCCCCCTTGAGTTCCTCCGAACGAAGCTCGCGATTGGGGTCGCCAACCTCTGGCAGGACGAACTGCGGAAGGGGCTCTTCCATCGAGGGGGATGCAGCTTCGGCTGGACCTCGATGGAGTCCGAAGAAGAGAAGGCCTGCCACCACGGCAGACACGACGAGCGGGTTGGCGAACGGATCTCTCATGCGTGCCGGACCTGCGAGGGTCCTTGCATGAAAGACGGCGAACACGAGGCAGGCAAAGCTCGCTCCAATTCGCTCGGCAGGTGGAAGAGGCGCCGGGAGGGCGCATGTGCGTGGCGATGGTACGGGGTGAGGAGAAGGCGAACAAGGCCGCGCGATCGGCGCAATTCGTGCGTGCTTCTCCCTCGGGGACGACATGCTCGCAATGCCCGATGCACAGCGCCTCGTCGGCGTCCACCCGGCGACCGGCAAGGATGAGACCCATCGCGCGACCTTCACCCACCGGCCCGGGCAAGCGCACGGTCCCGCCGTCATCGAGCGGAAATGTCAAGCTCTGTAATGTCCACGCGCACAGGGGTCATTCGGTGGCCCGTGGTTCTGCGCTACATTCGCGTCTTGCGGCGCCAACGAGCGCCAGGAATCAGAGATGAACGAACTCTTGCGACACATCGTCGCCGCTCGAGAGGTCCCTCGGCTGCCAAGCACCCCTTGCGGTGGAGGTCCGGTATGCGCATCCGAACCGACTACCTCCGGTACGGGTAGGGCACGCAATCGCGGCCCTCGGGGTCGCACGGTGCACCGGTGGGTACGCGGGTGGTTCGCTGCCGCCTTCGTTGCGACGGCCTTCCCGGTCGCCGCCGCCGATACCGGCGAGATGCGGTGGGATCCGAACATGTCGGTCGTGGGCGGTATCGAGGTCTACCAGGCGCGCTTCGACGACACCGTGCTCGATGTCGCGAGGCGCTTCGGCATGGGGCTCGAGGAGATGAAGCTTGCGAACCCGGGCGTCGACCTCTGGCTCCCCGGCAAGGGCACCCCCATCCGCCTGCCCTCCCGGTACGTGCTTCCCTCGTCCCCGCACCGGGGGGTGGTCATCAACGTTCCCGAGATGCGGCTTTACTACTTCGCGAAAGACGCAACGACAGTGCGTACGTGGCCCGTCAGCATCGGGCGGCTCGAGTACGAGACGCCGCTCGGGAGGACGACCGTCGTGAAGAAGAAGGTGGGACCCGTGTGGATCCCGACCGATACGATCCGTGAGGAGTACGCGGCACGGGGCGAGATTCTCCCGCGGGTGGTCAGACCCGGACCGGACAACCCCCTTGGGTCGCATGCGCTCTACCTCGGGTTTCCGACGTACCTCATCCACGGCACGAACCGCCCCTACAGCATCGGCATGCGGGTGAGCTTCGGGTGCGTTCGCCTTTATCCCGAGGACATCGTCGAGCTGTACGACCTGGTCACCCCGGGAACACCGGTCGCCATCGTGGACCAGCGCGTCAAGGCCGGATGGCTCGGCGAAGAGCTGTACCTGGAGGTCCACCCCAATCCCGGCGCCCCGGCGGACGAGGCCCGCCCGAGCATGACCGATGCGGTGCGGGCGATCATCGAGGCGACGCCGGGCCGAACCGGTCCGCCTCCGGTCGACTGGGAGCGCGTCAGGAGTGCACTTGCCGCCGCGGACGGGGTCCCGACGGTGGTCGGCAATCGGATGGCTGAGCCCAAGCTCGCGGGCACGCGCCGCGGCAGGCCGTTGCAGGCTCCCTCGTCGTCTTCCTGATCCCTCCCGCGCGAATCTCCCGAGGAGGAACGTGATGGACGCCGAACCGGCAGCGGTCCTGCTCTAGAGCACCATCACCTGCCCGGCGTGCGGTCACTCGAGGACCGAGACGATGCCAACCGACGCCTGCCAGCGGTTCTACGCCTGCAGTCATTGCGGCGAGCTGTTGAAGCCCAAACCGGGCGACTGCTGCGTGTTCTGTTCCTAAGCGACCGTGCCCTGTCCGCCGGTTCAGACCAGCGATGGATGCCTGCGAAAGGGCGGCTGAAATGATCCGCGCCCGCGAGAGAACCCGATCACACCCGGAAACTTCCTGGGGCAGGCGATCAGGCGACCCGGAACCAGGTCAGCATCCCCGCGACCGAATGCTCGAGCATGTGGCAATGAAGGAGCCAGTCGCCCGGATTGTCCGCGACGAACGCGATCCGCAGCGTCTCGTCCGGGTCCGTGAGCACCGTGTCGCGAAGCGGGCCCGGCTCACCGCTCGGGCTGAGAGGCCGGAAGTGATGCCCATGCAGGTGCATCCCGTGCGGCCACGCCGAATCGTTGATCATCGTGAGGAGGACGGTCTCGCCCCGGCGGGCGGCGAAGAGCGGCTCCTGGGGCATCTGCGCGAGCCCGTTCATCGCCCACACCTTGCCCCTTGCCGCGAGATCGCGCATGGGCATCGTCGTGCCGTCCAGAACCGCCTGGCGGAGCCGCCCCATGGCGCCGCCCTCCATGCGAAGGGTCGCGTGCCGTGCTCGCCCGAGCTCCCCGAGGGGAGTCACCGGATTCGCGGGAAGAGGTGACGGTACGGGAAGCCTCGTCGCCCGGGCGACACCCGAGACTGCGAACGTGGCGAGAATGAAAGTCCCTTCTCGTTCACGCGAAAAGAGGAGCCCCTTCTCTCCCTCGCCCGCGACCACGTCGACGACCAGATCCGCCCGCTGCCCCGGTGCGAGGACGAGGGGTGCGGGGGGCTCGAGCTTCGCAAGGGGCTGGCCGTCGAGCGCCACGAGCCAGCCGTCGAGGCCCCTCGTGTCGATCGAGAAGATCCTTGCGTTCGCGACGTTGACGAGTCGAAGACGAAGTCGCTCATGGTGGGCGACGGTCCGGGTCCAGGCGCCGTCGCCATTGACGGTGATCCAGTTCCCCGTCCGCCCTGCGTGGGACCAGTCCCCGAGTGCGCCGAAGCTCTCCTCGTGGATCCGGGCCTGCTCCGTGAGACGCCAGTCATCGAGGAGGAGCACCTGGTCGCGGTCGACCTGCGGCGGATCCGGTTCCTCGACGACGAGCGCGCCGTAGAGCCCGCGCGCCATCTGCTCGAAGGCGCGCTCGTGGGGGTGGTACCAGAAGGTCCCCGCATCGGGCGCCACGAAGTCGTAGAGGAACTCGGCGCCGGGCGGCACCGCATCCTGGGTGACGCCCGGAGCTCCGTCCATCGCGTTCGCGAGCCGGATCCCGTGCCAGTGCACGGTGGATGCTTCGGGGAGCTCGTTCGCGAACCTGCGCCTCACCCGCTCCCCCTGCCGGAGACGGACGGCGGGTCCCGGAACCTGCCCCTCGTAGCCCCAGATGGGCGTCTCGGGGTAACCCGGAGGCACAAGACGCGCAGTGCCCGGCCGCGCACGGAGCAGTTCGCCATCACCGGCGGCGCCGTGCGCTGCAGGCGCCCAGCCCCCCGCCCGTCCGAGGACCGCGAGCGCGGCGGCACCGGTCAGAAGTTCACGCCTGGAAACGGACACGCTTTGCACCTCCATCGAAGCAGACTCGGACGTCATCGGGTCGGGGATTGTGCCTCGCCGCGCCTGGCGAGTTCCCGGTACAGCGCCTCGGGGCTCGTCCCGATCTCGCTCGCGACCGCCCTGCGGGTGCCCCGCGGAGGAACGCCGTCCCCGTTCCAGGCCATCCACGCGTCCAGGCGCTCCGCGACGGTTCGAAGGGAGAGGATCTCCGCCCGAAGGCGCGTCGCCTGAAGTTCGTGCGCAAGGTGGAGCGCCCAGGCCTCGGCGAATCCGGGGTCCACGGCGAGAAGCGTACGCACGGCCGATCTCGCGACGGCGAGGGTGCGCGTCGGGACGACGGCCACGCAGTCGCAGTGGTAATGCTTCGAAAACACGGAAGCCTCGGCGAGGACCATGTCCGCAAGAGCCCGTTGCAGCACGAGCGTCCCTCCGTCGGCGCGGTGACGGACGAGGTGCGCTTCACCCGCCACCACGAGATGGAGCACCGAGACCTCGTCGCCGCGGCGGAAGAGGTGCGCACCGGACGTGAACTCCCTCTCGGACGGGGTGAGAGGATGCAGTTGGTCGAATAGGGACATGGACCTGACAGCTATCATGTTCCAAGGGTTCATGTCCATGCACGATGCACCGGGACAGAACCCGGAGAGTGCACATGACCCGCGTATCCATCATCCTCCCATTGGCCTCGCTCTTCGTCGCCCTGTCAGGCTACGCCGGGGGAGCCGGACCATCGCCCTATGCGGGCGAAGAGACGCGTCCGGTAAAGAGCCTTTCGCCGGACGACATCGCGGAGTTGAGACGAGGCGGCGGCTGGGGGCTCGCCAAGGCGGCGGAGCTCAACGGCCTGCCCGGCCCCCTGCACCTCCTCGAGCTCAAGGACCGGATCCCGCTCACGCCCGAGCAGGTGGAGGCCGTCGCCGGGATCTACGAGCGCATGCGCGAGGCGGCCATCGCGCAAGGCGAGCGCTTCGTCGCGGCGGAGCAGGCCCTCGAGGAAGCGTTCCGGGCCGACGAGGTCACGCAGGAGAGCCTGGAGGCGATGCTCGCGGAAATCGCGGAAAGTCGAGCGAACCTTCGGTTCATTCACCTCTCGGCCCACCTCGGCACGCCGGGGCTCCTGACCGAGGCGCAGCTCGCGCGATACGCCGCGCTCCGGGGGTACCACGCCCATCGGGGCAGTGCGGCTCACCGGGCGCATGGGCAGGACGAGCACTGAACGGGGTTCTGCCTGGCTTTCCACCCTTGAGCGAGCTCCTCGCCCGTGCACGCGCAGCGCCCCTCGAACCAGCCGAGGGTCTTGTCCCACTCCTCATCCACCGAACGAGCCGGCACCCGCTTCAGCGAGTTCAAGTGTCATCGTAAGCGCCGGCCCGGCCCTTGCCCCCGGCAAAGCGCGTGGCACCGTCCACCGCTTCGCGTTCGAGCGGCGCAACGCCCGCCCGGCCTTCATGGCGGAGCGCCTCCTCGAGCGGCATGCCCCATTGCCGAATGGCGCTCATGCGGTCGGTCCGCATGCAAAGCTGCGGGAAGCGGGTGAGCTCTTCAGCCAGCGCAACGGCGGCTTCGAGCGCGGTGCCCTTCGGCACCAGCCGGTTGGCAAGTCCGAACTCGAGGGCTTCCGGGCCGCGCACCGGACGGCCGGTCAGGATCATGTCCATGGCACGGCTGTGACCGACGAGGCGCGGAAGGCGCACCGTTCCGCCGTCGATGAGCGGCACCCCCCAGCGCCGGCAATAGACGCCGAAGACGGCGTCCTCCGCGGCGATGCGCAGATCGCACCACAGCGCAAGTTCGAGACCGCCGGCGACAGCCGGCCCTTCGACCGCCGCGATGACCGGCTTGTCGAGGAGCAGGCGCGACGGGCCCATCGGGCCGACGCCTTCGGGGTCAAAGGAGATTGCGCCCCTCGCGGCTGACAGGGCCTTCAAGTCGTAGCCTGCGCAGAACGCGCCCTTCGCTCCGGTGAAGACCGCGACGTCCACGGAGTCGTCGTCGGCGAAGGCGAGGAACGCCTCTCGCAGGTCATTGGCGGTCGACGGGTCCACGGCGTTTCGAACCCGGGGCCGGTTGATCGTGACGATGCGCACGAGCCCGCGCGTCTCGATGAGGACGTTCGGAAATTGAGCCATCAACCGCCTCCCGGTTCGGATTTGCCCTTGGTGACCATCCGCAGCATCTGCCTCACTCGGGCGGCGTTGGCAGGCGCGTACTCCTCGCCGATGGCAACGATCAATGTGCGGCGGCTTGACGCGGACGTGGTGGCGCGCCTCGAGCGGCGCGCTTCGCTATTGCCGGTCCGGACCGGGTAAGGCATCTTACCGGTGCGCACGAACCCCATTGCGAAGCGGTGGGCCGCCACCCGGACGAAATCACGAAGACCCTGCACGTGCCGATTCGCATCGTCCGCGACGAGAAGGAGGCCGGGGAGGCTCGCGGCACCGACGACTGGGCGATGATCGGCTCGCCGCAGTACGTCATCGACCGGATCGCCGACTTCGCCGCCCTCGGGATCAGTGAGTTCACGCCGCAGAGCCGGCCGCAGAGGCCCGAGACGTACCAGGAGCTTGACGAGGAGGTGTTCTTCGCGTTCGACTGAAACTCCGTCGGCCACGCCGGGCGAGACCGGAAGGCAAGGACCGGGCCGGCTTCCCGCGGTCCTCGTGGCTGCACATGCGCGATGCTGAAGGGGACGGAGTGGTTTGCGAGTGACCGACCGGACGACCACATGAGGCCCAAGACCGTGAACGACATGAGACGCTTCATCGAAGGCATGCCGAAGGCCGAGCTGCACGTACACGTGGAGGGGACGCTCGAGCCCGCGCTCAAGCTCGAGCTTGCCCGGCGAAACGGCATCGAGCTTCCCTACCGGTCGGTCGAGGAGATGCGGGCGGCCTACGACTTCGACGACTTGCCGTCCTTCCTGCGGGTCTACTACGAGGGCATGAGCGTCCTCCTCACCGAGCAGGACTTCCGGGACCTGACGGCCGCCTACCTGACCAGGGCGCATTCCCAGAACGTGACCTACGCCGAGATGTTCTTCGACCCCCAGGCGCACACCGCACGCGGGGTCGCCTTCGAGACCGTGATCCGCGGAATTCGCCGGGCCCAGGAGGAGGCTCGGGCGTCGCTCGGCATTCGCACCCGGCTCATCATGTGCTTCCTGCGGGACCTGAGCGCGCAATCCGCGATGGCGACCCTGGAGGAGTCGCGCCCCTACCGGGACTGGATTGTCGGCGTGGGCCTGGATTCCGACGAGAGTGGCAACCCGCCGATCAAGTTCAAGGCGGTGTTCGCGACGGCGCGCGCGCAGGGCTTTCGCCTCACCATGCACTGCGACGTGGACCAGGAGGACTCCACCCGGCACATCTGGCAGACCCTCGACGATATCGGCGTCGACCGCATCGACCACGGCGTGAATTCCCTGGAGGATGAGGCGCTCTGCGCCGAGATCGTGCGCCGCGGCCTCGCGCTCACGGTGTGTCCCATCTCCAACCGCTGCGTCGCGGGGAGCCTGAAGGCCCTGGAGGTTCGACGGATGCTCGAGATGGGCATGCGGGCGACCGTCAACTCCGACGACCCTGCGTACTTTCCGGGCTACATGAACGAGAACCTCGTCGCGACCTGGGAGGCGGCGGAGCTGTCCCGGGAGCAGATCGTCCAGCTCGCGGTCAACGCGTTCGAGGCGAGCTGGGCCGCGCCCGAGGAGAAGCTGGCGTTGCGCAGTGAGCTGGACGACTATGTCGCCTCGCAGGGAGCCGGACGACAAGGGGAGCCGCTCGTTCGAGGGTGACCGTTCGAAGTCGGAGAGCCCGGTCTCGCGCGCGCGCCCGCTGCCGGCGCCGCGGCGAGGCGCCGTGGCCGCCCTCAAGGTGGCGCCGTGGCCCCTGACCTCCGCATGCCCGCACCCCCGCGCCTTCGCACTGCCGGACACCGCCCGGTCAGAGGCACGGCGCCCGCGGCGCCGAAAGGAGCGGAAGGCGGGTACAATGGAACGGCCGACGACGACGCGGGGGCCCGGCTCGAACGATGCTCTTTCGCCAGCTCTTCCACATCGGCTCGGGCAGCTACACGTACCTGCTCGCCGGGCGCCCCGGCGGCGAAGCCCTGATCATCGATCCGGTGCTCGAACAGGTCGAGCGCTATCTGAAGCTTCTCGAGGAGCTCGACCTCGACCTTGCCAAGGTCGTGGATACCCATGTCCACGCGGACCACGTGAGCGGCATGGGCGCGCTCCGCGACCGGACGAAGTGCGTCACGGTGATGGGCGCCGAGGCGCCGGTCGACGTCGTCTCGATGCGGGTCCGCGATGGGGACGCGATCGAGATCGAGGGCGTGCGCCTGCGCGCGCTCCATACGCCCGGCCACACCAGCGACTCCTACTGCTTCGTGATGGACGACCGGGTGTTTACCGGCGACACGCTGCTCATTCGCGGGACCGGGCGTACCGACTTCCAGAACGGCGACCCGGTGGCGCAGTTCGATTCCCTGTTCGGCAAGCTGCTCACCCTGCCCGAGGAGACCCTGGTCTATCCGGGCCACGACTACAAGGGCGACACGGTGAGCACCATCGGCGAGGAGCGGCGCTTCAATCCCCGGCTCCAGGTCGCGTCAGCCGGGGAGTACGTCACAATCATGAACGCCCTCGACCTCGCGGATCCGAAGATGATGGACATCGCGGTTCCGGCGAACCTGAACGTCGGGTGCGGCCAGCAGGACGAGGCGCATCCCGAGTGCGCGCTGACCCCCGGCGACGTCATGGGTGCCCGCCGCCGGTCCGAATGGATCCTGGTTGATCTGCGCGAAGACACGGAGCGCGCGCGCGACGGCGTGATCCCGGGCTCGGTGCATGCCCCCTACGGCCGGCTCACGAGCATGATCGGACCCGGCGGCACCCTTCGCGCGCTGGCGGGCCAGCCCGGAAACCGGCTCCTCTACTACTGCGCGTTCGGGGAGCGCTCGGCGATGGCGGTCGACACCTCCCGCGAGTGCGGGGTGGGCAACGTCTGCCATCTGGTCGGCGGCGTCTCGGCCTGGCGCGAGGCCGGCGGCGCGCTCGCCGACGGCACGGTCGAGGCGCGCTGATTCGACCGGCGCCACGCCGCCGCTCGACCCGGCCGCCCGTCAGCAGGGCTACCCAGCGGGTGGCCCTTGGTGCATGATCCCGCGAACTCACCAGAGCGGAAAGGAGCGACGCACATGGCGTTCTACGAGCTTCGCCGGTACACGGTTCGACCCGGCAAGATGGACGAGTGGCTCGAGTACATGGAGGGGACCATCATCCCGTTCCAGGTATCGAAGGGCATGGTGATCACCGGGAGCTACCGCGGCGAGGACGACGACTCCGTGTACTTCTGGACCCGTCGGTTCGAGAGCGAGGAGCATCGCAAGGCGCTCTACGCCGCGGTCTACGAGAGCGACTTCTGGAAGGACGAAGTCGCGCCGAAGGTGGTCAATCTCATCGATCGCGACCTCATCCAGGTGACCCGGGTGGTACCCACCCCGCGCTCGGTCGTGCAGTAAGTCGTTTTCCGGGATTCGGGAGCCTTCTTGCGGGTTCCTGCTTCCGGGTCCGGTCCATTTCTGGTATATTCGGCCGTTCGCGTCGCGGCTTCAGCATGGCGACCGGCCCGACGGTCGGCGCCGGGGCTGGAAGCGTCCCGCATGTCGGCCTCTCGGCCGGCTCGGCCGTAGGGGCGGCCGGTGGAATGTGCCGGCGAATTATAGAAATCACCGAGGCCAGCCCGTGAGTGAAGAGACCGCCGATCAGCGTACGTTCAAGCTAGTTGCCATCGAGAAGTCCACCCCGCCCGACAAGGCCAAGGGCACCTGGTATCGCTACGTCATCGAGAACGAGCTGACGAGCATCCAGGGGTTCGCCCGCGGCTCGCGCGTCACGGTGGCAAACAACGCCAACCGCTACGTCAAGGCTCTCAACGCGAAGAACGATCCGTCCCGGTCGGCCGGGCCCTGGGCAACGCAGCGGCGGAAGGCCGCCGCCGCCAACAAGTAGCGTCCCGCCCCCTCGGTCGGCCCGCCGTTCAGTCGGCGGCTTCCGCCTCCCGACCCGCGAGCCACTCCCGGGTGACCTCCCGGGTGTGCTCGCCGAGGAGCGGAGCCGGTCGCCGCACCGCGCCCGGGGTCTCGGAGAGCTTGACCGGGACTCCCAGCGTGCGCATGGGGCCAATCCTGGAGTGGTGGACCTCCGCCACCATCGAACGGGCGACGGTCTGCGGGTCCCGCAGCATCTCGGCGTGGTTCATCACCGGGCCGGCCGGAACCCCTGCCTCCTCGAATCGCTCGCACCAGTGGGCGGTGGTCTGCCGCCGGAACCAGGGATCGAGTTCGGCTTCCAGCGCGCGGACGTTGCGCACCCGGTCCGGCTTCGTCCTGAACCGGGGATCCTCGGTCAGCTCCTCGCAGCCGAGGATGCGGCAGACGGTCGCCCAGAACCCCTCCGTGGCCGCTCCGATCGTCATGTACCCGTCCGCGGTCGCGAACGACTGGTAGGGAGCGCTGCCCCGGTGGCCCTGCCCGAGCCGTTCGGGGACCTCGCCGTTCGTGAACACCCCGGCCGCCTCGTACAAGCCGAGAGCGATGCCCGCCTCGAAGAGCGACGTGTCGACGTGCTGCCCGCGCCCGGTCCGCTCCCGCGCCGCGAGGGCGGTGAGCACGCCGATCGCCGCGTTCATCCCGGCGCAGATATCGGTCACCGGGACCGGGATGCGGTACGGGGGACCGTCCGGCGGGCCGTTGATGCTCATGAGGCCGGTCATTCCGCACGCGATGAGGTCGAACCCGCCGCGTGGGGCGTATGGACCGGTCTGGCCGAAGCCCGAGATCGAGCAGTAGACGAGCCGCGGGTTGATGGCCCTAATGGCGTCGTAGCCGATGCCGATCCGGGCCGCGGTCCCCGGCTTGAAGTTCTCGATCAGCACGTCCGCGGTGGCCGCGAGCTCCTTGAACGTCGCGAGGTCTCCCGCGTCCTTGAGGTTGAGGGCGACGGAGCGCTTGTTCCGGTTCCAGAGCATGAACGGCGCACTCTCTCCCTCGACGAACGGGGGGGTGCCGCGCATGTCGTCGCCGGAGCCGGGGCGTTCGACCTTGACCACGTCCGCTCCGTGGTCGGCGAGGATCATCGCGCACCAGGGACCGGACAGGTGGGTCGTCAGGTCGAGCACGCGGAAATGGGAAAGCGACGCGGTCATGGTGTATCTCTCTGGCCGGGCGGGGGTTTTCCCGGAAGTATATACCCCGCCCCGGATCGTCCGACCCCCCGGTCCGACGGGCCGCGGAACGCGGTGTGGATGACTCGGGCGCAGGAGGATATCTTTGCGGAACTCCACAGCCGGGGAACCGCGCGATGACGCCACGCAACATGACTCTCGAGATCGCCCTCGCCGAGGCGACGGAACGCTACGTCGCGGCCAATCCGGCGAGCGCGGCCCGCCACGAGGAGGCATGCCGGTCGCTCCCCGGCGGCAACACCCGGAGCGTGCTGTTCTACGACCCCTTTCCGCTCTCGATGGCGGAGGGCGAGGGGGCGCGGCTTCGCGATCTCGACGGGCACGAGTACCGGGACTTCCTCGGCGAGTACACGGCGGGGCTCTACGGACACTCCGAGCCCCGGATCCTCGACGAGGTCCGCCAGGCCCTCGACTCCGGCATCGTGCTCGGCGCCCCCAACCGCTACGAGGTGGAGCTCGCCGAGCTGGTCTGCGCCCGGTTCCCGTCCGTCGACCGGGTGCGGTTCTGCAATTCGGGGACGGAGGCGAACCTGATGGCCATCGGGCTCGCCCGGGCGGTGACCGGGCGCGCGAAGGTGCTCGTCTTCGAAGGCGCGTACCACGGCGGCGTCCTTTTCTTCAAGGAAGGGGCGAGCGGCCCGGTGAACGTGCCGTACGAGTTCGTGTTCGCCCCCTACAACGACGCCGGGGCGGCCCTGGCGGTCGTGGAGCGGCACGCGGAAGAGCTCGCGGCCATCCTCGTCGAACCGATGATGGGCTCGGGCGGCTGCATCGAAGGGGACCCGGAGTTCCTCGGTGCGCTGCGCGAGGCGGCGGATCGCCACGGCGTCGTGCTCATTTTCGACGAGGTGATGACCTCGCGGCTCGGACCGGGGGGGCGGCAGGGCGAGCTCGAGGTCCTTCCCGACCTCACCAGCCTCGGGAAGTACATCGGGGGCGGCCTCACCTTCGGCGCGTTCGGAGGGCGGGCGGATCTCGTGGATCGCTTCGACCCGAGGCGCCCGGACGCGCTTCCGCACGCCGGGACCTTCAACAACAACGTACTCACGATGTCGGCCGGGGTCGTGGGCCTGCGCGACATCTTCACCCCGGAGGAAGCGGTGCGGCTGAACGCGCGCGGCGACGAGCTCCGCCGCCGTCTCCAGGCGGCCGCGGACGAGCGTGGAGTTCCCTTTCAGGCAACCGGCTGCGGGTCGATCATCGGGTTGCACTGGCAGGCGGAGCCCATCCGCCGTCCGGCCGACACCGGGGCGACCCCGACCGCCGCGCGTTCGCTCTCCCACCTCGAGTTGATCCGGCGCGGCTTCTACTTCGCGCGCAGGGGCTTCATCAGCCTCTCGCTCCCGCTCGAGACCGATGACTACGACGATTTCGTGGCCGCCTTCGCCGACTTTCTGGACGAGCACCGCCCCGTACTGTCCGGTTGACCGCGAGAATTCACCGACCGTCGGCACATCGAGGCAGGGGTGGGGTTCGAGAACGCCGGCTGCAGCTTCCCGGGCCGGGCGCCTGCCCGCTTCCCGATGCCGGCCGGGATGCGGCCGGCGCGCATGCTCGCATTCGCGTGCGGCGGGGAGCCCGGTGAGTGGGTTCGACGCCGATCAGGGTGCCGACCGTTGAACCTGCGTAGCCGAGCGGATTCGATTTCCCGCGCCGAGCAACGCTCGGGTCATTGGGCCGCCCTTGCCTTGGCGACGCGCGGGGTTCCGCGCCTGCGGCCGTTTCCGGACCCATTGCGTCGGGGGCGGCCGCGCGCGGGGCGAACGGGTGCGGGGCGGACGGGTGCCGGGCCGGGGTCGTTTCCAATCACGGTCAACCGCTGCCGGATCAGGGACTCGATCTGCACGAGGGAATTCCGCTCGTCCTCATCGCAGAACGAATAGGCGATTCCGCCGGCGCCGGCCCGCGCCGTGCGCCCGATGCGGTGGACATAGCTCTCCGGAACGTTCGGCAGCTCGTAGTTGATGACGTGGCTGATGTCGTCGATGTCGATGCCGCGCGCCGCGATATCGGTCGCGACCAGGACGCGGACCTCGCCCCGCCGGAAACGCTCCAGGGCCCGCTGCCGGGCGCCCTGGGACTTGTTGCCGTGAATCGCGTCGGCGGCGACTCCCCCCTTCTCGAGCTGGGTCGCCAACCGGTTGGCGCCATGCTTGGTACGGGCGAAGACCAGCACCCGCGTGAGCGCCGGGTCATCCAGGATGCCGGCCAGCAGGCGCCGCTTGCCCGCGGTCGGGACATGGAAGACGCTTTGCCGGATCCGCTCCACCGGGGTCGCCTGCGGCGTCACCGCGACCCGGACGGGATCGCGAAGGAAGTCGCTCGCAAGACGCGCCACTTCGCTCGGCATGGTGGCCGAGAACAGCAACGACTGCCGCACGGTCGGCAGGGCCGCGAGGATGCGGCGCACATCGCGAACGAAGCCCATGTCGAGCATGCGGTCCGCCTCGTCGAGGACCAGATGCTCGACCCGACGGAGGTCGACGCGACGCTGCCCCATCAGGTCCAGCAGGCGCCCGGGCGTGGCGACGAGGATGTCGACGCCGCGCGCCAGCGTATTGACCTGGGGTCCCTGGCCGACCCCGCCGAAGATGACGGCAAGCGGTAGCTGCAGATGAGTGCCATAGGCGCGGAACTCGCCGGCGATCTGGATCGCCAGCTCCCGCGTCGGTGCGAGGACGAGGGCGCGCGGCGCGCGGGCGCGAACGCCGCGGTTCGCGCTGGCGCGAACGCCACAGTTCGCGCTGGCGAGCCGGTGCAGGATCGGCAACGCAAAGGCCGCCGTCTTGCCGGTGCCGGTCTGGGCGATGGCGACGACGTCGCGCCCGGCCAGAACCTCCGGAATGGCCTTCATCTGGATCGGAGTCGGGGTCGTGTGTTCGCGCTCGGCCAGCGCACGTTGCAGGGTCTCGGCGAGGCCGAGCTCGGAAAACAGATGTGTGTTCACATTGATCCTTGAGCGCCCGGCGCGGTCCGTCCGGTCGGGACGGCCGGTCTCGGGCGCATATGCCGGCCGCGGGAGCGGCCGTAACGGGTGGGATTACCGGTTTGTGGTTCGGACGCGGCGAAAGCTCGCTGCGTCGAGGGACCGATGGTGATCGGGAAGGTGATTGTAACGCACGCGAGCCCCGCCGGATCTGCGCCTCTGGCCGGTCGGGTTCAGTAGTTGATCGCGGGGTTGTCGCCGGGATAGATGGTCCCGACGACCAGCATGCCTTCGGGGCTCGTCGCCTCGAGGGAGTGGAGCTGCTTGCGCGGCAGGAAGACGACGTCGCCGGCGCCGACCCGCGCCTTGAGGTTCTCGGTCCACATGCAGCCCGCACCGGTCAGGATGATCAGCGCCTCCTCGTAGAGGTGGCGGTGCGGCTCGGCCTTCGAGAGGGGGATGTGGCCGATGAACTGGGTGACCACCTTCGAGCCGACCGACCCGTCCACCAGCATCTGGAAGTAACGGCTGGCCATGCCCTGGCGCTGTGCGGGGTCGAGGGGCACGACTCTCTCGGGCTTGGTCGCATCGAAGTTGTCCGGCATACGATCGGGCCATTCCGGACCCGCCGCCCGTGGACAGGCGGAAGCGAGGAACCGGACCGTCGCGCCGCCGTTCCGGCCGGCGACGCTGAACGCCTCTCCCGGCGCGACGTAGACGCCGGAACGGGTCTGCGCCGCGAATGTCCTTCCCGAGATCGTGACCTCGGCATCGCCTTCCGTCATGAACAGGACCACGTCGCGCTCGCCGAAGGCGATCACCGTCGGGTCGCCCGACCCCGTCTCGAAGTGGAACTGCGACTGGTGGATCGACCCGTGCTCGGGTCCGATGACGGTGCAGTACCGGAGCGCTCCCCGTCGCGCCTTGCGCGCGCGGTCGGTCGAGAATACGTAGCCCCCGCCGTTCAGCACCGAACGGGCGTCCTCGGCCGGGGTCACTTCGGGGACCCGCCGGTTGGCTTCGCTCCCGGGATCGTCCTCGGGATAGTCGGACAGGAGGTTGTTGTGCGAGCCGTCGCAGAACGGCGGCGTCTTCGTGTGCTTGCACCCGCAGAACAGGACCTCCTCGCCCCTGGTGTCGGCGCGGTAGCGCACCGGCTTGAAGTCGGTCCCGCGGTGGCGTCCGTCGCAATAGGGCTGGGAGCGGCTCAGCCCGCAGCGGCACCAGGCGTACGTCCGGCCCTGCTCGAGCTCGGTGTAGTACGCCTTGAAGCGGGCGACCCGCGGCGCGCCGCGCTCGTCCATCCCGGGCCGCTCCGGCGTCATCAGATGGAGACGACCTGGTACATCGGGTCCCGCCACGCTTCGCGCGCGAGCACGTCCTTGATGATCGCGACCGCCTCCCACACGTCCTCGTGGCGGTGATACAGCGGGCTCATGCCGAGACGGATGGAGTTCGGGTAGCGGAAGGATGAGAGCAGGCCGTGGTCCGTCAGCGCCTCGGAGACCGGGCCCGCGCCGGGGTGGCTGAACGACACGTGGCCGCCCCGATTCCGGTACTCCCGCGGGGAGTTGATGCCGACCCCGAGGGGGCCGCACTCCTGCTCGAGGAGGGCGATGAGGGTCTCGGTGAGCGACTCGTGCTTGCGCGCCATGTCCTTGCGGTCGACCTCGCGCCAGATCTCCGCCGCGGCCGCGAAGACCTCGTTGGCGATGACCGGCGGGGTGCCGGTCAGGTGGCGGGCCGCTCCCGGGTCCGGCTCGTACTCGGTGAGGAACTGGTCCCACTTCGCGTGCCCCATCCAGCCGGAGATGGTCGGCCACGTGCCGTCCTGGTGGATGGGGTTCACGTACAGGAACGCAGGTCCCCCCGGTCCACCGCAGAGGTACTTGTATCCGCATCCCACCGCGAAGTCGGTCCCGGCGCCCGCGAGGTCGACGTCGACGGCGCCCGCGGAGTGCGACAGGTCCCAGACCGTCAGCGCGCCGACGGCGTGGGCGCGTTCGTTCATCTCCGCGATGTCCCACCGCTCACTCGAGCGGTAGTCGGTCTGGGTGAGGTAGAGGATCGCGACGTCCCGATCGAGCATCGCCTCGACCCGGTCACGGCTCTCCGCGGTCCTCACCCGGGCCTCGACCCCGAGGTCCGCGAGCAGCCGCACGAAGCCCTGGGCGACGTGCAGGTCGGTCGGAAAGTTGTGGGACTCGGTGAGGATGACGCCGCCCCCGCGCCGCAGCTTCCAGGCGTAGCTCAGGATCTTGAAGAGGTTGACGGTGGTGTTGTCGCAGACCACCACGTCCCCCGGGCGCGCCCCGACGAGGTGGCAGATGTCGGCGCCGAGCTGCCGGGGACGCTCCACCCAGCCCTCGCTCGTCCACGCCCGGCGGCTCTTGTCCCGCCAGCACTCCGTCATCACCCGCCGGATCCGTTCCGGGGCGTCCACCGGCATGGCGCCCATGGAGTTGGCGTCGAAGTGGATGGCCCCCGATTCGGCCCGTGCGAACCGGTCCGCGTGGCGGGCGAGGGGGTCGCGGCGGTCCAGCGCGCGGCAGGTTTCAAGGGTGTGCACGGCGGCGGGGCCTCGGTTCTTTGCGGCGGGCGGCGGGTCGAGCGCCGTCCGGGCGGGCGGCGCCCGCGCGCATTAATTTCATATCCGCGATTCGCTTGCAAGAAATGAAGAACCGCCGATAGCATGCCGCCCGGCCCGAGGGGGGCGTTTCGCGATCATGACGGCGGGCAGCACGGACGATGTCGAAGGTCGTCGATCCGCATGCGTCGCTGGTCTTCGTGGTGAGGAAGCGTTCGAGACGGCCCGTGGGAGCACGGCCCGACATCGTGACCGATTTGGGGCCGCAGCAGGAGATTGGTGAGACATGCGGGTTGATCCGCCGGTGCGGCTCGCGGCCGATATCGGCGGCACGTTCACGGACGTCGTTCTCGACGGGCCGAACGGCCGCCACACCGCGAAGGTGCTGACGACCCCGCGAACGCCCGAGACGGGCGTTTTCGAGGCTCTCGCGCTCGTGCTGGACCGGAGCGGGGCCGTGCCCGGGGACGCCGGCGTCTTCGTCCACGGCACGACCCTCGCCACCAACGCGCTCATCGAGCGCAAGGGCGCACGCACCGCGTTTCTCACCACCCGGGGCTTTCGCGACATCCTGGAGATGGGGCTCGAGAAGCGCTTCGAGCAGTACGACATCTTCATGGACAAGCCGGAGCCCCTGGTGCCGCGCACGCTCCGGCACGAGGTCGCGGAGCGGGTGTCGGCGCGCGGGCGGGTGCTGCTTCCCCTGGACCTCGGGGAGGTCCGCACGATCGCCGCTTCCTGCCGGGCGGTGGGGGTCGAGGCGGTGGCGGTCGGCCTGCTGCACGCCTGGGCCCATCCCGCCCACGAGCAGGCGATCCGCGAGGTGCTGGCCGCCGAGCTCCCCGGCGTGACGGTCTGCCTGTCGAGCGAGGTCTGTCCGGAGATGCGCGAGTTCGAGCGCTTCTCGACGACCTGCGCCAACGCCTACGTCCGGCCCCTCATCTCGGGCTACCTCCACCGGCTGCAGGAGGGGCTCGTCGAACGGGGCATGACCTGCCCGTTCTACCTCATGATGTCGGGGGGCGGGGTCACCACCGTCGAGAGTGCGGCCCGGTTCCCCATCCGGCTCGTCGAGTCGGGGCCCGCGGGGGGCGCGATCCTCGCCGCTCACGTGGCCCGCGAGTGTGGGCTCGCGGAGGCCCTCTCCCTCGACATGGGCGGCACGACGGCGAAGATATGCCTCATCGAGAACGGCACCCCGGAACGGTCGAGGACCTTCGAGGTCGCGCGCCGCTACCGGGATCTCAAGGGGAGCGGCTTGCCCGTCCGCATTCCGGTCATCGAGATGGTGGAGATCGGCGCGGGCGGCGGATCGATCGCGCGGGTCGACGACATGAACCGGCTCCTGGTCGGGCCGGCGAGCGCAGGCTCCGAGCCGGGTCCGGCCTGCTACGGGCGGGGCGGGGCGCAGGCCACCGTGACGGACGCCAACCTCGTGCTCGGAAAGCTCGACCCCGACCGGTTCGCGGGCGGCAGGATCGGCCTCGATTCGGCTCGGGCGGAGGAGGCGCTCGCCCGAGACGTCGGCGGGCGCCTCGGGCTCGACGGGCACTGGCCCGCCGTCGGGGTGGTCGAAATGGTGGACGAGAACATGGCGAACGCCTCGCGGGTCCACGCGATCGAGCGGGGCAGGGTCATCGGACGGCACACGATGGTCGCGTTCGGCGGCGGGGCGCCCCTGCACGCGGGAAGGCTCGCGCAGAAGCTCGGGATCGAGCGGGTCGTGATCCCGAGGGGGGCCGGGGTGGGGTCGGCGATCGGGTTCCTGCTCGCGCCGATCGCCTTCGAGGTGGTGCGGTCGCGGCCGGTCGACTTCCGCGAGTTCGATGCCGAAGCAATCAACGCGATGCTCGACGAAATGCGCGCGGAAGCGACGGAGGCGGTCCGCGCCGGCGCGCCGTCGGGGGCGGACCTCGCGCTCTCGCGGATCGTCGAGCTGCGGTACGCGGGCCAGGGCCACGACCTTCGGATCGCGCTCGACGACGGACCGCTCACCCAGGACCACGGCCGGCGGCTCAAGGCCCGGTTCGAGGACCGATACCGGGCCGTCTACGGGCTCACCATCGACGGGCTCGACATCCAGAGCGTCTCGTGGTCGGTGACCGTCGCGACCCGGGCGCCGCCCGCCGGGCGGGCGAAGGTTCCGGAGGTCCGCTCCCCGGCCCGTGCGGCCTCGATGCGCGATATCTACGACGGGGCGTTCGGCGCGGTCGTGAGCTGCCCGGTCTATCCGCGCTTCGAGCTCGCGCCCGGCGAGGAGGTGACGGGGCCCGCGATCATCGCGGAGGACGAGACCTCGACCTTCGTCCCCGCGGACTTCAGCGCCGTCCTCAATTCACTCGGGTATATCGTCATGGACAACCGGGCCGGAGGAGCCCGATGACCGCGACGTCCGGGCTGCCCGCACCGTCCCGAGGGCCGGTCCCGTCCGGGGAGTCGACAACGGCCGGCGCCCCGATCGACGCGATCCACCGCCAGGTGATGTGGAACCGGCTCGTCGCGGTGGTGGAGGAGCAGGCGCAGACGATTCTGCGCACCGCCTTCGGCTCCGTCGTGCGCGAGGCGGGCGACCTCTCCGCCGGGATCTACGATCTCGAGGGGCGCATGATTGCCCAGGCGGTGACCGGCACCCCCGGGCACGTCAACACGATGGCCCGGGCGGTGGAGCACTTCCTGGTGCGGTTTCCGGTCGCGACGATGCGCCCGGGCGACGTCTTCGTCACGAACGACCCCTGGCTCGGCACCGGGCATCTGTTCGACTTCGTGGTCGTGTCTCCCGCCTGCGCCGACGGCAGGCCGGTCGCGCTGCTCGCGTCCACCTGCCACGTCATCGACGTCGGCGGGCGCGGATTCTCCGCCGAGGCGAAGTCGATCCACGAGGAGGGCGTGCTGATCCCTCACATGAAGCTGCGCGACGGGGGTGCCCTCAACGACGACCTGATGACCATCCTGCTCGCCAACACCCGCAACCCGGTCGAGGTGAGGGGGGACATCCTGTCCCTCGTGAGCTGCAACGACACCGGCGCCGAGCGGCTCCTCGAGATGATGGCGGAGTTCGACCTGACGGGCATCGGGCCGCTCGCGGACTACATCGTCGAGAGCTCGCGCGACGCGATGCTGAAGGCGATGCAGGCGGTTCCGAACGGACGGTACCGCACCGAGATGGAGCTCGACGGGTACGACGAGCCGGTCTTCATCAAGGCCGAGATGGCGGTCTCGGACGAGGAGATCGTGTTCGACTACGGCGGCACGTCGCGCGCCTCGGCCTACGGGATCAACTCGCCCCTGTGCTATACGGAGGCCTACACGTGCTTCGGCCTCAAGTGCATCGTGGCGCCGGCGGTGCCGAACAACCACGGCTCGCTGAGCGTCTTCCGGACCGTCGCGGAGCCGGGATCGGCGGTCCACCCGGTGCACCCGAGCCCGGTGACGGCGCGCCACGTCATCGGCCAGATGCTGGCGGACGTGGCCTTCGGCTGTCTCGCGCAGGCTCTGCCCGGCAAGATTCCGGCCGAGAGCGCGGGCAGCATCTGGGTGCTCCCCTTCGCGAACGCGGGCGCGAACGCAGGCGATGCCCCCGGCGAGAACGCCTCGCGCTTCAACGTGATGAACGTCGGCATGGGCGGCATCGGGGCGCGGCCGGGGAAGGACGGCCTGTCGGTGACCGCGTTTCCGAGCGGGGTCGGCGCCATTCCCGTCGAGGTCACCGAGTGCGAGTCGCCGCTCGTCTTCTGGCGCAAGGAGTTCCTTCCCGATTCGGGCGGCGCCGGCGCCTTCCGGGGCGGGCTCGGCCAGATCATCGAAGTCGGCAGCGCCGAGGAGCATCCGTTCACCGTCTCCGCCGCCACCTTCGACCGCATGCGCAATCCGCCGCGCGGCCGGGATGGGGGGCAGGCCGGGCGAAGCGGCATCGCGCGCCTCGAGTCCGGCCCGCGTTTCAGCGACAAGGGGGTCCACACCGTACCGGCCGGCGACCGGCTGATCGTGGAGCTGCCGGGCGGCGGCGGGCTCGGGGCCCCCCGGCAGCGGGAAGCCGCGCTCGTCCGCGCGGACCTCGAAGCGGGGTACGTCACCCGGGACGGCGCGAGGCGCGACTACGACTTCGAGCCGCCGCCGGAGGACGGGTAGGCGTGGACGACGGGCGCGCCCACATCTGCTCGATCGGCATCGATCGGCCCGCCGAGGCCGCCATGGCGTTCCTCGCGTCGCCGCAGGACCTCTCGCTCTGGGCCGTCGGCATGGGCGAGACCACGGTTCACCCCGACGGCGCGATCGAAGGCGCCATCCCGGGGACGAGTCAGCCGATCTGGGCGCGAATCGACCCGGATCGGAACCGCGCGACGATCCATTACCACCTGGGGCCCGATCGCGACTCGCTCGTGCCACGGATCATGGTCCGCGTCGTTCCCGGACACGCCCTCGAGGCCGACCCCCGGTCCTGCGTGGTCTCACTGGTTGCGTGGCGCCTCGAGACCATGGACGACGCTCGCTGGGAGACCCTCAAGGCGGGCCACGAGAGCGAGATCCGCGTGATCAAGCGGCTGATCGAATCCGCCCCGCGCCCGTAGCCGCGCCGGCGGGGCGGCGGCGGCCATCGATCCCGGGCGGGGCCACCCCGGGGCTACCCGGCGCCTTGCGCGGCGAAGGGATTCACCACGGTCACGCCGGCGAAGCTCATGCCCGACTGCAGGTCCTCCGAGAGCAGGGTCGGACAGCCCCCGAACCGGGCCGCTTCGACGATCGCGGCGTCCCAGTAGGAGATGCGCCAGCGCAGCGCGCTTGCCAGCGCGCTCTGCACCAGCGCGACCGTCGTTTCCATCACCCGAAATCGCAGCCAGGACTCGATCAGCGCCGTGGCGGGCTCGTGCTCGAGGCGGTCCGGCTTCGTGGGTCGAGTGGCTTGCGCGTAGAACTCCTGGAGGACCTGCACCGAGAGCACGAGGTCGTCGCGCTCCAGAATGTCCCGCGCGACCTTCCGCTTGTTCGCCTCATCTCCCGCGGTGCTCACCGCATACAGGAGGACGTTGGTGTCAACGAAGGAGGACACGTCGGTGGACGTCGTCCCTCGATAGCCGATCTCCAGCGCGGAAGGTTTCGATCTGGTTCAGCGTTTCGGTCTGAAGGCGTTTGCGCCGTTCGAACTCGGTCTCCTCGCCCGACCAGCGGACCAGAAACTCGCGAACCACCGCCGATACCGAGGTGTCGAGCTCGGCGGCCCTGACGCGGGCCCGGCGATGGACATTGTCGTCCACGGTGACTGTGATATTTTTCATTCTCACATTTTCACATGAACGTTTCGCGAATTCACCACCTGGAAGCGGGCGACGGGAAGCGGGCGCGTCGTCCGCTCGCGGGATCGGGGCGGACGCCTCGCGCCCGGTCGGGGACGCGACGCCCTGCCGGTGGGGCCGCAGGCGGACCGGAAGGCTTCAGGCAGGCGGGCCGGGGGTCGCATTCGACAGCGAGGAGGACGCGGGCGCCCGTGGCCGACGAGGCCATGCGGGCGGGACACCCCCTGATTGCGGCGGCTATCGTCCGCCGGCGGTCGTGTCGTTCATGCCGAGGTCGCGCTCGATGGCGACCACCTCGGACGGCCGCTCGAACGGCGCGGGGGCGGGCTCCTCGGGCGTCCGTTCGCGGCCGATCGCGCGGAAGAAGTCCTCGAGCCCGGCCGGCGAGATGAGCCACATCATGACGAGGTCCTCGACGGCGCTCTCGTTCACGATCTCGTGCTTGACGTCCGGTCCGAGAAAGCACGCGGTCCCCGGCACCAGGGGATGGCGCTCCCCGTCCGCGATCGCGTGTCCGCGGCCCCGGAAGCAGATCTGGAGCTCGACCTGGTCGCCGTGCGAGTGGGGGCGGATACGGCTCCCCGGCGCGATTGTCTGATACCCCATCGACAGGGTCGCGAAGCCGGTGTCCGCCGGCACGAGCTTCGGATCGGCATGCCCGTTCGCGGGCAACGGCTGCCACCACGAGCATCCCTCGTCGGGCTGTACCACGACCGCGCGGCCGCGGGCTGATTCGATCGGATTCATGGCGTGCTCCTCGCGCCCTCGTCTCGAGAAGCGGGCGCATTCGATGCATCGCATTATGCGCCGCGCCCCGGGCGAAGGCGACCGGGCGCCCCGCGGCGGCGCTTTGGCAAGCGCGGGGCGTTCCCCTATGCTTGGCGCGCGCAGCCGGGGTACGGGAGAAGCCATGAAGTTCATCGGGGTCGACATCGGCGGGACGTTCACGGACGTCGTGTTCGCCGATACCGAGTCGAGCGATATCCGCATCCACAAGGTGCCGACGACCCCGGACGATCCCTCGCTCGGCATGCTCGACGCGGTGCGGGGGCTCTGCGAGCGCGAGGCGATCGCGCCGGCCGAGGTCGATCACCTGTTCCACGGCACCACCATCGCGACCAACGCGGTCCTCACCCACGACGGTGCGCGGGCCGGGATGGTGACGAGCGAGGGGTACCGCGACATCCTTCACATCGGGCGTCACCAGCGGCCCCAGCACTACTCCATCCGGCAGGAGATTCCGTGGCAGGACCGCCCGTTCGTGCGCCGCCGTCACCGCCTCACCGTCCCGGAGCGCATCACCCCGCCCGCGGGCGAGGTGCTCGTCCCCCTCGACGAGGAGGCGGTGCGCCGGGCGGCCCGCCGGCTCCGGGACGACGGTGTCGAGGCGATCGCGGTCTGCTTCCTCTTCTCCTGGGTCGACCCGTCTCACGAGGAGCGGGCGGCGGCCATCGTGCGCGAGGAGCACCCTTCGTGTTTCGTGACCACCTCCGCCTCGGTGTCTCCGCAGTTCCGCGAGTTCGAACGGTTCACGACCACCGCGATGAACGCCTTCATCGGGCCGAAGATGCGTGACTACATGGGCCGGATCGGCGCTCGCATGGACGAGGCGGGAGTCGCGGCGGAGCTTCACGTCATGAGCTCGAACGGCGGGGTGGCGACGGTGCGGACGGTGTCCGAGCGCCCGGTCTCCACCCTGCTCTCGGGGCCGGCGGCGGGAGTCCTCGGCGGACGATGGACGGGCGAGCTCTCGGGGCGGCGCAAGCTCATCACCTTCGACATGGGGGGGACGTCCGCCGACATCGGCATCGTCGACGAGGGCCGCTTCGCCGAGGCGACGGCGCGCGACACCTGGATTGCCGGCTATCCCGTGCTCGTCTCGATGATCGACATCCACACCATCGGGGCGGGCGGCGGCTCGATCGCCCGGGTCGACCCGGGCGGGGGATTCCGGGTGGGGCCGGAGAGCGCCGGCGCGGTGCCGGGGCCGGCCGCCTACGGTCGGGGCGGCACCGAGCCGACCGTCACCGACGCCAACGTGGTGCTCGGCCGGCTCGACCGCGACTACTTCCTCGGCGGCGAGATGGCCCTCGACGAAGGGGCCGCACGATCCGTCGTCGCCCGGCTGGCGGGTGCCCTGGAGCTCGACGAGCGTGAGGCGGCGGAAGGGGTGGTCGCCATCGTCAACGCCAACATGGCGAACGCGATCAGCTCGCGCACGGTGCAAAAGGGAGTCGACCCGCGCGACTTCTCGCTCGTCGCGTTCGGTGGGGCGGGGCCGCTCCACGCGGTGGAGGTGGCGGCACGGCTCGGGATCCCCGAGGTCATCGTCCCTCCGTTCCCCGGGATCACCTCCGCGGTCGGGCTCCTGACCACGGAGCTTCGCTACGATGCGGTCAAGACCGAATTCCAGGTGAGCAGCGATCTCGACCTCGCCCGGCTCAATTCCGATCTCGCGGCGGTCGAGTCCGGGCTGGCGAGCCAGTTCCGGGACGACGGGGTGGACCGGGCGGAGGTCGGCTTCGAACGTTCGGGGGATCTTCGCTACGTCGGCCAGGGCTACGAGCTCCGGGTCCCGTTCCCGGCCGGCGACATCGGGACGGCGGAGGCCGGGGAGCTCTTTCGCCGTTTCCACGAACAGCACCGGGCCGAGTACGGGCACGAGTTCGAGGAAAGCCCCATCGAGATCGTGAACGTGCGGGTGGTCGGGGTCGGGCACACCCCGACCATCGGAGCCCCGCGCGCGCCCCGCGGCGAGTCGCTCGCGGCGGCGCGGGTGCGAAGCGGGCGCGGAGTCTTCCGCACCGCGGGCGGCGCGCTCGCCGACGTCGAGATGACGTTCTATCTTCGCGATCGGCTGCCGGTCGGCGAACTGTTCTCCGGCCCCGCGGTGGTCCTTCAGCGCGACTCGACGACGGTCGTCCCTCCCGGCAGCACCGCCCGCCCGGACGAGGCGGGCAACCTCATCATCAGCATCGAGGATTCACCATGAGCGACAGCCCGACGACGAGCGGCCGCGGCGAAGGAGGCAACGGGACCGGTCGCGGCAACGGCCACGGCGCGGGCCGTTCCAACCGCCCGGTGGATCCGGTCACCGTGAGCGTCATTCAGGGCGCGCTCGAGAACATCGCGACCGAGATGGGCCACAAGCTCATGCGGATGTCCTACTCGTCGATCATCCGCGAGTCGGAGGACTTCGGGGCCGGGCTCGTGGACCCGAACGGGCAGGGGCTCGCCGAGTCGGCGCAGTCCACCCCGCTCCAGTCCGGGCCCATCCCGGGTTACGTGCAGGGAATGCTGCGCCAGCTCGCCGAGCGCGCCGATCCGGTCCGCCCCGGCGACGTCATCATGCACAACGACGCCTACGCGGGCGCGAGCCACGGACCGGACGTCGCATTCATCGTGCCCGCGTTCCACCGGGAACGCCTCGTGGGCTTCGCGGTGACCACCGCCCATCATCTCGATATCGGCGCGCTCACCCCGGGGAGCTGCGGGATCGTCGACGCGATCGACGCCTACGCCGAAGGGCTCCAGTTCAAGTCCATCAAGGTCTACGAGGCCGGACGCAAGATCGAGCCGGTCTGGCAGATCCTGCGCGACAACATCCGCGCCTCCGATCTCGTGGTCGGTGACATGGAGGCCCAGATCGCCGCTTCGCGCATCGGGGCGGAGCGCTTCGTCGCCCTGCACGAGCGCTACGGGTCCGGGACGGTCGAGTCGGCGGGGGAAGCGGCGAAGGACCACGCCGAGCGGCTGATGCGCTCCGCCATCGCCGCCCTTCCGGACGGGCGCTGGCAGGCGACGACGTACATCGACGGCTACCTCGACAGCGACGACCCGACCAGGCGGAACCTGCCCCTCGTCGCCACCGTCACCGTCGAGGGCGACGCGATGACCGTGGACCTCACGGGCACCGCGAACCAGGTTCCGGATCGCCCCATCAACATGCCGCTCGTCGGCACGGTGGACATCGCGGTCTGGCTCACCGTGCGCTCGGTGCTCCTCGACACCGCGGTGCACGGACACATCCCGGTCAACTCGGGGCTCGTGCGCCCGATCCGGATCGTCGCCCCGCGCGGCTGTCTCGCGAACCCCGTGTTCCCCGCCCCGACCATCGCCCGCTTCTGCCCCGGCAACCAGCTCGCGGACACGGTGATGAAGGCACTTGCGCAGGCGGTCCCGGAGCAGGTCTCGGCCGGCATCGGCAACCTCAACGTCATCGCGTTCTCGGGGCTTCGCGGCGAGACCCACTGGGTCCACATGGAGATCTTCGAGGGCTCCTACGGAGGGCGCTACGGGATGGACGGCATGGATGCCGTCGATACCCTGTACGCCAACACCCGCAACAACCCCATCGAGGACATCGAGTCGCACCTGCCGCTCCGGGTGCGCCGCTACGAGCTGCGCGAGGACGTGTGCGGAGCCGGCCGGTGGCGGGGCGGGCTCGGATCGGTGCGCGAGTTCGAGTACCTCGACGACGGAGGCGGCTCGGTGGAGGGCGAAGGGCACGGCTACCGGCCGTGGGGCTTCCGCGGCGGGGGCGACGGACGGCCGGCATCGCTGGTGCTGGCGCGCGCGGACGGCTCGAGCGCGGGCCTTCCCTCCAAGGTGCCCCACACGGTGGTCGCGGCCGGGGACGCCTTCGTCTGCGAGGGCCCGGCGGGCGGCGGCTACGGCGACCCGCTCGAGCGCGACCCGGCGCAAGTTCTCGACGACGTGCTCGACGGCTACATTTCCGCCAAGACGGCGGAACGCGACTACGGGGTCGTGATCGGCCCCGCCAACCGCCTCGACACGGCGGCGACCGCGGCGAACCGCACGTCCCGCCGCCGCTGATCCACCCCCGCCCCGCGGAGTCGTCCGGTCACGGACCGCTTCGCGGGCGCGGATCGTCAGGAGGGGCGGCGGCCGCGGGGGCGGGTGCGCAGGGCGACCGGGCGGTCGATCACCTCGCGGAGCAGGAACAGCTCGCGAAGAGAGTCCGGGTGGCGGATCCGCCGGCGAAAACGCCGGAGACGGCTCGACTGGCGGCGGGCACTCCCGCGTTCGGGTTCCCCGACGGTTTCCGCCCCGCGAGCGGAAACGGGGTCCGGAGAGCGAACGGGGGGCTGCCGCGGCGATTCATTCCCGGGGGGCGGCGAGGGCCTGTTAAATCCCCGGCCGGCCGCGCCGCCGGTCCGGGACGATGCGGGCGGTCTCGGGCGGGAGCGGGCCGGCTCCGGTTCGCGCTCCGCCGGCGGCGGCTCGCTCCCCGGCCGCCGCCAGGGCGACTCCTCCTCGAGGTCGGCCTCCTCGAAGGTGGCGTCCGCCTCGTCTTCCCCATAGCCGTACGCCCGGCGATCGAAGCCCGCCTCCGGCTGCATCTCCGCCTGGATTTCCTCGAGGCGCGCCCGAAGCCGTGCCATCAGTGATTCGGCCATTTCGGTCCCTCAATCCGTCACCCGCAAGGCGTCCGCGCCGTGTCAGCGCGGATCGGCGGCCCCGCCCGGCGCGCCGGGCTGGGCCCCCTCGTCATCGCCCCGCTCGCCGCCGGCGAGACTTCCGCGCATCCTCGTGTCGGCCTGGATATTCTGCATGCCGTAGTAGTCCATGATGCCGAGGTTGCCGCTCCGGAACGCGTCCGCGATCGCCTTCGGCACCTCCGCTTCGGCCAGCACCACCTTGGCCTGGTTCTCCTGGACGAGGGCGACCATCTCCTGCTCGCGGGCCACCGCAAGGGCCCGCTGGCGCTCGGCCTGGGCCTGGGCCACCTGCTTCTCGGCCTCCGCCTGGTCGATCTTGAGTCGCGCCCCGACGTTGTCGCCGACGTCGATGTCGGCGATGTCGATCGAGAGGATCTCGAACGCGGTCCCCGAATCGAGTCCGCGTTCCAGCACCACCTTGGATATCCGGTCGGGGTTCTCGAGGACCCGCATGTGGTTCTCCGCCGACCCGATGGTGGTCACGATGCCCTCGCCGACCCGGGCGACGATCGTCTCTTCGGTCGCGCCGCCGACCAGCCGTTCGAGGTTGGTCCGCACCGTGACCCGGGCCTTCACCCGGAGCTGGATCCCGTCCCCCGCGATCGCGTCGATGGTGCTGCGCGCCATCGTGCCGGACGGCACGTCGATCACCTTGGGGTTGACGGAGGTGTCGACCGCCTCCTTGGCGTCCCGTCCCGCGAGGTCGATCGCGCAGCAGCGGTCGTAGGAGAGCTCGATGTTGGCCTTGTTGGCGGAGATGATCGCCTGCACCACTCGCACGACGTTTCCGCCCGCGAGATAGTGCGCCTCGAGGTCGTCTCCGGTCACCTCGATCCCCGCCTTGCGGGCGGTGATCCGCGCGGTGACGATGGTCCCGGGATTCACCTTGCGGAACCGCATGAAGATGATCTGGACGAGGCTCACCGGGGCGTTCGAGAGGATGGATTGCCACCAGAGCCAGAACGAGTTCCAGACGAGGGCGAATATGACGAGTACGATGATCGCGCCGATCGCGATGCCGATGAGTTCGATGATCATGTCGGTTCAGTCTCCTTGGTTCCCGGAACGAGTCCCCTGGACGGGCCCCGGAACGGGTTGTGCCGCGATCAGGACGGCGCCTGGTTTACGAAAATGATGGGGCCGTCGATGCGTTCGACGACCACCTCGGCCCCCGCCTCGAGAACCGGGCCGTGCACCTGGACGTCACACTCCCCGCCGGCGAAACGGGCCCGGCCGATCGGACGGGCCGGGGTGACGAGCACCCCTTCGGAGCCCGGACCGACGGCGAGCCGTTCGGCGAGGTGCCGGTAGCCGGCGTCGGCGACAATCTCGGACTTCGGCACGGCGGAGCGCGAGGCGCGGATGCGGACGAACCCCCATCGCGCAACGTAGAGCGCCGCGACGGGGATGATGACGACGCTCGTCCAGCCCACTGCCTCGTGCGCGTCGAACGCGTACCGGATCGAGCCGACCGCGCAGGCGACGGCCGCGATGAGCAGCAGCCCGAAGGAAACCACGAAGACCTCGAGCACGGCCAGCGCGGCGGCGGCTCCGAGCAGGCCGAGCGATACGAGGAGTGCCGTCCAGTCAATTTCCACGCAGTTCCCCTCGGGTCGAGGGCGGCCGGTCCGTTGCGATCCGTCAGCGCATTCTATGGCGTAACGCGCATGCGCGGGAGCCTCGCGCCGCGCGCCTACGAAGAGCGCCCGCAATTCCTACGCACGATGGTCCGATTTTCCGGGCCGGACGCGCCGTTCGCCCCTGTTCCGGCCGCCCTCTCGTTCGCAGAATCTTCACCCCATGGACAGGGAGCGGAGCAGGCCCGCGACCACTTCGCCGGCCACCGTGCGGAGCGGGTCACCGTGCGGGTCGCGGGTGGAGCCGAGCGCGACACGGCCCGAGCCGTGCCGGCCGGCCCGGCTTCGTTCGACCGACCCGGAGGGGGCTCCGCCGGAAGAGTCCGGGTCGGACATCGGGACCGGGACCGGAATCGGAACTGGGGCCGGGCCGAAGAGCCGAGCCCGGACTCGGGCCCGGAACCTTCATCTCGGAGCGGTGTCCTTGCCGGGAACGATGCCCCGTCCGGCGGGGACGCGTCTCGTCCTCCGCCTCTCGGTCCCGGTCGTCGCCCTCTCCATCGCGGTGGGCTGCGCGGGGGGCGTGCACCCGCCCCCCGTTCGCGACGATGCCCGCATCCCCCCTCCGGTACTGACCCCGCCGCCGGTGCCCGAGCCCGCGTCGCCGCCCCCGGAGGAAACCTGGTCGGTCGCGGTCGAGGACGTTCCGGTCGCCGAGCTCCTGTTCGCCCTGGCCCGCGATGCGGGTGTCGACATGGACATCGACCCCGGGATAGACGGGCGGGTGACCATGAACGCGGTCGAACAGCCGCTTCCCCTCCTCCTCGAGCGCATCTCCCGGCACGCCGGGATCAGGGTCGACGCGGAAGGCGGCACCCTCGTCGCGCGCCGTGACGAACCGGTGCTTCGCACCTACGCGATCGACTACGTCCCGTTCGCCCGGGAGACGCTGACCGTGAACGAGATGGGGACCGGAATCGGGAGCGGAATCGGTGCGGATGCCGCCGACGAGAACGGCTCCGCCGCAAACGTGACGGCGCGGACGGAGCATCGGTTCTGGGACGCTCTGGTGGAGTCGCTGCGGGCCGTGCTCGGCGAGGAACCGGACGGCGCCGCGCACGTGTTCGCGCATCGCGAGACCAGTCTCATCGCGGTGCGGGCGCGGGCGGGCGGCCATCGCGAGGTGGCGCTGCTGCTCGATCGCATCCTCGCGAGCGCCCACCGCCAGGTGTTGATCGAGGCGACGATCGTCGAGGTCGATCTCGACGATCGCTTCCGCAGCGGAGTGGACTTCTCGCGTGTGCTCGGTGCAGTCGAGCTCGAGGCCGGCCTGCTCGGCGGGAACCTCGCCAACCCGCCCGTTGCCCGGCTCTCGATCCCGGACCTCTCGCTGACCGTGCGGCTCCTCAGCGAGTTCGGGGACGTGCGGGTGCTCTCGACGCCCCTCGTCATGACCCTCAACAACCAGACCGCGCTCGTGAAGATCGCCGAAAACCGGGTGTTCTTCACCTCCGAGGTCCGGACCGAGACGAACGAGACGACGGTCGAGCGGAACGTGCAGACGAATCTCCATACCGTTCCGGTCGGGCTCATCCTCCTCGTCACGCCTTCGGTCGCGGCCGGCGACGAGGTCATCCTGAAGATTCGCCCCACCGTCACCCGCGAGATCGGGTTCGCGGTCGACCCGAACCCCGAGCTCGCGGCGGCCGGCGTGGTGAGCCGGATTCCGGAGATCGCGATCCGGGAGATCGAGTCGGTGCTGCGCCTGCGAAGCGGGGAGGTCGCGGTGCTCGGGGGGCTCATGCGCGAGGAGTCGCGCGAGGACACCGCGGGGGTCCCGCTGCTCTCGCGCCTGCCAGGAATCGGCTCGGCGTTCCGCTACCGGGATCGGCAGCAGGACAAGACGGAGCTCGTCGTGTTCCTGCGTCCGACGGTGGTCCGCGAGCCGCGTCTCGCCGGCGGGCTCCGGAAGTACCGTCGCTGGTGGCCGTCGGCGGACGGCCCGTTCGGCGCGAACGAAGCTGACGCCGATCGCGCCCGGGGACCGGAACCGAATCCGGCCGCGGCGGGGACGGCGGCCCTGCCATCGGCCGGCGACGCGCCGGCGCGGCTTCGAATCGGACGATCATGGACTGCGCCGCCCGCGAACGATGTTCTCCGGCGGGCCTGGGCCGCCTTGCGGCGCGGTGATCACCGGGAGGCGCGCACGGCCTACCTCGAAGCGCTGGACGCACACCCGGCCGCGGCCCTCGCCGGCCTTGGAGCGGTCGCCCTCCGCGATCGAAGGACCGCGGAGGCAAGGGCGTGGTACGGGCGCCTCGTCGAGCTCGCCCCCGAAGACGAAACCGCCGGAACGATGTCGATCGTGCTCGAGGAGGGGGGAAACACGGCGGCGCGTGAGCGCGCGGTCGCGCGTCGGATCGCACGTGCCCCCGAGGCGGCGTGGCTCCAGGTGGCGCTCGGCAACCTGCTCGCCGGAAGGGGCGACTGGGACGAAGCGGCGAATGCCTACCGGGCCGCCCGCCGGCTGGCCCCGTCGAACCCGGACGCCGCATACAACCTCGCGGTCGCTTCGGACCGGCGGGCGCTGCCCCGGCGGGCCCTCGCCGGCTATCGCGATGCGCTCGAGCTCGCGGAGCTGTCTCCTCCCGCTTTCGAGCTGGCCGCAGTCCGCGACCGGGCCGAGGCGCTCGAACGGCGGCTCGAGCTGCAACGGTGATGCCGCGCGCCACCTCGGGGGACGGCGCGTGCGCCTCCCTGCGCACGGAACCTCGCGATCGGGTCGAAGCCCTCCTCGTCGGCTCCGGAGCGATCAGCGAGGATCAGGCGCGAATCGCCCGTACGGAGCAGCGCAAGAGCGGCGAGCGTTTCGCCGGGATCCTCACGAAGCTCGGATTCGTCACCGAGGCGATCATCCGCGACGCGGTAGGCGGGGCGCTCGGGGTCGAGAGCATCGACCTCGGCCGGGCGGTGGCGGAACCCGATGCCACGGAAGCGATTCCGGAATCCGTCGCGCGACGGTTCCTCGCGGCCGGGCTGACCCTCGAGACCGATCCGGATGGCGTTCCCCGGCGGCTCACCGTCGCCATGGCCGATCCGTTCGACGTGATTGCGCTCGATCACCTGCGTTCGCTCCTCGGGGGCGATGTGGAGGTCGTCCCGCTGCTCGCCGGTCGCACCGACATCGAACGGTTTCTCGAGCGCGTCTATCACCACGATCTCTCCGTCGCCGGCATCCTGCGCGAACTCGAGACGGGGGAATCGGTTCCGGCCACGGTCGCGGCGGCCGGCGACGAGTACAGCCAGCCGACGGTGCGCCTCGTCGACATGCTGCTTTCCGACGCGGTAAGGCGAGGGGCATCGGATATCCACTTCGAGCCCGAGGCGGGCTTCCTTCGCGTGCGCTATCGCATCGACGGGGTGCTGCGGCAGGTACGCAGCCTCCATCGAAGCTACTGGTCCGCCATGGCGGTGCGCCTCAAGGTGATGTGCGGCATGAACATCGCCGAGACCCGGGCGCCCCAGGACGGCCGGATGAGCCTCGGGGTGGCCGGCCACGACATCGATTTCCGGGTGTCTTCCCTGCCGACCACGCACGGCGAGAACATCGTGCTGCGGGTGCTCGATCGCGGCCGGGGAATCGTCGCCCTCGACGCGCTCGGAATGTCGGACGACTCGCTCGCCGAGCTGGGCCGGATGATGAGACGTCCCGAGGGTGTGATCCTGGTGACCGGACCCACCGGAAGCGGCAAGACGACCACCCTCTACTCGATCCTGTCCCGACTCGACCGCGAAGCGGTCAACGTCATGACTCTCGAGGACCCGGTCGAATACCCCATGACCCGGATTCGGCAGACCTCGGTCAACGAAGCGGTCAAGCTCGACTTCGCCAACGGCGTGCGGAGCCTGATGCGCCAGGACCCGGACATCATCCTGGTGGGCGAGATCCGAGACGCCGAAACCGCGGCAATGACCTTCCAGGCGGCCATGACGGGTCATCAGGTCTACTCCACCGTGCACACGAACTCCGCAGTCGGCGCAATTGCGCGGCTTCTCGACATCGGCGTCACCCCGGGCGTGCTCGCCGGAAACATCATCGGAATCGTCGCCCAGAGGCTCGTGCGCCGCCTCTGTCCCGCCTGCCGGGAGCCGGTGCCCGCCGGCGCGGCGACCCCGACCCCGGCCGATGCAAGCCCGTCGGTGGACCGCGGCATGGTGCATCACCCCTTTCGCCCGGTGGGTTGTTCCGACTGCGATCACCAAGGCTACCGGGGCCGCATCGCGCTGACGGAGGTGCTTCGCTTCGATGCCGGGCTCGACGCCCTGGTGGCCCGCCGCGCGCCCGCTCACGAGCTCCTTGCGGCCGTGGAGCGCCGGGGGTTCGTCACCCTTGCGCAGGATGCGATGCGGCGGGTCGCCGACGGCTCCACGACCACCGAGGAGGTCGCGCGGGTCGTGGACCTCACGAGCCTCGCGTCCGGGCCTTCCGGTGCGATCGCGGAGCAGGCTCCCCGCCGGCGCGGCCGGACTGCCGCGGCGCCGCAGGAGCCTCCGCGAGACGGCTCGTGACCCCGCTCGTCCCGATGCGGTATCGGGCGATGGACGCGCACGGGCGCATCCGCCGCGGCCGGATGGAAGCGGCGCACGAGCTGGATCTCGAGGCGCGACTTCGCCGCCTCGGCCTGGATCTCGTCGCCTGCGCCCCGGCGCGCAGCGCCCGAGCCTGGGCGCTGCACCCGCCGGTTCGCCGCGGCCAGCTCATCAATTTCTGCTTTCACCTCGAACAGCTCCTCACCGCCTCGGTTCCGATTCCCGATGCGCTCGCGGATCTTCGCGACTCGGTCAAGGGTTTCCACCTCCGCGAGGTGATCGCGGGCATGGTGGAGGCGATCCATGGCGGCGCGAGCCTTTCCGAGGCGATGGCCCGGCATCCGCGGACCTTCGACTCGATGATCGTGAACCTGGTGCGCGCCGGGGAAACGAGCGGGCAGCTTCCCGTGGTGCTGAGGCGTCTCACCGAGAGCCTTCGCTGGCACGACGAGCACGCAATGCGGTTCAGGAAGGTGCTCGTCGCCCCGATTCTCGTCGCCGTGGTCATCGGCGCCGTGATCGTGTTCCTCATGCTCTATCTCGTCCCGCGCCTCGCCGCCTTCATCGAGACCATGGGCGAGGAGCTCCCGATCCATGCTCGCGCCCTCATTGCGGTTTCGCGGTTCGCCGTGGATTGGTGGTACCTGGCTCCCGCGGTCGCCGCCCCCTGGTTGCTGCTCGCGGCGGGGGCCCGGATGAGCCGGCGCCTTCGCCGCACCGTGGATGCGCTTCGTCTCCGGGTCTGGTTCATCGGCCCCCTCCGCAAGAAGCTCATCCTCGCCCGGTTCGTCAACTGCTTTGCGCTCATGTACGCATCGGGAATATCCGTGCTCGAGAGCATCCGGATCGGTGAGGGCCTGCTCGCCAATCGGGCGGTGGAGGAGGCGGCCCGAACCGCGGCGAACCGGATTGCGGAAGGCGCGAGCATCAGCGAAGGCTTCGAGCAGGCGGGACTGTTCCCTCCGCTAGTGCTCAGGATGCTGCGGGTCGGGGAGAGCACCGGCGCCCTCGACACGGCGCTGTCGAACATCGGCTACTTCTACGAGCGCGACGTGCGTGACGCGGCCGAGCGGGTCCAGGCCCTCATCGGCCCCGCGTCCACCCTGGTGCTCGGGGCGATGCTGCTGTGGGTGGTGATCTCGGTCATGGGGCCGATCTATGAAATGGTCGCCGGAATTTCTCTCTAGGCGGCCTGGCCGCTGGGTGCTCATCGTCCGAGCGGGCGGCGCGCGGCTGTTTCGCGGGCTGCGGCCGGCGAGCGCGCCGGCGCTGGACTTCGCAGCGGACGCGACGGGATACGCCGATCTCCGGCGGTTGCTGGCTCGCACTTCGCCGCCCCCGATCCACCTCCTCGTCGACGTGGTCGAAGAGGACTTCCAGCGCGAAGCGGTCCCTCACGTATTCGGCCGTGCCCGGCGGGAAGTCACCACGACCCGGAGCGCCCGGCTGTTCCACGGCACGCCCTACGTATCGGCCCGGCGCGAGGGCCGGATGGCGGAGGGACGGCGCGATGACCGAATCCTGTTCTCCGCCATCGTCCGTCCGGAACGGATCGAGCCCTGGCTCGACGCGCTTCGCGGGCAGAGAATCGTCGGAGTCCATTCGTTGCCCCTCGCGAGCGCGCGGCTGCTCCCGGTGCTTCGTGTCGAAGCAGCACGGGTTCTCCTCGTCACCGAGAGCGGCGAACGAGGCCTTCGACAGACCTGCTTCGAGGACGGACGCTTCTCGTCGAGCCGTCTTGCGGCCCTTCCTCCCGCCGATTCGAGCGAACGGGTTCACGGCATCCTGACGGAGATCGACCGATTCGTGCACCACCTCGATCGTACGGCCGACGCAGGGCAGGAGCTCGAGATCCGGCTCGTCGCGGACGCGCGCCTGCTGACCGCGATCCGGAAGACGGCGCATCCGGGAAAGCTCGTCGAAGGGCTCGTCGACGCGGATGCCGTCGAGCGGGTGCTCGCGCGCCGCGGTCGCGGGCGATCCGACGCGCTCACCGGCGAATCGGGTCTGGCCTGCGACCGCTTGTTCGTTCGTCTCGCGCTGAGCGCGCCGCCGCCCGACCACTATGGCCCGGCCGCTGTTCTCGCGGTTCACCGTTCGACGCAAGTCGCCCGCGTGCTCTGGGTGGCCGGGGTGTCGATTCTCCTCGTGGGTGCCGCATGGAGCGGATTCTCGTGGCAGCGCTCCGCGGGGATCGTCGCAACCACCGAGACCCTGGTCCGGGAGGCGCATTCCCGGGAGGAGCGCTATCGCATGGAACGGCCGCCGGAAGCGGAGGTGGCGCTGCATGACCTTCGGCTCGCGGTGGAAACGGCGCAGCGCCTCGACGCGAATCGGGTCCGGGCCCTCCCTGTTCTGCAGTCGCTGAGCGAAGCGCTCGCGGATTCTCCCGACCTCGAGCTCGACAGCCTCGAGTGGTTCGAGGTTTCCGAGCGGGAGGGGTGGCCGGACCTGGCGGACGAGGACGCCCCGCGCGAGCAGTTTCGAAATGTCCGATTGCGGGGAAGGGTCGAGCGCTTCGGCGGGCACTATCGGGCGGCGACCGAAGAGGTGTTCCGGTTCGTGGAGAGGCTCGAAGCCTTGCCGCGGATGAGCCGTGTCGAGGTCTTGGAAATCCCGGAGGACCCCGGGGGAAGCGGCTACCGGCCGGGGCGGGTTGCCGAGTTCGAGGTGCGGATGGTGGTAAATGCGGGAAGCGGCTGAGAGTCCGTGGCGTTGCCTCAGGGTACCGCTCGCGGTATTCGCCGTGACGGCGCTCGCCGGTGCGGGCTCCACTGGCGCGGCGTGGTGGCATGAGCTGTCCGTTGCAGGGCGGTCGAACGAAGCCGAGGCGCGGCTCACCGAGGTCCGCCGGCGCCATGCCGCGCTCGAAGACGAACGGAGGCAGCGGCGCCACTTCGGACGCCTGTACCGCCTGTGGGCGGCGCACGGCCGGATTGGCAACGGGGACACGACGCAGTGGGCGGAGGCGATGGGGGTCGCGGCCGCCGAAGTCCCGAGCGCGCATCATCGCGTGGCGATGGCGCGCGGCGCGGGGCACGACGGCAGTGTCGAGGTTCAGGTCTCCGACATGTCGGTCGAGCTCGGCATGCGGCACGAAGGCGAGCTTCCGGATTTCCTCTCGGTCCTCGAACGGGAGGCTCGCGGGCTGTTCGTCGTATCGGGCTGTCGGCTCGTGCGATCGGGTTCCGGGGGGACCGGGTCCCCGAAGCATGCGGCCATCGATGCTTCGTGCCGGCTCCGATGGAAGACGGTGACGCTCGCGGGAGTCGAGGCAGGCTGGATGCCTCCTGCCACGGACGGCGTTGACGGCGATTCCATGGCCGGCGCTGCGGCGACGTTGCCCGCTTCCGGCTTCCCGCCGCCGGAAGGGTTCGGAAGGCTCTTCATGACGGCCGCCGAGCGAGCTCGAATCGACTCGTCCGCCGCCGCCGCCGTTCGCATCGCAGAGGCAGGCGCTCACGAGAGAACGGTCAGGCGCCCGCCCCGCCCCGCCCCTTCGTCCCTTCCGGTCCAGTGGGTGGATGTCGAAGGGCTGGTCGCCCGATCGGGCCAATCGGTCTTCGCATGGATCGACGGAAAGAGAGTCGACTACCGCGACCGGTCCATCCACCCCACAACCCCGTCCCGCGCCCTGCCGCCGGGGGTTCGTCTCGAGGCCGGAGGGAGATGGTTCGCGGTCCGGCCGGGACAGCGATTCGATCCGGCGACCGGCCGCATCACCGATCCCGTCCGCGATCCGGTCCGTAGGAGTGCATTCCGATCAGAGCGGGCGCATTCCCTACGCACGTTCTCCCGCGTGCCTCTCACCGATCCACCGGCACCCGACGAGAATTGAGTCCCCGGTCGTGCCGTGGAGCGGGCGCGAGCGCGGGGACGGGGGTTCGGCCTCCACGGACGGTCACGCTACGGATCGGTCGTCCCGCGGCTCGGCGCACCTTCGCGCGCGCGGCCGGGCCAGCTAAAACGGAATCGAAACTGGATGAGCTCGAACGCGTGCCGATCGAAGCAGCCGGAGCATGCCGTTGCGCTCGCTACTCGTCAGGTCCGCTTCGCTCTCAGCGCGGAGCGGCCCTCATCGCGCTGGTGCTTGCCCTCGCTCTCGGGTCGGGGCTCGTGAGCATCGAGTGGCTGGAGGCGACGGCGCGTTCCCACCACAAGGCGCTTCGGACCGAGGCGGCCCTTGCGGCAGCCCGCGAAGGGCTCATCGGGTACGCCGTCTCCTATCCGGATCAGCATGGCGGACGCAACGGACCCGGCTATCTCCCGTGCCCGGATACGAGCGGCAACGGATCACCGAACACGCCCTGTCGTGCGAATTCGATCGGCCGGTTGCCCTGGCGCCGCCTCGGACTGCACGACCCGCGAGACGGCTCGGGCGAACGGCTCTGGTATGCCCTCGCCGACCGGTTTCGAGCCAATGGCTACAAGTACCGACCGATGAACGGCGAGACGGATGCGGAGCTCGTCGTCGACGGACGAAGCAGGATCGCCGCGGTCGTCCTCGCCCCGGGCGAGCCGCTCGCGTTCCAGGATCGAAGCCGGAGCCGGCGCGATGTGGGTCAATACCTCGAGGCGGGAAACGAGATCCCGCGCGATGACACATTCGTCTCGCGTGGAGCATCGCTCCCCGCCGCGCTCGCCTCGCATGACCGCCTGAACGATCGGGTGGTGGCGATTTCTCGCGACGAGCTGATGGCCGCCGCCGCGAGGCGCGCGCTGGCCGCGGTGCGGGCGGGGCTGGAACGATACCGGGACGCACCGTGGAACACGGGGGCGTTCCCCTGGCTCGCCCCGTGGGACGACCCACCCGACGCTGCCGTGCCCGTGCCCGGCGTGATGTCGGGGCGTCTCCCGATCGTTCCGGCCGGCGGCTCGATTGCCACATCGTTCCGGATTGCGGGATCTCTCCCCGGCGGGGCCGTCACCGCATCGGGAACGGTCGACCCGGCCGATGTCCGCTCGCTCGCCCGCGCCGCGACGGTCGCGCACGGAGAGTGCGTATGGACGGAAGCGATCCGAATCGACTGCACCGGCGAGGGCCGGCACGTCCCGGGTCCCGGGCGGGAATGGGTGTTCCGCGTCGACCTTCACCTGGCTGGAGACATCACGATTTCACCGCCGTCTCCCACCGACGTGCGCCGGCGCTCGATTAGCGGCACCGAGTGGGTCGAAGCGTCGCACGTCGAGGTCGTCGATGTAACCCGCGGCGTGGAGACCGGGCGCGGCCGGTTGGAATTCGAGCCGGGGCCGGTCGACGGTGCGCTCGCCGTGGAAGGGGTCGCATACGCGCTCGGAGTCGGCGAAGCGGTCCCCGGCTGGCTGTACGAGAACCGATGGCACCACTTGCTCATGTTCGCGATCGCGCCGTCCTTCGCAGCCGGTGGGGAGAAGACCTGCGACACGCCGGGGCGTTGCCTGGAGGTCGTTCGTGTCTCCTTCGACGGGCGAAGGAACACGAACTCCGCAGTCGCGATTGCCCTCTACGCCGGGCCGGAGCTCGCGCACCAGCGGCGCGAGAGCCCGGGACTCTTCCAATGGCTGGAAGGGGAAAACGCGAATCCCGCCAACTACCGTTACGAGATCCGCAGTTCGAACGAATCGTTCAACGATCGGATTTCGGTCATCGCGCCCGCACCGGGAGTCTTCAACCCGTGACCCGTGGTCGACACACCACGTCCGGTACCGAACGTCGGCCCGATCGTGGCCACGGTCGGGTAGCTGCGCGCGGCGATCTCCCGTCCCCTCGGGCAGCCCGACCGTCCGTCAATCCGTCATTGGGCATTCGGGGATGGACGGAAACGACGGGCGGGACCGTACTCGTCGATCGGGATGGTGCGACGCGGGCTCCGCGACCGGCAAAGGGCATGGAAGGACTCTCACTGATCGAGGTGGCCATCGCCCTTGCGGTGAGCGCGCTTCTGCTCGGGGGGCTGATGATCCCGCTCGCCGCCCAGGTCGACCGGTTTCGGCTGCGCGAGACCGAAGCCGCGCTTCACCAGGGGCTGGAGGCGCTGATCGGGTATGCGGCATCGCACGGCAACCGGCTGCCCTGCCCGGACATCGACGGCGATGGGGCGGAAGACCTTCCCGGCTCGCCGGAGGCGCCCTGCCGAGGGATCGAGGGCGAGCTTCCGCGCGCGACCCTGGGAATCCCGGGGGTGGACGGCTGGGGGCGGCCACTGCGGTATCGGGGCAACGATGCCGTTACGGGTCCGGACGGCATGCCGCGTCCGCCGAACACCCGGGGCGGCCTTCGGATAGACGATCCGCGGACGGCCGAACGCCTGACGGTGGGCGATCCGGAGGCGCCGGCCGCGATCCTCTTCTCCTGCGGCGCGAACGGTCGTCCGGACGGAGAGAACGACGGAACCGGCGGCGGCTCCGCGGGCTGCGTCAATCCGTCCCGCCCCGATCCCCGCTACGCCCGCTCCGTACCGGGGCGGGCCGGTTCCGGCGGCTTCGACGATGTCGTCGTCTGGCTGTCCAAGAACGTCCTCCTCGGCCGGCTGGTGCGGGCCGGAACGTGGCCGTGATCGTGGCCCCGAACGTCCCGGCCGCCGGCCGCCGCCGGCTCCAGGGCAGCGAAGGCGCCGGGGTGCGCTGGTTCGGTGCACCCGGGAGAACCGGACGGAACACCGCTCGAACGGGGCTCGACATCGCGATCACCGGCTTCCGCCGCTCCCGCCCGCCGGCATTCCCACGGGTCCCGGTCGGGCCGCGTGATTCCATCAATCTCACTCTCACTCACCCGAGGCGCCACGGACATCGCTGCGCCGGAGAAAATCGAATGCAAGCACGGAAAGACGCCGGCTTCACCCTCATCGAGATCGCCGTGGTGCTGGTCGTGGTCGGGCTGCTCGTCGGCGCGGTTCTGACCGGCCAGGAGCTCATCGGCAGCGCCCGGGTGCGCAACCTCGCCTCCACGAGCGCCGGGATCCAGTCCGCGTACTTCGCCTTCGTCGATCGCTACCGGCGCGTTCCCGGCGACTGGAACGCGACCGAAGCGGGCGAGGCCCTCGGCGTCGCGGTGACCGGCGGCGGAAACGACAACGGCCGGATCGACAACGACTCGGGAAGCGTGTGGGCCGAGCCGAACGCCCTCTGGGAACAGCTCGCGAAGGCGGGATTCCTGAAGGGAGAGTTTGCGGGCGATGCGGTCGAGCCCACGCCGGCCAACCAGCGCGCCCCGCTCAATCCGTTCAACCGGGTCATGGTGCTCGGCAGGACGGACGACTATCTCCACTCCGGCGGTGCGCCCCCGGTGCGTCTCAATCTCGTCCTCGGCCGGGGACTGCCGGTCGATCTCGCGCGCGAGCTCGACATCAAGATCGACGACGGCGTGCCGGACACCGGCGGGCTGCGCCTCACCGTGAGCAGCGGCGCAACCTTCGGCGAAGCGGCGCAGGGCGAAGCGAGCTGCGTCGCGACGGGCGGAGGAGGCTCGCAGATCTACGACATCGCGAGCGACAGCCAGGACTGCAACGTCGCGCTCCTTTATTGATCAGGCGCCGGGCACGTCCTCCGGCGGCTCGGGGGCGGGGAGGGGGATCCGGAGGCTCTCCCACATCGCATCGACGCGGTCGAGAACCTCGCGCGCCATCGTGATGGGGCGCCCCCACGCGCGCTCCGTCTCGCCGGGCCATTTTCCGGTCGCGTCGATGCCCATCTTGGAGCCGAGACCCGCCACCGGAGAGGCGAAGTCGAGGTAGTCGATCGGGGTGTTCTCGACCAGGGTGACGTCGCGGGCGGGGTCCGTCCGGGTAGCGAGCGCCCAGGCGACGTCCTTCCAGTCCCGGACGTCGATGTCCGCGTCCACCACGATGATGATCTTGGTGTACATGAACTGTCGGAGCACCGACCACAGGCCGAACATCACCCGCTTCGCGTGTCCCGCGTACTGCTTTTCCATCGAGACGATTCCGATCCGGTACGAGCAGCCTTCCGGCGGCAGGTAGAAGTCGCGGATCTCGGGAAACTGGCGGCGAAGGAGGGGGATGAAGAGCTCGTTCATGGCCGCCCCGAGGACGGCCGGCTCGTCCGGCGGCCGCCCGGTGTAGGTGCTGTGGTAGATGGGGTCGCGGCGGTGGGTGATGCGGTCGATGGTGAAGACCGGGAAGGACTCGACGTCGTTGTAGTACCCGGTGTGGTCCCCGAACGGCCCCTCCGGCGCCTCGTCCCCGGGATGGATGGCGCCCTCGAGCACGATCTCCGCGCTCGCCGGCACCTGGAGGTCGGAGCCGAGGGCGCGCGCGACCCCGGTGCGGGCGCCGCGGAGCAGGCCCGCGAAGGCGTACTCGGAGAGCGAATCCGGGATCGGGGTCACCGCGGCGAGGGTCGTCGCGGGGTCCGCCCCGAGGGCGACGGCGACCGGGAACGGCTCCCCCGGCCGGGCCTTGCGCCACGCCCGGTAGTCGAGCGCGCCCCCCCGTTGCGCGAGCCACCGCATGATGACCCGGTTCCGATCGATGACCTGCTGGCGGTAGATGCCGAGGTTCTGCCGGCCGCCCCCCGGGCCCCGGGTGATGACGAGGGCCCAGGTGATGAGCGGTCCCGCGTCCTCCGGCCAGCAGGTCTGGACGGGCCACTCCGCGAGGTCCACCGCGTCTCCCTCCAGCACCACCTCGCGGCAGGGAGGGGAGCGGGTCTCGCGCGGCGACATCGCAAGAACCTGCTTGAAGATGGGGAGCGACCGCCAGGCCTCGCGGAGGTCCCGGGGCGGGTCCGGCTGACGCAGGAAGGCGAGGAGCTCGCCGATCTCGCGCAGCGCCTCGACGCTCTCCGCCCCCATGGCCGCCGCGACCCGGCTTCGGGTGCCGAAGAGGTTGGCGAGCACCGGGGTGCGGTGTCCGGTTGGCCGTTCGAAGAGGAGCGCGGGGCCGCCGCCGCGAAGGGTCCGGTCGCACACCGCGGTCATCTCGAGGCGCGGGTCCACCTCGGCGCGCACCCGCACGAGATCGCCGGCCGCTTCGAGGCCCGCGATGAAATCGCGGAGGTCCCGGTAGCGGTGCCGGGGGGTGGGGGAGGGATTCACCGCGCCGGCGCTCCGCCGCCTCGCCCGTCGCCACCCGCGCCGTTCGGCGTTCCCCGGCAGGCCGGGCAGGCCGGGTCCCTCCGCACCCGCACCGTGCGCACCCGCATCGCGAGGGCGTCGATCAGCATGAGCCTTCCTTCGAGGCCGGACGGCAGCCCGACGACGAGCTTTACCGCCGCCGCGGCCTGGATCGTTCCCGTGATTCCGGCGACCGGCGCGAAGACCCCGACCCGCGCGCACGGTTCGTCGGGGTCGCCGGTGTCGTCGAACAGGCACCGGTAGCAGGGAGAGTCGGGGTCCTTCGGATCGAATACCGCGACCTGCCCCTCCATGCGGATGGCGGCTCCGGACACGAGGGGAGTGCCCGTGGCGCGCGAGGCGGCGTTGACCTCGAAGCGGGTCTCGAAGTTGTCGCTCGCGTCCACCACCACGTCCGCCCGCCCCACCTCGCGCACGAGGTCCGGACCGTCCATCGCCCACGCGATGGTCTCCACCCGGACGTCCGGGTTCAGCGCGTCGACCGCCGCGCGCGCAGCCGTCACCTTGTCCTCGCCGATGTCGGACGTCCGGAAGAGGAGCTGGCGTTGCAGGTTCGATAGATCCACCCGGTCGTAGTCGGCGACGGCCAGGGTGCCGACGCCGGCCGCAGCGAGGAACATCACCGCCGGCGAGCCGAGTCCGCCCGCGCCGACCACCAGCACCCGTGCGGCGGCGAGGCGGGCCTGTCCCGCCTCGCCGATCTCCGGAAGCTGGAGGTGGCGGCTGTACCGTTCGCGCTGCGTGGAGCTGAGCATGCTCACCCGCCTCGGTGGTTTCGTCCCGCGGCGCGCGTTCCGCGGCATCGGTTCCCGGCCGGGGCCGGCCCGACCGCATCCGCTGCCGGCACGGCGCTTCGCGTCAGGGCCTCGTCCCCTGCGTTACCCGGTCGCGCCCGCCGAGGTCCCGAAGGGTCCGCACCCGCTCGAAACCCGCCGCCGCGAGCGCGGCGCGCGCCGCCGCCCCCTGCTCCGCTCCGTGCTCGAGGAGGAGCCGGCCCCCGGGCCGGAGGCAGCGGACCGCCCCGTGCCCGATCGCCCGGATCGCGGCGAGACCGTCCCGCCCCCCGACCAGGGCGCGGCGCGGCTCGTGGCGGACCCCGTCGCCGAGCAGGTGCGGATCGTCCGCCCGCAGATACGGGGGATTGCTCGCGATGACCGCGTACGCGCCCGCTTCGAGCGGCTCGCACCACGACCCGCGCCGGAGCTCGACCCGGCCCGGGGCGAGGCGCCGCACGTTGCGGCGCGCGACTTCGAGCGCGCCCGCGTCGATGTCGGTGGCGACGACCTCTGGTTGCCCGGCCGCTTCGCGCGCGACCGCGATGGCGACGGCCCCGCACCCCGTGCCGAGGTCCGCGACCCGCCCCCCTTCGTCTCCCGAGACCGCCTCCCCCACCGCCTCGAGCACCGCCTCCACCAGCCGTTCCGTCTCCGGACGCGGAACGAGGGTGGAGCGGTCGACCTCGAGCTCGAACGACCAGAACTCGCGCCGCCCGGTGAGCCACGCGAGCGGCTCGCCCGCCGCCCGCCGCCCGACGAGCTCGCCGAACCGCCTCTTCGCGGCCGGGTCGATCGGAATCTCGGGGCGGGCAATGAGCGCCGTGCGGGGGAGATCGAGCGTTCGTGCGAGGAGGACGGAAGCGTCGAGCCCGGGATGGTCCAGGGTGGCGAGCACGCCGCGCGCCTCGGCGAGGGCCTCGCCCGCGGTGCCCGTCCGAGCGCCCGGGGTCACCCGTCGACCCCCATCGCAGCGAGCTGGTCGGCCTGGTACGCGCTCATCAGCGGCTCGATGAGCGGATCGAGGTCTCCTGCGAGCACCGCGTCGAGCTTGTACAAGGTGAGATGGATCCGATGGTCGGTGATGCGTCCCGGGGGGAAGTTGTAGGTGCGCCCCCGCTGCGAGCGATCCCCGCTCCCGACGAGGAGCCGCCGCTCCGCGGCCCGTTCCGCCTGCTGCCGGTCGCGCTCCGCCGCGAGCAGGCGGGCGCGGAGCAGGGACAGCGCCCGGGCCCGGGTCTTGTGCTGCGACCGTTCGTCCTGGCACTCCACCACCATCCCGGACGGCAGGTGCGTCATGCGGATCGCGGAGTCGGTCTTGTTGATGTGCTGGCCGCCCGCCCCCGACGCCCGAAACGTGTCCACCCTGATGTCGCCCGGGTCGATCTCGACCTCGCTCACGTCCTCGAGCTCCGGCAGCACCGCCACCGTGCACGCGGAGGTGTGGATGCGGCCCTGCGACTCGGTCTCCGGCACGCGCTGCACGCGATGCCCGCCCGATTCGAACTTGAGGCGCGAGTACGCCTTGCGGCCGACCACCCGGACGACCACCTCGCGGTACCCTCCCTGCTCGCTGTGGCTCTCGCTCATCACTTCCGGGGTCCAGCGCCGCGCCTCCGCGTACCGGAGATACATCCGCAGGAGCTCGCCCGCGAAGAGCGCCGCCTCCTCACCCCCCGCGCCGGCCCGGATCTCGAGAAAGGTGTTGCTGTCGTCGGCCGGGTCCACCGGAATCAGCAGGGTCCGAAGCTCCGCCTCGACCGCCTCGCGCGCGGCCTCCGCCTCGCCGAGCTCGTCCCGGGCGAGCTCGCGGATGCCGGGGTCGGAGTCCCCCAGCATCTCGCGCGCCGCCTCGGCCGCGTCGAGCGCCTCGCGATAGCGCCGGTAGCAGGCGGTCACCGGCTGAAGATCCGAGAGCTCCTTCGCGAGGGAACGGAATCGAGGCTGGTCCGCAATCACTTCGGGATCGGCGAGCAGGCCGCTGAGCTCGTCCCCACGACCCGCGATCGCGTCCAGCTTTTCAACTACGGAAGCGTGCATTGGGCTATTCTAGCGAGGCTGCGCCTCGGACCGACGAGACATGTTCGAAGCCATCCATGCTTGTTCGCGACCCGGCCGCTGCGCAGTGGTAGCAGCCTCGTACGTTTCGTTCCTGAAATCGCTTTGCAAACGTGACTCATCTGAACAGATCGGGGCCCCTCGAGGAGTCTGGATGCCGATGAGCACCCTGCGCCCGCATGTCGTTCTGCTCGCGGCCGCCGCGGTAGCGATCGTGCTCGCCCTGCGACCGGCCTCCGCCTCGGGCGCCCCTCCCGGCGACGCACCCCCGCCGGCCGAGCTGCTCCCCGGAACGCTCGCGCCGCTGCTCCTCGCCGAGCTCGCCGCACGGGCGGGGGACGATGTGGATACGGATCGCGCGGTGCACAGCTACATGGACGCCGCCCGGGCGCACCGCAGCTCGGCCTTCGCCCGTCGGGCGGCCAGGATCGCGGCGCGCGCGGCACGCTTCCCCCTCGCCGTCGATGCCTCGGGCCTGTGGCACGAGCTCGATCCCGACGACCCGGCGGCGCACCGGATGCTCGCGCTCATGCTCTCGCGCGCGGGCCGTCCCGCCGAAGCCGCCGCGGCGCTGCGGCGCATCGCGAGACCCGGGGACGCGTCGGACCCGGGCGGCCTCGAAACCGTCGTCAGGCTGCTCCGCCAGGAACCGGACGTCGACCGGCGGATCGGGATCATGGAATCGGTCGCGGACGCGGACCCCGAATCGCGGTATGCGCTCGCACGCGTGCTGGCCGGCTCGGGCCGGCTCGAGCGTGCGGTCGGAATCCTGGAAGTCCTCACGCGTGAAGCGCCGCGCGAGGATCGGTTCTCGGTGACCCATGCGATGCTGCTGCACGATCGCGGCGATCGGGACGCCGCGCTGGAGGTCCTCGCCCACCGGGAAGCGGAGGATGGCGGCAGCGACGCGCTCCTTCGCACCTACGCGCGGCTGCTCGACTCGGCGGGGCGGCACGAGGAGGCGAGCGACCGGTACGCGACCCTCGTCGAGCGACGCCCGCACGACCACGTCGCGCGGTGGGAGCTCGGCCGGCTGCTGACGAGGATGGAGCGCCTCGACGACGCGCGCCCGCACTTCGAGATGCTCTATCGCGCGGGTGAATGGCGGGACGGGGCGTGGTACTTCACCGGGCTCATCGACCAGACGCAGGAAGCGTTCGACCGCGCCCTGCGCGCCTATCGGAGGGTGCGCGGCGGGGTCTACTACGTGAGCGCACGGATCCGCACGGCCGAGATCATGACCGACTCGGGGCAGCTCGAATGGGCGCGACGACATCTCGCCGCCACCCCGCGCTACGCCCGGGGCGACGACGTCCGGCTGTACCGGGCGGAGAGCGGCCTGCTCGTTCGCGCGGAACTCCCGGCCGAGGCAATGGGCGTCCTCGACCGCGGGCTTGCCGCCTATCCCGACGACGACGACCTGCTCTACTCGCGCGCGATGGTCGCGGAGCGGCTCGACCGGCTCGATGTCCTGGAGCGGGACCTGCGGTCGATCATCGCCCGCGATCCGGAGCACATTGACGCGCTCAACGCGCTCGGATACACCCTTGCGGACCGCACCGATCGCTTCGAGGAGGCGCTGGACCTAGTGGAACGGGCCCTCGCTCTGGATCCAAACCGATCCTATATCGTCGACAGCATGGGGTGGGTGCTCTTCCGCCTCGGCCGCCACGAAGAGGCGGCCGACTGGCTGCGACGCTCGCACGAGATGGAGGCGGATCCGGTGGTCGCCGCCCATTTGGGAGAGGCGCTCTGGGTCCTGGGGCGCCACGACGAGGCACGGGAGATATGGGAGTCCGCGCTCGAGGACGATCCGGAAAACGAAGTGCTGCTCGAGACAATCGAGCGCTTCGGGTCCTGAGCGGCGCGCCGGGCCGCCTCGAACCGGGGCGCCGGCGGCTCACCGCGGCCTTCGCGCTCGTCCCGCTGGCCGGGGCCCTCGCCCTGCCGGGCTGCGCCCTGGTGCCGTGGCGGGCGGAGACCCCGGTACCGGCCCCCGAGGCCCGTCCGCCGGACGACGTCGTCGAGCGCTGGCGGGCGACGGGAAAGCTCGCGGTGCGGGTCCGCGACGAGGACGGGGAAGGGTACCGGAGCTGGAGCGCCGCCTTCGACTGGCGCCAGCGCCAGGAGGATTTCCGTCTGCGGCTGAGCGGACCGTTCGGACAGGGTGCGCTCGAGGTGAAGGGGCGCCCGGGCGCGGTCGAGCTGAAGACCGCAAAGGGGGAACGCCGGACCGCCCGCACCCCCGAAGAGTTGTTCGGCCGCCGGATCGGCTGGGACCTGCCCGCGTCCTCCCTCCGGCACTGGATCACCGCCCGGGCACGGCCCGGGACCGCGGTCGGAGACTGGACGCTGGACGAGGACGGACGGCTCTCGACGCTCACCCAGCAGGGCTGGCGAATCGAGTACCGATTTCCTTCGGAATCGGCCGGGCCGCCGGACCTTCCGGACCGGGTCACCTTGCGCGGGGAGCGGGCCACCGTTCGGGTGGTGGTCCGCGACTGGCGGCTCGAGTAGTGCGCTGGCCCGCTCCCGCCAAGCTCAACCTGTTTCTTCGCGTCACGGGTCGGCGAACGGACGGCCGGCACGACCTTCAGACCGTTTTCCAGCTCCTCGACTTCGGCGACGAAGTGGAGATCGCCGCGCGACGCGACGGGCGAATCGTCCTCGAGGACCCGCCGCCGGGGCTCGATGAGGAGGACGAGCTCTCGGTCCGCGCCGCGCACTTGCTGCGGGCGAGAACCTCGGCCCGGCCGGGCGCGACCATCCGGCTCGACAAGCGGATCCCGCAAGGGGCGGGACTCGGCGGCGGCAGCTCCGACGCCGCCACCACCCTCGTCGCGCTCAACCGGATCTGGGGGACCGGACTCGACGAGCATCGCCTTGCCGACCTAGGGCTCGAGCTCGGTGCGGACGTTCCGGTCTTCGTGCACGGTCGAAGCGGCTGGGCGGAGGGGGTCGGGGAGCGCATCCGCGCCATGCCGCTCCCGCTCCGGTGGTATCTCGTCGTTCATCCGCGGATCCCCGTTTCGACCGCCGCGGTGTTTGCCGAACCCGGTTTGACACGGGATTCGCCTCCGCTCAAAATGCCCCGCCGTTCAACGGACGAACCGGTCGACATCGATGCCCTGCTCGCCGCGGCCGGCAACGACTGCGAGCCGGTCGTGCGCCGCCGCTACCCGGCGGTGGATGCCGCGCTCGAGTGGCTCCTGGAGCACGTTGACGGGCCCGACCAGGCAAGGATGACCGGCACGGGCTCGGCGGTATTCGGCGTGTTCCGCACGGAGGGGTCCGCGCGCCGGGCATTGCGGGAAATGCCGGAGGAATGGGACGGCTGGGTCGCACGAGGCATCGCCAATTCGCCGTTGCGCGGGGCCCGCGGGCGCCCGCCGGCCGGCGGAGCGAAGGGGTTCGGAGGTTCAGTGCCGGGGGTCGCGTGCGGTTCCGTGGCCACCGGTGGCGCCGGCAGCTCTTGGGGTGTAGCCAAGCGGTAAGGCACTGGGTTTTGATCCCAGCATTCCCAGGTTCGAATCCTGGCACCCCAGCCATACCTCGGCGGGGCGGCGGGGGGAGAGCCGGTGGCAACGGACCGGCCCGCGGCCGTCCACCCGAGTTGATTTCCTGGAGCCAGACTCGATGAACGAAAACCGATTCGGGCGGTTCGTGGATCCACAGCTTTCGCCGTCGTTCGGCGATTCGCCGCTGGCGCCGTCGTACGGGGACCCGCAAATCGATCCCGACTCGCTGATGATCTTCGCCGGGTCGTCGAGCGAGCGCCTGGTGGAGAACGTCTGCGCGCGTCTTGGCGTTCCGCCCGGCCGCGCCACCGTCAGCCGGTTCCGCGACGGCGAGGTCAACGTCGAGATCAACGACTCGGTCCGCGGCAAGGACATCTTCATCGTCAACTCCACCTGCCGGCCGGCCAACGAGAACCTGGTGGAGCTCATCATCATGATGGATGCAGTGCGACGGGCGTCGGCCGCACGCATCACCGCCGTCATTCCCTATTTCGGCTATGCCCGGCAGGACCGCCGCCCGCGCTCGGTCCGGGTTCCCATCTCGGCCAAGGTGGTGGCGAACATGATCTCGACGGCGGGGGCGCACCGGGCGTTGACGGTCGACCTCCACGCGGATCAGATTCAGGGCTTCTTCGACATTCCGGTCGACAACATCTACGCTTCGCCGATCCTCATCGGAGACATCTGGCGCCGGGAGCTGACCGACCCCATCGTCGTCTCTCCGGACGTGGGAGGGGTGGTCCGCGCGCGGGCGATCGCGAAGCAGCTCGACGACGCGGAGCTCGCGATCATCGACAAGCGCCGGCCGCGCGCGAACGAAGCCCAGGTGATGAACATCATCGGCCGGGTCAAGGGTCGCACGTGCGTCATCGTCGACGACATCGCCGACACCGCGGGCACGCTCTGCCAGGGCGCGCGCGCGCTGAAGCAGCGCGGCGCGGAGCGGGTGTTCGCCTACTGCACGCATGCGGTTCTGTCGGAGCCCGCGGTGGAAAACATCGAAGCGTCGGATCTCGACGAGCTCGTCGTCACCGACACCATCCCCCTCGACGACCGGGCGGAGAGCAGCCCCCGGATCCGCCGGCTCGGCATCGCCGAGCTGCTCGCGGAGAGCATCCTTCGGATCTGCACCGGCCGGTCGGTCGGGGAGCTCTTCATGGAGTAGGCCGGCAGGCAGGGCTGCCAACGGTTGCGCGGAACGAGCGCGCATCGCTTCCACGAGTTGCGGCACCGATCCCTCACCTGTTTCCTTACAACCAGCAACGAACCACCACGGAGAATTCGATTCATGGCCGAGTTCGAACTTCAAGCGGACGTCCGATCCGGGCACGGCAAGGGCGCGGTGCGGCGGCTCCGCCGCACGGGACGGATACCCGCAATCATGTACGGCGCGGGGCAGGATCCATTGCCCCTCGATCTCGCCGAGAACGTGCTCCGGCGGCAGCTCTCCAACGAAGCCTGGTTCTCGCACGTGCTGACCGTGAAGGTCGACGGCCGCGAGGAGAAGGCGGTGATCAAGAGCCTGCAGCGGCACCCGGCCACCGAACGGATCCTGCACCTCGACCTCCTGCGGGTGAGCGAGACGCAGAAGATCACCATGCTCGTGCCGATTCATTTCGAGAACGAGGAGGACTCGCCGGGGCGGCGCGCCGGCGGATCGATCTCGCACCACATGACCGAGGTGGAGATCTCCTGCCTGCCGGGAGACCTGCCGGAGTACCTCGCGGTCAACACCGTGGACATGGACATCGGGGACAGCATCCACCTCAGCCAGGTCCCGCTCCCCGAGGGGGTGGAGGTTCCGGCCCTCATCCATGGTTCCGAGCACGACCAGCCGGTGATCAGCATCCAGGTGTCCCGGGTCACCGAGGTCGAGGAGGTCACCGAGGCCGGGGAGGACTTCGAGCTTCCCGAAACCCCCGAAGCGGGCGCCGACGGCGGCTCCGAGTCGCCGTCGGGCGCCGACGGCTGACCCCGGGCGGCCCGGATCGGGACGGAACGCGATTCTCGAAAGGGGCGGTGCGCGGTGGCGGTGCGTCCGCAGCTCGTCGTCGGGCTCGGCAACCCGGGGCCGAAGTACGAGTCGACCCGGCACAATGCGGGGTTCTGGCTCGCCGACCGGCTGGCGGCACGGCTCGGCGTGGGGGTCCGGCCGATCAGCCGCTTCGGGCTGGACGCCTGCGAGGCGACGACACCGGCGGGCCGGGTGCGCCTCGTCAAGCCGACGACCTACATGAACCGCAGCGGACAGGCGGTGAGGGCGATCGCGGAGTACTTCCGCATCGCTCCGTCGGCGATCCTCGTGGTGCACGACGAGCTCGATTTGCCGCCCGGTACCGTCCGACTCAAGGAAGGCGGGGGCCACGGTGGACACAACGGTCTGCGTGACATCGTGGCTCACCTCGGGACCCGGGACTTCGTTCGGGTCCGGCTCGGCATCGGCCGCCCGGGACGCGGCATGGACCCGATCGACTACGTGTTGCAGCGACCGGGGGCGGAGGACCGGAGACTCATCGAGGAATCGATCGACGAGGTGCTCGATTGGTCCGAAGTCATCTTCGAAGGCGACCTGCAGCGGGTCATGAAGGCCCTGCACACGAAACGGGACGAGGCGGGTCCGGCGGACGAAGCGGCCGGTTGCGGCCGCGGACGCGAGCGGGCGCCGGATCGGGATAGCTCCCCGGCGCGCGTTCCACCCGCGCGTCCCGGCTCCGCCGCCTGATCCTCCGCCATCAGGGCGGCGCGCACGGATGGGATTCCGATGCGGCATCGTCGGGCTGCCGAACGCCGGCAAGTCCACGCTGTTCAACGCGCTTGCCCGGACCGCGGTCGCGGCGCAGAGCTATCCCTTCTGCACCATCGAGCCGAACGTCGGGATGGTCCCGGTGCCGGACCCGCGCCTCGAGGCCCTCGCGGCCATCGCGCGGCCGGCACGGGTGGTCCCGGCCGGGGTGACGTTCGTGGACGTCGCCGGCCTGGTGGCCGGTGCGTCGCGGGGCGAGGGGCTCGGCAACCGCTTTCTCGGACATATCCGCGAAGTGGAGGCGATCGCGCACGTGGTGCGTTGCTTCGAGTCGGAAGGGGTCGCTCACGTCGGAGGGCGGGTGGACCCGGCCGCCGACATCGAGACGATCGACACCGAGCTCATGCTTGCGGACATCGACGTGGTCGAGCGGCACCTCGAGCGGGTGGAGAAGAGCGCCAGGGCCGGGGGACGCGAGGTGCGGGAGCGCGCGGCGGCATTTCGTCGGGTCGCGCGGCACTTGGGAGAGGGGCGGCCTGCCCGCACCCTCGCGCTCGAACCGAAGGAGGCGGGCGTGGTGCGCGAGCTCTCGCTCCTCACTGCGAAGCCGGTCATGCTCGTCGCGAACGTCGGCGAGGAGGACGGCTTCGAGGACAACCCGCTACTGGACGCGGTCCGGGCCGCGGCCGCGGGCGAAGACGCGCGGGTCGTTCCGATCTGCGCCGCCATCGAAGCGGAGCTGGTCACGCTCGATCCCGAGGGGCAGCGCGAGTTTCTCGCGGACCTCGGACTCGAGGAGCCGGGGCTCGGCCGGTTCGTCCAGGCAGGCTACGAGCTCCTCGGCCTTCGCACCTTCTTCACCGCGGATGCCAAGGAGGCGCGCGCCTGGACCGTGCGAACGGGGTCGGCCGCACCCGAGGGGGCGGGCAGGATCCACACCGATTTCGAACGGGGCTTCATCCGGGCCGAGGTCGTCGCCTACGACGACTTCGTGGCGAACGGCGGCGAGCAGGGCGCGAAGGACGCCGGCAGGTGGCGCCTCGAGGGGCGCGACTACGTCATCGCGGAGGGAGACGTCATCCGTTTCCGCTTCAACGTCTGACCGGTCGGCGGCGAACGCGGCCTTCCGGGCCGACGAAAGTCGACAGCCGCCGTCGCGTCGCGCATGGTATGGGCAACCCGCTCCGTTGCACCGAAGGAGGCACCCGTGGACGCCAACCGAATTCGCCAGCACGTCGAGGAGCTCTGGGACGATTCCATCGTGCCCGAGCTCGCCGAGTACATCCGCATCCCGAACAAGTCGCCGCAGTTCGACCCGGATTGGGCCGAGCACGGCTACATGGAGGCCGCCGTCGCGCACATGGTCAGGTGGTGCGAAGCCAACGCCCCGCGCGGGATGCAGCTCGAGGTGGTCCGTCTCCCGGGACGCACCCCGCTCATCTTCATCGAGGTCCCCGGGGAGGGCGACGACTGCCTCCTCCTCTACGGCCACCTCGACAAGCAGCCCGAGATGACGGGCTGGCGCGACGGGCTCGGACCGTGGACGCCCAAGGTGGACGGCGATCGTCTCTACGGGCGCGGCGGCGCGGACGACGGCTATGCAATCTACGGTTCGCTCGCGGCCCTCGGAGCGCTCGCGGAGCAGGGCGTGCCGCACGCGCGTTGCGTGGTGATCATCGAGGCGTGCGAGGAGAGCGGGAGCTACGACCTTCCCCACTACATCGACGCCCTGCGGGCGCGAATCGGGACCCCGAGCCTGGTCGTGTGCCTGGATTCGGGCTGCGGCGACTACGAACGGCTCTGGTGCACCACCTCGCTCCGCGGCCTGGCGGGCGGGACACTCGAAGTCGAGGTGCTGGAGGAGGGCGTCCACTCCGGGGACGCCGGCGGGATCGTTCCCTCCACGTTCCGGATCCTTCGCCGGCTGCTCTCGCGCCTCGAGGACGAGCGCGACGGACGGATCCTGATCGACGCCCTGCACGCGCAGATCCCGCCCGAGCGGCGGTCGCAGGCCGAGGAGGCGGCGGCCGTCCTCGGGAGCCGGCTCCACGAGCGATTCCCGTTCGTGGACGGCGCGGGCCCCGCGACCACCGACCCGGTCGAGCTCGTGCTGAGCCGCACCTGGCGCCCGGCGCTCGAGATTACCGGCGCCGCCGGAATTCCCGAGATCGGCAATGCGGGGAACGTCGCCCGCCCCCGTACCGATGCCAAGCTGTCGCTGCGCCTTCCGCCGACCTGCGATCCGGCCGCGGCGGCCGAGACGATGCGCGCGCTCTTCGAGCACGACCCGCCGCACGGGGCGCGGGTTCGGTTCTGCGCCGACCATGCGGCGCCCGGCTGGGAGGCGCCGCCGGTCGCGCGGTGGCTCGACCGCGCGGTGCGGCGCGCGTCCGCCGCGTACTTCGGCCCGGAGGCGGTGTACATGGGCGAAGGAGGCACCATCCCGTTCATGGGCATGCTGGGCGAGAAGTTCCCCGACGCCCAGTTCCTCATCACCGGCGTGCTCGGCCCCGAGTCCAACGCCCACGGTCCGAACGAGTTCCTGCACGTGCCTACGGGCAAGCGGCTCACCTGCTGCGTCGCGGAGGTGATCGCCGCCCACCACGCCAAGGCGAACGGCGGGTAGCATTCCGCCGCGCGCCGGCGGCCTCCCGTCGTCCTGCCCGCCGCCGGCGCACCCCGGTGCGGAGCGCCGCGGCGAGGCCCGCCGCAGGTCGGTGCAGGACCGGAAATCCGGGCGCGATCGCCCTCGACCCGAACAATCGAAGTACCTATCCTCTCCGCTCCCGGAGCGCACGGTCCGGCGGTGCCGCCGTCGGTGGCCGGCCGGTTTCCCGCGCGGCCGACCCCTGCCGCCCGGAATGGCGAGACGAACGAAGGAGGTAGCACGATGGAAATCGCCGCGGCGAATGCGCCGGTCTGGAAGTACCAGCGGCAATTCGACCATGCGCAGGGCGTCACGACCCTGGAGCAGCGACCGAGCCTGCTGCGCGACACCGCCCCGAAGCTTCTCTCCGACGAGCAGGTGCGATCGTTTCTCGCGAACGGCCATCTCGCGCTGCAGCCCGAGCTCCCCGCGCAGTTTCACCGCGAGATGTTCGACCGCTTCGTCGAGCTCATCGGGGACGACAACGACCACAACCCCGGCAACAACCTCCTCCCGGTGGTGCCGGAGCTGCAGCTCGTGTTCGACGACCCCGTGATCAAGGGCGCCCTCACGAGCGTGCTCGGCGAGGACTACATGATGCACCCCCACCGGGTGCTGCACGACAACCCGCCGGGGAGCGACCAGCAGGTCTGGCACCACGACAGCTACTGGGGGTACAAGCGCAAGGTCCACAACCATCACCCGTGGTGGGTGATGATCATGTACTACCCCCAGGACATCTACGAACGCATCGGCCCGACCGGGGTCATCCCGGGCAGCCAGTACATCGCCCAGAAGCTCGCGGACATCGACCAGCTCGGTAGCCATACGCGAGGCAAGGGCGGGGGGTGCGTGATGATCCACTACGACATCTGGCACCGGAAAATGAAGAACTTCACGGACCTCAAGCGGTTCATGGTGAAGTTCGAGTTCATGCGGATGCGTCGCCCCGAGGGCGTCACCTGGGATAGCGCGGGCGCCAGGTGGCGCAACCCGTCCGAGCTTCCGGCCTACCGGATGGAGCCGGTGTGGCGCTCCACCTGGCACTGGCTCGGCGGGCGACCGCTTCCGGCCCTCACACCGGACTCCGGTGTGAGTCTGGAAGACGCCCTCGAGGCCGCGCTGGACCGCACGGGTGGCGTGGACCATCACGCACGGGCCGAGGCGGTCGCCGCCATCGCGCGCCTAGGCTCCCGCGCGGCGCCTGCGGCCGCGTCCCTCGTCGAGCTGCTGGGCGACGAGAACGAGGCCGTCGGCCTCAACGCGGCGTATGCGCTCGCCCATGTCGGCGAGGCGGGGGTCGCGCCGCTCGTCGCGGCCCTGCGCGCGGACGATGGTGAAAACGTCGACGACGCCCGCTGCTTCATCGACGAAGGCCAGAAGAGCGAGCTCGAGATGGTGGCGCGAAACGCCGCGCACGGCCTGGTCGCGGCCGGGCTGCCCGCCCTGCCAGGCATCCTCGAAGGCGCCCGCGAAGGCGGTCCGCGGGTTCGAAAGTACGCCCTCTTCGCCCTCGGCGAGCTCGATACCGATGCCCCGGAGGTCATCGACGCCCTGGTCGACGGATGCCGCGACGAGGACCCGGCCGTTCGCCTGAATGCGGTCGAAGGGCTCGGCCTCAAGAAGGGCACGCCGGCGGCTGCCGAGGCCCTCGCCGGCGCGCTCTTCGACAAGGACGACGAGGTGCGGTTCAACGCCTCGTTCGCCCTCGCACGCCTCGGTCCGGCCGCCGCCCCCGCGACCGGCGCGCTCGTCGAGGCGCTCCGGGACGGGAACCGCTACACCATGGGCTACGCGGTCGAGGCGCTGGAGCGCATCGGCACCCGCGAGGCGGATCGGGCCCTCATCCGCTTCCTCAAGATCGCGCGCTGGTGTCCCCTGACGATGGACGGCAGCCTGTTCTGACTCGCCTGCGGGTTGCGGGAAACGTCCGGAGGCGTTCCCGCGCCCGAGGGAAGACGGCCGCGCGCCGCGTCGCCGGGGGGCTCCCGGTCGGGTTCGGGCAGGGGGCGCACGGAAGTGCGCCCGCCCGCAGGAGGTCCGGAAGCGGGGGCGCTATCCGGCCCGAACTTCGCTCACGAGTACCGGGGCCAGGTGTCGCTCAGGCGGTAGCCGCGCGGCCAGGGATCGGACGGGTCGACGGTGTGCTGATGCGTTCCCGTCAGCCACGCGCGCCCCGCGAGCGAGGGCACGACGGCAGGGTGGTCGCCGACCGTCGCCTCGCTCTCGATCCGGCACTCGAAGCGCGAGTCGATCGGCGAGACCCCGATGAAGGGGTCGCCGGCGGCGAGCACCCCCCGTGCGTGCAGCACCGCGAGCCGCGCGGAGCAGCCGGTGCCGCAGGGCGATCGGTCGATCTTGCCCGGCCGGATCGCGACCGCGTTCCGACCGTGGGCGAGTCCGTCCCGGTACTCGAGCGGCGCCGCGAACTGGCAAAAGGAGATGTGCGCCCACTCCGGCTGCTCGGGGTGGCGGAAGCCGAGCTGCTCGTTCGCGGCACGGGTGATGCGAACGCCGGTCATGGCGAGGTCGCGCGCTTCGTCGGGGGCGAGCGCGAAGCCGAGGGTGGGGGCGTCCACGATGACGAAGCTGTCTCCGCCGTAGGCGGTATCCACCTCGAGGGTGCCGAGACCTTCCACCTCGATCGGTGCGCCCAGGCGGTCCGCGAAGGACGGGACGTTCCGGATCCTGACCTTCTCGACCTTTCCTTCGCGGCAGGTGGCGGCCGCCTCGATGATCCCGCCCGGCGCCTCGAGCACGATCCGCGTCTCGGGCTCCGTCATCGGAACGATCCCCGTCTCGAGCAGCACGGTCGCCACGCACAGGCTGTTGGAGCCGGACATGGGCGGGGTGTCGGCGGGCTCCATGATCACGAAACCCATGCACGCGGCCGGGTTCACCGCCGGGACGAGCAGGTTCACGTGGCGGAAGACGCCGCCCCGCGGCTCGTTGAGAACCACGTCGCGGAGCCAGCCGTCGGTCGCGATGAAGCGGCTCTGCTCCCAGAGCGTCGCGCCGGGCGGCGGCGCGACCCCGCCGACAATCACGTCCCCCACCTCGCCCTCGGCGTGGCAGCTCACTACATGGATGACGTGACTCGCGCGCATCGTTTGCGATCTCGGTGAGACATCCCTCCGGGGCCCCGCTCACGAGGCAGCGGCGCGTGGGCGGGGACGCGGCCGCTGCCGCGGTCGCCGCCTGCCCGCCGGCGTCCTGGTCCTCGGCGCAAAGTCGCAGCGGGCTCAGGCGTCGAGGGTCTTCAGCTCGCGGCGCATGATCTTGCCGGTGCTGGTCCCCGGCACGTCGTCCACGAACTGGATCGCGCGCGGGACCTTGTAGGCGGCCAGGTGCTCGCGGCAATGGGCGACGATGCTCTCCTCGTCCGCCTCCTCCCCCGGCTTCGGCACCACGTAGGCCTTGGCGATCTCGTCCTTCATCTCGTCCGGCTGCGGGCCGCCGGCCACGAGCGCGGTCTTGTCGCCGAACCGGCGCGCGGACGCGGAATCCGTTCCTCAGGCGGCGCCCGGCGGGACGGCGAAGCGGGCGGACAGGCGCTCGCCCGACGCCGCGTCGAAGAGAAAGCCCCGCTCGAGCGGGAATCGGACCGCCACGTTGCGGTCGAAGTCGACGTCGTACTCCTTCGGCATCTTGATCGCGAGGCTCGTGTCGCCGCCGAGAGCCACCGTGACCAGGGTCACGTCGCCGGTCAGCTCGGCCGCGTACACGGTCGTGTCGAAGAGTCCGGTGCCCGGGTCGGCGACCTCGGCGTCCTCCGGCCGGAAGCCCATCACCGCCGCCGTTCCGCCCCCGACACCCTCCCCCTCGAGCGGGACGCCGACCCCGCCGCCGCTCTCGAAGCGGCCGTTCTCGATGCTCCCGCGGATGAAGTTCATCGGCGGCGAGCCCATGAAGCCGGCCACGAAGAGGTTTGCGGGATTGTCGTACACCTCGCGCGGGGTGCCTATCTGCTGAAGCGCCCCCTCGTCCATGATCGCGACCCGGTGCGCGAGGGTCATCGCCTCGACCTGGTCGTGGGTCACGTAGACCGTGGTGACCCCGAGCTCGTGCTGCATGTGCTTGAGCTCCGCGCGCATGTAGCCGCGCAGCTTCGCGTCGAGGTTCGAGAGCGGCTCGTCCATCAGGAACGCGGAGGGGCGGCGAACGATCGCGCGCGCAAGGGCCACCCGCTGGCGCTGCCCCCCGGAGAGCTGGCGCGGGTAGCGCTCGAGAAGCTCTTCCATGTGGACCTGGGCGGCCGCATCGCGCACCGCCTCCGCCCGCTCGTCCGGCTTGAGCCCCCGCACCTTGAGCGGGAAGCCGATGTTCTCGGCGACCGTCTTGTGGGGATAGAGCGCGTAGGACTGGAACACCATCGCGATGTCGCGGTACTTCGGCAGCTCGTTCGTCACGTCGGTGTCGCCGAGGAGCACCTGCCCGGAATCCGCCTGCTCGAGCCCCGCGATGATTCGCAGCGCGGTCGTCTTCCCGCATCCGGACGGGCCGAGCAGCACCAGGAACTCGCTCGGCTCGACGGAGATGCTGAGGTCCTTGACGACGTGATTCGAGCCGAACCACTTGTTCAGCCCCTCGATCGACAGCCGCCGCGCGCGCGAGTGCGCCCGCCCGCCGCCGATCGCCGCCCCGTCGTCCGCCATCGTTCCGGCCTCGCTCATCCCTTTACCGCTCCGAGCAGGATCCCCTTCGAGATGAAGCGCTGCAACAGGAGCGCCATCGCGATCACGGGGATGATCATGATGATGATGACCACCGCCATCGTCCACCAAAGGATGCCCTTCTCGCCGCCGTTCATCCCTGCGACGAGGATCGGCAGGGTCTGCGCCTGGGTGGTCGAGAGGAAGAGGGCGACCAGGTACTCGTTCCAGGAGAGGATCAGCACCAGCAGGGTGGTGGCCGCGAGCCCCGCCCGCGCGAGCGGAACCACGATCTCGAAGAACGTCATCAGCCGCGAGGCGCCGTCGAGCTGTGCGCTCTCCTCGAGGTCGATGGGGATCGAGGCGAAGAAGTCGTGCATCAGCCACACCACTATGGGAAGGTTGACGACGGTGTAGGTGAGGATGATCGCGAGGTGGGTGTCGAGCATCCCCACCTTCTGGAACATCATGTAGATCGGCACCACCGCGACCACCGGCGGCAGGATGCGCTGGGAGATCATCCAGAACAGGATGTCCGCGTTGCCGACGCTGCGCTTGAAGTAGCGGCCGACCGATCGGGCGAGCAGCACGAAGAGGGCTCCCCCGACCGCCGCCGCGATCCAGAGGTCCACGCCGTAGACGCCGACCGCGACCGCCGTCACGACCATGAGGACGACGAAGACGAGGATGTTGCCTAATCGGGGCTTGTACTCGATCCGCGCGAGGGCGTACGCCGCCATGGCTCCGATCAGCACGCAGAGCGCGGTCGAGCAGAAGGCGATGATGACGGAATTGCGGTACGGCGTGAGCGTCTCCGCGAGGGGCGACTTCGCGCTGAAGTCGAGGAGGTCCGCCCACGCGTGGAGGTTCGGAGTGAAGTCGACCCAGGGGAGGAAGGACGGCCCGTCGAAGACGTCGACCGGGAGCTTGAGCGACGTGATCGCGAGCCAGTAGAACGGGAACAGCACGAACGCCGACCAGAGCACGAGCAGCCCGTAGACGACGATGCTGCCGCCCCGGGACATCTGGCCGATGCGGGCCGGCTCGAACCAGCGCCGCAAGCCGCGCGCGCGCGCCCTTGCCGGAAGTGGGGCCGGCGTCGGGGCCGGAATCTCAGCCATTCTCGTCAAACCCTCGACTTTCCGAACATCGCTTCGTCCTCATCCGTGCACCGCGGCCCGCTTTCGGACCACCAGCATGAAGTAGGAGACGCAAAGGACCACCGTCACGAAGAGCAGCAGGTACGAGATCGCGGCCGACTGCGCCGGGTCGAGCGCCCGCCAGGCGAAGAAGGAGTGCAGGGTCATCGATTCGGTCGCGATCCCGGGTCCGCCCCCGGTCATCATGTTCGGCAGGTCGACGAGCTTGAACCCCTCGATGACCCGGATCAGCATGACGGTGGCCGCCACCGGCACGATCTGCGGCCAGGTGATCTCGCGGAAGATCTGCCAGCCCCCTGCCCCGTCCACGTGGCCAGCCTCGACGAGGTCGCGCGGCACGTTCTCGAGCGCCGCGAGCAGGACCACGAAGATGAAGGGGATCCACTGCCAGGAGTCGCCCACGATGATGAACGCCCGCGCCGTCCAGGGGTTCACCGCCCACGCGAAGTCGCCGAGGCCGATCCACTGCCAGATCGGCGCGAACGGGCCCTTGCCGGTGTCGGCCATCATGCGGAACGTGAAGCCGATGCCGATCGGGGTCACCATCATCGGAAGGAAGAAGACGACGCGGAAGAAGGTCCGCCCGCGGATGGGCTGCGCGCAAAGGACGGCGAGCCCGAGGCCGATTAGGAACTGGATGCCGCAGCCGACCACGACGTAGAAAAGGGTCACCCCGAGGGTGCCGAGCCGCGTGCCGCTGAACAGGGTCGCGGCGAACATGAACGTCAAGCCGAAGAGGACGCTCGCGGTGATGAGCCGGCCGATCGTCCCCACCACGCTGACTCGCCCGCTCCGTCCCCGCAAGTACTTGACGAGCCACCAGGCGAGGAGCCCCGCCCCCGCGGCGGTCACGACCCATCCGAGCACGCTCACCTCCTCGAACGTGCCGAGAAAGTGCCACTGCTCGGAGCCGAAGATCTGCTTTTCGTAGTTGCGCGCGCCGACGTACCGCATCGTGTAGCCGCCGCCGCGAAGCCGCACTCGCGACAATGAGAGGATGAACGTCGCGATGAGGGGAAAGATCGAGAAGATGAGGATCATGACCACGGCGGGCATGATGAAGAGGGTGCGGGCCTGGCGATCGAACCACTCCGCCAGGCGGCCGCTGCGCAGCGCCGCCGTGGTGACGACGGCGGCGGCCGGGTCCTCGCCCGGCCGCCGCCCGCCGATCGTGCCGTCCCGTGTTGCCACGATTTACCTGGCTCGGTCTCGCTCTCGCTCGTGGTGGGACGGGTCCTGCGCTAGTTTGTGATACCGAGGGACGAGCGGTACAGCGCCGCCTGACGCTCGCGGCCGAAGTCCTCGGTGACCTCCTCCCAGCACTCGTAGATGTTGTCCATCGTCTCCTCGACCGAGATCTCGTCGGCGAGGAAGCGGGCGACCTCGCGGTCGAGGCAGATGCCCTCGTACTGCTGGGTGCCCGGGATGCGAAGGTCGGAGGCCATGTTCGGGCTGTTGAGGCTCTGCGCGATGGCCCCGAGGTAGTTCTCCGCCCCTTCCTTCGAGAAGCCCTGGTCGACCCATAGCTGGACGTTCTCGAACTGCGAGATCCGGTACGGGTCGTAGCCCGTCCAGCCCAGGGTCACGTCGTAGTTGGACTGCTCCGGCGAGTTCATGTAGGACAGGAAGTCGTACGCGGCTGCGATGACCTTCGAGTCGGCCTTGGCGTTGACCGCTCCCGACCAGCCGCCGAACGCGGCGAACGGGGTGTGGTTGACGCCGTCGATCGCGTGCGGGCAGAGCTCCGGCGTGCAGTCGACGAGCTTCCCGGTCGCCCGGTCCACCACCCGGGTCGAGCCCGGCAGGATCTTGGAGGCGACGAGACCCTTGATCTTCGACTGTTCCTCGTCGATGGAGAGCGGGCCGATGTCACCCCATTCGAGGAGGAGGGCGCAGCGCCCGGAGAGCACGATGGGCCGGGTGTCCGTCACGTCGAGGTTGAGCTCGTCGGGCGGGCCGTACTGTCCGGTCGCCTTGAGGATCCGGAGCGCTTCGGCGAAGCCTTCGTTCCTGACCAGCGGCTCCATCGTCTCGGTGTCGAAGAAGATGCCCTGGCCCGTGCCCTGGGTCTGGAGGAACGCCCCGGCGACGGACAGGCTCAGCCAGAAGCTCTGCGCGTTGCGCTTCTTGAACAGGCACGAGCCGTAGTCGCCCTCGCCGTCGCCGTTCATGTCCTGACCGTGCACGGCGGCCGCCACCTCGAGGTACTCGTCCCAGGTGTCCGGCGGCTCGAGGCCGTTCTTCTCCAGCACGTCGGTCCGGTAGTACAGCATGTGGAAGTCGCCGTCGACGGTGATGAGGTAGGTCTTGCCGTCGATCTTCTGGTTGAACTCCCGGAAGTAGGGCGCGATGTCGTCGAACTGGATGCCCGGGTCGTTCGCCACGAAGTCGCTCAAGTCGGCGAGGAGGCCGCTGTCCGCGAGCTCGACCGCCCACCCGGAGGCGAACACCCCGACGTCGATCGAGTTCGTGCCGGTCGACCAGTCGGTCAGCAGCTTCTGGAAGAGGTCGGCGAACGGGACGGTCGCGACCTTGATGGTCGCGCCGGTCGCCGCCTTGAACTCTTCGCCCCGCTCCTCGAGGCGGCCGGCGATAACGGGCCCCGGTCGGGTCAGGATGTTGACGGTGACGCCTTCGTGCTTCATTTCGGCGCCGGCGACGGGCGCGAACGCGGCCGCGCCGAGGGCCGCGGCGCCGACGGTGGCCAAGGCCAGGGTTCGTTTCATCTCGAACATGTTGGTCCTCCGGTGTGTTCCGGTTGGTCAAAGGATGGCCCTCCAGAATACATGCTGGCCAGCCACCACGGAACCGCGGAGGATAAACGAACCGGGGAGCGCGCACCCGCCCGCCCGACACGGTCGGCGCTCGATGGCTCCGGCCGGGACTACCCCGGCGCCTATGGTGTGGTACGCGAACCCACCGTAGAGCGGGCGGTGCGCGCATCCCGTCGCGGTGCGGGGAGGTCGGGGTTGCGAGCCTTCAGCCCGGCTTGCCCCCCCGACATGCACCCCGGACGGGTCCGCCGCTTGGCCCCTGATATGGCCCCCGAGTTTGGCCACGTCCCCCGGGCCATGCCCGCCTTACGAGACCTTGGGCAGCACCTCGTTCTTGAGCAGGGCCATCGACTCGTACCAGGCGCCGTAGGGCTCCCACTCGTGGCCCATCGCGAGCAGGGTCCCGAACTCGCCGATCTCGCCCCGGAGATCGTTGATCTGCTGCGCCACCTCGTCCACGCTGCCGACGATGAACACGTTGTCGATGAGATAGTCGATCGTCACCTCGGCGTCGGACATGTCGGGGTCGTTCTTCAGGAGCCCCAGCATTCCGACCTTCGGGAGGAGCTTGAAGAAGTAGTCCTTGAAATCGCGGGCGAGGATGCCCTCGCGGGCGAGTTTTCTCGCCTCGGCCCCCGACTCGGCGACGAGTACCTCGCGCGCCACCCGCCACGCGCCACAGTCCGGTTCCCGCCCCGCTTCGCGAGCGCCCTCCTCGATGGCGTCCCAGTGGGTCTTCAGCAGGACCGGCGGAATCAGGTTGATGGACATCGGGATCCACCCTCGGCTGGCCGCCATCTTGAGGGTGGACGACCGCGGGGACACTCCCGCCACTCCAATCGGCGGGTGCGGCAGCTGGTACGGCCTGACGTGGGCACGCAGCCCGACGTCATCCTCGGGCTCGGGAATCGTGAAGCTGAATCCCTCGCTCTCGTACACCCCGGGCTTCGGATCGGTCCAGAGCTGGAGGATCGTGTCCAGGGCGGCCCGCGTGTAGACACGGCTGTCGACCGCCGGATTGTCCCCCCAGTAGCCGAATACCCGCATGTCGCCGGGGAAGCTCCCGGTGCCGACACCCCAGTTGAGCCGGCCTTCCGACATGTGGTCGAGCTGGGCGATTCGGTGGGCGAGGACGAAGGGATCGTGGTTGGGCATGCAGCTCACCCCGGTCCCCAGCCGAATCTGCTTCGTCAGCGGGATCGCCTGCGCGATGAGCAGTTCCGGCGAGGGAATGTTCTCCCACTCCGAAGTGAAGTGCTCACCGATCCACGCCTCGGAGTAGCCGAGCTCGTCGAGCTTGACGATCTGGTCGAGATCCGCCTTGAGGGATTCGGTGAAATTGGCCCCCGGAGGGTGCAGGGGCATGGTGAACAGACCAAGGTCCATCGCAGATTCTCTCCTCTTCTCTAGCTCGCCTCCGAACCGGTTCAGCGTAGCGGGGGCGGCGCGAACGCACAAGCGCCGCTGCATATTGCCGCAGCCAGGGAGTCTGCGGCCGCGGCGAGCTCATCGAGGGTGCCGTCGTTGCGGATGACGCGGTGCGCGCGCGCCTCGCGCTCCGCGTTCGCGAGCTGGGCTTCGATGCGGGCGCGGGCCGCGTCGGGAGTGAGCCGGTTGCGGGCGACGAGGCGCTCGAGCGCCCTCGCAGGATGAGCGCTCACCGTCCACACCTCGTCGCAGAGCGCGTCCCACCCCGCCTCGAACAGCACCGCCGCGTCGAGGACGATGAACGGCGGGGGGGACGGGCGGCTCCGGACTTCGGCGAACTCGCGCCGCATCCGCTCCGCCATCGGGGGGTGGGTCAGGCGGTTGAGCTCGGCGAGGCGCGCCGTGTCGGCGAACACGAGCCGTCCGAGACGCGGGCGCACGATCTCCTCCGTCTCGTCCAGGATCTCCGCCCCGAACGAGGCAACCACCCTCGCGTAGGCTTCGCCCCCGCGCATGAGCACCCGGTGCCCTACCCGGTCCGCGTCGACGACGTGCGCGCCGCGGGCGGCGAGCCGCTCCGAGACCGTGGACTTCCCGGCCGCGATCCCGCCCGTGAGGCCGATGACGGGCGGCACGAATCCGGTCGGATCTCCCCTCGCTTCGCTCAATGCACTTCCTTTCCGCGGATGATTCGTCCGGTCCCGGCGAGCCAGGGTCATTTCACGCTGGCCATCGGCCGGGAGCGTGCGTGCCGTCTCCCCTCTCCCCTCGGGAAAGGGGCCGGGGGTGAGGGGCCGAGGCCGAGGAACCTCCCCGCAAGTGCGCCGACGGTCGTCCTCCCCTCACCCCAAACCCCTCTCCCGGGGGGAGAGGGGCCTTGCCCCGGCCAGCGTGAAATGGCCCTGCCGGCGAGCCCCCTATCGTTGCCGAACCCGCGCGACAATGCCATGCTCTTGGGCTCGGCACGATGAAATCGGGACGTTCGACATGCGCTTCGGGGTCTTCTACGAGCTTCAACTGCCCAAGCCGTGGGGCGAAGGCGACGAGCACCGCCTGTTCAAGGAGGCGCTCGAGCAGGTGGTCCTTGCCGACCGCCTCGGCTTCGACTACGCCTGGGAGGTGGAGCACCATTTTCTGGACGAGTACTCGCACTCGTCGGCCCCGGAGGTGTTCCTCGCCGCGGCCGCCGCCCGCACCTCGGGGATCCGGCTAGGGCATGGCATCCGCCAGGTGATCCCGAGCTACAACCACCCCGCCCGCACCGCCGAGTGCGTCGCGACCCTCGACCTCCTCTCGGACGGCCGGGTGGACCTCGGCATCGGGGAGGGGGCCACCCGGCTCGAGCTCGGCGCGTTCGGCATCAAGGCCAAGACGAAGCGGGCGCGGTCCCTGGAGGCGGCCGAGCAGATCTGCAACATGATGGTGCTGACCCCCTATCCCGGCTTCGAGGGGGAGGGCTTCTCCATGCCCTGCCGCAACGTCCTCCCGAAGCCGCTGCAGCGCCCGCATCCGCCCATCTGGATGGCCTGCACCAATCGCGACACCATCAAGATCGCAGCCCGGAACGGGGTCGGCGCGCTCGCGTTCTCCTTCCTCGACCCGGACGAGGCGCGGACATGGTCGCAGGTCTACTACGACATCATCGCGAGCGAGGAGTGCGTGCCGCTCGGGCACACCGTCAACGCGAACCTCGCGATGGTGTCCGCCTTCTCGATGCACGAGGACCGCGCCGAGGCGATCCGCCGGGGCCAGGACCACTTCGAGTTCTTCCGCTATGCGCAGCAGAAGCTGGTGGCGGAGGACTTCGTCCCCGGCTACAGCGACATGTGGAACGAGTTCGTGCAGAAGCGCGGCGACGCGTCCGACCGCCTCATCCAGGCCGCCCTCGCGCGGGCGGAGTTCGACGGGGCGGGGATCGGGACCCCGGCCGACATGGAGCGCCACCTCCGGGAGCTCCAGGAGGCGGGGGTCGACCAGGTGATCTTCATGCAACAGGCGGGGCGCAATTCCCACTCGAACATCTGCGAGTCGCTCGAGCTCTTCGCCCGGACGGTGATGCCGAAGTTCCAGGCCGACGCGGCGTCGCGCGAGGCGCGCAAGGCGTCGTCGCTCGCGCCCCACATCGAGGCGGCGGTGGCGCGCAAGCGGTTCATGCCCCCGATCGACCGCGACGACGTGCCGGTGGTGCCGGCGGCGGTCAAGGCCGCGACCTTCGACGCGCTCGCGGCGGCCCGCAAGAGCGCCGCCGATTGAGCCCCCGCTAGAGCCGGTTCCGGCCCGCCGGCACCGGCGGGCTCCGCTCCTCTCGCCGCGAGGGCGCGGCGCTCGCCGCCATTGGCACGATTGCCGCCGAAGTAGCCGGCGTTCCCAGGACATGAACTTCGGGCCTCGCCGATTGCTGCGCCGCCCGCGCTCGAGTCGCTCTCCAGGGCGCCGGATCGGGAGGCGTTGACCTGGCCCGACCGATGCCATCGGGAGCGCGGGCCGCCTTCCGGCGCCTGACCTTCTCCGTCTACGCGCCGGCCGTCTGCATCGCGATCGGGTACCAGGCGACTCTCATCCTGCTGCCGCTCCTCGTGCTCGAGGTCGGGGGCGGTCCGGCCGCCGCCGCCGCGGTGCTCGGCATGCGCGGCATCGGCACCATGATCTCCGACCTGCCGTCCGGCGTCGCGGTCACCCGCCTCGGGGACAAGATCACGATGGTGGCGGGGATCGTGCTCGTCGCCGTCGCCTGCACCGGCATCGCCCTTGCCGGGACGCCCTGGATGCTCGGCGCGTTCGCCCTCGTCCTCGGGGCGGGCTTCGGCGCCCTCATGCTGGGGCGGCTCAACTACGTGGCGCGGCAGTGCCCGGTCGCGTACCGGGGGCGCGCGATCACCCTGCTCGCCGGCATTCAGCGGGTGGGGCTCTTCGTCGGCCCGGCGGCGGGCGGCCTCGTCGCCGAGGTGTACGGATATCCCGTCGCGTTTGTCGCCGCCGCGCTGCTCAACGTGGCCGGCCTGGTGCTCATCGCCATCTTCGTGCGGCGCTCGCGGGTGCGCGCGCGGGGCGGCTCCCAGCCGCACGGCGCAGTCATCGCCCGGATCCTCCGCGACCATCGGCGCGAGTTCACGCGCGGCGGAATCGCGTCGGTCTCGATGCAGTTCGTGCGCTCCGCCCGCCAGGTGCTCATCCCGCTCTGGGGGGAGGCGATCGGGCTCGACGCGGCGAGCATCGGGCTCGTCTTCGGTCTCTCGTCCGCCGTCGATGCCGCGATGTTCTATCCGGCGGGGCGGCTGATGGACTTCCGGGGGCGAAAGTGGAGCCTCGTGCCGTCGCTCGCAATTCTTGGCGCGAGCCTCGCCCTGATGCCGTTCACCTCCACCTTCTGGACCTATCTTGCAGTCGCGCTCCTCGCCGGGATCGGAAACGGGTTCGGTACCGGGATCATCATGGCCCTGGGGGCGGATCTGTCTCCGCGCACGAACCGCGGGGAGTTCCTGGGGGTGTGGCGCCTCCTCGGCGACACGGGCCACGCGGCCGGCCCCTTCGTCTTCAGCGCGGTGACCGGCGTCTTCGCTCTCGGCGCAACCCTCGGGCTCGCGGGCGCGGTCGGCTTCGCGGGGGCCGCGGTCTCCGCGTGGCTGGTGCCGGAGACGCTGCGGCGCCGGCCGCCACCGCCGGAGTCGCCGGCCGGCGGTCCCGGCCCCGGCCCGACGTCATGAGTCGCGGTTCGGCCCGGCCCGGATGCGCAGGACGATGAAGCGGGCGACCATCACCACCACGAGGAAGCTCCCCCACAGGGCGGTCGCGAGGTGCTGGTTCGCGCCGAGGAGGTTGAGCCCCGACGAGATGACCTGGAGGATGACGAGGGCGAGCACCACCGATGCGGTCCTCCCGAACCCGCCGAAGGGATCCACCCCGCCGAGGAAGCAGGCGAGCACGGTGATGAGGAGGTATGCCTCGCCGTGCCCGACCCGGACGGAGTTGAACCGGGTCAGCATCACCACCCCCGCGACCGCGCACATGAGCCCGGAGAGGGTGTAGATGAGGGTAAGGGTGCGCCGCGTGTCGACCCCGGAGTAGCGGGTCGCCTCGATGTTCGACCCCACCATGTAGATGGAGAAACCGAGCGGCGCGCGGCCGAGGAGCACGTGCCACCACGCCGCGCACCCCGCGAAGATGAGGAAGGGGATGGGGATGCCGAGCGCGGTGCCGTGGCCGATGTCCCCGACGAACTCCGGGAACCCCGAGATGTCGCCGCCGCGGGTGAGGAACTCGCCCACCCCGCGAAGGAAGATCATGTAGGCGAGCGAGACCAGGATGGGATGGGCGCCGACGTAGGCGACGATGATCCCCATCGTCCACCCGATGAAGGTGCCGAGGGCGAGGGCGCCCGCGAGGGCGAGGGCGAAGGCGACGACGCCTGCGTCCGGGCCGCCGAGGGACTGGAGGATCCACGCTGCGGCGAGCCCGCAGATGTTGGCCGAGAAGGTGACCGCGAGGTTGAGGCCCCCCGAGAGGATCGGGATGAGCATCGCGAGGGTCAGGATTCCGAGCTCCGGCATCTGGAACGCGATCGACTGGAACGTCGCGAGGGAGAGGAAGCGCGGGGTCGTCCAGCCGAAGAGGACGAGCACCGCGACGAGGAGGAACCCGAGCCCGACGTACTCTCCGCGCCCGGTGCGAAGGAGCGCGGCGAGGTTGAGCCCGCGCGGCGCGGCCGCGCCGGTCCCGGCCGCGTTCCGCCCGCTCGACTCCGGTCCGCTCACACCCGGCCCCGGCTCCGCCGCATCACGCCGCCGCGGCCGAGGAGCGCTTCCCACGAGACGTTGGTCGTCGTGATCGCGGCGAGGAGCACGACCCCGATGAGCATCTGGAACGCGTAGGGGGAGATCCCGAGGAGGTTGAGCCCGTTCTGGGTGATCGCGATGAGGAGCACCCCGAGGATGACCCCGAGGATCGTCCCGCGTCCGCCCCCGAGCCGGGCGCCGCCGAGGACGACGGCGGCGAGCACGTCGAGCTCGCGCCCGTAGAGCGCGTTCGGCACCACTTCCTGGACGTAGTGCGCCTGCATGAGCCCCGCGATGCCGGCGCAGATACCGAGCCACCCGTACGCGAGGTAGTGCATCGCGGCGATATTGACCCCGATGCGGCGCGCGCCCTCGGGGTTGTCCCCGAGCGCGAAGAGCTGCCGCCCGACGTTGAGCCGCCGGAGCAGCACCCAGGTCGCGAGCACGACGGCCACCGTCGCGACGACCGGGAGGGTGATCTCCGCGAAGTCCCCGCTCGCGGTCTCGTACTCGAAGAGGATCACCCGGTCGAGCCACCAGTCCGGGAGGTCGTAGATCGAGACCCCCCGGGTGAAGAACATGAGGAAGCCGAAGAACACGTTGAAGGTGGCGATGGTCACCACGATCGAGATGATCCGGAAGTGGTGGATGAGGGCTGCGTTGAACGCGCCGAGGAGGAAGCCGAAGGCCATCGCGAACGCGATTCCGGACACCCAGCTCCCGCCCCCGAGGAGGGACATGACCGCGAGCGCGGTCAGGTACTGGACGACCGACGCGCCGACCGCGAACGAGATGTCGATCCCGCCCGCGACGAGGACCACGAGGAGCCCCGCCGCGAAGATGAGGTTGATGGCGCTGATGTTGAGGAGGTCGAACACGTTGACGAGGGTGAGGAAGGTGTCGGTGGCGAGCCCGAGCGCCGCGCAGATGACGACGATGACGACGAGGAGCCACCCCTCCGTCGAGGCGGGCATCGGCAGCCCGCGCCGGCGGCGCGGGTGGTCGCGCTCGCGGCCGTGGCCGGGACCGCCGCTGCGGCGATATCCGGAACCGGAACCCGAATCGGAGCAGGAGCCCCCGGACGCGGAATCGGATCGGGATCCGGCTCCGGACCCCGGTCCGCTGCCGCCCGCGCCGCCGCCCGCGCCCGGCACGTGCTCAGTCATAGATCACCTCTTCGAGAGTGTCGAGGCTCGTTTCGTCCGGACGGTACTCGCCGGCGATGCGCCCGCCGCGCATGTGCAGGATCCGGTCCGCGTTGTGGTAGACCTCCGGCACCTCGTCGGAGATGAGGAGGATCGCCATCCCCCGCTCCGCAAGGTCGCGCACGATCTCGAAGATGGCGGCGCGCGCCCCGACGTCCACCCCCACCGTCGGCGAGTCGAGGATGAGCACCCGTGGGGTGGTGGCGAGCCACTTCGCGAGCACCACCCGCTGCTGGTTGCCGCCCGAGAGCGTCGTCACCGGGTCCTCCGGGGTCCCGACCCGGATCGCGAGGTGGCGGACCCAGTCACCGACCGCCCGCGCCTTGGCGTCGGAGTCGATGAACCAGCGAAGGCGCCGCAGCCGCTCGAGCACCGTTACCACCACGTTGTCCGCGATCGACTGCGCCTGCACGAGGCCGAGGGTGAGCCGGTCCTCCGAGACGTAGGCGATTCCGGCGTCGATCGCGTCGCGGTTCGAGCGCAGGGCGAGCCGCGCCCCGTCGAGGCGGACCTCGCCCGCGTCGGGGCGGGTCATGCCGAAGAGGGTGAGCGCAAGCTCGGTGCGGCCGGCCCCGAGAAGCCCCGTCATCCCGAGGATCTCGCCCCGGTGGACGGCGCACGAGATGTCCTCGTACTCGCCCTCGCGGCGCAAGCCCCGCACCTCGAGCACCGCGTCCTCGCCGCTGCGGTCGCGCGCGTGCACCGTCGTGTCGATGGCCCGCCCGGTCATGAGCTCGGCGAGCCGGTGGTGGGTGATGGTGCCGGCCTCGAAGACGCCGACCCGCCGGCTGTCGCGGAGCACGGTGATTCGCTTGGCGATCTCGATGAGCTCGACGAGCCGGTGGCTGACGAACACGACCGCGATGCCGGCCGCCGAGAGCCGGCGCACCACTTCGAGGAGCGAACCGGTCTCGGACTGGGTGAGCGAGGCGGTCGGTTCGTCCATGAAGACGATGGACGCCTCCGCGACGAGGGCGCGGCAGATCGCGACCACCTGGCGGTTGGCGATCGAGAGGGTCCGGACGGGCTGGTCGAGGTCGAGCTCGAAGCCGAGGCGCCCCAGCATCTCGCGCGCGGTGCGGCGCATCGCCGACCGGCGCGAGGGCCGCGGCAGGAGGCCGAGGTTCTGCTCGAAGGCGATGTTCTCGGCGACCCCGAGGTGCGGGAAGAGGGAGAGGTCCTGCCAGATGACCTGGACCCCGAGGCGGCGTGCCATGCCGGGGGTGAGGCCCTCGTAGCGCTGCCCGCCGAACTCGATCACCCCGCCCGGGTTCGGCTGGTAGACCCCGCTCACGATCTTGATGAGGGTGCTCTTCCCGGAGCCGTTCTCGCCCGCGAGGCAGTGGATCTCGCCCGGCGAGACCTCGAAGTCGACGTCGACGAGGGCGTCGACCCCGCCGAAGTTCTTGGAGATGCCGGCGAGGCGGAGGGCGGGAGGAGGGGCGGCCGCGGCCGCGGCCGATGACCCCGGGTCCTCGCCTCGGGGTCCGGCGGCGGGCCGGTCCGGCCCCGCGGCGGTCGCGCCGCCCGCGGTCACCACCGGTCCGAACGAATCGGGGTCGAAATGCGCACCGCCGCCGCCAAGCCGAGGCCCGAGAGCCGATCCGGGCGGATCGGCTCTCGAACCGCGGCTTTGCGATTCACCTTCCGGTGAATCCTCGAAATGGGCTCTAGAGGCCCATGTCGGCCAGTCCGTCGACCGTGTCCTTGTTGAGGGCGACGAGCTGGTCGACGATGATGTTGTTCGTGTCGAAATCGGGATCGACCTTGCCGAGACCTTCGATCATGGTCCCCTTCTCGACCGCCATGCCCTTCTTCAGGTGGTCGGCCATGGTGACGAAGACGCGCCCGGCCTCCATCGGATTCCACATGAAGCCGCCGGTCAGCACGCCGTCGTGCACGAGGCGTCGCCCCTGTCCCGGCGAGAACGGTCCGAGGACGTGCACCTCACCGGTCTTGCGGCGCTCCTGCACGGCCCGCCCGGCGCCGATCGGCCCCTGGCTGCCGAACGCGAGGAAGCCGCCGAGGTCCGGATGGGCGCGCATGAGGTCGAGGGCGGTCGACCGGGAGTCGTCCACGCTCTCGGCGACGCCGAAGCGGTCCGCGACCTTGACCATCCCGGGATGGTTCGCGGCGAGCCACGCGATGGCCGCATCCGCCCACGCGTTGTGCAGGGGCACGGTGAGCGACCCGACGTAGACCGCGTACTTGCCCTCGCCGCCCATCTTCTCGGACAGCATCTTCGCGTGCGCCTCGCCGAATCCGGTCGAGGAGGCGAGCTCGAAGTTCCAGTCCACATTCTGCTGGTCAGGGGACTCGTGGGTGATGACGAGGATGCCCTGCTCGCGCGCCTTGGCGAGGACCGGCTCCAGCACCTCGGCGTCGTTCGGGACCACGCCGATCGCTTCGACGCCCTGCGCGATGAGGTCTTCGACCGCGCGTACCTGGAGGGCCGGGTCGGCGCTCGTCGGGCCCACCATCCACGCATCCCAGCCGAGCTCCTCGCCCCGCGCCTTGATGCCGACCTCCATGGCGTTGAACCAGGGGATCCCCCCGATCTTGACGACCACCCCCATCCGGGGCGTCTCGGCGTTGGCGGGGCCGGCGACGAGGGCCACCCCGAGCACGGCAGCCGCGCCAAGTAACGTGCGGCGAGTCAACGAAGAAGGTGATTTCAAGGTTCTCTCCTCGGTATCTTACGGGTGTTGTTCCGGTCGGACCACGCGAGTCTCCGATCGGACCACATGAGTCTAATGGAACTTGGCCGACATCTCGCAATAGCTCGCAGCCTCGAGCCTTGAAGCCGGTTCCTGCTCGAATGGGGTCGGGCGAGATCGTGCGGTCGGCCGATCCCGGGCCGCCGTTCTCCACGCGCGTAGGAAAAACCGGCGACCCGGTCGCAAGCTCACCGATGGGCGGCGGCCTCGTCCACGTCGATGACCTCGACCTCGTCGAATGGCGAGAAATCGGCTGCATTTCGAGTGACCAGAATGCGAAGCTCGTGGGTGAGCATCGTGGCGACGACGTTTGCGTCATGGAGCCGCTTTCCGTGCAGCCTGTGGTCCAGGCACAGTTGACGCTGGCGCAGGTGTAGTTCGACACCCCAGCACCGCGACGAAGATCTGCGCCTCGCGAAGCTCCCCGGTGTCGCGGTCGACCACACCGACCGTGTGCCCGGCGTAATCGACGAACAGCTTCTCGCCGGCACCGCGTCGGTGTGCTCCTGGCGCATCACCACGTCCACCTTCGCGGCCTGCGCCCGGTGCTGCCTGCAGTACCAGCGGTACTGCATCCCCTGGGGATGAACCGCCTTGTACTCCTCCCACACCAGCGCGAGCGTCACCCCCTTGCGACGCAAGTCGCGGTGCACCTTGCTCTACTCCGGGGGCGGGAACCGGCTCGCGCTATGCGCCGGCAGCGGATACAGCCGCCGGAGCAGCCTCGCATCGTAGAGCGACTCCGCCAGCGGCCAGCTCAGGCCTTGCACCTTCGCCCGGATGAGGTGCTCCCTCACCGTCGACGGCGACGCCTTCACACTGCGAGAAATCGCCCGAATGCCCAGTCCTGCGTCGTAGTGCAGACACAGCACCTCTTGAATCCTACGCATCGACAACCTCCTCTGTGCCACCGCGATCCCCTCCCGAAAGGCCGGGAGGATCACACGCGCGGCCGGTTGTCCCGCGTCGTTTCGCTCCGTTGCTCAGACCCCTCCCACCGTTCCAGTGCCGACCCCAAGCCTAATCGGCATGAGACTGGAATCAGTGATCGGCATCGACCGGAATGAGTGATCGGCTTGGAACGGAATCAGTGATCGGTTTGGACTGGAATGGGTGATCGGTTTCCACCGGAATCGGTGTCCAGTCTGCTCCGGAATACGCATCCCGGCCCCATCGGCGCGATCCGCTCGGCCGCGCGCTTGCCTTGGCGCATCGCGTTCATCCCGGCGCAACGTACGCGCGACTCCAGATCCGGTAGTCCACATGGCGCGGCGAGAGGATGAGCTCGTACGCGGCCCGGCGCACCAGCAGCTCCGCCCGGGCCGCCGACACCGACTCGCGTCCGAGCGCGCGCGCGACGAATCCGCGCACCGCGGCGTCCCCCCACACGAAGTCGTCGGCGCCGCCGTAGCTCAACAGCAACCGCACCGTCCGCGCATCGAACCCGGCCTCGGCCCGTAGCGCGGCGTCGAGCGCGCGGGGGCGCCGCGCTCCCAGGTCCTGGAGCGTCTCGATGCCGAGCCGCCGCAGCGCCCGCGCAAGCCCAAGGACGGTCGCCGCCCCGGCGTGCCCGGTGCCCGCAGGCCGGGCAGGGCCCCGAAAGACCGCCGCCGCCATCGTCTCCACCCCGAGGCGCTCGTAGCGGGTGACCAGATCGCTCAGGGGCTCCTGCGCGCACACCGGCGGCAACCACCAGCGCCCCGCACGCCGGCGCGCTATCGCGAAGTGCCGGCAGTAGCGTTGCGCGGGCGAACCCCCATCGATGGCCTCCGTCCGCGCCCCGGAGACCGCGTCGATGAGCGCGACCGAGAGGTGAGCGGGAAAGAACGCATCGGGGGGCCGCGCCGCCGGCTGCGCAATCGAACGCGATATCGCGCGCATGACCCGTGCGCTTTGGCGGGCGATTCGCTTCGCAATCGGCGCGGGCATTCTCCAACGCCCGCTCACGCCCATGCCCACGGCGCCGTATTCGCCGCCGACCGTACCCGGCCCCGCCACCCCTTCGACCGCGAGCCCGGGTGCGACCCGGCCCGCGCCATGGTTCCGCGCTGTGCTGCCCACCGTCCCGTTCGCCGTCATCCGGACCCCGCCGCGTTGCCTGCGGGCGTTCGCCGTATCCCCCCGATGCCCTCTCGAACCAAACGAACCGAGCGCTTCCGGGTGGGCGCGCGGCTGCGCTCGTCGTCGACCTTGCGCGTGCGCGTGCCGGACACGCCCCGTCAGAACTCCACCCGCAGGCGCAGCATCACGTCGTGCACCGCCTCCTCTCCGTCGCGCTCGGCGCGGGCGCCCTCGGCCCCCAGCCGCGCATCCGCACCCATCTGCCAACGCGCACCGGCGCGCACCGTGCGGCTTGCGCCCCCGCCGAGCGTCATCCCCGTGTACGGCGTCACCACCCCAACCGACCCGGGGACCGTCACCCCGAACCCTCCAGGGTCGGCGAAAGCATTCCGCGACCCCGCTTCCATTGCTCTCATCGCCTCCCAACTCCTCCTCACCTGCCCATCCCTCATGGGTTCTTCGCGCCCCCGCCCGCCGGTCGTCCGAACCGGGGAAATCCCATCGCCGACTTCTTGTATTGACGTGCGATAATGGTGTTATTTGCAGAATTACGCTACCAGAATCTCCTTCGGCGGTGACCGCAGGGCGATCCCGTCACGCGTGGGAGGTACCAGGAAACACCAAAATGGGACAAACTATCTTGCATTATCGCCTATTTTCTCATACAAGTGGGTGGGGTTTGCGCCACGACGCTCTCCCACGCCCGGGTGCCAGCCCCGCCTTCCGAGCGCTATTTTCGCCCGATAACTATTCACAGACACTCGTCGCGATCGACACGAACCCCGTCGGCAGGAGGGCGGCGCGCGCCGCCGCGTGCACACCGCAAGGCACGCCTCCGCGCCCTTGCTCACCATGCTGCAAGCGGGCAAGCCGCGCCGCTGCACCGAGCGAGGAGGCGCTTGCCATGGCGATTGACCATCGCGGTGGTCTTGCACCGACCGCGTGCAGAATGACCGCCCTGCCGATGCCTTCGGCGACCGTGTCCTGCGCCGCCCCCATCCTCCATGATGTCGGCGGCTTGCAGCGCGACCCGCTCGCCGCTCCAGAGCAGCGTGCGGTTGCGAGTGTCGGTCAGGCCACTCCCCCCCGGGGCGTCGAGCAGGCGCTGGCTCAGCGTGGCGGTCAGCCCGTCGGCCTGCTGCGCCCGGCGTTTGCCTTTGCGGCGGGGCATGCGCTGTCGCGCCAGGCGCGGTAGATGGCGAGGTCCGAGCGCATGGCGCGCTCGGTGTTGCCGCTCAGCGCCGCGCGCGCGTCCTCGGCGCCGGCGTCGCATCGGTTCCGGCCCGCACGCACCGTCCGGGGTTCGTCTCCGAGGGGTGACCCGGCCTGCCTACGCGCATGCGGAGCCCCTCGAGTCCATGGAACCGCTCCCGAAGCCTGATGTCCTTCGGTTATCGCGCGTCTAAGGACTTCGGCAGGTTCGGAGTCCAACCGCCGGGCAATCCACACGCCCGCCTGGTTTCACGCACTGCTTCGAACCCTGAACGGCCGCCTCCGTGCAACACGGCCGAGCCACCGCTTCCCGTGCGCTTCTCAAACGTCTCCGCGCTCTCCATCCGACCGCGCACGCCCACCGTCACCGCCCGCGGGGCCTACCGCATGCGCCGGGGCGGTCCCGCTCGCCCCGCGACCGTCATCCCTGTCCGCGCGGTCGTGCAGGCGCGCTTGCCCGACACCGAGCGGCGCGGATCGGGCCGTCAAGCGTCCCCAGGCCGGGGCATGCGGTAGCCGACGCGGAGCTCCGTGTGGATGTAGAGCGGACGCCTCGCGTCGTCGCCGATCCTCTTGCGCAATCGCTTGACGTAGGCCCGCACGATGTTCGCCTCGGCCCCGATGCGGCCGCCCCAGACCTGGCGCAGCAGTGTGTCGTAGGTCGAGACCCGTCCCGCATTGAGCGACAGCGCGCGCAGCAGCTTGTACTCCGTGGCGGTGAGCTCGACAGGGCGCCCCGCCAGCGTCACCCGCCGGCGGTCGTAGTCGATCGCGAGCTCGCCCAGCACGAACGGTTCGGGGTCCGCCCGCCGGCGCAGCGCCGCGCGCACCCGCGCCACCAGCTCGGTCGCCGAGAAGGGCTTGACGATGTAGTCCTCCGCGCCCGCCTCGAGCGCGCGCGCCACCGTCTCGTCGCGCCCGTAGCCCGAGATGAAGAGCACCGGCACCTCCGCGAGCCCGGGCACCTGGCACATGAGCTCGATGCCGTCGGTCCCCGGAAGCACCAGGTCGAGCAGCACCAGCGCGGGTCTCTCGGTCGCGAGGAGGTGCGCGAGCTCCCCCGGGTCGCCCGTCCCGAGCGCGGCGTAGCCCGCATCGCTCAGCGCGTCGCGGACCAGGCGCAGCATCTCCGGGTCGTCGTCGACGGTGAGGATGGGCGGCCGTTGCGCGTCGTCGCGGTCCGCCGCCGCCCGGCTTCGCGCGGACCCACCCGGTCCGGTGACCGACTCATCGGCCGCCGGAAGCGTGAAGGTGAAGCGCGCGCCTCGGCCCGGCCCGCCGCTCTCGGCGCGGATGCGCCCCCCGTGCGCCTCGACCAGCCCCTTGCAGATGGCAAGGCCGAGCCCGCCGCCGACTCCCCGGCCCCCGTCGCCCTCGGGGGCGTACTTGCGGAATAGCTGCGCCAGGCGCTCCGGCGCGATCCCCCGGCCCTCGTCCACGACCGCAATCGCGACATGCGTGCCCTCGTGCGCGCCCTCGATGCGGATGGACGACGAGGCGGGTGCATGCCGGGCGGCGTTGCCGAGCAGGTTGTTCAGCACCTGCACGACACGCTCGCGATCGGCCATCACCCGCGCCAGATCCGGCGGCAGGTCGACGACGATTCGGTGGCGCCCGCCGCCGGACAGGAAGGTCGCACGGGCCCGATCCGCGAGGTCCGCCACCTCCGCGCGCTCCGGCGCGACCGTGAGCATGCCCGCCTCGATGCGTCCGGCGTCGAGCAGGTCGCCGATGAGGCCCTCCATGCGGTCGGCCTGCTCCTCGATGATGCGGAAGAACTGCTCCATCTCCGCCACGGCGTAGACCCGCGAACGGCCGAGCACCGTCGTGGCCGAGCCCTTGATCGCGGCCAGCGGCGCGCGCAGCTCGTGGCTCACCATGCCGAGGAACGCCGCGCGCATGCGTTCGAGCTCCTGGAGCGGCGCCAGATCCTGCATCGCGACCACCACCGAAGCGACCGTGCCGTCCTCGGCACGGATCGGGGTGGCGTTGACCAGCACCGTCACGCTGCGCCCGTCCGCCACCGAGAGCTCGATCTCCTCGGCGCGCACCGTCTCCGCATTGCTCAGCACCGCCGCGATCGGGAGCTCGCCGAGCGCGATCTCGCGCCCGTCCGCGTGGCGGCAGATCAGCACCTGCAACAGGTCCTCGGGCGCCTGCCCGGGATCGCGCAGACCCTCCACGATGCGCTGCGCCTCCCGGTTGAACGACAGCACTGCGCCGGAGCCCGCATCGAACACCGCGACCCCGGCCGGCGAGGTCTCGACCAGCGCCTCGAGGTCGGCGCGCGCGCGGCGCTCGTCGCGATAGGCGCGCGCATGGGCGATCGCCGCCGCGGCCTGGGCGGCAAACAGCACCAGCACCTCCTCGTCGCCATCGGTGAACGCCGCCCCGCCTTCCTTCTCGGCGAGATAGAAATTGCCGACATGCACCCCCCGGTGGCGCATCGGCGTGCCCAGGAAAGCCTTCCCGAGCAGAAGATCGGCCGAGAAGCCGAGCGCGCGCGCATGGGCGGGCAGGTCGGGTATACGCAGCGGCCCCTCGAGGTCGCGGATGCACGCGAAGAGCTTCGGCCCGTCGGACCATTCCGCCATGTTGCGGTGTTCCTCCTCGGTAAAGCCCGAGGTGACGAAGTCCTGCGGCGCGCCGGTCTCGTCGATGGTGGTGATGGCGCCGTAGCGCGCCCCGCTGAGTGCGCGGGCGCTTTCCACCACCTCGTTCAGCACCGTCTCCAGGTCGAGGCTCGCGCCGGTGCGCAGCAGCGCCGCGGCCAGGCCCGAAGGCCGAGTGTCGGCGGCTTTGGGGCCGGCCTCGTGTTCGTCGCGCTCGCTCATCGCGTCATGCCTCTTCCCCGACCAGGTTCCGGTTGGGCCGAGCCGGCCGCACGAACGGTGACCATTCTCGGGAAATTCATGTTCATAGACCAATAATTCAGACTCAGTTCATACCACTTTTCATACAATCGCAACCACCCGGTGCGCCAACCGCCACCCTCGCCACCGGCAACGCAGCGACCCCGCAGGTGCGGGCGCGGAGCGCGTCCCGCGCCCTGTCGACCGGAGGGCAAGTATCGCGGTCATGAACCTCCCGCCATCCGTGCGCATCAGCGAGAACACCGAGCGGGCGGTGAAATCCGACCTTCGCATATTCGCGCGATGGTGCGACGAGCACGGCGAGGCTTCGCTTCCCGCCGAGGCCGAGACCGTCGCCGCCTTCGTCGATGCCATGGCCGAGCGCCGGGCGCCCGCCACGGTGCGCCGCTATGTCGCCAGCATCACCAGCGCACACCGCGCGATCGGCATGGAGAAGACCCTGAAGAGCCCCCCGGTCCGGCTCGCGCTCAAACGCATGCACCGGCGCAAGGGTCGCCGCCAGCCCCACGCTCACCCCCTGACCTCGCCCCTGCGACGGCGCATGCTCGAGGCATCGGGCATGCGCCTGATCGACCTTCGCAACTGCGCGCTGCTCGCCGTCGCCTACGACACGATGCTGCGACGTTCGGAGCTCGTATCGCTGCAAGCGTCCGACCTGTTCGTCGAAATGGCGGGCGACGGAACGCTTGTGGTGCGCGGCGGCAGGACCGACGACGAAGACGCGGGCGAGATCGTCTGGATTGCGCCCGAGACCGTCCGGCTGGTGCGCGCGTGGCTGGCGCGGGCCCGGATCGAACAGGGGTCCTTGTTCCGCTCGGTCCGCAAGGGCGGCGTGGTCGGCGAGCGGCTCGATCCGAGCCACGTGCCCCGGATCTTCAAGGCCATGGCGCGCAACGCCGGCCTGCCCGAGGCGGTGGTCAAGGGCCTGTCGGGGAACAGCGCCCGGATCGGCGCGGCCCAGGACATGATCGCGGCCGGCATCGAAATGCTGGCGATCCTCGACGCCGGTCGGTGGAAATCGCCCGCGATGGTCAACCGCTATCGCGAGCGGCAGCTGGCGCGGCGCAGCGGCGCGGCACAGCTCGCCCGCCTGCAGAACCGGGCGTGAGCGCGACAAGGAGTTGAGAGGCCAGCTCTCGGCGCGCGCGGTCGGCCGGTCTCGCTCGAGAGCACCCGCGCCTACAAGGAAACGGACATATTCGTCGACGAACAGAATCTCACCGGCCGGAAGGCCCATACATCTCTTCCCGGTTCCGCGGCGTGGTGCGTCCGGTCCTCACCGTCACCAAGTTGAGAGGTGAAACAGGTGGATCGGGCGGGGCCATGCTCGCCGCGCGATCGGGGATGGCCAACAGTTCGCCCTGCAGCGAACCTCGATTGCTGCGGGCCAGGCGCTTCAGCGCCCACAGGGTCGTCGGTGCGACATCGGGGACACGTATCGAACTCATTCCGCAAGCACGATGCTACCGTACCTGATCGGCATCCACCCGGGATGAGCCTGGTCCGGGGCAAGCGGTCGCCCGCAGAGTACGGCAGAGTAAGGCGGCGCGTTGTGGGCGAGCGGCGTCTGCGTTAGGGTGCGGCCCGGTTCGAGCGTGGCGGACTCGATGGGGTTCGCTCCACGCCGCGATCGGTCCCGGGCAGATGCCGGCCGATCAATCTCGTCGCGCTCGGGGCGTGCGCGACACGACGAGCAACTCCAGGGAGATCGAGACGATGGCGATACTGGGCGTGCATACCCTGGCCGTGGCGCCGGCCTGGACCCCGGCCGCGGCCCGCGGGTTCCTGCCGTGGCTCAAGGAGTACGGGGTCGGGCTGATGGAGGTGCCGCTCCTTCGCCCGGAGGAGATCGACGTCGCGGGGACGCGGGCGGTGGCCCGCGAGTTCGACATCCAGCTCTCCTGCTCGCTCGGCCTGCCCGGCTACATCGACTCGACGGGCGACCCCGACTCGGCGATCGCCTTCCTCACCCGGGCGCTCGAGGTCACCGCGCGCATCGACGCCATCGCGCTCTCCGGGGTGACCTACGGCACGATCGGGCGCACATCGGGGGCGCCCCCGACCGTCGCGGAGCGGGACGCGGTGGCACGGGTCGTCGAGGGCGGTGCCCGCGCGGCCCGCGAGCGCGGCCTTCGCTTCGGGGTCGAGCCCTGCAACCGCTACGAGACCCATCTCGTCAACACCATCGCGGACGGGGTGGAGGTCGTCGAGCGGGTCGGGGCGGAGAACGTCTTCGTGCACCCCGACAGCTACCACATGAACATCGAGGAGGTGGGCATGGCGCGCGGGATCGCGGACGCGGGCGCCCACCTCGGCTACGTCCATGCCTCCGAGGCAAACCGGGGGGTGCCGGGCCGCGGCACCCTCGATTGGGCGGGCCTTTGCCAGGGTCTCGCGGAGGCGGAGTTCGAGGGGCCGGTGGTGCTCGAGAGCTTCGTCCACCTCGACCCGGACATCGCGGCCGGGCTCGCGGTCTGGCGGCCGGTGGCCGAGGAGCCCGCGGAGGTCATCGACGTGGGGCTTCCGTTCCTGCACAAGCACGCGGCCACGGCGGGTCTCCCGCTGTAGCCCGCTGCCGGGTGGGCATCGACCCAAGCCGGTGAAGCGGGCCGTGCGGGCATCCGCGTTCGATTCCGCGCGATGGAAGCCGGGAAGCGGATGATTCGGTCGCGTTCCGGAATCGGCGCGGGAATCACTGTCCCGGGCATCCAATCGAACGCGGAGTAACTCGAGTCCGAAATGGCAAGCCCCATTCCAAGGGACATCGAGACGGCGGTCGAGCGGGTGCTCGCTTCGCTCCCGCCCGATGCGGCAACCCGAGAACGGCGGCTCATACTCGGCATCGCGGGGCCGCCCGCTTCGGGCAAGTCCACCCTTGCCGCAGTCCTGCGCGAGGCGCTGAACGGAGGCCGATGTCCCGGAAGCGGGGAGGGCGAGGTTGCGACCATCGCAGCCCTCGACGGCTTCCACTTCGACGATGCGGTGCTCGATGCACGAGGGCACCGGCCCCGCAAGGGCGCCCCGTTTACCTTCGACGCGGCAGGCTACGCGGCGATGCTGGAGCGGCTCGCGGAGCCCTCCCGCGAAGCAGTCGCGGTCCCGGTCTTTGATCGGGACCTCGAGCTCTCGCGGGCCGCCGCGGCGGTCGTCGAGCCGCACCACTGCGTCGTGATCACGGAGGGGAACTACCTCCTGCTGGACGACGACAGGTGGCGCGAAGCCCGGTCCCGGCTCCACTTCTCCGTGTTCCTCGATGTTCCCGTGGACGAGCTCCGGCGGCGCCTGATGGATCGCTGGCTGGGTCACGGATTCCCGCCGGCGGAGGCGAAGCGGAAGACCGAGGAGAACGACCTCGTCAACGCCCGCCTGGTGCTGGACACCTCCCTCGAACCGGATCTGCGCCTCCACGCGTCCGACTGAAGCGCCGCGGCCGCGCGAGGCGGGGCGCGGGCGAACCGCCCGCTCTTCCTTCACGCGCCCTGACGTCAGGCGCGGATCGGCGCCGTGCCCCTGAATGATGGAGCCAATGCGGCGCTTTGGCAGCGTCCAAGCGCTCGAGCCGGTCCGGCTGGCCGGAGGCGGGCTTGGCGGTCTGCCCGAATCGCGCGAGGTAGTCCTCGCACAGCGGCACGCTGCCTTCGGTGTATCCGACTCCCAACGACCGGGCGAACTCCGTCTCCGCATGGGAGCCGATCCAGGCGACGAGGAGGAGCCGGCGCAGCATCACGAACGTCGGGATCTCCTCCGCGTCGGCGCGCGGAAGGTCGACGACCTTGCGATACCCGCGCAGCCATGCCGCGATGAGCTCCGGAACCTCGGGCTTGTGCTCGAAGAACGATACCGTCGTCGCACAGTCGTACATGAGCCAGCCAAAGCCGCAGTCGTCGAAGTCGATCACCCTCGTGATCGGGCCGTCGATGAGGAGATTGGCGAGCCGCGTGTCGCCGTGGATCAGGTTGAACCGTTCGGCCGACTTGCCGAAGTCCTCGAGGCGGCGGCAGAGGACCTCGACGGTGCTCGCGAACAGTGCCTCGATTCTCGGGGTGACCACCGCGCCGTCTTCGCGAAGGGCGGCGAGCCACGCGAGCCAGGAGGCGATCCCGTTCCGGCGGCGATAGCCCTCGCGGTGGACGCGGAGGGCCCACTTCCCGTCCCCGTCGGGTGAATCGACGCGATAGATGGCGTTCTCCGAGACGCTGACGAGGTGCGCCTCGGCGCCGGGCGGGAGGTCGTGGCGTTCGGGGGCGGCGGTCGCCAGCCGATGAAGCGGCCGGATCTGTTCGTCGCGGGCCATCACCGTCGAGTGCGTTTATCCGGGCCGAGGCTCCGGATGCAGGCGAAATCCCTGACGGGTGAAGTCATCATCCAGTGCGAGGGCGTCCGTGAGACCGTGGCGGCGCATCAACTCGAAGCTCGTGCAATCGACCAGCGACAGCCTTCTGCGGTTGGCGGCGAGCAGCGCGGCTACCGCCGCCGCGTGCAGTTCTTCGTCGACCCAGATTGGCCGAATCATCGGAACGAGGATGTCGGACAAGGCTCGCAACGGTTCCAGGCCGAGGCGGCGCTGTACGAGCGCGAACGACTCGACCAGCACATAGTTCGAAGTAACGAGGGGCCTCGCTTCGGAAACCGATCGATCCAATGTGTCGATTACGTCGCCGTGCCGAGGCTCGTCCGCGTCCAGAAACGCGAGAAGCGCCGACGTATCGACGAAGAGACTCACGAGTCGAAGGCGTCGTCGAGATAGCGATCATGGGCCTCGGCGAGGTCGGGGAGGCCCGAGCGAAAGCGCCCCCTGAGGGCGCGGGCGCGAATCGCGAGGTCGTTGATGTCGGGAGTGCGCCGCCTCGCCAGGTACTCGGCGACGCTCTCGCGCACCAGCTCGGACATCGAGCGTTCTTCCGCTCGCGCTTGGGCCCGGAGCGCCCTGGCCTGTTCCTCCGTCAACTGGATTTGAGTCCGAATCATGACATCATCATAGCGAATTTGCCGCCATGACGACATTGCCGAAGCTGGTCACGGCTGGGCTTCCGAAAGGCGCGCAAACCCCCGTGAAGGGCAGTGGGGGCCATACCGGCACGGTGCCGGGACGCCGTGAACCGGGTGGGATGGGCGGGGCTATCCCTCGTAGGTCGGGAGGCCCTCCTCGCGGTGCCACATGCGAACGAGCATGCGCTTCGCGGCCGGATCGTCGCCGTCGGTGAACGTGCTCCGGTAGTGGGCGACCCGCTGGTTCTCGAGGTACTGGATCTGACCTCGCTCGAGGGGCATCTCGAACCGGAGGTCGTCGTCGCTCACCGCCTCCTCCAGCGCCTCGACCGCGGTGCGCGTCTCCTTGTCCATCGCCACCCCCGCGACGTCGTATCCCTTGCGGATGATGTTCGGGTTGGTGCGGGCGCGGAGCCGGCCCCCGTCGAGCGAGAACACCGGTGCCCAAGCGACCCGGGGGGCGTGCGGCGCGTGCTCGGCCTGCCGGTCGAAGAGCAACGGGCGCCAGAGACGTTCGAGCGCGCGCGGATGGCGCTCCAGCAGCCGGTCGTGGAGGGAGTGAAGATTGAGGAACCGGCTGGTCCCCCCTTCCCGGGCGGGACGGATGCACATGAGCCCGACGTAACGGGGCACCGCAGCGCCGAACGCGTTGTCGACGTGAAAGACGAGCTCGACATTCGTCCACGAGCCCCGCACCCCGTAGCCGAAGTTTCGCCCGGTGTCGGTCACGTCGTAGAGCATCGTGCCGTCCCACTTCTGGGCGACCGGTCGGGCGAGGATGCGGCCGATCGTCCAGAAGACGGCGCGCGCCGTCTCGCCGTCGTCGCCGATCTCGTCGAGGGGCAGCCGGTCGATGACCGCGACGCCGAGGCCGTGGTCGAGAAATGACTCCACCCGGCGGTAGACCTCGCGGACGGCATCGAGCGGGTGGTCGTCCGGCGACCGGAGGAACACGGGGTGCGGTGCGGCCCGGAACCGCTCCGCGAGCGCCCGGATCTCGTCGAGCGCGTCGTCGCCGAGCCGCACGACGCAGGTGCTCGGGTCGACGTCCGCGCCGAGCCAGGCCGTGGATCCGTCCTTGGGATCGGTCAGCCGACTCCCCGCCGCGGCCTCCGCCGAGAGATCCAGGCATTCCGGAACGGGGGGCGGTGCGCTGCCCGCGCCGGTGCCCGACTCGGTGGCGGCGGCGGACCGGATCGGCATGCCTGTTCCCGTTCCCGTCTCCGTCCCTACTTCCCGTACTTCGCCCAGTGCGTGCCGAAGAGCGCTTCCTCGCTCGGCCGGTCCTCCGGGATCGGCACCGCGAGGTGGGTGATGTTGAGGAAGTGGCGGTAGTTGAGGTTCTCGCTGATGCTGTTGCCCTGCCACGTCCCGCAGCCCATGGACAGGGTGAAGTTGAGCCCGCTGTCGAAGCCGCCCCCGTTCCCGAAGGTGTGCGCCATGTTGACGAGGACCCGGGCGGTGTCGAGCTCCTCGGCGAGCCGTCGGGCGTGCGCCATCTCCTCGGTGTGGATGCCGACCGAGTGCCCCTTGCCCTTGAATTCCATGATCTCGCGGACCCGCGCGACCGCGTCGTCGAAGGTCCTCGCGCGGTAGACGGTGAGGACGAGGGCGAGCTTCTCGTCCGAGAACGGGTGGTCTCGCCCGACCCCGGTCTCCTCGACCATCAAGAACCGCGATTCGAACGCCCGCCCCCCGAGGCCGCAGGCCCCTGCGAACACATCCGGGTCCTTCGCGATCACCGCCCGGTTGAGCTTGCCGTTCACCCAGAGGGTGTCCTCGATGGCCGCCTTCTCGGCCGGATCGGCGAGGTAGCCGCCGGCGCGCTCGAGAGCGGCGATGGCCGCCTCGTACACCTCGTCGAGGATGACGATCGAGTTCTCCGACGAGCACGACGTCGCGTTGTCGAAGCACTTGGAGCGCATGATCTTGTCGGCTGCCTCGTCGAGCCGCGCGCTCGCGTCGATGATTACGGGGACGTTGCCCGCCCCCACCCCGATCGCCGGGGTGCCGCTGCGGTACGCCTCGCGGACGTTGTTCTGCGAGCCGGTGACCACCACGAGGTCGCAGGCCGCCATCAGCGCCCGGGTGCTCGCCTTGTCCACCGGAGGCGGCAGCACCTGGACGAGGTCCGCCGGCGCGCCGATCTTCTCGAGCTCCGCGCGCATCAGCCCCACCGTGCGGGTCGTCGTCGCGAGTCCGGCCGGCGACGGGGCGATGACGATCGCGTTGCGTCCCTTGACCGCCATCATCGCCTTGTTGACGGGGGTTGCGGCGGGGGTCGTGGACGGCGTCACCGCCCCCACCACTCCGACCGGCTTCGCGTACTTGACGAGCCCGAGCGCCGGGTTCTCCTCGATGACCCCGACGCTCTTCACCCGCATCAGATCGCGGAGAGTGCCGAAGGTCTTGCGCTGGTTCTTGGTGACCTTGTCGGGGGCGTTGCCGATGCCGGTGTCCTCGACCGCCATCCGCGCGAGGTCCTCGGCGTGTTCCGGCTTGTAGAGCGCCCACGCGAGCGCGGTCACCGCCTCGTCCACCCGGCACTGATCCGCGTCGGCGAACGCCGCCATGGCCGCGCGCCCGCGTCGGACGAGGGTGTCGACGACGGCGGCGGGGTCGCGGTCGAACGCTTCAATCGTGGCATCGGCTGTCTGGCTCATCGCGGCAGGGATTCCTCGGGATTCGCGCGGTGCGGGGCTGGGTGGGGAAGTTTATCCGCGTCGCCCGAGCCGGTGCACGGCCCGCTCCCCGCCCGGCGCCGGGACTCCGGGTGCGCGGCGCGCTCAGCGCAGGTGGCAGGCGAGGATGCGCCCGTCGGGCCGCGGGCCGAGGGGCGGCGGCACGGTGCGGCACTCGGGCTCCGCGATGGAGCAGCGCGGGTGGAACGGGCAGCCGCCCGGCGGGTCGACGGCGCTCGGCACCTCCCCCGCGATCCGCGGCCGG
>JAPOPW010000026.1 GCA_026712715.1 Immundisolibacterales bacterium | reverse complement strand
GATTCCGGCCGAGCGCATGAAGACCGGCCGCGAGCACCGGGTGCCGCTCTCGCCCCGGGCGCTCGCGGTGCTCGACGGCGCGGCGGAGCTCTTTGACGGACAGGGGCTCGTGTTCCCGTCTCCCACCGGGCGGGTGCTGAACCACGCCGCACTGACCAACCTGCTGCACGGCCTCGGCATCGACGCGGTCGCGCACGGGTTTCGCTCCAGCTTCCGCGATTGGGCGGCGGAGTGCACCGACGCGCCGCGCGACGTGTGCGAGCTCGCCCTGGCCCACGTCAACAGCGATCGCGTCGAGGCCGAGGCCGTGCAGCAGGTTGGTCAGGGCAGAGTGGTTCAGCACCCGCCCGGTGGGAGACGGGAACACGAGCCCGGCTCCGTCGGACAGCTCCGCCGCGCCGTCGAGCACCGCGAGCGCCCGGGGCGAGAGCGGCACCCGGTGCTCGCGGCCGGTCTTCATGCGCTCGGCCGGAATCGTCCACGCCGCCCCGGCGCGGTCGATCTGCTCCCACCGGGCGTTTCGCACCTCGCCCGAGCGCGCGGCGGTGAGCACCACGAACTCGAACGCGAGCATGGCGCTGGGATAGGCGCCGGAGCCCCTCACGCGCGCGAGCGCCGCCCCGACCTCCGCGTGGGGCAGCGCGCGCATGTGCTGCTTGCGCACCGCGGCCTTGGGCAGCGCCGCGGAGATGGCGTCGCCCGCCGGGTTGTCGTCGCGGTACCCTTGCGCCACCGCCCACTTCATCACCGCGCCGATGCGCTGGCGCACCCGGCCGGCGGTCACGCGCTTGGTGGACCAGATGGGAAGCAGCACCGCCATGACGTCGGCGGTGGTGACGGCGTCGACGCGCTTGCGGGCGAGACGCGGCAGGACGTAGTCGCGCATGCTCGCGCGCCACTGGCCCTCGGTGCGCCCGCTCTTCCAGTGCCTGGCGTGGATCGCGACTACGGTCTCATTGGCCTTCGCGAAGGTGGGCACCTGCTGCATGCGCCGCCGGGGGTCGCGGCTCTCGGCGATGGCGCGCGCGTTGGCGAGCGCGCGCTCGCGGGCCATGGCGAGGGTGACCACCGGATAGGATCCGAGGCCGAGGCTGGTCTTCGTGCCGTTGGGGGAGATGGCCTGCGCCCAGGTCTTGGAGAGGCCGCCGGACTTGCGGGGCGTGACCAGCAGGCTCAGCCCGTGACCGCCGTACCCGTCCCCGTATCGGCCGGGGACGTTGACGGTCCTGACAAAGGTGGCGCAGAGGCGAACGGAGTGCTTTTTTCCGGGAGGGATCATGTATCTTCCTACTCTTCCGTTTACGGGATTTTCGCTGAGATGCAGCGTATCGCCGCGACAAGAAGAGAGTCCAGAACATGATGTTTATCAGTGTGTTAAGAGAACCTGTCGGCTTCTCCTGACACCCCGAAAAACACCCGGTAAGCAGGCTTCCAGCCCGCGATGGGCCGAGGGCCGCCCACGATCCATGCGGGCAAGATGCCCGCGGTCCCAGCCTGAGCTTTGTGCGCAATCAGGCTCGGATATGCAGGGCCCCCGGTTTGGTCCATGATGGGCGACATTGGTCGACGACAGGCGCTCCGGGAAGCGGATGACGACGGAGACGGCACCAGACGCGACGCCGCCAATCCTCGAGATCGACGGACTGCACACCACGTTCCACACCCGTGACGGCGTGGTACGGGCGGTGGACGGCGTCTCGTGCCGGGTCCACCGCGGCGAGGTCCTGGCGGTCGTGGGCGAATCCGGCTGCGGCAAGAGCGTCACCGCGTTGTCGGTACTGCGGCTCATCCCGAGCCCCCCCGGCCGCATCGAAGCCAACGCGATTCGCCTGGACGGGACGGACCTGCTCGAGCTCTCGCCGCGGCGGATGCAGGCCGTTCGAGGCAACGAGATCTCCATGATCTTCCAGGAACCCATGACCTCGCTAAACCCGGTCCTCACGGTGGGGCGGCAGATGAACCTCGTCATCGACAGCCACGAACGGCTGTCGCGCCGGGAGTGCGCCGACAGGACGATGGAAATGCTCGGACTCGTCCGCATCCCTTCGCCGGAGCAGCGGGTGCGCGAGTATCCCCACCAGCTCTCCGGCGGAATGCGCCAGCGGGTGATGATCGCGATGGCGCTCGCGTGCAGTCCTCAGGTCCTGATCGCGGACGAGCCCACCACCGCCCTCGACGTCACCATCCAGGCGCAGATCCTGAATCTCATGAACGAGCTGCGGGAGCAGTTCGGAACCGCGGTCGTCCTGATTACCCACGATCTCGGGGTCGTCGCGGAGATGGCCCACCGAGTGGTGGTGATGTACGCCGGCCGCACGGTCGAAGAGGCTTCGGTCGCGGACCTGTTCCGGACGCCGAGACACCCCTACACGCAGGGCCTGCTCGCGTCCGTCCCGCGACTCGCGGCCGAACGGGAGACGTTCGAGCACCGCGTGCGCCTCAAGGAGATTCCCGGCGTGGTCCCGCGCCCGGGAGGCGCTCGCCGTGGCTGCCTGTTCGCGGAGCGCTGCGGGTACGTCCGCGATCGCTGCCGCGCCGAGACGCCTCCCCTCGCGGACTCGGCCCCCGGCCACCGGGCGGCGTGCTGGGAAACCGACCGGGTAGCGAGCGCCGCCCGTGCCTGACCCGGCCCCAATGCCCTTCGTGGACGGGCCGCAGGGCGACGCCGCCGGCAAGGTGGTCCGTCCTCCGATGCTCTCCGTCGAAGGATTGAAAACCCACTTTCCGGTTCGCAAGGGGGTTCTCTCGCGGGTCACCGGTTACGTGTACGCGGTCGACGGCGTCTCGTTCTCGATTCGGAAGGGTGAGACCCTGGGGCTCGTCGGCGAGTCCGGTTGCGGGAAGTCGACCGTCGGCAAGACGATCCTCAAGCTTATCGAGCCCACCGAAGGGCGGATGCGGGTCGAAGGACACGACATCACGGACCTCGGTCCGCGGGAAATGCGTCCTTTCCGGCGAACGATGCAGATCATCTTCCAGGATCCCTACTCCTCCCTCAATCCGCGCATGTCGGCGGGCAGCATTGTCGGCCAGCCGTTCGTCATCCATGAGCGGACCGCGGGCCGGAGTTGGGAAGAACGGGTGGCGGAGCTGTTCGAACGGGTGGGGCTTCGCGCCGATCAGATGCGGAGCTATCCGCACGAATTCTCCGGAGGACAGCGCCAGCGGATCGGCATCGCCCGGGCGCTCGCGCTGAACACGAAGCTCATCATCGGCGACGAGCCGGTGTCGGCTCTGGACGTCTCGATCCAGGCCCAGGTCATTAACCTCCTGATGGACCTGCAGGAAGAGCGGGGCCTGTCGTACCTCTTCATCTCCCACGACCTCGCCGTCGTCGAGCACATCAGTCACCGGGTGGCGGTGATGTATCTCGGCAAGCTCGCGGAGCTCGCGGACAAGCGGGAGATCTACCTCAATCCCCTGCACCCCTACACCGAGGCGTTGCTGTCCGCCGTACCCGTTCCCGATCCGGCCGCGAGCAAACGGAAGCGCATCGTGCTCGAAGGCGACGTGCCGAGCCCCATCGCCCCGCCCGCCGGCTGCCGGTTTCACACCCGGTGCCCCTACGTCGAGCCGCGCTGCCGCATCGAGGAGCCGGCCTGGCGGGAGGTGCGCCCGCGACATTGGGTCGCCTGCCACCTGCGGTGAGGACCGCGACCACCGCCCCGTCAGCCGCGATTCCTCACCCGTCCGGCGGCTAGCGCGCTAGAAGTCGCGGTCGAAGGTGCTCATCCACTGGGCGAAGATGCTGCCGAGCTGGTCGACGTAGCGCATGACCGCGTCGATCGGGACCCCGTCGTCTCCGATGAAGTCGGGTTTCACGGTACCGCCGTCCAGGCAACCCCGGGACACGCACGCCTCGACGAGCTCCCTCACCGTCTCCCCGTCGACCAGCAGGTCCCCGTCGCTCGCCCCCAGCGCGAGCGCCGTCGTCAGGGCATAGGCGCCGTAGTTGGAAATGGCGGCCGGAAACAGGTATCCGGTTGCCGTCGTGGTCGCGGTCCCCCCGCCGCAGGGACACCCGCAGTCCGCGCCGAATGCGACCATCCCTCGAACGTGGTCGTAAATCTTGCCGAATCCGATCTCGTTTCCGCCATCGCCGATGCCGACGGTCAGCTTCCCCTTTTCGTTCATTGCCTCGATGAAGTCGTCGATGTAGTAGTCGCCGGATTTGGCAAGCGGCGAGCCCATGACCGAATGGCGAACGCCTTCCCGGTTCCGGCCGAGCTTCTCGATCGTGACCGCGACATCGTAGTCGTCCGCCCACCGGGCCAGGTCCTCCGGCGAACGATCCGTCGTGTGGACGATGCTGCCTTCGAACCCGAGGGTCTCGATGAGGCTCGCCACCACGTCGTCCATCTCCTTCTCGACGAGGATGTCGACGTCGTGCCCGAGCCGGCTCAGCGCTCGCCCGAGCACCGCGGCGCCGACCGGACCGTCCACCTCGCCCTTGGGGAGAAGCTTCTCGACCACGATGCCGGTGACGATGGCAACCCTGGCGTTGCGCATCCCGAGAAACTCCCGCGAGATGTCGTAGGTGATCGGGTTCTCGCCGCGGACGATCGCGTAGAGCCGCGGGATGTAGCCCTGGAGCATGTTGTGCGCGCGCATCTCGACGGTCGCGAGCCGCTCGACGTTGTCGTAGGGAGAGCGTGGATCGACGTCTACTTTCCTGGTCATGTGGAGTTTCCCCTGGTTGAAAGCGGAAGGCTCAGTCCTGCGCCCGCGGATCGAGGGCGTCGCGCAGCCCGTCGCCGATGAAGTTCATGTTGAGCACGGCCAGCGCAATCATCACGGTGGGGAACGTCACGAGCCACCAGGCGTCTTCGAGATAGCGCCGCGCCTCGTTCAGGTCCCGTCCCCAGCTCGCGGTGGGGGGCTGGACTCCGAGGCCGAGGAAGCTCAACGAGGCCTCGGCAATCACCGCGCGCGAGAAGGTGACCGCAATCAGCACGAGGATGACCCCTATGATATTGGGAAGGATGTCGCGCGTGATGATGCGCCAGCTCGAAGCGCCGAGCGCCACCGAGGCCGAGACGTACGTGTACTCGCGAAGGCTCAGGGTATTGCCGCGGGCAAGCCTCGCGAACACCGGAATGTACACGAGCCCCACCGCGAGAATGACGTTCTCGGTCTCCGGGCCGAGGGTGCCCATGATGGCGACGGCAAGGAGCAGCGGCGGGAAGGTCAGGAACGCGTCCATGAGCCGCATGACGAGATTGTCGAGCCGCCCGCCGAAATAACCGGAGACCACCCCGACCGGGGTGCCGATTCCGGCCGCGATGAGCACCACTCCGAGACCCACCAGCAACGAGACGCGGGCCCCGTGCAGCATGCGCGTAAAGACGTCCCGTCCGAAGTGATCGGTCCCGAAGGGGAACTCCCAGCTCGGGGGGGAGAGCTTCGACCGAAGGTTCGTCTTGGCCGGCTCGACATCGGTGAGCCAGGGCGCGAACACCGCGGACAAGATGAGGATCGTGACGAGCACCCCCCCGATGACCGCGAGCCGATGCCGGAGAAACCGTTGGGCGGCAAGGCGAAGCGGCGACTCTCCGTGCGTTCGCGAAGATTCCGTCACGTCGAATCCAGGGGGCGCGGAGCGGTGCAGGCGGCCATTCCGGCGTGCGCCCGTTCAGCCGTACCGGATACGCGGGTCGACGACCGCGTAGAGGATGTCGGCGAGCAGGTTCATCGCGATGAAGAAGACCCCGACCACGAGGGTCAGCCCCTGGATGACGGGGAAGTCGCGGTTGATGACGGCCGCAATCAACGCCGATCCGACCCCGGGGATGCTGAACAGGTACTCGATGGTGATGGTGTTGCCGACCTGGAAGGCGAAGACGACGGCAATCACGGTAATGACCGGGATGAGCACGTTCTTGAGCGCATGGGCGACGAGGATGAGCGCATCGCCGATTCCCTGCGCCCGGGCCACCCGGATGAACTCCTGCTCCAGCACCTCCAGCATGCTCGCGCGGACGATTCGCGCGAGCTCGGCGATGGTGGTCACGGCGAGGGCGGCCACCGGCAGGACGTAGGGGAGCAAGAAGGCGGCGAAACCGTCCGACCAGGTGCGAAGGCCGATCCCGGAGATCGGCACCCACCGGAGCTTGAGGGCGAAGAACAGGATGAGCACGAGGGCCAGGGTGAAGGTCGGAACCGACAGTCCTACCGTCGTGAATCCCATCAGGCCGTAGTCCCAGGGGGAGTTCCTGCGGTAGGCGGCATACACCCCGGCCGGAATGGCGATCAGGAGCGAGACGAGGGTCGCCATTCCCGCGATGACGATGCTGACCGGAAACCGGGTCGCGACCAGGTCCGTCACGAGCTCCTGGGAACGAATGGAGTGGCCGAGGTCTCCGCTCATCAGGTCGCGGACCCACAGCACGTACTGCAGCGGGATGGAGCGGTCGAGATAGAACTCGGCCTGCAGGGCGGCCATCGTCTCCGGGGTGGCGTACGGCCCGAGCATGATCGCGATCGGATCGCCCGGGGTCACCTTCATCAACGCGAAGATGATGACGGTGACGAAGAACACGACGAGGGGGATCTGGACCAGCCGCCTCAGGAAGTAGGACCAGATACCCACGGTGAAGGGAGCTCGAAGCGGACCGGGGCTCGGAGAACGGCCCGGCGGGACCCGCCGCCGCCGGCGCCGGTGCCGACGCGGCCGCGGGTCCCGCCGGGGCGGCGGTCAGATCAGCCCCACTGGACATCCCACAGGGGCACGACGTGCTCCTGCGGGCCGCCGTGGAAGCCCTTCACCGCATCCTTGAGCAGGTACACGAGATTCACATGGTTGAAGTAGATGTACGGGCAGTCGTCGAGGACCGCGTCGACGATGTTGTGGTAGAGGGTGGTCCGTTTCTCCGGATCGAGCTCGGCCCGCCCTTCGTCCAGCCAGTCGCTGACCGCCTGGTTTTCCCATCCGTGCTCCACGATGCCGTCCTTGTGATGGAACCACCACAGGGTGGAATCGACGTCGGGGGAGACGATGGTGATGTCCTCGAGGTCGGCCTGGAACTGCTTCTTGACCCACGCGGTGCTGTACGTGCCGACATCCATGCCCCGGATCTTCATGTTGATTCCGATCTCGGAGAGCATGGCGGCGACCAGCTCGCACTCGCGGCGCAGCCACTCCTTGTCGGAGGTGATGACCTCGAGATCGAACCCCGTCGCGCCCGCCTTCGCCATGAGCTCCTTCGCCTTGGCGAGGTCCCCCCGCGCCGGATAGACGATGGGTGAGGGCCGGTGGCCGAGATAGCCGGGCGGCACCGGGTTGTCGGTGACGATCGCTTCGCCGGCGTAGATCTCGTCGATGATCGTCTGCCGGTCGATGGCGTAGCTGATGGCCCGGCGCACGTCGACGTTGACGGTGGGGAAGTCGGCCGCGATGTACGGCGGGAAGGTGAAGTCCATGTAGTCCCAGTTCCAGCCCGGCACGCTCTGATAGGCGATTCCCGGCTCGCCGCCTTCGCGGAACCGGGGGGTGTCCTTCGGGTCGGGCCGCGGCATGATGTCGATCTCGCCGGTCAGGAGCGACGAGAGCCGGACGCTCGGATCCTCGATCACGCGGTACAGGACCTCGTCCACGTAAGGCCGGCCGTCCCGCCAGTGATTTGGGTTCTTCTTGAGGACGAGATGGCTGCCCGAGACCCAGCTGTCGAGCTCGAAGGGGCCGGTTCCAATCGGATTGCGAGCGAACTCCTGGTCGCCCATCTCCTGGTGGGCCGCCTTGCACATCACGCTTCCGCCGTACTCCAGGGTCACCATCGGGAACGGCGAAAAGGGCATCTTGAGCTTGACCTCCACCACGTACTTGCTGCGCAGCTTCGCGTGGTCCACGGGAAAGTGGCTGACGCCCTTCTGGAAGGTGCTCGCCTCCTGCACATGGTTGAAGCAATAGAGGATGTCTTCGCCGGTGAGCTCCCCGTAGCCCTTGTGCCACTGGATGCCCTCGCGAACCTTGAGCACCCAGGTGAGCGGGTCCTCGTTCTTCCACTCCACCATCTCCGGCTCGATCCGGCGCGTGGCGTGGTCGATGCGCGCCATCTTGTCGAAGATGTTGGTGGTGACCACGTTGCCGTGGATCTCGGTGTACACGAACCCGTTGAGCCCCGGCGGCTCGCCGAACAGGGCGTACGTGATCTTGTTGTCCTGGGCCCGCACGATGTTGAACAGCGGCAGGCCGGCCCCGTACGCGCCGAGGGCCGCGCCGCCCGCGGCCGTGTTGCGCAGCACGTCACGCCGGGAGATGCCTCCGTTTGCGGCGCGTGTCGACCGGGTGGATTGCATCCTGCTCATCGTTCTCCCCTCCCTTCATGAATGGAAATTCCCGGCGACATGAGCGCCGGAACGCGGACCGGGGAACCCCGAAACCGGAAGCTCGCTACGACGGGGAGCGCTTCGTCCAGTCGGTGGACTCCTCGAAGGCATGGGCTGCGTTGAGCACCCGTCCGTCCTCGAACCCGCGCCCGGCCAGGGCCAGGCCCACCGGAAGTCCCTCGGACACCGCGCACGGCACGGTGATGGCGGGCATCCCGGTGATGTTGAACTGGCCGCCGGTCCCCACGAACATCTCGAAGGAGCGATGCACCGATTCCACCGGACCGCAGTCGTCGGGGGGAAGCTCGGTCGCCTTCATCGGCGTCGCCGGCAGCAGCAGGAGGTCCACCTGCCGGAACACCTCGTCGTAAGCCTCCGTGAACGACCGTCTGAGGTTCTGCGCCTTGGCGTAGTACTTGCCGTGATAGCTGTTGTGGATGTGGCCGCCGAGGAACAGGAACGACTTGGCGGACGGAGAAAGGTCGTTGGCCCGGCGCGGCATGGCCCGCGAGAAATACTCGAGAAGGTGGGAGTTGTAGAAGCCGGACCAGCCGTGCCCCATGCCGTTCCCGAGGACCAGGGTGGCGTACGCGCCCTCGATCGCGAGCGCGACGAGGATCGCCTGTCCGTCCCGGTGGGCCGGAACCGACACCGGCTCGACCACCGCTCCCAGGGTCGCGAAGTGCTGCGCGGCGTCGCGTACCGCCTGGTCGACGTCGGGCTGGGAGATTCCCTCGTAGGCAAACCCTTCCTCGAGGACGCCGATGCGAAGCCCCTCGACGGTTCCCGTCAGGGTCTCGGAATAGGCGTCGGGGGTGAAGTCGGACTGGCGCGGATCGAGCCCGTCGGGACCGGCCACCGCCTCGAGCAGCAACGCGACCTCCCGGGCCGAATTGGCCATCGGCCCGAGGTGATCCAGGGTCGGGTCCATCGGGATCGCGCCGGTGTAGGGGACCACTCCCCGGGTCGGCTTCATCCCGCAGACGCCGCACCACGAAGCGGGCAGGCGTACCGATCCGCCCTGATCGCCGCCGATGGCCATGTCCACCTCGCGCGCGGCGACGAGGGCCGCGCTGCCGTTGGACGAACCGCCCGAGGAGCGCGACGGGTCGCGCGGATTGCGAACCGGTCCGGTGGCCGAGTTGTGACCCGCGCCGCCGAAGGAGAACCCTTCGGTCACCGCCTTTCCGGCAATGGTCCCGCCCGCATCCAGGATCCGGGTGACGACGGTGGCGTCGACGTCGGGCACGAACCCGTCCATCACCGCCGTGCCCGCCCCCATCGGAACCCCGGCAACGCAGATGGTGTCCTTCAGGGCCACCCGCCGGCCGGCGAGAATGCCCGTGTCCTTCCCGCGGATGTCGGTCTTCATGTACCAGGCGTTGTGCGGGTTCTCGCCGGGCTCGGGGCGACGGCCCGGGGTGCGCGGATACTTCACCTCCGGCTTCGGCTCCACCATCGCGTCCACGGCCGCGTAGGCGGCGAGGTTCTCGGTGACGAGCGTGCGGTATTCCTCGAGCTCGTCCGCCGTCATCGTGAGATGCAGCGAGTCGGCCAGGGCCTTCATCTCGTCCGGGGTCGGCGGGCGAAGTCGCATCGAACGGGCCTCGAGGGGTCGTGCGATCAAGGCCCTCGACGATACCGGGATCCCCGAACCGGTTCAAGGAAGCACTTGTCGCGCCGGGAACATTTCACCTTCCGGGGAGGTCCTGAAGCGGCTCGGGACGTCCCCCGGCGGGCCGCTCGCCTACGCCGTCGGCGAGGCGCCGCGGCCGGCCGCGCGCCGCCCGCGGTGGCCGCTGATGCTCGGGCGTGCACGGTGCCCGGTACCGGACGAAAGGCGCCGGTTGAACGGGCGTCAGGGCCTGCCCCGGCCCCGCGGGCAGCCTTGACACCACCCCGGGGCGCGGTGAAGATGGCCGCAGAGAGTCCCGCACGGGCGCGGCAGCTCGATTGCAGGTCTTGGCGAACGAAACGCTCTCGGGAGAACGTTCGCGCCGGCGGACGGAACGCACCGGGGGTGCATCCGACGGCCGCGAGTTCTCGCTTGTCCCCCGGTCGGACCGCATCTGCCGGGACTGTCCGCCACGACGCTGGTCGAGCGTCGATCCCTTGGTTGAACCCTTGACCCGCCCCCCCACGGTGCGGGTCTGGCGCATTTGCCGCATCGCCGCCGGCAAGTCTGCGAAAGGCGCAACGTCACGAAGGAGAAACCCGGAATGCCCGACTACATCGGAGAACACATCGACCGGCTCGTGACGACCGAGCTCAAGAACCGCGGCATGCCGCACGGATTCCTGATCGAGCTCTACGAGTGCGCCCGCAGGGAGGCCGGAGGGCGGCCGCTCACCACCCTCGCGGCGGAGGGGCTCGTCCGGTCCGTGGGCAAGGGCGACACGGTGTTCCTGATGACCGGAGCGGGGTATCCACCCCACATGCCCAAGGGGGAGAGCGACGGCCCGCCGGGGGCGGCGGCGCTCGCCCGGGCGCTCTACTGGGGACTCGGCGCGGTGCCCGTCTACGTCTGCGAGGCGACCCACGCCGATCCGATCATCGCCTCGAGCGAAGCGGCCCACATCATGGTCAAGGACTTCGCGGACGCCCGCGACCTGCGGCTCGGCGCGGCCATCGCGACGGCGCCTTCGAGCAGCGCCGAAGTGGCCGAGTGGGCAAGGGCCATCTACGACGAGTACCGTCCGAAAGCGCTCATCAGCATCGAGCGGCTCGGCCCCAACGAGCACGGATTCATCAACAGCGCCACCGGCTGGACGATCGGCGAGGAGACGGGCATCGTCGACCTGACTCCCGTCGTGACGGAGGCCGAAGAGCGGGGGGTCTTCTCGATCGGCACCGGCGACCACGGCAACGAGATCGGCTTCGGGCGCATTCACGACGACGTCAAGCGCATCATGCCGCAGGGCGCGAAGAGCCAGTCGGGGACCCCCGGCGGAATGGCGACCGTGTGCAAGGCGGACGTCCTGATCCCCGCGATGTCGTCCAACTGGGGCGCTTACGGCGTCGAGGCGGCGCTCGCCTACATGCTGAAGAACCCGGACCTCGTCCACTCGCCCGAGATGGACCGCGCGATCGTCACCAAGTGCCTGGAGGCGGGCGGACTCGAAGCGATGTACTGCAGCACCAAGTTCGTCGTCGACGGCTGCGAGGGCGAGTCGTCCATGGCCATCGTGCAGCTCCTCGGTGACATGGTGCGCCTCAACCTTCGGGACCCCGATGTCGGGGTGGCGCACTGAGGTTCGATCGATCACGGGCAATTCTTGCGGGCCGGAACCGCCCGCTTCGTCAACCATGAAGAGAGGAAGAGTCACCATGGCAACGAACGAATCGAAGCTGTCAACGGCTCGGGTGTCGCGCCGCGCGTTCAACAAGGGAGTGGCGAGCGCAACCGGCGCGGGACTCGCGCTCGGCTCCGGGATTGCCCCGGCCTTCGCGCAGGGCAAGCGCGAGCTCATCTACGGCATGTGGGGCGGGGCCGTGGGCAACCTGAGCCCCGTGATCCGGCACGACAACCAGGCCGGGATCCTCATCTACAACATCTTCGACGGGCTCGTCCGGCCCAACTACGCAAAAGGCACGATCGAGCCGTGGATGGCGGAAGGATGGACCAACCCGGACCCCCTCACCTGGCGGGTCAAGATCCGCGAGGGAGTCAAGTGGCAGAAGGGCTATGGAGAGTTGACCGCCGCGGACGTCGCGTACACCTTCCAGGTCCACTTCGACACCAAGAGCTGGCAGGTCAATACCTCGTACCCCCAGGTCGAGAGCTTCAAGACCGACGGCAAGTACGTGTTCGAGGTCAAGCTCAAGCAGCCTTTCGGCGCCTTTCCCGGCATCACGATCGGCTACGGCGGAATGATCATTCCCGAGAGCGCCCACCGGGAGATGGGCAACGACACGTTCAGCCTCAATCCGGTCGGGAACGGGCCCTACATGCTCGAGTCGGTGATCGGCTCGGAGGTCATCCTCGCGAAGAACCCCGACTACTGGCGCCCCGGTCTGCCCCACATGGACCGCGTGGTCGTCCGGTCGTTCCCGGACGCGAGCGTGCGCCTGCAGTCGCTTCTCAAGGGCGAGGTCGACTTCCTGACCCACCCCGACAACAAGGATGTCCCCGAGGTGGCCGCGAACCCCGACTTCGTCACCCACAGCACGCCCGGCTGGAACTGGGACTACCAGCACTTCAACCTGTCCGCCAACCAGGACATGGCGTATCACGACAAGCTGGTGCGCCAGGCGATCTCCTATGCCATCGACCGCGAGGCGATCAAGAACGAGATCTACCACGGGCAGGCCACGGAGACCGACAACTCGATCCCGCCCGGCTTCCTCGGCCATCGCGAGTCGCTGCTGAAGTACCCCAAGAACGGCGACCTCGCGAAGGCGAAGGAGCTGATGGCCCAGGCCGGCGTCGCGGGCTACGAAGTCGAGGTGATGTGCAGCGACAAGGACTGGCTGCGAAGGGAGCTCGAGCTCGTCGCGGCGATGGTCAGCCAGATCGGAATCAACTACAAGATCCGGAATCTCGACATCGGCACCTTCAACAACCTCTGGATCAACAACCACGAGGACTTCCAGCAGATGCTGGAGGACATCACGATCGTGGCCCCCGACCCCCACGCCACGGTGTTCTGGTTCCTCCATAGCGAGGGCTCGGTGTCGTCGGGGTACTCCAATTCGGAGGTGGACGAGCTGCTGGAAAACGCCATGGCGACCAGCGACCCGGCGACGCGTGCCGGCTACTATCACAAGGTCGTGGACCAGACCCTCGAAGACTGCTCCCTCATCTACCACGTGAACGCCAACTTCACGCGCGTGCACTCGAAGGGGCTGGAGGGCTTCGAGCCGGCGCCGCAGGAGTACATCGAAAGGATGGACGAGATCCGCTGGAAGGCGTAATCGCCGTACCGGGTGATTTCGGGGCGCCGGACGGCCTGAACCCCCGGCTCGCCCCGCGAATCGCGGTTCCCGACTCCGCACGAACCTCATCCGCACGGTTCACCCGGCGACAATGGGGTCATCGAAAATGGAGTCAGAACGGGTTTTCCGATGCGGTGGCGCGAGCCGGGCGGGAAACGGAAAGGCCCGCTCTGACCCCATTTTCGCCGCGACGGGGCGAGAAGGTGAGGTTCGTGCGTAGTCAGGTCGCGATATGAACACCCTCGCCTATCTCGCCCGCCGGATCGTGCAGATCCCGGTCGTGCTGATCGTCACCACCCTCACGATCTTCATCGTCGTCCGGGCGACCCCCGGCGATCCGGTCGAGCTCATGCTCGGCATGCAGACCTCGCCGGACGCGGTGCAGGCGGTGCGCGAGAAGTTCCATCTCGACAAGCCCCTGTACCAGCAGTACCTCATCTGGCTCGGCGACGTGATTCGCGGCGATCTGGGAAGCTCGATCCGGCTCAACCGTCCCGTGAGCCAGATGCTGGGCGAACGGCTCATCGTCAGCCTGCAGCTCGCCACCGCGGCCATGCTCTTCGCCCTGTTGATTTCCATTCCGCTCGGCATCGTCGCCGCGATCTGGCGCAACACGTGGGTGGACTACGGCGCCACGGGATACATGGTGCTCGGGTTCTCGATTCCCAACTTCGCCCTGGCCCTGATTCTCATCTACGTCTTCGCGGTCGAGCTCGACTGGTTTCCCATATCGGGGATCGGGTCTTCGACCTCGCGCGGCGGCGGCGTGTGGGCGTTCGTGTCGCCCTTCATTCTCCCCGCCGTGGCCCTCGGGACGGTTCAGACGGCGTACTTCGGAAGGCTCCTTCGCTCGAGCATGATCGACGTTCTCGGCCAGGACTACATCCGGACGGCCCATGCGAAGGGGCTCAAGCCGGCGGTGGTCATCGCGGTCCACGCCCTGAAGAACGCCATGATTCCGTTCGTCACCATGGTGGCCATCCACTTCGGATACATGATCGGCATCCAGATCACCATCGAGTACATATTCGCCATTCCGGGAATGGGACTCGCGGTGCTCACCGCGGTCGTCAACCGCGACTTTCCGGTGGTGCAGGGCTTCACCCTCGTCATCGCGATCTTCTTCCTGGTCACCAACATCATCGCGGACGTGCTCTATACGTTCCTAGACCCGCGAATCCGATACTGAGCTTTCGCGGTGAGCACACCCCCACTGCACATCGGCGCCGGCGACCCTTCGGCACCCCCGGCCTATCGAGGGGGGGCATTCCTCGCGTGCCAGCAGTTCATGCGCAACCACGCGGCCCTGGCCGGGTTCTTCATCCTGCTCCTGCTGGGCTTCGCCGCCGTCCTCGCACCCTGGATCTCCCCCTACGACCCGACCGCGCTCAAGCTCTCGGAAAAGCTGCTGCCGCCGAGCTTCTCCCACTGGATGGGCACCGACTACTTCGGCCGCGACGTCATGACCCGGATTGTCTGGGGAGGACGGGTATCGCTCTCGGTCGCGTTCCTGGTCGTCTTCTACTCGCTGCTCGTGGGCGTTCCGATCGGCCTCGTTTCGGGCTTCGTCGGAGGACGGCTGGACAATGCCCTCATGCGGATGATGGACGCCTTCCTCACCTTCCCGCCCCTTCTCCTGGCCGTGGCCATTGTCGGGCTCCTGGGGCCGGATCTCGAGAACGTCGTCATCGCGCTCGGCATCGTGCAGATTCCGGTCTTCGCCCGGATCGTTCGCGGCAGCACGCTGTCCGCCCGCGAGGAGGTCTATATCGTGGCCGCTCGGGCCCTCGGCGCGAGCGCGGCCCGCGTCGTTTTCTCCGGCATTCTTCGCAACATCGTTTCCCCCATCGTCGTCCAGATCACCATCGTGTTCGCCGGCGCGATCATCGCCGAGGCTTCCTTGAGCTTCCTCGGCCTGGGCTCCCAGCCGCCCGACCCGAGCTGGGGGCGGGACCTCAGCGAGGCCCGGCGGTACATGGGCGATGCGCCCTGGCTCATCATCGGCCCGATCCTGGCGTGCATGCTGTGCGTGCTCAGCATCAACTTCGTCGGCGACGGCTTGCGCGATTCTCTCGATCCACGCTCCTGGCGCGCGAAGACCACGGGCGGGAGCACTCCCCGCGTGCCGGAGCAGGTGACGCCGTGATCGAGTCCGCGGGCATGGAACCGGTCCTCAGCGTTCGCAACCTGCACACCCGGTTTCATACCGAGGACGGCATCGTCCACGCGGTCGGCGGGGTCTCGTTCGACCTGTTGCCGGGCAAGGTGCTCGGCATCGTCGGCGAGAGCGGTTCGGGCAAGAGCGTCACCGCCCTGTCCATCATGAAGCTCGTCGTCAGTCCTCCCGGCGAGGTCACCGCGGACGCGATCACGCTGGAAGGAGAGGACATCCTGGGCATCGACGAGGTTCGCGCGCGCCGCATCCGCGGCTCCCGGATCGCCATGGTCTTCCAGGATCCGATGAAATCCCTGAACCCGGTTCTCACCATCGGGCGACAACTCACCGAAGCCCTTCGCGAGCATCTCGGCCTGTCGGATCGGGCGGCCCGGGATCGGGCGATCGAGCTGCTCGACAGAGTCGGCATCCCCATGGCGAGGGACCGCCTCGGCGACTACCCCCATCAGTTCTCGGGCGGGATGCGCCAGCGGGTCATGATCGCGATCGCGCTCTCGTGCAACCCGAGCGTGCTCATCGCCGACGAAGCGACGACCGCCCTCGACGTCACGATTCAGGCCCAGATCATCGATCTTGTCAAGCGGTTGACCGAGGACCTGGGCACCGCGGTCATCTGGATCAGCCACGACCTCGGCGTCGTGGCGGGGATCTGTGACTCGGTGGCGGTCATGTATGCAGGGCGGATCGTGGAGTCGGGGCCGGTTCGAGACCTCTTTCACCGTCCGAGCCACGGCTACACCCTGGGCCTGCTCGGCTCCACCCCGAGACTGGACGACGACGAGGAGCGGCGGCTGCAGCCCATCGACGGATTGCCGCCCAGCCTGCTCGATCCCGTCCCCCTGTGCCCCTTCCTGCCCCGGTGCCGGCACGCGGTCGGGGCCTGCCGGGAGAAGCCGCCGGCCTGGCGCGACGTGGCGGACGTTCACGGCACCCGGTGCTGGGCGGACCTCACCCCCTACTGGCGGGCCACCAACGGATGACGAGTCGTGACGTCCTGCTGGAGGTGTCGGACCTCAAGGTGCACTTCCCGGTCGACAGCGTCTGGGCGAGGCTCCGTGGAGCACGACCGGTACGGGCCGTCGACGGGGTCAGCTTCTCGGTGGAGCGGGGAAGCGCCCTTGGGCTCGTCGGCGAGTCCGGGTGCGGCAAGACGACGACGGGCATGGCGATCCTCCGACTAGTGGACCACAGCTCGGGACGGGTCGTCTTCGACGGCGAGAACCTGTCGGACCTCGACGCGTCGGCCATGCTCCGCTTCCGGCGACGCATCCAGGTGATCTTCCAGGATGCGTACGCCTCCCTGAACCCGCGCATGTCCATCGGCGACGGCCTGGCCGAACCGCTCGTGATCCACGGCCTGTTCCCCGGGCGCCGCCAGGAACGGGTCCGGGCGCTCCTCGACATGGTGGGCCTGCCGAGCCACTTCGTGCACCGCTACCCGCACGAGCTGAGCGGCGGCCAGCTTCAGCGGGTCACGTTCGCGCGCGCCCTCGCGGTGGAGCCCGAGCTCATCATCTGCGACGAGCCGGTATCCGCTCTCGACGTGTCCATCCAGGCCCAGATCGTCAATCTTCTCAAAGACCTGCAACGCGAATTCCGGCTCACCTACGTATTCATATCGCATGACCTCAGCGTGGTCCGAAACCTGTGCGATCGGGTGGCGGTCATGTACCTCGGGCGAATCGCCGAGGTCGCGAGCCGGCGCCAGCTCTACGAAGGGGCCGTCCATCCGTATACCAAGGCCCTCATGTCGGCGGTGCCCATCCCCGATCCCGACTTGGAGGCGACCCGCGAGCGGGTCATCCTGCAGGGCGACCTCCCGAGCCCCTCGAACCCGCCGAGCGGCTGCCGCTTTCGAACCCGCTGCCCCGTCGCGGTCGACCGGTGCGGGGAGTCGATACCGGAGCTGCGCGAGGTGAACCGCGGGCAATGGGCGGCGTGTTCCCGGATTTCCGAATTCACGTGACCGTCGCCACCCTCCCCCGGGGACCGTCTCACACGCGGTACGCCGCGAGGGAAGCGAACCCGCGGGCAAGCGGCCGGACACCCGGCCCGCGCGGCCGAACCCGAAGCTTGCGGGCAGGGACGGACCCCAGCCGCGACGCGCGGCAAGCGCCACGTCCGCAGTCCCGGTTCCCGGGGAAGGTACGAATCATTCAACCTACGGAGAATCCACACATGCTGATCGCCGCCGACAATATCGACAAGCTGCTCTGTGTGGAGATCCGCAGGGCCGGGCTGCCGCGCGGGCTCAAGTGGCCGCTCTACGAGCTCGCACGCTCCAAGCTCTCAGAACCCATGGTCATCGCGGCCGCCCGCATCCTGGACCGACCGCCGGCGCGGGTGGCGCTCGTCACCGGGGCCGCGGTCCCGGACCACATGCCGGTGGGGGAGAACGACGGTCCGTTCGGTGCGGCGGTCCTGGCGAGGGCTCTGCACGCGGTCGGACACGAAACCGCGGTCTTCACGGACCCCGAGTGCGCCGCGCCGATCCAGGCGCTGCTGGACCGCTACGAGATTCCCGCCCGGGTCGAGACCGTGTCGCTCCAGGGCCATCGAGAGCAGGAAGCGATCTGCGATGCGTGGGATCTTTTCGTCGCGATAGAGCGCCTCGGCGGCAACGTCAACGGCGTTCTGCACGGGGTCACCGGCGTTCCGCGCAGCGCGCATCGCGCGAATTTCGACCATCTCTTCTCGCGCGCCCGCGCTTCGGGCAAGCCCACGATTGGAATCGGCGACGGCGGCAACGAGATCGGGTTCGGAAACATCCACCGAGAGCTGTCGGCGGACTGGGCCGAGTTCGCGGCCACCGACAAGACCCCGTGCGGGGGCGGCATCTTCACGGTCGTGGAAACGGATGTCCTGGTCGTCGCCTCCACGTCCAACCTCGGCGCCTACGCCGTGGTGGCGGGCCTCGCGCTGCTGCGGGGGGACCCGTCCCTCTGCCACACCGCCGAGGACGAAGTAGCGCTCCATCACGTGGGGGTGGGCCTCGGTCTCACCGACGGCGGCACCGGGAGCGTGATCCCCTGGTGCGACGGCATCCCGGCGGCCAGCAATGCCGCCTACGTTCAGCTCATGCGCGAGATTGTGGAGCAGGCGACGCTGGCGCCGCGAGAACGGAAATTCTGACCCGAACGATCGCCGCTTCGCCAGCGACGATGAGACGGACAATTCGCGACCAGGAGCGCGGACGGCTACAATCAGCGCGGGCGGTGCGCGGCGGCCCGCAGGTTCACTCCGGAGGCGCATCCGCCATGAGCGCTCCTGCCACGTCGCTCGTCGGGCCGCTCGGCTCGACCATCCACGTCCTTCGCGCCGACGCCGCGACCATCGCCGAGCTTGCCGGCATCGACTGGAGCCGGCACTTCGGCCGGGTCTCGCTCGACCCGGCCCGCGGCCTCATCACCCTGATGTCGCCGTCGCGCCTGCACGATGACCTGAGCGAGATTCTCGACGACATCGTCGACCTGGCGGCGGATGCGTTCGGACGGAGCTCGAAGGGCCTTCGCATGACCCGCCTTCGCCCGCAGGGCGACCCGCCCGGCACCGGATTGGAGCCCGACTGCTCGTTCTACATCGGAGAACGGGCCGATCGCTATCGACTGGCCCTCATGGAAGGGGAAGCCGCCGCCGATGCGTTCCTGGAAGAGACAGGCCCGGACCTCGTCGTCGAGGTCGAGGTCACCCAAGTCGACAAGGGCAAGATCGAGCGTTACGCGGCCCTCGGAGCGCGGGAGTTCTGGCAGATCCGCGCCCGGCGGGGTGAACGGGAGGTGGCGGTGGACTTCTTCGCCCTGCACCCCGACGCGCCGCCCCGGCCGCTCGCAGCTTCGGTGGTGCTGCAAGGACTCACCCCCGACGACGTCCGCGAAGCGATCGAGCCGGTCCGGTTCAGTCGCACCGTCACCGAACGCCTGCAGGCGGTCGCCCGCATCGTCCGCCGGCGCCGCGAGGCGCGCATGCGCGTGCGCGAGGAAGATCCGCCGCCCTACTCCGCGACCAGGCAGCAGGGCGAGGACGTGCCCGCGCGCCCGCATCAATGAGTCTCGGTTCTAGTCGAGAATTGGAAATTTATTATAATAGATTCAAAAAATACGGAATGTTTTTAGGAAAATGTAATGGTCGAAACAACACCAATCCAACACGGCACCCGGACCATGAATCAGGCGGCGCATGCTCCGACAGGCTCGGTCTCCAGAGCCCACCCCGGCTACGCGTCCCATCGCGACGCCGTTGCCTTGCATCGAGGCTTTCGTCACGGCCGGCTACCGTTCATTCCTCGATCCAAATCGTCTCGGAGGTTCCGCAGGTCTCGCACTCACGGAAGAAATACTTCCCCTTCTTGCGAATTCTCACCCCCTTGCCGTTCCGGCCTTTGGTTCCGCATGACGAGCACACGGTGGGCATGTTCGTTGTCTCGTCACACACGCCGCACCGCCAGTAGTAACCGTAGTGAAAGCTGCCGTGGAGATCGGTCGCTCCGCAATTCTTGCAGGCCACCTGCGCTGCATGCCCGCCAGGGGCGATGTCTCGGGACGGATCGCGGGGAGCGTCGGGGACGACCCGTTTCGGGCGGACCGGAGCGGTTCGCGAGCGATCCGCATGCTGCTCGGCAACAAACTCGGCCACCTGCGTTGCTTCGCTCTCCTGCATGCTCCATAGGCCGTATTCACTCGTGACTTGATTTCTCAGCATGCTTGCGCCCTTGCGGTGCTGTTTCAGCTCCGTCTTGATCTTGTCGGGGACTTCGTCGGCCTTCGTTACGAATACCCGGAACGGTTTACAACGCTCCTTCCAGCCACCAAGCCGCTGGATTCTCCCTTGGTCGGAAATGGCAACAACCAGTTAGATCGGGACAGACTTGAAGCCGCGCTGGTCCGTCCCGTTCAGGACCTTGGCGACGTTGCGCAATCCGAACGGCATCCTTCCGAGCAGCTCTTCCCGATTCCGTTGCAGAATGGTTCGCAGGAATTCGGATTGCCGCTCCGCTTGGCGGATCGGGGAGGGCATTCCCTTCTCGCGGCCGTGGTACACGCGGGACCACTCGTCGCCGCCCGAGCCGTCGGGCCGGATGCGTACCTCCTCGGTCACCGACTTGCTCTCGACAATGAACATTCCCCAGCGATGCACGAGCAGATGATCGATCTGGCATACGCCGGGCGAGCCATCGTGCTCCGGCTGTTCTCGATCCTCCAGGCGCAAGCCGTGAAGCACGTGCACTTCCGGATCGTTCACTAAGCTGCGATGCAGGTAGTGCGCCATCTGCTTCTCGGCCGCGGCGCCCGCGTGCAGATGGGGGGCTCCTGAGGGTACGGCGCGCGGGGTGTAAGGCTTTGCGATCATCCTGGACGCCGTAAGTGGTGGGATGGCGTATATGGTCACAAAATTCGGACTTCGAGGCTACCCACGCCGACGTGCTGGTCCGATCACCACGGATCGTCGCCGTTCCCTTGAAGGTACGAAGCATTGCCACTTCCGCGTTCGGAGCCTGTTCGGAACGTCTGTCCATGAATGCTGCACGGCGGCGACCGGGTCCATCCGGCGCCATGCCCTCGTCCGTCTCGGAGACCTGCTTATCCCACGTACTCCCAAATTTGCCCTTCACAGGCGCGCGGCTAGAATGACGAAGTGATCCAGGATGGGTTCTGTCGGCGATGAATACCTTCACTGCGGTCGTGGAACGCTGCCCGGAAACGGGCCTTTACGTCGGATACGTTCCGGGGTTTCCGGGTGCGCACAGCCAAGGCGAGACACTGGACGAGCTCAACGCCAACCTCAGGGAAGTCATCGCCATGATTCTCGAGGAAGGGATGCCCGCGATGGCGGGCGAGTTCGTTGGGACGCAGACCGTCATCGTGGCCTGAACTCGCTTGCCGCCAGTTCCCGTCCTCAAGCCCCGCGAAGCGATCGCCATTCTCGTTGCGCTCGGGTTCTCGGAAGTCCGTCAGCGCGGTTCGCACAAACGGTTCCGCCATGCGGACGGTCGCGCAACCACCGTACCGGTTCACGGCGGTCGCGACCTGTCGCCGATCCTGCTTCGCCGCATCGCGCGCGATGTCGGACTGACGGTACACGAATTCGTGGGACACCGCCGGTAGACCGATTCCCCAGCAGTTCCGCCGCGGAGCGCGCCAGAGCTGGCCTACGACAATTGGATTTTCAAAAAAAAGGTCTGACGCTGACCACCAGAGCCTCCCCTCGCGGAGTCCCCTCCGGCCCCTGTGCCGGCCGCCGACCCACCGAAGCCGTCCGGGAGAGTTCACCTCGGTCCGAACCCGCTTCAGTCCGGACGGCACCGGCGGTCCGGGAGGGCCGGTTGCCCGTGAACGGGCCACGCTTGGACTCGACTCGCCACACGACGCCTGGCGATCGCGGACGCCCGACACCATGAGGGGGCTCGCATCGAGATCGCGTCGTGAGGGTGGTACTCGATCCGTCGACCGGCAAAGTTGGTGTCAACGCGTCTGTTCGGCCGTCGCTCCGCCCGCGCGAGCGGAGCCTCCCGCGCTCGCGCTCTCCCGGATGTCGAGCGGAGGCTCGACCACCTTCAGCAGTTGACGGCGGATCGTCGCGCTTGGCGCCGCCAGATCCACGGTGGCGAATCGGATGGCATGCCCCTGGATCACCGCCGTTTCGTCGACGCTCCCCCCGACGGAGGGGTGCAGCAGCAGACCCTCGGCCCGATCCGCAATCGGGTCCCCCCGGCCGGCCTGAGAACGGAGATAGGCGTATACCTGATAGAGGTAGCCGCTACGAAGGGTCTCTTCCCGATACCAGCCGCTCGTCAGGATGGAGGTGAACTTCGTGTCGATGACAACTCTGCGACCGGACGGGCGATGCTCGAGCACGATGTCGGTGCGCATGGCCGGCAGGATCTTGCCGATGCCCGGCGTGCTGCGCTCGACCGGCCAGCGGAGCCTCGTCCCGCCCGGCTCAACCCGCCATCCCTGCCCGCTCAGAACGATGTCGTAGAACCCGCCCACCGCCCGTTCGAACAGACGGCGTACCCATCGCTCTTCGCGGCCGGGACGAGGCAGTGCGCTGGCGCCGGCCGCCTCGGTGGGCAGGGCGAGGTCGAACGCCAACTTGGCAGCGGCCACCATGAAGCGATCGTTCGCATCGTGCCGTCCGAAGCGTTCCGCCCTCACCTCGGCCGGGGTCGGGGGGTGACCACCGACCCCCATCGTCTTCAGGTCACTTGCGAGCCCCCGGCAGCGATGGGCCAAGTTCGGCCGCCGGACGAGTCGGGCAATCCGATCCAGCGCCGCCCGGACGAACCGGTTCCGAGGGGTGTCGATGGTCAGCTCGTCGAAGCGGCAGGCTACCCGGCCTCGCGCAAGGAGCTGCCGGCGTTCCGTCGCGAGAACGTCGATCCGCCCCCGCACCCGGTGCAGGACGTCGCGCCGGGAACGGTAGCCCAGACTGAGCTGGCGCCTCTGCCGTTTCTCAACGGCGTGGGCCAGGATCTCGCCGACGAGATCCGGCAGCTCGTCGGAATCGTCTTCCGGCGCTACGTCGTCCGTTCCGTTCATCCGGAACAGGTCGGAGGCGTAGAGCATGAGGAGCCAGAGGTTTCGGACCGGGATACGGCCGACATATCCGGCACCGTCGTCCTTCGTCGCGGCAGCGGGTGCGGTGGCGACCGCGGTCACCATCCCGCGACGAGCCTCTCCACCGCCTCGTTCGCCCTCTCGGGCGAGTCGAACCAATACTCCTCCAGAAGCGGACCGATCTCGGTCTCCGCGACCTGCCGGAACCAATCCCCCGTGGCCCCGTCCTCGATGCGGTGCGTGGGGGTCACGTAGCTGTGGCCTACCCGGAACTGCTTGCCAAGGCTCGGGTCCCCGGCAATCCTCTCATTGAGATCGGTGATCCGGTGCTCGATATCCTCGACCCGCTCCGGATCGACGCCCCCTTCCTGGACCACCCAATCGCGCCACGCCTTTCCGAGCTTGGGCTCGAGGGTGACGAAGGCGAAGCGGCGGCGAAACGCGAGGTCCACCAAGGCGAGAGACCGATCGGCGATGTTCATCGTTCCGATGACGTGGAGGTTCTCGGGGATGTGGACCGGCCGCCGCTTCCCGTCCGCGTCCGGATAGCAAAGCTCGATGGCCTCGCCGGGGGTTCGCTTGCCCGCTTCGAGGAGCGTCAGCAGCTCGCCGAAGATCTGCGCGGGATTCCCGCGGTTGATCTCCTCGACCACCACCACGAGCTTCGCCGCCGGATTCTCGGACGCGTTCTGGATCGCCTCCATGAACACGCCATCGGCCAGCTCGAGCCTCCCGTCCCCCGCCGGCCGCCAGCCCCGGACAAAGTCTTGGTAGGAGAGATTCGGGTGAAACTGGACGGTGCGGACCTTGTCCTCGTCCTTCTCCCCCATGAGCGCGAACGCGAGACGCCTCGCGATCCATGTCTTGCCCGTACCCGGCGGCCCTTGCAGGATGAGGTTCTTCCTCGTCCGGAGGCGTTCGATCAGGCGCTCGATCTCGCCGCGTTCGAGGAAGCAGCCGTCCGCGAGCACGTCGTCGATCGAGTACGGCTCGATCGGAGGGAGCGGTGGCACGACCTCCGGGATGGAGGGATTGTCGTCCGTGAGTTCGCCGTCTTCGTTGCCGGTCCGTGGCGGGTTGTCCGAACCCCGAGCGCGGTAGGCTTCGTACGAGAGCTCCGGAAAGCTGTGGACCGGATAGCTCTCCTCTTCAAAGCGGATTTTCAGGTCATCCAGGAGCTTCAGGTAGCTCTCGCCGTCGAGCGGACGCTGCCGGCCCGCGCCTGGCAGCATCAAACGAAGCCGGTCCGACAGGTAGCTCCGCGAGGGGACGTCGAGCGTGACAAAGTCCCACGGATGCGCCCAGAAGAGACCTACCGACAGATTCCACGCCACCCCCCGGACCTTTGTGGCTTCATCGTACGCCACCGCCAGCTCCGCGCGTCGCTCGGGCTGATCCGAATCCACGAAACGGCTCGCCGCCGCGAACACGCGCCAGAGCGCATCGATGTCACCGTCTCCGCGAGACTTCGCGTAGCTATAGAACCACGATCTCTGATTGTTGAGGAAGGGTATCCCATCGACCGAATTCGGAACTGGTACCTGGACCCCGAGCAGCTCCGCCATCTCGGCCGCGATTTCCCTTCGGTTGGCGCCGGTCACGGAGCGATTGAACGTGCCCATGGCCGTGAACGGACAGATATCCGTCAACGGGCCTACGCGGCCGTCCGAGAATTTTTCCTGGAGGTAAGACAACAGGGGACGGCGGTCCGCGATCTCGCGAATGCCCTCGACGAGGGGGCGCCGATCGTTCCGGTATGCGAGCAGCTTCTCGGCGACTGCCTCGTAGAACTCCGTCCAATGAAATCGTTCGCTGGCATCGGACCCGTACCGCTCGCGCCAGTACGGGTCGCTGCGGAAGCGATCGATGTCCTGCGACCTGCCCTCGAAAGCGAATCGTAGGAGCCCGTCCGTCTTCCACTCGCTGGGAGTCACGCGCCAGATCGTTCGTCGATTCGTGTAGAAGTACCACTCGCGCGGGGGATCTTGCGGAGCTAGCCATTCGACCTGCACCCGCTTGCCGTCGTTCGGGTTCTCGGTGATTGTCCCGGTCGCCTTGATCTCCATGACCGAAACGCTCGCGCCGCGATTGTCGAAGGGAAGGTCGTGCTTGCGGGTGTAGGTTGACTTGATCGCGATCCGATCCCCCGCGCGCATGGCCCTTACCCGATCGAGATACCTGTCGTCGTATCCGTTCTCCCAGATTCCTTCTTGCAGAAAGCGCAGGGTCTGATCCCCGCTCTCCTCGCCCCAGCTCGCGCCAACGAACCAGTTCGACCGCGGAGCGCCGTCAGGGGGTACGGTATTCATTGATCCTCCGAATTCTCGAAACGCCTTCGAGCGGGCCGCCCGGTCCCGCCAGGTCCAACCCCGCCGCGTAGCAGGGATCGCTCCAGCCCCGCTCCTCGACCGCGCGACGGAATAGCCTTCGTCTCAGCGCCCGGAACCGGGAATGGAGGGAGCGGTGCTCGCCTCTTCCTGGACCGCGAAGAAGGATGCGCGGATCGGCTGCTCGGGAAGCTCGACGGTCGCCTCGCAGAGGCGGGCGCGGCGGGTCGGGCGGCCGCGCACGATCATGCCTTCGTTGCGGCTCGGCATCGGGTTGCGGGCGATCGGGAAGGCGTCCGCGGCGCTGTAGACGCAGATGTAGAGTCCGCGCGAAGAAGGGGAACGGTTCGGCTCCGAGCCGTGCGCGAGCCGGGTGTGCATGAGGCACACGTCGCCTGCGCGACCGAGTATCGGTTCTTCGTGTGCCCGCAGGGACCGCTCCTCTTCGGGGGCGACGAAGCCGGTGAAGCGATCGCCTTCGAAGAGGGAGAGCATCGGCCCGCGGTGACTCCCCGCCACCGCCATCAGGCAGCCGTTCTCCGGGGTCATGTCGTCGACCATGAGGAGGGCGGTGACGACGTCGTCGTTCGTGTGCGGCGTGTAGGCGAAGTCCTGGTGATAGCGGACCTCGGTGTTGGAGCCGGGAAGCTTGAGGTTGATCTTGCAGTGGTGGTGCTTGACGTCGGGCCCGATGAGGTCCGCCACCATGTCGGTCATCGCCGAGTCGCGCATCGCCTCCATGTACGCGTCGTCGACCTCGCTCGGGTTGTTGACCCGGCGAAGGGCAGGCGCGGCGGCGGTGTGCTCCGGCGCGAGGTCGAAGCGCGGGCGCCCGTCGACGGTCGGCTCCCCGAATGGCGCTTCGTGTACGCGGCTCTCGTCGACCCACCCGGCGAGCACCTCTCGAAGGGCCGCGAGCTGGCGCGCGTTCACCGCGTCCTTGGCGACGATGAATCCGTCGCGCCAGAACGATTCGATCTGTTCCTTCGAGAGCATTGGGCCACCTCCTCCCCGTCTTCCGCCGGGGCATCCGGCGGTGGCCGGCTGCCCGCAGCGGGTGGTCGTCATCGGCGTCGATTCTACGCCCCGGCGCGACCGCGCCGCCCGGGCCGATTGCCCGGCCCTCCGCGCTCCGCGGCAACCGCTCACGTTGGTTATGATGGAGTCGGTGATTTCACCCGTTGCAGGGAGCCCCGCCATGGCGGACGTATACGAGAAGCGCAGCTACGCACAGGTGCCCGTCGGCTTCGGCCACAAGCCCGGGATCGTGGTGGTGGACTATCAGGTGGGATTCACGGACGCCCAGTACCCGTTGGGAGGGGCGCCGCTGGTCACGCGCGGGGTGGAGAACACCCAACGCCTGCTCGAGAAGGCGCGCAAGTGCGGCGTGCCGGTCGCCAACTGCTACACGGCCTACCACAACGAGGACGAGATGCCTTACTGGAAGGTCGAGGCGGTGCGCAAGACGTTCATTCACGGCCACCCGTGCACCGAGCTCGACCCGCGCATCTACGACCCCGAACACGACATCCGAATCTGCAAGTCCGCCGGCTCGATCTTCTTCGACACCACCGTCGCCTCGTACTTCGTCAAGCAGCGGGTGGACACGGTCATCGTCACCGGCTGCGTGACCAGCGGTTGCATCCGCGCCACGGTGAGCGACAGCTTCAGCCACCGCTTCCGCACCATCGTCCCCGAAGACTGCGTCGGGGATCACGACGAGGGGCCGCACCGGGACAACCTGCGCGACATGTCGCGGCGCTACGCCGACGTCTCCGACGCGGACGAGTGCATCGAGTACATCGAGGACTGGCGGCAGCGCAACGCCGCCTGAGGAGACTCGCGCGCCCGGTACCGTCGCGAGACGGTTGAAGTACGCGTCCGGCCCCGGCGGGGACAGATCGAGACGGGCAAACAGCGTTCCTCGCGGCGGCACCATTCCAGCCGTTTTCTTCGCCCGTTCGCTTCTTCGCCCGCCCGGAGGATTCTGCGAGTCTTCTCGGGCTTCGACGCCGGGATTTCGCGGCCGCACGGAGGACCGACGAAGAAGTGCGGTCAAAGACCCGGCAGCGGCGCTTCGCCGGTGGCGCTCGCGAGTTCCCCGGTGGCGACGAGCCTCGCCGCCCGCGCGAGGTCGGGAGCGAGCGGGCGGTCGCTTCCGAGGGACGTCACCTCCCGGCGGAGCCGTTCGATCACGCGAGCGAGCGGGACGCTGGTCGCGAGCGGCGCGCGAAACTCGATTCCCTGCGCGGCGCACAGCAGCTCCACCCCGAGGATGTTCGCAAGATTGGCGTTCATCCGGGCCAGCCGGCGCGCGCCGTGGGCCGCCATCGACACATGGTCCTCCTGGTTGGCGCTGGTCGGCGTCGAATCGGTCGAGCAGGGGTTCGCAAGGTGCTTGTTCTCGCTCATCAGGGCCGCCGCGGTGACCTCTGCGCTCATGAATCCGGAGTTGAGGCCGGGCTCGGGCGTGAGGAAAGGCGGAAGGTCGTACGAGAGCGTCGGATCGACCATCAGCGCCACCCGGCGCTGGGCGATGGAACCCATCTCGGCGATCGCGAGCGCGATCTGGTCGGCCGCGAACGCCACCGGCTCGGCATGGAAGTTGCCGCCGGAGAGAATTCGGGTGCCGGCGACAACCCCGTCTGCGAGCACGAGCGGGTTGTCCGTGACGGCGTTGGCCTCGATGGTGAGCGTGCGCGCCGCCTGACGGAGAAGATCGACGCAGGCGCCGGTGACCTGCGGCTGGCAACGGATGCAGTAGGCGTCCTGGACCCGAGGGTCTCCTTCGCGGTGGCTCTCCCGGATCGCCGAGCCGGACATGAGCGCGCGCATCGCCCGCGCGACGTCGATCTGGCCCGCGTGGCCGCGCAATGCATGAATGCCGGGGTGGAGCGGCTCCGTGGAGCCCATCATCGCGTCGGTCGAAAGACACGAGGTCACCACTGCGGCCTCGGCATTGCGCCACGCCGCGAACAGCGCCGCGAGCGCGTGCGCGGTCGAGAACTGCGTTCCGTTGATGAGCGCGAGCCCTTCCTTCGCCGCGAGCTCGATCGGCGCCAGCCCCGCCTCGGCGAGGGCGGCGGCGCCGGGCAGGGTCCGGCCGCGACGGGTCGCCTCGCCCTCGCCGATCATCACCGCCGCCAGATGGGCGAGCGGCGCGAGGTCCCCCGACGCGCCCACCGACCCCTGCTCGGGAACGACCGGGAGCACGCCTTCGTTGATCATGTCTTCCATCAGCTCGATTACGGACCACCGCACGCCGGAAGCGCCGCGACCGAGCGACAGCAGCTTCAGCACCATCATCAGTCGGGTGATCTCGGGCGGCGTCGGCGACCCCACCCCGCTCGAGTGCGAGAGGACGAGGTTGCGCTGAAGTCGGGCCGTGTCCTCGGCCGCAATCTTGACCGCCGCAAGCTTCCCGAATCCGGTATTGACGCCATAGACGGGGTGGTTGCCGGCGGCCGCTTCCTCGACCCGCCGGGCGGCCGCGTCGACGGCGGCTCGCGCGCTGCGGTCGAGGCGCATCGGCGCATCCGACCCGTGCACCGCGCGAAGGTCGCGGAGGGTAACCGTTCCGGGCGCGAGAACCGTGACCGACGGTTCGCTCATCCTGCCCCCCGGCCGTCGGATTCCGGACGAGGGTCGTGCATCGGCCGCGTCGACCGGCCATGCCGGAGACGGTCGGACGACCGTTCGCGGCAGACCGACCGCTGCGCGGGAAGTGCCCTCATGGCGTCGAGGGGAGCGGAACCTGCGGCCCGAAGCTCGCGTGCCCCGCCGGTCCCGGCGCCCGCGGCGCCGGACCGGCACTCGTTCGCAGACGGTAGAAGCGGCCGGGGTGCAGCATGCGAACGTAGGTGATCACGCCGGTATCGTTCCACGTCCGCCGTTCCACCACCAGGAGGGAATCTCCGACCGCCAGATTCAGCCGCTCGGCATGCCGCGCCGACGCCCCGGCGGCGCTGATCACGTGCTCCGCCTCGAACCACGGCCGGCGCTCGAGCAGCCAGACGTTGGGAGGGGTGTCGCGGAACGACTCCGCGCGCGCGTCCGGCACCGCGTCGAGGTTGATCCACCGCTCCTCGAGCTGGAACGGAACGTCGGTGGCGAAGTGCAGGCAGTCGACTCGAAGCGCTTGTCGGGTCGCGGGGAGCCCGAGGTGACCGGCCACCGCGTCGTTCGGAAGGACGAGCCGGCGGGCCAGGCGCCGGTAGCGGTAGGTCGCCCCCTGGCGCTCGATCTCGTGGTCGACCCGCGGGATCTCCAGCATCGCGCTGCGCGTGGTCTGCAATGCGACCCGGGTGCCGGACCGGCGGCGGCGCTCGACCACCCCTTCCTCGGCCAGCTCCCGGAGCGCGCGGTGCACCGTCATCCGCGCGCACCCGAACGCCTCCGCCAGCTCCCGCTCCTTGGGGACCAGGGTGCCGGGAGGCCAGTCGCCGCCGCGTATCTTCCCGAGAACGTGATGCTTGATCTCGAGGTACGAGCCGCGCGCGCTCATTGCCGAGCGGAGAACGGGAAGGGACTCATTCGAGACTGCGCTCATCCATTTATGTCTAGATATAATAGATAAGACCTAGGCATAATGCATCTCAAACGGCACACCCGACTCTCGCCGGCCGGTTCCGTTCGCCGCAATGAATCGACCCCGCACGGGCGGCGAGCCCGCGGTCTGCCCAAGGGCATCACGGAGACCCGCAATGAACGCTTCCCGTCGCAACCGGCGCGATGTCTTCCCTCCGACCGGACCCGAGATCACCGCGAGGTCGTGGCTGACCGAAGCGCCGCTTCGGATGCTCATGAACAACCTGCACCCCGACGTGGCGGAGAACCCCGACGAGCTGGTGGTCTACGGCGGCACGGGTCGCGCCGCACGCACGTGGAACGACTTCGACCGCATCGTCGCGGCCCTGCGGTCGCTCTGCAACGACGAGACCCTGCTCGTCCAGTCCGGCAAGCCCGTCGGAGTGTTCCGCACCCACCCGGACGCCCCGCGGGTGCTCATCGCCAACTCGAACATCGTCCCGCACTGGGCCGACTGGTCGCACTTCCACGAGCTCGACCGCAAGGGGCTGATGATGTACGGGCAGATGACGGCGGGCTCGTGGATCTACATCGGCTCGCAAGGCATCGTGCAGGGCACGTACGAGACCTTCGTCGAGGCGGGCCGGCAGCACTACGGAGGCGATCTGCGGGGACGGTGGATCCTCACCGCGGGCCTCGGCGGCATGGGCGGCGCCCAGCCGCTCGCGGCAGTGATGGCGGGGGCCTCGTGTCTCGTCGTTGAGTGCGATCCGGGCCGCATCGAGTTCCGGCTCCGCACCGGCTACCTCGACGAGCAAGCGACCGATCTCGACGAGGCGCTCGAGATGATCGGGCGCTGGACCACGGCCGGCGAGGCGCGTTCCGTGGGCCTCCTCGGCAACGCGGCGGACGTCTTTCCCGAGCTCGCGCAGCGCGGGCCGAAGCCGGACATCGTCACCGACCAGACCTCGGCCCACGATCCGATCAACGGCTACCTGCCGCGGGGCTGGTCGCTCGGCGAGTGGCGCGAACGGCGCGAGCGCGATCCCGGGGCGGTGGAGACCGCCGCGCGGGCATCGATGAAGGAGCACGTCGCAGCCATGGTCGCGTTCTGGAACGCGGGGGTCCCGACCCTCGACTACGGCAACAACATCCGCCAGGTGGCCAGGGAGGAAGGGCTGGAGAACGCCTTCGCATTCCCGGGCTTCGTTCCGGCGTACATCCGGCCCCTTTTCTGCCGGGGCATCGGACCGTTCCGCTGGTGCGCGCTCTCCGGCGATCCGGAGGACATCTACCGCACCGACGAGAAGGTGAAGGAGCTCATCCCGGACGACGCGCACCTGCACAACTGGCTCGACATGGCGCGCGAGCGCATCCGCTTTCAGGGGCTCCCGGCGCGGATCTGCTGGGTGGGGCTCGGGCAGCGCCACCGCCTCGGCCTCGCGTTCAACGAGATGGTGAAGTACGGGGCGCTGAATGCCCCGATCGTCATTGGGCGCGACCACCTCGACGGCGGCTCGGTCGCTTCGCCGAACCGCGAGACCGAAGCGATGAAGGACGGCTCGGACGCGGTATCGGACTGGCCGTTCCTGAACGCGATGCTGAACTGCGCGTCGGGGGCGACCTGGGTGTCAATTCACCACGGGGGCGGGGTCGGGATCGGCTATTCCCAGCATGCCGGCATGGTGATCTGCTGCGACGGCACCGACGAGGCGGCGCGCCGGATCGAGCGGGTGCTGTGGAACGACCCCGCGACCGGAGTCATGCGGCACGCGGACGCCGGATACGAGGTCGCGATCGACTGCGCGCGCGAGCACCGCCTCGAGCTGCCCGGGATCCTCGGCTGATTCCGGACACGCGCTCCAGGGACCGCGAGCGCGGCGCCCGGCCCCGAGCGCTCGGACTACCAGGTGAAGGGGCGGTCGATGCCGGCGAGGCGCACGCCGGTGAACGCGGACGCCTCGAGGGAGAGGGCGCGAAGATCCTCGACCTCGAGGTTGTGCACCGAGGACTTGCCGCAGGACTTGGCAAGCAGGGTGATCTCCATCGTCATCGCGGTGAGGAACCGCGCCACCCGCTCCGCCGCGCCGGGGACGTCGAGGCGCTCTTCGAGGTGTGGCTCCTGGGTGGTGATTCCCACCGGGCACAGGCCCGTGTGGCAGTGGTGGCAGCGGCCGGGCGAGGTTCCGAGGGTCTCGTAGTCCGCGAGGTAGCGCGGGGAGTTGCACCCGAGCGCCATCAGGGCGGCGGTCCCGACCATGACCGCGTCCGCCCCGAGCGCCAGGCACTTGGCGGCGTCCGTCCCGGACCGGATCCCGCCCGCGGCGACCAGGGAGACCTTGCCGGACATCCCGCACTCGTCGAGGGCCTCGCGGGCGGCCCGGATCGCGGACACGGTGGGGATGCCGGTGTGGTCGAGGAGAAGCTCCGGCGAGGCGCCCGTGCCGCCCTCGGCACCGTCCACCACGATCACGTCGGCGCCCGCCTTGGCCGCGATGGCGACGTCGTAGCGGGGGCGGGTCGCCCCCATCTTGAGGAAGATCGGCACCCGGTAGCCGGTCGCCTCCCGCAGCTCTTCGATCTTCACCTGGAGGTCGTCCGCCCCGAGGAAGTCGGGATGGCGAACGGTCGAGCGCTGGTCGACCCCCACCGGGAGCGAGCGCATGCGGGCGACCCGCTCCGAGACCTTCATGCCGAGGAGCACGCCCCCCGTCCCCGGCTTCGCGCCCTGCCCCACCGCGAGCTCGATCGCGTCCGCCATGCGCAGGTGTTCGAGATCCAGCATGTAGCGCGAAGGGGTCATCTGGTAGACGAGGGTCGTCGATGCCTCCCGTTCGTCCTCCAGCATGCCGCCCTCCCCGGTGCACGTCATGGTGCCTACCCTGGAGGCGCCGTAGCCGAGGGCCGCCTTGGCATTGGCGGATAGCGCCCCGAACGACATGGACGCGATGTAGATGGGGATGTCGAGCCGGAGCGGCTCCGAGACGAGCCCGGGGCGATCGCCGAGCACGGTCGCGGTCTCGCAGCTCTCGCGATACCCCTCGAGGGGCAGCCGGGTCATGGTGGCGGGCACGAAAACGAGATCGTCGAAGCTCGGCATTCGCCGGCTGAACGTGTTGTAGCCGCGGAGCTGGTAGCGGCCGAGCTGGGCCATCGCGTGCACGTCCGCGATCGCCTTGGGCGACCACCTGGCCGACTCCCCGGCGTCGTAGGCGTCCGGCGAGCCGGCCGTCCGCCCCTCGATCGCGCCGTCGCGCATGGCGACGGCGTCCTCGGACGGCGGGTCGAAGGGGTACTCGTAGGGTGCTTTCAAGTCAACGTCCCGGTGTTCCCACTGTTGCTCGCGGCGGACCGAACGAGGCTCAGATCATCAACCAGGCCTTGGCGTCCCGGCTCTCGAAGTGCCACAGGCGCTGCTCGGACACGACCTTGCGCCAGTCGCGGCCCGAGTCCCCGAGCCCGCGCGAGGCGAGGAGCGCCTCGACGGACTCGACCTCCTCGGCGCCCGGCTCCTCGATGCGGGCGTCGACACCGAGCGACTCGGCCGGCCCGGCGAGCCACACCTCCCCGCCCCAGAGCGAGTCCGCGCACGCCTCCCCGGCTCCGCCAAGGGCGATGAGCCGGCCGGCATGGGCCATGAAGCCGGAGAGGTAGCCGATCCGGCCCTCGACGATGATGTCGCCGCCCTTCATCGCCACCCCGCAGCGCGGGCCGGCATCGCCTCGAATGTGCAGCAACCCGCCCCGCATGGAGGCGCCAGCCGCCATCCCGGCGTATCCGCCGACGACGATCTCGCCGCGCGCCATCGCCTCCCCGACGCCCCAGCCGGCGTTGCGCTCGATCTCGATCATGGCCCCGTCGTTGAGGCCGCCGCAGTAGTAGCCGACACTCCCCTCGAAGCGGACCCGCGAGGCGGAAGGGAGGCCGACCCCGAGGTTGTGCCGGGAACGGGCATCGCGCACCAACACCTCGCGACCGTCCGCAAGGGCGGCACGAATCTCGTCGTTCACTTCCCGGATAGGTCGGTCGGCGGCCTGGAGCTCAATCCGGTTCGCTCTGTCCGTCGCGCTCACGCGGCGGCCTCCACGATCGGAGCATCCGGAAGGGAAGCCGGCCAGGTCCGGGTCATGGCGGGACCGTCGTAGTTGATGACGTCGCCTTCCTCGAGGTAGATGCGCCGCACCGCCTGCTCCTCCGTCGCCACCGCGAGCTCGGGCGCTTCGCCCATCGCCACCAGCGGCTTGATGGCCCAGCGGTCCTTTGCGAACCCGATGCTCCGCTCGTCCGCGATGAGGTAGGTGAAGACTCCGTCGATCTCCCGGATCGACTGCCCGAGCGCGTCCGGCTTGGACGTTCCGTGACGCATCCGGTCGGAGATCCACACCGCGATGAGCTCGCTGTCGTTCTCGGTCATGAATCGATATCCGCGACGCTCGAGGCGGTTCCGCCACAGGTAGTAGTCGGTGATCTGGCCGTTGTGGACGATGGCGACATCGGGAAAGGGACGCGCCCAGAAGGGATGGCTCGCGGTGGGCGAGACGGATGATTCGGTGGCGAGGCGCGCGTGGCCGAGGCCATGGGTGCCACGGAAGTCGCGCACCCCGTGCTTGTCCGCGACCTCCGCGGACGTGCCGACATCCTTGACCACTTCGAGCGAACGGCCGACGGACTGGATCTCGAACCGCTCCGAAATGCCGTCCGCATCGCGCGACCAGCGGGCGAGGTCGCGAATGTCCCCGACCACCATGCGCACCGAGACGTGGCGCGTGTCCGCGCCGTCCCAGGTCGGGTCTTCGAGAAGATCCGAGCCGTGGTCGCGAAGAATGGCGAGGAAGTCATCGAGGTCGCGGCCGAGGGCGGCACGGTCCATGCCAACCGCCCGCACGACGAAGCCCCGGTCGCGCGGCGGGCCGTACAGGGCGAACCCCGTGGAGTCCGCCCCCCGGTGAACCTGCGCGTCCATCAGCTCCACCAGATCCCGGCCCACCGGGCCGGGGGCGTGGAGGATCCGCCCGGCAATTCCGCACATCGAAAGGGCTCCCCAAGGAATTTGAATACTGTATCCATTGTACAGATCGATGCCAACCCCCGAGCGTACGGGGGGTGGCAATGGCTATAGTAGTTCCACCCAAGTGGCGGCCCCGAGGAGGCTCCGACCCGGACATGTCCGAGACCCGTACGAAGCGGAACCCGCGCGAAATTGCTCCCGATGAAGCAGGGAGGAGCCCCTTTCGGGGAATCGAGCCCGACCGGCGGCGCCTCGCCGACGAGGTCTACCGTCAGGTGCTCGATGCGGTGCTCGCGGGCGCGCTCCAGCCCGGCGAGCGCATCGTGCAGGAACGGGTCGCGGACGAGATCAACGTCTCGCGCACCCCCGTCCGCGAGGCCCTCCTCCACCTCGAGCGCGAGGGCATCCTGGTGCGGGCGGGCGCCTCCGGATTCACGGTGCGCGACATCTCCGAGCGCGAGGTCCGCGACATCTACCAGGCACGCGAAGCGATCGAGGGGCACGCGGCCCGGATCGTCGCCGAGCGTCGCGACGCGGCGGCGCTCGCGCGGATCGGGCGGACCGTCGAGACCGAGGAGTCCATTCGAGGCGGCAGCGTGGAGGAGTACTTCCACGCCAACCGGCGCATCCACCGCTGCGTGGTGGAGGAGTCCGGCAACGAGTACCTGCTCCGCAGCTTCGACGGGATCTGGAACCGCAGCTTCTCGATCCGGATCTTCGCCGCCATCGAGAACGCGAACCTCGGCGAAACCCTGCACGAGCACGAGGCATTGCTGGCCGCCATGCGTGAAGACCCGCCCGCGGCCGCCGCCGAGGCGATGATCGCCCACATCCGCGATGGACTCGAGCTCCAGCTCCGGGCGATAGTCGACTGACCCGCGCCGGAGGCCGGGCGCGCGCCCGGACCCGGGCGGACGCGATGCCGGCGCCCCCGGACTCGCCGTTCCCCCCCGGAAGCACGCGCTCCCCCACTTCGAGCGCACCCTTCCGGCCCGCCCGCGCGGCATGCCGACGGTCCGGCGAAATAGTCGATTGTTGACAAAATCGCTACGGACCGCATAGCCTTCCGCGGGTACCGCCCCGGCTCGCGCCCCGGACGGCCGGCGGCCCGCTCGATCCCATCCACGACGCGTTCAACGGGCAGGAAGGACGGACCCTCGAAGTGAGCACGGGAGACATCGACGCGATCACCCTGGAGCTCCTCCAGGAGACCCTCGTCTCCGTGGTGCGCGAGATGCGGGCGAACCTCGTCGCCACCGCCTACTCCTCCATCATCCACGAGGCGCACGACTTCAGTTGCGTGCTGGTCGACGGCGAGGGGCAGATCGTCGCCCAGGCCGAGGACAACCCGTCGCACATCTTCCCCGTCCCGTGGTCGGTTCGCGAGATGCTCACCCACTTCGACGGGGACATCCATCCGGGCGACGTCTTCCTGCACAACGACCCTTACACGGGCGGCACCCACCTCAACGACATCGCGATGGTCTTCCCCGTCTTCGTAGAAGACACGCTCGCCCTCTTCCCGGTCGTGCGCGCGCACTGGGGAGACGTCGGGGGCACCACCCCGGGAAGCATCTCCGGAAAGTCGACCGAGATCTTCCACGACGGAATCCGCATCCCCATCCTCAAGGTGGCGAGCCGCGGGGAGCTCGTGCGGGGGGTGCTCGACCTCATGTTCGCCAACATGCGGGTGCCGCGTGAGCGCCGCGGCGACTTCATGTCCACCTGGGGGACGTGCAAGGTGGCGGAGCGGCGCATCCACGAGATCGTCGCGAAGCACGGCCTCGCCACCGTCCAGGCCGCAACCCGGCGCCTCCTCGACCGGGCGGAGCAGCGCATGCGGTCGCGGATCGCGGCCCTCCCGGACGGCGAGTACGCGTACGAGCACTACCTCGACCCCCCCGCCTCGGGCACGGATCCGGTCAAGGCCTGCGCCACCGTCGAGGTGCACGGCGACTCGCTCACCGTTGACCTCGCGGGCTCCTCCGCGCAGGTTTTCGGTCCCGGCAACAGCGGCCCCGCGAATGCCGCGACCGGCGTGTTCATCGTGCTCAAGACCTTTCTCGACCCGGGGCAGCCGATCAACCACGGCAACTTCCGCCCGATCGACGTCCGCATCCCCGAGGGGAGCTTCCTCAACGCCCGCTACCCGGCCTCGTGCGCGGGCTCCTCGGAGGTGCGCAACGCCGCCATCTCCGCGGTGCTGGGCGCGATGGGACAGCTCGCGCCGGAGACGATGGCGGGCGACATCAAGGGGACCTCGAATCACACCTACATCGCGGGCGACGACCCGCGGGACGAAGAGCCCTACCTCTTCTACGAGTACCCCGCAGGGGGCACCGGCGCGACCGCGCAAGGCGACGGCAACAGCGCGGTGCGGAACTTCGCGGAAGGCGACTTCGGATCCATCCAGCCGGCGGAGTCGGTCGAGCACACCTGCGCGCTCCTTGTCGAGAGCTGCGAGATCCGCACGGATTCGTGCGGCGCGGGGCGCTACCGGGGCGGGTTCGGTCTTCGCCGCGACATCCGGGTGCTGTCCGAGACGGGACTCCTCTCGGTCGCATCGGACAAGAACGTGGTGCCGCCGTTCGGGGTCATGGGCGGCGGCTCCGGGGCGCCGAACGAGTTCCTGGTGATCCGGGACGGACGCGAGATCGCACCGTCGGAGACCCCCGGCAAGGTTGCGGGCTTCCGCCTGCGGCGCGGCGACATCGTGAGTCTTCGCTCCTCGGGCGGCGGCGGTTGGGGGGACCCCCTGGAGCGCGACCCGGACGAGGTCCTCGCCGATGTCCGCGACGGGTATCTGACCCCCGAGGCGGCGGAGCGGGACTACGGCGTGGTGATGGCCTCGGGTCGGGTCGAGGCGGAGGCGACGGCCGCCGCCCGCAATGCACACCGCCGGGGGCGGCAGGAACTCGGAGTCCGGTACGAAGACGAGCCGAACGGGAGCGCGGGCCTGCGGCGCTGCCGCCTTCCGGACTCGGCGATGGCGAGGCTTGCGGTCGAGCCGGGCGACCTCGTCGAGATCCTCTCCCCGGCCGGGGCGTGCCTCCGGGCGTGGACGGAAGGGCCGGCCACCGATGGAAGCGGGCCGGGGCAGGCCGATTCGGTCACCCTCGGGCGGAGCGCGCACCGGGTCCTGCGGGCCGACGAGGGCTCGCGGGTCCGCATCCGCTCCATCAAGAACGGCCCGCCGGCGAAGACCCGTTGAGGGCGGGCATGCTGCCACCGAAGCCAGGTTCGTGCGCAGGAACCCCGGAAACGGGAGGATCGGGCCGGCGTGGACGATGGGGGACGTTCGGCCCATTGCGGGCCGAGCGCGCGCGCTCCCGGATCAGCAACCCGCTTCCTGACGCCGGCGCAGGCGCCTGCGGACGATGACCGACTTCGACCTCGAGCACCAGGACGCGCTCCTGCGCCAGGCGGCGGAGAGCCTGCCCGGTGGGGTGCTCGGCCGCCACCGCCTCCCGGACGACCGCGCCCTCGTCTTCTCCCACGGGCGCGGCGCCCACCTCTTCGATGCGGCCGGCCGCGAGTTCATCGACTTCACCTGCGGGGGCGGCGCCCTCCTTCTCGGCTACGACCATGCGGGGATCCGGGCCGCGGTCAAGGAGCAGATCGACCGGGCGTCGCACTTCCTGAGCGTCACCAACGTCCCCGCCGTCCGCTTCGCGGCGGAGCTCCGGGAGATCATCCCCTGCGCGGATCTCGTCCGCTACACCTCGTCCGGGGCGGAGGCGACGTTCCTTTCGCTTCGCCTCGCCCGCGCCTTCACCGGGCGCGAGAAGATCCTCAAGTTCGAGGGCGCCTACCACGGGCACCACGACTACGCGATGTGGAGCTACAGCCCGGCCGATCCGCCGCCCTATCCGGAGCCCGCCGCCGACACCAACGGCATCCCGCGCTGCATTGCGGATACCGTCCTCGTCGCGCCCTACAACGACCTCGCGACGACCGAGCGGGTGCTCCGCGACGCCGGGGACACGGTGGCGGCGGTCATCGCCGAGCCCGGCCAGCGCCTCATGGGGCCGCGCCCGGGCTTCCTCGAAGGGCTCCGCGCCCTCGCCGGCGAGCTCGGCTTCGTCCTCATCTTCGACGAGACGGTCACCGGCTTCCGCTACGCGCTCGGGGGCGCCCAGGAGCGCTTCGGGGTAGTGCCGGACCTCGCGGTCTACGGCAAGAGCCTGGGGGGCGGTCTCCCCCTCGCCGCGGTGGCGGGCCGGCACGACATCCTGTCGCTCTGCGACCCGCGGCGGGCGGGCGAGCCGGACGCGGTCTACTTCAGCGGCACCGGGTTCGGCAACCCGGTCGCGTGCGCGGCGGGCCGGGCGATGCTCGCCGCCCTCCGCCGCCCGGGGACCTACGAGCCCTTCTTCGCCCGGGTCGACCGGCTCAAGGACGGGCTTCGCGAGATCGTCCGGCGCCGAGGCATCGCCGCCCAGGTGATCGGCGAGGGTCCGATGTGGCACCTCGTCTTTGCCGAGGAGCCGATCCACGACTACCGCTCGTCGCTCAAGGCGGACCGGACGCGGCTCCTGCGCCTCCACCACGAGCTCATCGACGAAGGGATCTTCGTCCGCCCCGGGGGCGGGCACTACTTCTCGATGGCTCACACCGACCAGGACGTCGACGCGGCGCTCGACGCGGTCGACCGAATCCTTTCCCGGATGAACTGAAGACGGGTGCACCGGGCCTGGATCAATCGAGGGGCGCGGGCGCCCCGGAATGCGAATCGGAATGCGGATCATCGGCATTGACATCGGCGGTACGTTCACCGACGTCGTCGTCTACGACGACGCGACCCGGCGGATCACCGCGGCCAAGGCACTCACCCGGCGCGGAGACGAGGCGGCCTCGGTGCTCGAGTGCCTGGAGGAGGCGACGACGGGGGCGGGGGCCGACGGCGGGCTCGATCGGGTGGTGCACGGCACCACCATCGGGACGAACGCAATCCTCGAGCGGCGGGGGGCGCGGACGGCGGTGCTCGCGACGCGCGGATTCCGCGACCTCCTCGAGATCGGCCGCACGCGCCGCATGGCACCGAACACCCTTTTCGACCTTTCGTTCCGGAAACCGGCCCCGCTCGTGCCTCGTCCCCTTCGCTTCGACGTGGAGGAACGGGTCGATTCGGGGGGAACGGTGCTGGAACCGCTGGCGGAGCCCGCCCTTCGCTCGGCCGTCGAGGCCCTCGCCCGCGAGGAGGTCGCCGCGGTCGCGGTGTGCTACCTGCACAGCTACGCCAACCCGGTCCACGAGGAGGCGACCCGGGCGCTCCTCGAGGAGGCGCTCCCCGGGGTCTTCGTCTCGCCCTCGCACGAGGTCGTCCCGGAGTACCGCGAGTTCGAGCGCCTGACGACGACGGTCCTCAACGCCTTCATCGGGCCGCTCCTCGACCGCTATCTCGCCGTGCTCGAGAACGCCCTGCGGCGCGGAAGCGAGGCGGCAAGGCTCTACATCATGGCTTCGAGCGGCGGCGTCATGCCGCTTGCGCGCGCGCGCCGGACCCCGATTCAGACCGTCCTCTCCGGCCCCGCGGGCGGGGTGACGGCGGGGGTCGGCGCGGCAAACGCAGCCGGATTCGGCGGCGTCATCACCTGCGACATGGGCGGCACGAGCACGGACGTGTGCCTGGTCCACGACGGGCAGCTCCGGGTCACCGTCGACAACCTCATCGGGAACATGCCCCTCAAGGTCCCGCAGGTCGACATGAACACGGTCGGGGCGGGCGGAGGGAGCGTCGCGTGGGTGTCGCCGGAAGGGCAGATCCACGTGGGACCGAGGAGCGCGGGGTCGAACCCCGGGCCGATCTGCTACGGACTCGGCGGACGCGACGTCACCGTGACCGACGCGAACCTGTGGCTCGGCCGGCTCGCGATGCGCCGCCGGCTCGGGGGCCGCATCGTTCCCACGATGGAGCGGGTGGGGAGCGCCATCGAGGCGCTCGCGCGCGCCGCCGGCATCGACGACACCCACCGGATGGCGGCCGGCGTGGTGCGCATCGCGGTCGCCAGGATGGTGGCCTCGATCCGGGAGATCTCGATGTCGCGCGGCTACGACCCGCGCGAGTGCGTGCTGATGGCGTTCGGGGGAGCGGGTCCGATGCACGCGACGACGGTTGCGGACGAGCTCGGAATCGACCGGGTGCTGGTCCCGAAGTTCCCCGGCAACTTCTCCGCGTGGGGCCTTCTCACCTCGGAGATCCGTCACGACCTTGCCGAGACCCTGCTGCTGGGGTGCACCTCCGACGCGATCGAGCGGGTCGCCGCGTCGCTCGCGGACCTGCGGGAGCGGGCGCGGGCGCGGCTGCACGAAGACGGGTTCGACGACCGCGTCATCGCGTTCCGCGAGACGCTCGACATGCGCTATCTCGGGCAGGCGTTCGAGATCCCGATCCCGGTCCCGGAAGCGCCGCTCACCGCCGATGCGGTGCTCGCCGGGTTCCACCGCACCTACGCCAGGCTCTACGGCCACGCGAGCGAGGACCAGCCGGTCGAGATCGTGAACGCGCGACTCGCCGGGATCGTGCCGGCGCGGGTGCCGGAGCCGGTCGCGGAGGTGGGCGGGTCCGCCGGCGGCGGAAGCGAAGGCGGGATCATCGAGCGGCGCCGGGTCTGGTTCGACGAAGCGATCGACGCGGTCCCGGTCCACGACCGCGGGTACCTGCCCATCGATGCCCCGTTCCAGGGCCCGGCCGTCATCGAGGAGACGGGGGCGACCACGGTGGTCTTCCCCGGCTGGAGCTGCCGCCGGGACGAGCGTGATACCCTTCACCTCGTGCGCGAGGCGTCGTCCTCGTGAGCGCGCGACGGAGCACGCGGTCGTCCCCACCCGCGGCACCGCGGATCGCCGGTCCGGTCGCCTGCGCCCTTCCCCATCCTTCTTCGTGAAGCGCCCCGCGTAGGGAAGCGGCGCGCAGGAACGCCCGGAGCAGCCGTTGCAACCCGACAATGAACTTCCGCAGACGCTCGCCTACTTCATCCTGAGCAAGCTTCGCTGGCGCATCATTACGGGCGACCTCCAGCCGGGCCAGCCGCTCCGGGAGATGGAGATCCAGTCCCACTACGGGAGCAGCCGGGGCCCGGTGCGCGAGAGCCTCCGGCTCCTCCTCCAGAACGGCCTCGTCGAGCACCAGCAGCGGCGCGGGTTCCGGGTCCGCGAGTACTCCCCCGAGGACATCCGCAACATCTACGCCCTGCGCCGGACCCTCGAGGGGATGGTGGTGAACGACCTCGCGGGCCGCGACCTCACGAATCTGGTGCAGGTCCTCGACGGGCGCCTCCAGCTCATGGAGGTGTGCTTCAAGAACAAGGACATCGACGGCTACTTCCGGGAGAACAGCGAGTTTCACCAGGCCATCATCGACTTCACCGCGAACAAGCCGATCGCCCAGGTCCTGCACTACGTCAACGAGATCTCCCTGCCGGTGCGCTACCGGCTGATGCGTGCCGCATTCCCGACGCGCCGCTCTCTCGACTACCACTACCGCATCCGCGACCATCTCGACCGCGGCAACATCGCGGGGGCGAAGGTGCTGACCGAGGAGCACATCATGGAGAACCTCGACCGCGCCACCGACTCCGAGCGCGAACGGGCCCGCGAAGCCGCAAGGTGAGCGACGGCCGGGTCGGGATGCGCCGGTCCGGACGGGAAGGCCGGACGGAATGCGGCCCGGCCTCCCCCGCGTGCGAGCCGAATCGGGGAGGCAGCTCCTCCCGGATTGCCACTGGAACGCGACCGGCTGACCGGAAGAACGGTGAGCGATCGCGTCCCTTGGCGCCGGTGGCGAGACTCCGGCCTCGGACGCCCCGGTCGCAGGACGCGCCGGCCGCCAAGAATATCGCAAAAAAATCTTTTGTCGTTTGTTGACATTCGTGTGTAAACTCGACCCGAGCCGTCGGTCGGCGCGCGTCGCCCTTCAGCGAGGACGGACCGGTGCGAAGAGCGATGCCGGCCGACCCGCGGCCATCCGACTCCAGAACCCTCGCGAAGGAGGAACCCTCATGACTCGTCATCTCCCATCCCGGGCCGCGCGAACCGGCCGAGCCCTGGCCGTCGCCGCCGTCTTCGGCGCCTCCTCGTTCGTCGCGCCGGCGCAGGCCGACGAAGAGATCGTCATCGCGACCGGAGCCGACCCCTGCTTCGGCGTGTTCTACGTCCCGCACGAGATCGGCGCCTTTGCCGAGGCCGGTCTCAAGACCAAGCTCGTCACCGGGGCGTCCGGATCGCGCCAGGTTCCGTTCATCCTCACCGGCGATTTCCACTTCGCCATGGGGAGCGGCGGCGCGTGCATGACCACCCACGACAAGGACCCCGACAAGGCCGGCATGTTCGCGTCCGGCGCGGGCTACAAGGGCTACGACGGCGTCGTGTCGCGCGACGACATCGCGGACCTCGAAGCCCTCAAGGGCAAGAAGGTGGGCCTCGCCCTCGGCACCGGGAGCGAAATCTTCTTCACCACCGTCGTCGAGAAGGCGGGACACAGCATCGACGAGTACGAGGTGGTTCCCGTCGAGGCGCCCGAAATGGTGGCCGCGATCGAGCGCGGCGACATCGACGCCTACGCGGCGTGGGAGCCCTGGGTCTCCCGCGGAGTCCAGGCGGTCAAGGGCACTCACACCATGCTCAACAGCGAGGGACTCTGGGAGCCCGCCAACGCGATCTGCGGCAACAAGCAGTGGGCGAACGCGAACCCCGAGAAGGCCGAGACCCTGTTCCGCGTCATGGCCGAAACCGCGGCGAGGATGGAGGCGGACAAGGACTGGGCGGCGAGCGTCATCAGCAAGGTGATCAAGCTCGACCCGGACCTCTCGAACGCGATCACCAAGAAGTGCACCTTCCGCACCCATCTCCACCAGCGCGAAGTCGACAACATGGTCAACGACTACAACAACCTCGTGCTGCGCGAGGTGATGCCGGAGAACCCGAGCAAGGACTGGTGGGCGAGCTTCCTCCATGACTCGACCCTGAAGGCGGCGGCGCCCGAGAACGTGGACTACGAACTGCCCGGCATGTAGCCGGACGGCGACCGAAGGCGCACCGCTCCGGCCAGTGCCGGGCGGGGCGGTGCGCCGCCTCCCCTCCCCCACGAGCGGCTCGCGGCGGCCTTCCGCCGGCCCGAGGAGTGAAATCCCGACCATGGCCCATCCGAACCCCGTTTCCGTCAATCCGAACCCGGACACTGGCGCCGGCGCCGCGGCGGCCGCGGCCCGTGCCGCAGACGATGTCTCCCCCGCCGACGACGCCGCCCTACGGCCGAACGAGCCGGCGGACCTCGCCGACGACCTTCGGATGTACCGCCTCGTGCGGCGCATCCGCTCCTTCGAGGAGAGCCTCGTCACCCTCTTCGGCGACGGGAAGGTCTACGGCACCGCCCACACCTGCGTCGGGCAGGAGGCGGTGGCGGTCGGCGCGCTGTTCGACCTCACCGAGGACGACTTCGTGACCGGCACCCACCGCAGCCACGGACACTGCATCGCCAAGGGCGCGGACGTCGGGGCGATGATGGCGGAGCTCCTCGGCCGCGCCAACGGCTACTGCGGGGGCAAGGGCGGCTCGATGCACATCGCCGACCTCGACCTCAACATGCTGGGGTGCAACGGCCTCGTGAGCGCGGGGGTCCCGCACGCCGCGGGGGCGGCGATGGCGGCGGGTCTGCGCGGCGAGAAGCGGGTTGCGGTCGCGTTCCACGGGGACGGGGCCGCCAACCAGGGGATCCTCTACGAGACCCTGAACCTCGCGGCGGTGTGGCGGCTGCCCCTCATCGTGGTCTGCGAGAACAACCAGTACGCGATGACGACCCCCTATGCGGTCTCCCAGGCCGGGGAGAGCATCGCGGCGCGCGCCGCCGGCTTCGGCATTCCGTCGGAGGTGGTGGACGGCATGGACGTGCACGCGGTGCGCGCCGCGGCGCGCGCCGCCATTGCGCGCGGGAGGGCCGGCGAAGGCCCGTCCTACATAGAGTGCCGGACGTATCGCTACATGGGCCACTCGCTCCGGAACGACCGCCCGGTGCGAAGCGAGGAGGAGATCGCGTCGTGGAAGGCGCGCGACCCGCTCCCCGCGCTTGCCCGGCGCCTGCACGAACACCACGGCCTGCCGCAGGGCGAGACGACCGCCGTCGACGACGAGGAGCGCGAACGCATCGCGGCCGCGGTGGCGGCGGCGGAGGCAGCGGAGGAGCCGGGGCCGGAGATGCTGACCGCGGGGGTCTTCTGCGACGACCCGTGGGAGGAGACCCCGCCGCCCCGGACGGAGGCGGACGAGAACCGGATCCTCTCGTACGCGGGCGCCCTCAACGAGGCGCACCACCAAGCGATGGCGGCGGACGACCGCATCCTTCTCTTCGGCGAGGACGTGGCCGAGGGCGGCGGGGTGTTCGGGGTCTCGACCGGCCTCAAGGAACGGTTCGGCGACGAACGGGTGCGCGACACCCCCATCTCGGAGCAGGCGATCGCCGGCCTCGGGGTCGGTCTCGCCCTCGCGGACGCACGTCCGATCGTCGAGATCCAGTTCATGGACATCCTCACCCTCGCCGCGGACCAGATCGTCAACCAGGCGGCCAAGATCCGGTACATGCTGGGCGGCCGGCCCCGGGTTCCGCTGGTGGTTCGCGCGCCGCTCGGGGCGGGGGTCAAGCTCGCCGCCCAGCACTCCCAGAGCCTCGAAACCTGGTTCATGCACGTGCCGGGGCTCATCGTCGCCGCCCCGAGCACCCCCTACGACGCGAAGGGGATGCTGATGTCGGCGCTCAGGAACCCCAACCCGGTGGTGTTCCTCGAGCACAAGCTCCTCTACTTCCTGTCCGGACCGGTGCCGGAGGAGGTCTACACCTTGCCGCTCGGGGTCGCCGAGGTGCGGCGCGAGGGGACCGACGTCACCGTCGTCGCCACCTCCGCGATGGTGCGAAAGGCGATGCAGGCGGCGCGGCGGCTGCGGCGCGAGGGCGTGTCGGTCGAGGTCATCGACCCGCGCACCCTGGCCCCGCTCGACGTCGAGACCATCGCGGAGTCGGTGCGCAAGACCGGGCGGCTGGTCGTCGCCCACGAGGCGTGCAAGTTCGCCGGATTCGGCGGCGAGATCGTGGCTGCGGTGACCGAGCGTGCCTTCGACGCGTTGCGGGCGCCCCCGCAGCGGGTCGGCGCCCCGTCGACCCCGGTCCCCTACAACTCGGCCCTCGAGCAGCTCTTCATCCCGGGGGAGCCGCAGATCATCGAGGCCATCCGCAAGACCCTGTCATGATCGACGGCGTGAGCGAGTCATGACGAGGGCGTGAGCGAGCCATGAACGAAGCCGTTTCCGTCGCGGCCCGGGGAAGCACGGCCGCCCCGTTCGACCGCCTGGTCCACATCGGAGGCCTCGCGAAGACCTTCTTCGGCACGGACCAGCACTTCACCGCCCTCGACGGGGTCGACCTCGAACTCGCGCCGGACGACTTCTTCTGTCTGCTCGGCCCGAGCGGCTGCGGCAAGACCACGGTCCTCAACATCCTCGCGGGCTTCGAGGAGCCTACGGACGGGACGGTGGAGTTCGAGGGCGAGCGGGTCGCGGGGCCGTCGCGCGACCGGGGGGTCGTCTTCCAGGCCGACAACTCCCTCTACGAGTGGCTTACGGCCGCGCAGAACGTCGAGTTCGGGCTGCGGATCGGCGGCGCGAGCGCGGCGGAGCGCGCCCGCGCGACGGCAGAGTTCCTCAAGCTCGTCGGGCTCGGCGACCAGGGGCACAAGTACCCGCACGAGCTTTCGGGCGGGATGCGCCAGCGGGTCCAGCTCGCGCGGGTGCTCGCGAACCACCCGCGGATGCTCGTCATGGACGAGCCCTTCGCGGCCCTCGACGCCCAGAACCGCCGGGTTCTCCAGGACGAGCTTCGCCGCATCTGGCAGGAGCACAAGGTGACGGTGCTCTTCATCACCCACGACATCGAGGAGGCGCTGCTGCTCGGGACGCGAATCGGGGTGATGACGGCGGGGCCGAACGCCGGGATCAAGGAGATCATCGACATCCCGCCGGAGATGAAGCGGGACCGGGTGGACCACGGGTTCGTGGAGATGTACGCCCGGGTCCAGGACCTCATCGCGGACGAGACCAACAAGTCGCTCGCCGCCCAGGCAGGGCGGGCGAAGGAGGAGTCGAAGCCGCTCGGGCGGACCTCCATCGCGGCGCGCGAACGCCACCGGCGAAGGAGGCAGAGCCAGGGCGTCCAGAGCCTCGGCATCTACGCGATGTCGATCGTCGCGTTCTTCGTGATCTGGCACTTCGGGTCGCTGCTGATGGACTCGGTGCTGTTCCCGTCCCCGGTGCAGTTCCTGGTGACCTTCGCAAAGCTCCTCCTCGACGGGACCCTCATCCGCGAGTCGTACGTCTCGCTGCAACGCATCCTCTCCGGGTTCATCATCGGGTCCTTGATCGCGATTCCGCTCGGGCTCCTGATGGGGAGCTTCCGGGTGATGCGGCTCATCCTCGACCCCTACATCGAGCTGCTCCGGTTCATCCCGTCGATCGCGATGATCACCGTCGCGGTCATCTTCTTCGGGCTCGGCGAGGGCTCGCGCATCTTCCTGATTGCGTGGGTCACGGTGTTCACGGTGACCATCAACACGGCGGCGGGGGTGGCATCGATCGAGCCGAACAAGCTGCGGGCGGCGCAGTCTCTTGGCGCATCGAAACATCAGCTCTTCTTCCTGGTGACGTTGCCGGCAACGGTACCGTTCATCCTGGTGGGGGCGCGGATCGCGATGGCGAACGCGTTCACGACGATCGTCGCGGCCGAGATCATCGGCGCCCACTCGGGGCTCGGGACGATGCTGTGGCAGGCGCGGCTCTACATGCTGATCGACAACATCTATGTCGTGCTGATCACCCTCGGGATCCTCGGCCTCACCATCGACCGACTGTTCCGTTACTTTTCGCAGAAATTCGGGAGGCGCTATGCACCCCACATCTGACCGGGTGTTCCTGGGCGGCGCGCTGCGTGCTCCGCGCGGCGACGCGCGAATCACGGTCCTCAACCCCTCGACCGGAGAGCCGCTCGGGCAAATCCCGGACGGCGGGGCGGCGGACATCGACGACGCGGTGGCGGCCGCGACGGACGCGGCGGAGGCGTGGGCCGCGACCCCGGCTCGCGAGCGGGGCGCCGTGCTCTCCCGGCTCGCCGGCCTCCTTCGCGAGAATGCCGAGGGGTTCGCGCGCCTCGACAGCCAGGACAGCGGGCGGACCCTCGCCGAGACCCGCGCCCAGGCGACGCGGAGCGCCGAGCAGCTCGAGTACTGCGCAGGGGCGGCGGACAAGCTCGAGGGACGGGTGGTGCCGCTCGGGAGCAACGTCTTCGCCGCGACGGTGCTTGAGCCCTACGGCGTGATTGGCGCGCTCACCCCCTGGAACGCGCCGCTCCTCCAGATCGCGCAGAAGACCTCGCACGCCCTCGCGGCGGGCAACACCGCGGTGGTGAAGCCGTCGCCGCTCGCGTGCTTCTCGACCTTGCACTACGCAATCCTCGCTACCGAGGCAGGGCTACCCCCCGGAGTCCTCAACGTGGTGACCGGCGGCGCCGAAACCGGGCGCGCGCTGGTCGCGGATGCCCGGGTCGACAAGGTGACGTTCACCGGCTCGACCGCGACCGGCCGCCAGATCGCGAGTGTCTGCGGCGCGCGGGGGGCTTCGGTCGCGCTCGAGCTCGGGGGCAAGTGCCCCCTCCTCGTCTTCGCGGACGCGGACCTCGACCATGCCGCGGGCGAGACCGCGCGCGCCGCCTTCGGGACCACCGGCCAGTCCTGCGTCTCCGCGGCCCGGATCCTCATCGAGGCCGCCTGCTACGACGAGTTCGCGGAGCGCCTCGTCAAGGCCACCGCCGACTTCGCGGGCGGCGACCCATTCGCGGACGGCACGGTGATGGGTCCCCTCATCTCCGCCGACGCACACCAGCGGGTCCACGCCCTCGTCACCGACGCCCGCGACACGGGCGCCCGCCTCGCCGGCGGAACCTGGCCCCAGCCAGCTCCCGACAACGGCGGCTTCTTCATGAACCCCGTGCTGCTCGCCGACGTGCCGGAGGCGGCCCGCATCCGAAACGAGGAGATCTTCGGCCCGGCCACCTGCCTCGAACGCTTCGAGGACGAGGGGGAGGCGATCGAGTCCGCCAACTCCGGACCCTACGGCCTCGCGGCCGGCGCCTACACGGGAAGCGTTGCACGGGCGCGGCGCCTCCAGCGCGGGCTCAAGGCCGGCAACGTCTGGATCAACTGCTACAAGATGCTCGACCCCGCCCTCCCCTTCGGCGGCGACAAGGCGAGCGGCATCGCGCGCGAGTGCGGCATCGACGGCGTCCTCAACTTCGTGAAGCCCAAGGCCCTCGTCGACGCCTTCCCGAGCTGACCTGAGGCCCTACCCCTTCAAACACCACCCCCTGACCGCCAGCCGGGTACACAGCCCATGAAGGAGAAATTCCGATGACGCACACCGTGCTCCTGCCGGACATCGGGGAGACCATCGACGAAGGCGTGGTGGAGGAGTGGCTGGTCGAGATCGGCGACGAGGTCGAGAAGGGAGAGCCGATCCTCACCGTGGAAGTGGACAAGGCGACCCTCGAGGTTGCCGCAACCGCGGAAGGTGTCCTCGTGCGGCAGCTCGTCCACGTGGAGCAGGCGGTGCGGACCGGCGACCCCCTCGCCGAGATCGACGAGGCCTGACGGAAACGGAGCGGAGCGGACCGTTGACGCCGACCGAGACCAGCTCCGGGACCGCCATCATCACCGGCGGCGCCCGCGGCATCGGGCGGGCCTGCGCCCTCCGGCTTGCCGAGGCCGGCTACGAGATCGCGGTCTGGGACGTCGACGAAGAAGCTGCCCGCGCCACCGCCGCCGAGATCACCAACCGCGGCGGCCGCGCCACCGCAACCGCCATCGACGTCGCCGACGAGACCCCCGTCGATGCGGCCGTCGCCGCCATCGAGGCCAAGAGCCCCGTCTCCGTCCTCGTCAACAACGCCGGGATCCTCCGCCTCACCCCGATCGACGGCCTCGACCTCGCGGACTGGGACGCGGTCATCCGCGTCAACCTCCGCGGCCCCCTCGTCTGCACGCGCGCGGTCGTGCCGGCCATGAAGCGCCGCGAGCGGGGCGCCATAGTGAACGTCGTCTCGAACGTGGTCGCCGCCGCCCGCCTCGAGAACGCCGCCTACGCCGCAGCGAAATCGGGGCTCCTCGGCCTCACCAAGGTCCTCGCCATCGAGCTCGCCGCCCACCGCATCCGGGTCAACGCCATCTCCCCCGGCTCGACCCGCACCGAGCTCATGGACACCTACGACGACGCCATGCTGGAGGGCATTTTCAAGGGCAGCCTCGAGAAGTACCGCATCGGCATCCCCCTCGGCCGCTTCGCCGACCCCGCCGACCACGCGGGCGTCGTCGCCTTCCTCGTCAGCGACGCCGCCTCCCACATCACCGGCCAGAACCTCTTCACCGACGGCGGCCAGACCCTCGCCTGACCACCTCACGACCGCTCTACGAGCCAATCCCGTTGCGCTACACGCATAGGAGCCTCCACTCACCGCGGAGCGACTCAGCTACGCTGCGGATCCATCCTCATCGACATACGCCTGAGACCGAATCGCGGAGACGATCGAATCGGATGCGGGCCCGATAGTCAGCTACGAGACCAGCGGGCTTCCTTCCTCCAGCGATATGGATCGTTCCCATGGACTTGCATTGTGATATATTCCGGAAAAATCTTAATAAAGGAAGGATGCTAGTGAAGGTGTTTATAAGTTGGTCCGGCGAAACAAGCCGCAGGGTCGCGATTGTTCTGCGTGAGTGGCTACCATCAGTCATTCAATCCCCTGAGCCCTACGTTTCTTCGGAAGATATCGATAAGGGAGCACGTTGGAGCACAGATATTTCAGGTGAATTGAATCAATCGTCATATGGCATTCTTTGTGTCACAAGGGAAAACCTCGAAGCTCCTTGGCTGAACTTCGAAGCGGGCGCACTATCCAAGTCTGTTGATAAGAGCAGAGTTTCACCTTTCCTGTTCGTGGTAAGGCGTTCAGAAATTCATGGTCCAATTCTCCAGTTTCAGTCAACCACGTTTGAGAAAGACGATGTAAAGAAGCTAGTTCAGGGATTGAACAAGGCAGAGGAGTCAGGTGCGCTCGACGAGTCTCGCGTCGACCAAGTATTCGAAGTATGGTGGCCTCAACTGGAGGAGGCGCTCAACCAGGTAGAGACTCCGACAGATGCTGAGGCCAAACCAAGCAAGGGTAACCGCAACCCGCAGCCATCACCTGAGATTTTGGAGGAGCTATTGGAACTTCTCCGTCAGCAACATCGTCTCCTAAATTCGCCAGACGAACTATTACCACGTCACTATCTCGCATCTGTATTAGATCGGGACAGAGAATTGATGCCCGAGCATCATCCGGCATATTCGGAATTGCAAAGGGCGTGGCAAGAAATTGAGCGTATAATCTTGTCATTCGAAACGGAAGATACAGTACCCATTTCGGTGGTCAGAGATTTGTATGGCAAACTAGAACGTCCAATCAGCTACATTTTGCGTGGACCTTACGGTCGCTCGCGACGACGTCGTCGGCATTCGGATTCCTAATCTAGCTGGAATATATGGGTATTCCGGTGAAACTAATCACCAGTTCCGGCGGGAACAGCCCACCGCCACGCAGATCCGATTGGCGTTGTCGAGTTCTGTCGTCAGCTCCAGCAGCGAGAGCTTGCCCCGTGCTACTCTCTCCTTCGTGGTCATGTCTATCTCCCGGTAAGGGTCCGGACGAAGGTCGCAACTCCATCCTACACACCTTCCACGAGCGGCATGGCCGCATCTTTCAGCGTGGTCGAGTATCAGGCGAATACCGTTTCAGAACACTCGGCTCCGTCGCATGCCCATTATAGATCACCCCCGGTCTGGGAACGGAAACGCCAATTTCGGTGTGTCGAAGTCTACATCGCTACCGACTTGGGCGTGCGGCGAAGGCAGGCTGTATGCTTTGATGGCTTCACGCTCTACCCTAGTCTAAGTTCTGATCCACGGATATTGCACTGGCTCAAGTGACCTCGATCCTTGAAAACCACGATCAGGTGGCCGTGAAAGGCGCGTCGTCATTTGGCGCATTTTCCTCAACGCGTCCGTTTTTCGGTTTCTACGGCGGCAAGTGGCGCGATACTCCCAAGCATTACCCGGCCCCCGAACACGACACTATCGTCGAGCCGTTTGCCGGGTCGGCTGGCTACTCGGTTCGGTACGCCGACCGCGAGGTCATCCTCGGCGAGAAGGACGCCGTCATCTTCGGCGTCTGGGACTACCTCATCCGCGTTCCAGCACGCGATATTCTCGCCATTCCTGACCTTGAGCCCGGGCAGACGGTTGCCGACCTTCCCGTCTGCCAGGAGGCTCGGTGGCTCGTTGGATTCTGGCTGAACCGCGGAGCTTCGCGCCCCCGTACAGGGCCGTCGGCTTGGATGCGCGATGGTATCCGTCCCGGTTCCTTTTGGGGCGAGCGAGTCCGGCAGACCGTCGCATCCCAGGTCGACCGAATTCGTCACTGGCGGGTCTTCCACTGCTCGTATGAGGAGCTACCCTTTTCCGGCGAAGCGACGTGGTTTATTGACCCGCCGTACCAGAATCAAGGGAAACACTATCGCCACGGCCCGGCCGATGTTGACTTCGGGATACTGGGGGATTGGTGTCGGACGCGGCCGGGCCAAGTGATTGTGTGCGAGAACGAAGGAGCGGACTGGCTCCCCTTCACTCCGCTAGCGCACGTCAAGACCACGCGCGCCAACTCCCGCTCCGTCGAGGTAGTATGGATACGCGGACGCAGGAAAGCGGTTGAGAGGCGCGAGCGGCAAAATCGAGAATCGACGACGTGAGTGCGATTTCAGTACGCCTGCACCGCGCGTTCCTCGACGCCCTCAATGGCCATGTCCTCGTGCATAGCGACCTAAACACAAAGCCTCTCGAACTGGATCTCGCCCTACCACTGCCGCAGCATCTCCGCCTATACCTCTACTCGCTAGTGGTTGGCGGAAAGAGCCGCCCGGATGAATTCAAGGCAGTTCTCCGGGTACCGGGACAGATCGTCGGCGAGTACGGAACCTTCGACCACTCCGGTGGCCGCCTTGCCGTGTTGGCCGCATATCGGGATGACCTCGACGTGTTCGTATTGTGGGACGCGAGCATTCACGAGCGGTTCAAGCACGGTGGCAACATGCAGGTCAAGTACACGGTCGTTGCGCAAGCCGCCGCGACCGGCTGGGCCGAACAGCGGCGCCCGCTACGTTCCGGAATCACCGAGATTGTGTTCGCCTGCCGGTCGAGTTTTCTACCACGCGCGATCGCCAATCGCGTCACCTGGACGGGCGGGGTGACGGCGTGACTGGTCTCGCCACACTCGCCCTGCGGACTTCCTACCATAAGGGCCGAGACGACATCGCCAACGACTTCTACTTGCCCGCCATGCGGCACGCGACCAAGTACGACCGCGCGGTCGGCTACTTCCGGAGCGCCGCATTCATCATCGCCTGGCCCGCGTTGCGTGAATTCGTCTCAAACGGCGGGCGCATCCGAATCCTCTGCTCACAGGTGCTCTCGGCCGAAGACATAGAGGCGCTCGACGAAGGGTATGAGGCACGGCTGGACGAGAAAATCGCGGCCCGACTTCGTGACGAAGTCGCCACGCTCCTTGAGGACGAAACGATGTCGGAACCCGCACGGGTTCTGGCAGCGCTAGTGGCGATCGAAGTCATCGAGTTCAAAATTGCCATCCTCTACCCATTGCCCGGTGCTGCGCCGACGCGAATCTTTCACGACAAACTCGGCATTCTGCGCGACGCTCAGGGATCGGTCGTCATATTCAAGGGCTCGATGAATGAGACTTGGTCCGGGCTAGCGGAAGACGGGAACCTTGAGTCGATCGACGTCGCGTGCTCCTGGCTCGGTGGACGGGATCAAAAGCGCACCATCGAGGAGTCCACCTACTTCGAGGAGCTATGGACCAGTACCTACCCTGGACTCGACGTTCGCCCCTTCCCTGACACCGCTCGCGAAGAACTCGTGTCCGCGGCGGACACCGACTGGGAAAGCACGGTTGATCGCCTGTTGCGAAGTCGAGCAGAAGCCTCGGCAGTCCTGGGTGAAGTACGGGCGGATGCCCGGGGGCGGACGCTCCGTCCGCATCAGGCCGCAGGTCTCGCCGCGTGGCGCGCGAACGCCCGCCGCGGCATTCTTGCGTTCGCGACTGGAGCCGGGAAAACCTTCACCGCTCTGGACGCCATCCGTGAGTCCTTAACGAAGTTCGACGAAGTGCCGCTCGTCGTGGTGCCCGACAAGACGTTATTCTCACAGTGGTTTGTCGAGCTGAGCGCCGCAGTGGGGCCACTCGATGCCCGGATCCTGAGGGTTGGTGCAGGATTCGACGCTTGGCGCGACGTACTCCGCGACTGGACGGTACCTGATGGGCGACGGGTGGTACTCGGGACGATGCAGACAGTACGTTCCGAGGCATTTCGCTCCCAGGTCACACGGGGTTCGCATCTGTTCCTCGTCGCTGACGAAGTTCATCGTCTTGGATCGACCGCGAATCGCAGACTGCTTGATGAGTCGCTCTTTGGCCCGCGACTCGGCCTCTCCGCGACCCCCGAACGCGCTGGCGACGAGTCTGGCACATCCGCGATCCTCGACTTCTTTGGCGGAGTTCTGGAGCCCCGCTACACGCTCGCGGACGCCGTCCGCGATCGAGTACTCACCCCCTACTTCTATCGACCTCGGACGGTCCCGCTCTCGGAAACTGAAGTAGCCGATTGGCGCAGACTGTCGCGCCAGATTGCCCAGATGCACTCCCAAACGGGCGACGGCGCGGGGAATGGCACCCAGATTGACAAGCTCCTCTTCGCCCGGGCACACATCGTCAAGCGGGCTGCGGCCAAGGTCGGCCTTGCTGTCGAAGTCGTCAACGAGACCTATAGACACGGCCAGCGGTGGATAATCTATTGTGACGACCAAGTACAACTCGGTGAAGTGACGACCGCTCTCGCCGACGCCAATCACACTGCGATGCCGTTTCACTCAGCCATGGAGGGCGACCGGGAAGAGACGCTGCGCTGGCTCGACCGATTCGGCGGGATAGTCGTCTCCATCAAGTGCCTTGACGAGGGCGTCGATATTCCATCCGTAACGAACGCGCTGATTCTCGCCTCCTCGAAGAATCCTCGAGAGTTCGTTCAACGGCGCGGGCGTATACTCCGGCGCGCGAAGGACAAGACCCTCGCATTCGTCTACGATGCGATCGTCATGCCGCCGGACAGCACGAAGGACGATGATTCGCCTCCCGACCCGATCACCTCCCAGGGATGATCCTTGTTAGGTTTGAAGATGAGCCGATTGATTGCGTGAGCTCGCTGTTGACGGCGAGGAGAGGGTGTCGAGCGGCTTTTGGCGGTCGCGGAGCGGTCCGATGGGGTTCAGCAGCGCCGCGCCCGGTT
>JAPOPW010000064.1 GCA_026712715.1 Immundisolibacterales bacterium | reverse complement strand
AGACATTCGTGTCCGGTAGCGCTTTCAGGCGCGGCAGGGGAATGGGGCAGCCGCATGCGCGGCACGCGGTAATCGCGGCCGGGTCGATCAGCGTTCGCCCCGCCGCCTCCGCGATGCGGATCTCCCTGCCGCCGCAGCCCGAGCAGCGCAGCCTTCCGTAGAGCCGTCCGACGGAGTTCATCGAGAGCGGCAGATCGAGCCGGGGTTCCAGCGTTTCGGCGTCGACGGTCGCCCGGCGGCCGCACCCGGGACAGTCGACCACGATACTCTCGAGCCCTTTCATGCGCGCCATCCTGGGAGCGGTTCGCGCCGGTTGCAATCATCGGCCGGGGCGCGTTCGCTCGATCGGTGTTCGATGCAGGACGGCCGGACGATTGGCCGGCGGCGCCGTATTGCGGTCCTCGTGGACGAATTGGCAGGCGCGGATCGCCGAGGAGAGCGCCCGCATCGCGGCGGAGGAAGAGCGCCGTGCGCGGGACCGGGCCGAAGCCCCGGCCGAATCCTTGCGCAAGATCCTGAACCGCGCCTGCGCCGCCGAGGGATCCCGGGTATGAACGGCGGCGCGCCGGAGGCCGAGGCGCCGTAACCGCGCGCCGGCTCGCGGCGGCGGCGTCACCACAATGTAACGATTTCGCCGAACGGGCCCAAATTTCGTCAGCCATCGACGGACGGTCCTCACATGCGCAACGCGCGGTCGAGGGCAGTGCAGGCAACGTCGGCGAGAGAGCCGCGGCGGGCGAGACGGTCAGGCCGCCTCCGATCCCGCGCGGGTCTCGTCGGCCCGCCCCGCCAGCAGACCCTCGACGGAGATGTCCTCGTCGAGCGCCTCCCAGTGCAACCCGTTGCCCGAATGGCCGATCCGGTAGTTCTCCCGCTGCTCGGCGGTCGCGGCCATCAATCGCGGGAACCACGCCAGCGGCACTCCGAGCGAACGCCCGTCGTCAAGCTCGACCCACATCGTGTCGCGGTCGAAGGCGAGCCTTCTGGCCCTAACCGAAGTGCTCATTCCAGGCCCTCTCGATCTCCTCACGGCGCTCGCCCACCACCCCTGCCAGCTCAGAAAGCCGCCTGCGGCCATAGCCCGCGCTGCGAGCGACCCGCACCTCCGGATACAACCAGAATTTCGCCTCACCGTCACTGCTTTCCGCATGGACGTGCACGGGCTCCCGGGGCGCTCCCTCGTTCGAGAAGAAGTGAAAGCGCACGTTGCGGTAGCGGAAGACGACCGGCATTCAGGCCCGGGCCATGCTCACTGCGATAATTCGATCCGAGTGTAACCTACCACCTCACCGGGCCGATTTCTCCAACAGGCACACCCGAAACAGCACGCCGCCTCCGAACTGCTCGCGGCCATTCCTGCGGCTGGCCGGGCCGGCGCCGGGGAGTCTGCCTGCATCCCCTCGGAAACTTCCGGGTGCCTGTCCACCGGGGCGCTTTACCGCCGCTCGCCGAGCCCTGTCCCACCCCCTTCCGTCCCTTGCGCCGCGCGGGCGCATGAACGCCACCGAGAGCGAGCGGTTGTCCGCCGGCGATCGCGTCGGATACTTGCCGTCCTTGATGTTGATGATGCGGACCGCCCTGGAGGCGGGGCCGACGGGGTACGGGCTGCAGCGTCTGATCGAGGGTCTCGCGTGGGGCGAGGACGTTTCCATCGTGCGGTTCGGCAGGTTCTCCAGGACCGACCGGCCGGCGCGGGAGGGCAGGAATGGGACGATCAGCGAGGTGAATTGCGATGGCTGAGCGATACGGAAGCGAGGTGCTGGCATCGGTGCACGAGACGGCGCTCGGCATGACGGAAGCGGGCGTGATGTCGAAGCGGACCATGCCGCGATTGGGATACAAGCGGGCGCCGAAGCCCTGCAGCTTGTCGTCCCAGACAAAGTGCGCCGCCCCGGATGGACCGGCGGGTGCGTTCCCGGCGACGAGCTGGAGCTCGAATGGATCGGCGCGCTGCCCGGGCGCGATCCGGCGAAGAGGGTGGAACGCGTGTCGGCGCTGGATCTCGCGGGAAGCGGCGTCCACCGGGCGGAGTGGCGCGACGGGCGGGTCCGCGAGGCGGAGCGGGCGCGCCAGTTCCCCGCGCCGCCGGCGGGGTTCCCGTTCCCGAGCGGGAAGGACATCGCCGTCGGCGACCGGTTGTGGCGGACCGAGGTCGCGGGACCCGACCCGGCGGCGCCGGAGCGGCCCCCCGCTACCACCGAGACCGACATTCCCGATTCGGGAGTGTCGGTCGCTCCTTTCCCCCTGCGGCTTGCGGCCCATTCCAGGATGGTGCCGAGATCGCCGTGGAGCGCGGCGTGCATCTCGCCGCGCTTGTCGCCGGGGGTGAGCACGATGCGCTCGATCAGCCCCCTTATGGCGTCCGCCGCCTCGTCGCGGTCGCGGGGGTCGGCGAGCGCCTCGGCGAGCCGCTCGATCTTTCGGCGGTAGACGATGGCGATATTGGGGTGAATGTCCGAAATGCCGGCCGGGACGGCGGATAACCGTTCGTTGATCTCGCCCCGGCGGGCTTCCGGTTCGCGGAGCCGGTCGGACATGCCCCGCACATGGACGCCTTCTGCGATGGTCGTGATCATCGACGCGATCCGTTTCAAACCGCCGCACATGGGGTTTTCATTCATGAAATCAACCGCTTGTCCCCTACGGACACCCCCCGCGCCGCATGCGGCGCCTGGGGGATGATCGAAAAAATCGCGCCGACCGCCGATTATGCCGGTTGATACCGCCGAACGTCGATCTCATCGGCCCGCGCGCGCATCTGCGCCACGTCGTGCCATGCCTGCATCCGCAACAGCAAGTCCATGCTGAGGCCGAACGCCTTCTCGACCCGCAGCGCCATCTCGGGCGACAGCGAGGCATTGCCGTTCACCAGGTCCGAGAGCGTCGCGCGGCGCACGCCGAGAATCCGCGCCGCCGCTGCAACGCTCAACCCCAGCTCCTCCAGGGCCTCGATCCGGATGAAGGTTCCCGGATGTGGGGGAGTCATCCCCATCTTGATGCCGCCGTTGCTCATCAGTGGTAGTCCTCCAGGTTCACCCGCTCGATCCCGCCGTCCCGCTCCTCGAAGGTGATCCGCCAGTTGCCCGACACCGAAACGCTCCACTCGCTACGGCGCGCGCCCGACAGCCGGTGGACCCGCCATCCGGGCGCCGCCTCGCGAATGAAGCCCTCCATGGTCTCCGCCATGGCGAGCGCGGCGAGGATGCCGCGCACGCGCTCCACGAGGTCCTGTTTCTGCAGCCGGGACGAGTCGGTCTCGAAGAGCTGGCGCAGTCCCCGGTGGCGAAACGAACGGACGATCATGGCGGGCATGTGTACGGCAAGACCGTGCGCAATGCAAGCGTCCATCCGTCTGTCCGCATCGGGGTAACCGGGACATGTGCATGCTCGCCTACCATGTCGAGTGGCACATGCGCCGCGCCTAGGCGCCGCTATTGTTCGCCGAAGACGACCCCGAGGAGGCGGCCCGACGACGCGCATCGCCCGTGCGGCCCAGCGTGCCCTCCCACAGCGCCGAGCGTAAAGCGACCACCAAGCGCACCCGAGATGGACACCGGGTGCACCACTTCCGCGGGCTGCTCGAGCATTTGGCCACCCTGACCCGCAAATTTGTTCAGGTGCAAGGCTCCGAGCATCCCTTCGAACAGCTCACCGTGCCCACCGAGCTTCAACGGACCGCCTTCGAATTACTAAAGGTCAAGCTCGCCGTGTAGTCAGAATCGATCCATCGAGTTTGAACGAAAATTCCAATGGAACAATCGGTTAGTATTCGACCGCATCAAGAAGTTCGGGTTGGTGTGAACATGCCCTAATCCGACGTACGGCTCTTCGCACTTCGGAGCGTCCGCACTCGGTCGGACCGAAGCGGGGGGCGGGGGGCCTCTCCAGGCCGGACGACGGCCTCGTCCGATCCGTCAATCGGGCGACACGACGGTCCAGATGCCGGCGTTCGCCGCGCTCGCGAGCCGCCCGTCGTAGCACACGAACCGGTGCAAGGACTCTCCGAAGAGAGACGCGGTGGCGAGGTGGATCGCGTCAAGGGTGCGGAGGTCCGCCGGCTCCATGGCCGCCGCGCGGGACAGCACCTTGGCGTTGATTCGCACGATCTCGATGCGCGAGAGTACCTCCCGGGCCGTGCGCAGCGTTCGGGCGCCATGCGGCATGACTGCCCGGGTGACCTCCACTCTGGCGAGTGCACTCGACACCAGCGAGCGGCCACGCAGATATCGCCGCAATGCGGCAGACTCGCTCTCCCGCACCACGAGCTTGACGATGGCCGACGAGTCGACGTAGCAGACGCGTTCAGCGTTCATCGCTGCGCAGGCGCGCGAGCCGGACGGAAGGCGGCTCCGCGCCGGGAGCGAGATCGACGGGCTCGGGAAAATCGTCCGTCGAACCGGTTGCTTCCTCCAGGTCGCCCGCCGCGCGAAGCTGATCGAGCGGCGATGAGCTCGGAATGGGGGTCAGGAGGGCGATCGGACGTCCGCGATCGGTCACCTCGAACGTCTCGCCCGCCGCTACCCGCCTGAGGTAGTCGCTCGCTCTCTGCCGCAATTCACGGATCCCGATCGCATTCATAGTGCTACTAGTAGCACCTTCGTGAGCAAGATTCAAACGCGATCGAGGACGTGGTACCGCTCGTTCCACCTCAATCGCGATCGGACGAGCTTTCAATAACCATCCTCCTGGTTACGTGCAAAGCTCATCCCGGTCCGGTGGGCTTGCCAGGGTCGCGGTCTTCTATTGGCGACGGGCGAAGGCCCCGCCTCTCCCCTCTCGAGCCCGGCCGGATTCAAGCCGGCGTCCGCGCCGATGACGCAATCCCCGCGATGTGAGTCTTCGCATCGGCCACGGCCGGATTCGCCGCGCTCCGGCGCTACTTCAGCGGGCGCGGACGAACTTCTGGAACGACCGGGGGGTCAAGGGCGCGAAGCGCTCGATCGCGCCGGACGCCTTGACCACTTCACCAACGTAGAGATCGCCGCGCGAATCCGCCCAGATCCCGTGCGGCGAGATGAAGTTTCCGGGCAGGAGCGGATTGGAGCCGCCGAACCGGGCCTGAATGTTGCCGTCGAGGTCGCAGACCGTGACCCGGGCGACAGGGTCGTGGCCAATCGGCGGCATCATCATCAGCTTGAAATGCAACAGTGGCCGCGACGGCATGAACGCCCAGCCGAGCTCGGCGATATAGAGGTTCTCCTGTTCGTCGAGAAAGAGATCGTCCGGCCGGTTGACCCAGTCCCAGATCTGCAGCAGCTCGCCGTCGCTCGAAAAGATCTGAATGCGAGAGTTCTCCCGATCGGCGACGAAGACCCGGCCGGCGCGATCGACGACAATCGAATGGGGCAGGTTGAACTCGCCCGGCCCGCTCCCGGGTTCCCCCCAGGAGGCCTTCAGCTTCCCTTCGGCGCTGAACCGGTGGACCCGCGCGTTTCCGTAGCCGTCGGAAACGAAGAGATCGCCATCCGGGCCTACCGCCGTATTGGTCACCATGTTGAAGGGGCCGGCGGAGCAGCAGACCGGGCTGTGATCGACACGGAAGCCGGTCTCGGCGGGGTTCTCGGGGTCGCCGAGGGTCATCAACAGCTCGCCGCCCGTCGTCAGCTTGCGGACGGTGTGGTCGTAGTTGTCGGCGCAAAACAGATGGTCGTCTTCATCGATGTAGATGCCATGGGCGTTGGTGAAGAGGTCTTCGCCCCAGGCGTCGAGGAATCGGCCCTCCTTGTCGAACACGATGACCGGATGGTCGCCCCGGTTGAAGACGTAGACCCGGTCGCGGCTGTCGACGGCGACACCCGCCACCTCGACGAACGACCAGCCCTCGGGAAGCTGCTCCCAGCCTTCCAACACCTCGTACTCCATCCGGTGGTGCCCAATCGCCATCGCGTTCCTCCTCGAGAGTCAGCCGGGATACCCCCTCGGCCAGTGCATCATTCGATATGAAGAATCTTGCTCGGCAGAAGGTAGGTGTCACCTGCGTTGAAGGTCAGTTCTTCGTCCACCCTTTCAATCGTCCCGCAGACGTGCCTCGAGCTCCGCGACCCGCGCCTCGGCAGCCTCGCGGGCGGTGGCTTCCTGCTCGGCCCGCGCCTCGGCAGCCTCGCGGGCGGTGGCTTCCTGCTCGGCCCGCATCTCGGCCGTGGCGCGTGCGGTGGCTTGCCGCTCGGCCCGAACCTCGGCGGCTCGCCACGAGGCGTGCGTCTCCTCGTGGCCGAGAAGGTCCCGACCGACGGCCGGTTCGTGAAAACGCATCTCGCCCCCGGGCTTCGCCCGCAGCTCGAGCCCCAGCACCTCGCTCGCAAGCGTTAGCGTGCGGTCGATCGACTCCACCGCCGCCATCGGTTCGTACGCCCCGTCGACCAACCGATGGCCCTGCAACCGCGGCGCGAGGTGCTCGCCCAGTGGGTCGAACAGGAAGTACTCCCGCACCCCGAGCCCCGCGTACACCGCGGGCTTGCGCTCCACGTCCTCGCGCCACGTGTTCGGCGACGCCACCTCGAGCACGAAGTCCGGCCCCTTGCCTTCCTCCCACACCTTGTAGTTCATCCGCACCCGGTCCTCGACCCCGAACACCACGAACGCGTCGGGGGCGACCGACACCCGCGGATTGCCCTCCTCGTAGTAGATGAGGAGGTCCCCGGAGACGTAGACGTCGGGGCGCTCGGCGTAGTGCAGCCTGAGGACGCCGACGGCGTAGAGGATCGCGTGAAGCTGGGCGTCGTTCTCCGCCAACGGCTTGCCGTCCGAGCTCGGATAGTCAATCGCGGCGGGCGGGCGAACGAGACGGCTCATGGGCAAGCCTCCTGCCTTGCGGGGCCGGGACCGGAGCGGCGCAGGCCGGCGAAGAAAGTACCACGGCCATGTCCCGGCCCCAAGCGGCGTCGCGGAGAGGACAGGATGCGCCGGGACGGGCCGGTGCGATACGGGCGCGCGGCCCGACCCGCGTAGGCAATCGACTCGATCCGCCGGGGCTCGGACGACGTCCGCGCTGGCGACACCGTCCGGCATCCGGCCCGGGAGATTGCAGCGAAGAGCACCGTCTCAAATGGAGATGATGACCTTGTCCATGTGATTGGCTCCTCAGGCTCGTTGGAGAATCGGCGACAAGCGACAGCAGACGGGGACGCGCCTCGGCAACGCCGGAAGCGTTCTTCCCCACTCCGACCCCGATTTCAACCTCTCAATAGCTGTCCGGCTGCACGTGCACGGTGACGAGGTTGTTGCCGCCGTCGACGTCGAGCACGGACCCGGTGATGAACGAAGCCTCGTCGGAGGCGAGAAAGGCGATCGCGTTCGCGATCTCCTCCGGCGCCGCGAACCGCCCGACCGGAAGGCGACCCGCGAAAGCGGCCGACTCCCCTTCCGGATCGCCAAGCCTCTCCCGGTAACGGCGCGTGAAGGGCGTCAGGGTGGGACCCGGACAGACCGCGCTCACCCGAATCCCCCGGCGGGCGTACTGAAGCGCCATCTGCCGGGTCAGCCCGATGACGCCGGCCTTGCTCGCGCAGTAGGCGGCGCGGTCCGGAATCGGATTCAGCCCGGCCACCGAGGCGACACTGACGATGGCCCCGGACCCCTGCACGACCATGTGGGGAAGGGCGAACTTGCACGCGTAGAAGACCGCGGTGAGGTTCACCGCCATCAGTCGATCCCAGTCTTCGATGGTCGTGTCGATGACGTCGGCCTCGACCCGAATGCCCGCGTTGTTGACGAGGACGTCAACCCGGCCGGTTTCCCTCACGACCCGTTCCACCATCGCGCTTACCGCATCGGGATCGGTGATGTCGCAAACGGCTTCGACGATCTCGCTCGGCGCTTCGTCGAACGCGAGGTCCACGCCGTAGACCCGGTCTCCGAGGTCCAGGAACTTCCGGGCGATCGACGCGCCGATGCCGCGCCCCGCGCCGGTGACGATGACCGTTCTCATGATTGCTCTCCTCGCCGGCGCCCAGAAGCCGTCGTGATGTTCCGGCCCGGCCGCAGTTTCTCGTGGACTCACGTGCTCCGCTGGAATCCATCGACTGAAATTGTCTGGCCCGTGATGAAGTTCGGCTCGACGGTCGCCAGGAACGCCACCACCTGGCCAATGTCCTCGGGCGTACCCAAGCGCCCAAGGCAAATCCCCTTCAAAGCCTCATCGGTCCCGGCCGCAAGCGCAGAGTTGATGGTGCCCGGGCAGATCGCATTCACGGCGATTGAAGGCGCGAGCTCCTTAGCAAGCGAGCGCGTCATGCCGAGTATCCCCGCCTTCGAAGCCGCGTAGGCGAGCTTGCTGACCGTACCACCGCTGTACGCGGCGATGCTGACGATCCGACCCCAACCTCTCTCCCGCATCGATGGAACGACTGCCCTCGGACCAGTTGAAGCACCCCTTCAGATTCACGTCGATCGTACGATTCCACTCGGCCTCACTGATCTCGAGCAGGCCCTTCGCGCTGCCGATCCCGGTGTTGTTGACGAGCACGCCGAGCGCCTCGAAGCGCTCCAGGATGTCGCCTGCGATCTCCGCGGCTCTTGCGAAGTCGCTCACGTCGGCAACGAAGGACTCGGCCTGCACGCCCGTCGCCCGAAGCTTGGCGGTCGCCTCCTCAAGCTCGTCTTCGAGAACATCGACGAGCGCCAGATTGAAGCCCTTGGCCGCGAGCGACATGGCGCAGCCGAGGCCGATGCCTCTGGCCCCTCCGGTCACCACCGCAACCGATCCGGTATGCATTGCGGTCATGGGTCTTGCCTCGCTCGTGGGCTGCCGGCGGCTTCCAGATCCAACGTTACCGACCGGCCCGAGCTCGCGGACTCGTGCAGCGCCTCGAGGACGGCGGAGTTTCGCAGGCCGTCCTCCGCCGGGAACTCGGGCGCCTTGCCGGTGAGGACGCACTCGGAGAACTCGTCCAGTTGCGCGGTGAACCGATTGGGCGCCGGCGTGGTGATGGTCTGCTCATCTCTCCCCTCGACGCCCTTGATGATGACGGGGCCCGAATCGTCGAACATCGACGGAATCTCGATCCTTCCATCGCGACCATCGATCGAGATCCGGAAGCGGAACGATGAATGCTCCATGCTGCTCGTCACGTTGGCCAGCACCCCGTTCCCGAACTCCATGACGCCACAGAACGTCGTGTAGACACCCCACCCGCCGGAGTCGAAGCCGACCCCATGGACACGGATCGGCTCTGCACGGAGAACGAACCGTGCCGCATACACGGCGTAAGAGCCGACCTCCCGCAGCGCACCGCCTTCGAGCTCGGCCGAGTACCTGATGCTCTCGTAGTCGGCTGGACGGGTCCGGTGACTGCACCCAACCGCACTCACGGTGACCACCTGGCCGATGGCCCCGACGGCAACGAGCGCGCGCGCCTTTCTCAGGTGCGGATTCCATCGATGTGTGAACCCCTCGACGAGCACGACGTTATTGCTCCTGGCCGCATCGATCATTCGCGCACAGTCTTTCGCCGACGTCGCCAGCGGCTTCTCGCACAGGATGTGCTTGCCTGCCTCCGCCGCCTTGACCGTCCACGCGCAGTGCATGCTGATCGGCAGCGCGTTGATCACTGCGTCCATCTCGGGGTCGGCGAGCTGCTCTTCGTACGACCCATACCACCGGTTTATACCGTGCTCGTCCGCCGCCGCCTTGGCCTTCGCGGCAGCTCGTGACGAGATCGAAACGATCTGCGAGCTCTTCGACTCGCGTGAAGCGGGGAGATGGGCATTGAAGCCAATCTGTGAGGTCGAGAGAAGACCATACCGCACGACTTTCTCTCTCATCTGGGTCACCTGCTCCGGGGCGTTCTCGATTCGGCCGTCGGTGAAATCACCACCCGAGCCCGCACGTATCCCCTGGTGCCCAGTCAGGCACTTTCGGCCAAAAACCGCTGCGCCCCGTCCACGACCAGGTGTCGCAGCTCGATGACCGCGAAAAGGTCCGTGTGCAGCTTGCCGCCAGCGGCGTGGATGCGCTCCGCCACCTGGCGCTCCGCGGCAACCACGTCGGGGTGACCCGGCTCCCCCGGAAGTCCCATGGACTGCGCCAGGTCGTTGGGGCCGAAGACATATCCGTCGATTCCCTCGACCTCGAGAATGGCGTCCAGGTTCTCGAATGCCCGGGCGCTCTCGAGCTGGCACAGCACCAGCGTGTTGGCGTTGGTCTGCCGCATGTAGTCGGTGCGCTCGCCGCCCGGGATGTCGATCAACGCGGAGTGGTTGTAGTAGTTGCCGCGGCCACCGCCCCAGCTTCGTTGACCGTCGGGCCCGAAGAGGCTCGCGTCGACGAGCGCCCGGGCCTCTTCCGCGGTCTCGATGTGCGGTCCCCAGATGCCGGTGACGCCGCGATCGAGGTACGAGTTGATGGTCGAGCCATCGATACCCGGCACCCGTGCGATCACGTTGAGCCCGAAGCCATCGGCGACGCGGCACATCTCGTCGATCGACTCCGGCGAGAACAGCCCGTGCTCGCCGTCGAGCTGAACGAAATCGAATCCGCCGAGCATGCCGACGATCTCGATGGCCTCGGCACTGGGATAGACCAGGCCGAGGCCGAGTCCCTTCTTGCCCTGCCGGTTCTTCTCCAGAATCCTGTTCGTTCTGAAGCGCACGGTGTGCTCCTCCCCCGCTGTCTCGAGCGACCGGCCCCGGACACTGGCCCCGTGCCGAATCGGATGTGGGCCCCACCGATGAAACTCGGTGGTTACGCGACGCCGCCAGCCGGCCCCGCAGTCAGAGGCCGGTGGCTGCTGCCCCGCTCTTTGCCCAGATCGGTCAGTCTGTGCGTCAGTCGATCTCGGGCTCCAACTGCTCCGTAGCGGCAATGGCTGGCCCGTATACCTGCATTACCGAGTAATCTTCGGAAACCCGGGTCTCGTTGTGGAGGATCCTGGCCGGAAGAAGGTAGGTATCGCCCGCTCTGAATGTCAACTTCTCATCGATCCCTTCAATCAGGAAGTCGATTTCCCCCGCCAGGACATAGTTGAATTGAAAGTCGTATTCATGACGGTGCATGCCGGTCGTACCTTCAGCGGTATGTATCTCCGGATTGACCTTGATGATCTCCCCGTGGAGGTTTCCCCCGGTTGCCTCTGCGAGGCCAAGGTCGGCATACAATGAGGCGCGGCGGAGGCCCGGCCCGAACTCGCGATCCATGGCATACGTGAATGCCGGCTTTTGCTTGTTCCAGCCCGTCAGACGTTGGTCACTCGTATTTGATTGCCCTTCGGCCCAATCTTCGGACACCTTACCACCCCCGGCTCCCTCCTCTACCTGATGTGTCCCGGACTTGGCTGGCCCGTAGAGCTCCAGTACCGAGAAGTCGCCAGAGACCCGGGTTTCGTTGTGAAGGATCCTGTGCGGTAGAAAATAAGTGTCGCCCGCCCGGAAGGTCAGTTTCTCTTCTATCCCTTCAATCACGAGATCGATGACGCCCGATAACATGTAGTTGAATTGAAGGTCATAGTCATGACGGTGCATACCGGTCGTACCCTCAGCGCTATGCATCTGCGGATTGACCTTGATGATGTGCGCGTGGAAGTTTCCCCCGGTTCCTTTTGCGAGGCCGAGGTCGGCATACAATGCGCCGTCACGCAGTCCTGGTCCGAATTCCCGATCCTTGGCATAGGTGAAGGACGGCTTTTGCTTGTTCCAGCCCTGTAGACGTTGGTCACTCATCTCGATGCTCCCCTAATCAAGTTAGCTTACGACTGGAGGAAGTATAGCCGCTCATTGTCCGAGGCGAAACGCACGTTTCCGTCACCAAGGCCCCACATGAGCTCCAAAGTGTCCCGTAACACCCCAAGTTGTGTCGGACCCCGCATGACTCCCCGGCCCCACACCTGCGGTGAACAGGTCGCTACCGCTATCGACGTCAAGTATCGACCCGGCGATGAACGATGCCTCCTTGAAGGCAAGACAGGCAATCACGTCTGGCTGTTCCTCCGCCGTGTCCCGCCGCCCTGTCGGCAGGCGAGCCGCGAAAGCGGCCGCGGCCGCCACCGGGTTGGGCAGCGTCGCCGCAATCTTGGATGTTTCATCGAAAGACGAACCGGTACCGTAGACCCGGTCTCCGAGTGACAAGACCTCGTTGGCGGTAGCCTCGCCGATGCCGCCTCGAGCACCCGTCACGATTGCCGTTCTCACCTGTCGTCCTTGCTCGAATGGTGTGTTCATCTCATCGTGCCTGGCAGCCACATGGCGATCATCGGAAAGTGAACCAGGAGCACCGTCAAACCCAGCACCGTGATATAGAATGGCAGCGTCCCGTTGATCACCTGCATCACGCTCGCTTCCCCGTCTACATACTGTGCGACATAAATATTCGGTGCTGCGGGAGGCGTGAGCAGTCCCACCTCCATCATCATGACCATGATCACACCGAAGTAAACCGGGTCATACCCTGCCTGAGTAATCACGGGAAAGAACAGCGGGACCAGCATCAGCACCATGCCGAAATTCTCCAGGAAGAATCCGGCAATAATGAAAATCAGGATCACCATGTACAGGATGGCTACCGGTGATTCCACCATGGTCAAGGCGTAGTCGGCGATAAACTGGGGCAATCGACTGATCGCTATGGTGCTGGCGAACATGATCGCGGCCATGAGGGCCACAAACATGAAGGTGAAGAATTTCACTGTCTCCGTGAGCGCATCGAAAAACTTCCGCCAGGTAAATTTGCCCATCACGTCCATCATGACGAGCGTGAACAGCACGCCCATGCCGGCCGCTTCAGCGGGACTGAAGAGGCCGTTATAGATCCCCGCGATCATGAACGCGAAGATCGCAAGAATGGGTACCGGCGTCTTGAGGCCGGCAAGTCTCTCCTTCCACGGGTACGTCTCGGTCGATCGCGGTGCATGCTCCGGTTTCACCGTGGCCCAAATATAGATGACCACCATGATCATCAGGGTCAGGATCACGCCGGGTATGAGACCGGCCATGAACAAGTCCGCAATCGAGGTCTCGGTGACGACGCAGTACAAGATGGCGGCCAGGCTGGGCGGAATGAGGTTGGCGATACAGCCATTGACCGCAACCGAGCCAGTCCGCAGCGCCGCACCGTATCCATATCTCTTCATCTGGGGTATTGCCACGCCACCGATCGCGACAATGGTCGATGAGCTGGAGCCGCTTACGCATCCGAATAGCGCGCAAGTGGTCGTCGAGACCATCGCCAGGCCTCCGCGCGTCCTGCCCAACAGCTTGTTGAGACCATCGAAGGCGTCCGCACCCAACCCGGATTTGGAGATGAGGTTGCCCATGAGTATGAACAGTGGAAACATTGAAAGCGAATACTTCGCAACGTTGCCCCAGGCGCTGGTTGCAACGAATTGAAGGCTGGTGAAATCCCCATAGAAGAGCACCACCATGGCCAGACCGACTATACCCATCGACGCCGCAATGGGGACGCTCAACAGAGACAGGATCAGCAGAGTGGAAAGCGCAATCGCACCCCAAAAGGGCGTGGCCTCTACCATATAATGTTTCCTCCCTTCCAATCTTTCGAGTCATCTTCGGACCCATGAGCTCTCAGTGCTCTTGAAGTCGCACCGATGAAGGACCTGATCAACACGAAAATGAAGTGAACCGCCACCGCCCAGAAAATGAATCGAAAGGGCGCTTCAGGTATGCACCACACCATCGAGCACTTCCCCCGAAAGACGGCGTCCTGGGCCGCCGCCCACGTTCCAAACGCCATGGCGGTCGTCCAGCCCAGGAACATGAGGGCGCCGAGTGCATCCAGGCCAGTTCGCCTTCGGGGACCGCACTTCTCCCTGAGGAACGTGATCCTGATGTGAGCGCCCGCGTACCACGTCACGGCGATCCCGATGATGCTTGTAATCCCCATGAGAAATCCGGTCATCTCGTAGGCCGCGCCCGAAAGAAACCCCTGCCACTTTGTCAAGCGTTGGCCCACCACGAACCAGTTCATGAGCAGTATGGACAGGATGCATCCGGCAGCAACGTAACTGATCCACTTCCCCGGCTTGTACAGGATCGCTTCGGCGATCGCGCGTTCCAAGCGCCAGACACGCTTCCACCAATCTGTCCTGCCTTCCGCCAGCTTGTATAGCACCTGTTACACCTCCGAGTAGCAGAACCGGCCCCACCTCGGCATCCGAGGTGGGGCCGGTTCGCGAATACTCGCCTGGCTATAGGTCTGCCAATGCCTTATTTGTTGTCCTCGAGCCACTGGTGCATGGCCTTGATCATGTATTCGGCGGGTGCCGCCTCCTTTTTTGCAAAGGCAATGGCGTCGTCCACGAGAGGCTTCCAGGCATCCACCAGACGCTGCTTTTCGGACTCCGGCCATTCGGAGATGGTGATCCCCTTGACGGCCGCGGTTTCGAGGAACCGGCCGGAGGCAGCGTCGGTCGCCTCGGCGATGTCGAGTGCCCACTGCTTCATGGCGGCTCCGATGACTTCCCGATCTTCCGGAGATACCTTCTTCATCCATTTAGTGTTGGGCCTGGTGCTCGCGGAGAGACAGGCTACGCCCTGTGGAAACGACCCGGTGATGGTCCAGTATCCTGGATTGGCATAATCCCAGACCTTGATCGCTTCACCCCAGTGGTCGGCCATCGGAACACCATTGATCATCTTCTTGCCCAGTGCATCCGGGACCTGGCCCCCACCCATGAACACCGGGATTGCCCCCATCGACTCGATGATTGCATTCATGGCGGCGCTGTTGGACCTCGGTTTGAGACCCTTAGCATCTTCCATACTGGCCAGGGGCTTGTCGACCGTGAAGAGGTCATAGGCAACGACGACTCATCCCTGACCTCCGATGCATTCCAAGTCCAGCTTTTCAAAGTCCAGGGACATGTACTGATCGTACAGGGCCTGCCACATCTTGCTCGAGGTTACGGCGTCGGGGTAGTACGTGTACATGAAATTCCAGAGATTCGACGATGCGAACTCATTCTGGTAATAACCGGGCACGACCACCGCAATGTCCATGATCCCAGCCCGGACGGCCTCTAGGTGCTGAACGAAGGGAACCAGTTGCCCCGGATCATACATTTCGAGCTCAACTCTGCCTTCCGTGCCGTTCTTTACCGTTTCCGCCATTTTCTCGTAGCTAGCCCAGGCCCATGCGTGCGTCCTGCTGTCGCTTCCCACGAATTTCAGCTTGACCACGTCAGCGGCAGATGCGGGAGCGTACCCGGCCATCAGCGCCCCAATGAGAGACAGTGCCAGCAGCGTCTTGTTCGTCGACTTCATGTCGTCCTCCTTTCTGGGTTTGGTTGTGAAGGTGAGCCGGGACTACGCAACTCAGGCAATCCTTCGTAATCTCCGGTGTGAGCATGCCCCGACATTGCGTGAACTAGGCGTTCGTTGCGGATGTCACAGCCGGTGCGAATCCCGCACCTGCAAATGACCCGTAAACTTCGTCCGATTTGTGGGTAAGCCTTGATCCGCCGTCCGCCTCGATAATCGTCCCGTTGAGAATTCGAGATTCGTCCGATGCGAGGAAAAGCGCGATATGGGCAATGTCCTCCGGTTCGGAAATGGCGTTCGGGTACTGGAGAACCAGATCGCGGACCGCCGGGACTTCCCGCACGTCCGAGATTCCCTCCTTGGCGAAATGGTCGCGGGCACGACCGGTGATGATCCCGTGGGGGCAGATGGCATTGGCGCGGACGCGGTGCCTGGCATATTCGCCGGCGATGGCCTGGGTAAAGGTGATGATGGCTCCCTTGGCGGCGATGTAGACGTGGCGCCTCATGGAGCCGGGCCGGACGGCGGCCATGGAAGACATGTTGATGACGGAACCGCCACCCGCCTTGATGATCTCCGGGATGCCGTGGCGACAGCAAAGGAAAGTTCCGAGCAGATCCAGGGATTGGGTATGCAGCCATACCGACATGTCGACGTCGGTCACCGGTCCGTCGTCCGGTATCGAGCCACCCGCGCAGTTGTACAGGAAGTCGAGCTTGCCGTAGCGAGCGGCCGTCGCCTGGATGGCATCCCTGACACTGTCCTCGTCCGTTACATCCGCCGCGACGAAGGTTGCGTCGCCCCCGGCCTCCTTGACCAGCTCTTCAGCTTCCAATCCGAGGTCTCGCTTGAGCTCCGCGATGACGACCCTGGCACCCTCCCGAGCGAAGATCCGAGCTGCCGCGCGGCCAATTCCGGACCCCGCTCCGGTAATGAATGCCACTTTTTCGTCGAGTCTTGCCATCTTTGATGCCGCTTCCAGGTTCTCCAAAGATGCAAGGTCTTCGGCAACCTAGCCCCCCCCCGCCGTTGTCAAGGAAGCGTGACAACGCGAACCCGGCCCCACGCCCGGCTCCGCGTCGAGCTGCGCGCCTTCTTCGTCGACAGGCGCGTGGGCAGCGCAGGACCGGCGAGGGGAGCCGAGCCCGCTCGTGGCCACGTAACGTCCCGGTCAGCACCGCGACGCGCTCCCGTCCATGCGCCCGGGCAAGGCGCGCCCCGATCGCCCGCGCGTCCTTGACCCGCTCGGCGAACACCGCGATCGCCCCCGTCGGGTGCCCCGAGGCCGCCTCGCACATCGCGCCGACGCGGTCGTTCGGCAGCGCGACCTCGCGAAAGCGCGCGGTCTTGCGCGCCTCGAGGCGGCGGCGCACCGCCTTGTCCGCGTAATCCCCCTTCTTGAGGGTTATGATCCGCGCCTCATGGAATCAACCGGTTGTCCCCACATGGCACGCCTTGGCACGCTGTGGGTGCGCTGGCGTATCACGAAAAAAACTTCATCACCGTGTCCTGGCATAGTCGGCCAGCGTCAGGACGGACTCGCCATGCCCGGTCGAGGCAAGCGCATTCGCGAATCGAACGTCCGCCGTCAGCAAGACCGCGCCGATGCGATGGGCGAGCGCAAGATAGACGCAATCGTAAACCGGGTGGTCGAGCGCCAGCGCCAGACGCACCGCATCCGCGCTGACGGTTTCATCGTCGTTCCAGCGCACCGGCATGTCGGGCGCCCAAGCCAGAGCGGTGCCTGCATCGGCGCGCTCAATCTGACCCAGCCGCGCCTTGCGCCACAGCGCATTGGCAACCTCGGAGGCCATGAGGCGCGGTGCGTGCAGATCTTCCCCGCTCGCGGCCAGTTCCCGCGCGGCATCCGAATCGGACTCCTCGACCAGCCACTTGACCGCCACGCTCGCATCGACGACGAAGCGCATCAGAAGTTGTCGCGATGACCGTGGTCGCGGTCCTCACGGATCAGCACTTCCGCCGGGGTTTGCTTGCGACCCCTGGTCTTTTGCCGCAGCCAGTCCGACGCCTCCAGGAACGCGGCCCGCTTCGCCGCCATGTCGTCGTCGGCCGCGGATTGCAGAATATGGCGCGCCTCACCTTCGAGAGAGCGGTTGTTCGACGAGGCGCGCCGCTTGAGGCGGTCCACCACGTCCTCGTCGAGCCGCCGCACATTGATTGTCACCATCGGTTCGTCTCCAAGCATCGGATAGCAAATTGTTATCATTCTTCCATGCCGCGCGCAAGCTCTGGCGTGCGGACAGACAGGTTCGCGTCGGCCAGTTCCCGGCAGAGACGTTCGGGCCGCATCGGCTCAAGGTTCGAGTTGACCACCTCGGTGACGCTCTCTTGCCAGTTCCGGACCAGTTCCTGAACCCGGCGGATCCAGGCCGGCCGCATGAGCACCGTATTTGGTCACGGCCGACCCGCCCCCAGTGGTACTCTCCACCTTGAGGGCACGCGGAAGGGGGAGAGCAAGACCATGGCCGACGACAGGATTGCCACGGGGGCGTCGCTGCTCGCGCAAACGTGGCTCGATGGCACGACCATCGATGCGTTTCCGAGCGATCTTGCGCCGCGCGACGAGGCCGAAGCCACGGCAATGCAGGATGCAATGGCCGCGCAGATCGGCGAAGACATCGTCGGCTGGAAGATCGGTGGCAAACCAGGCGGACCCCTTGGCCGCATGTTCGCGTCGACCAGCTTCGACAATGGGGCCACCCTTCCGTTCCCCCGTTACGCACGCAACATCATGGAATGCGAGATCGGCTTCAAGCTGAAAAGGGATCTCCCGCCACGCGAGCAGCCTTACGAGCGCGAAGAAGTGGCCGCCGCCGCCAACCTCGCCTTCAACATCGAGCTCGTCGGGTCTCGTCGTGCAAACGCGGTCGAGCAGGCGGTGGCGGCGCTCGCCGCCGGCGAGCCCTATCCGGACAACGATGCCGAAAGATGGGTAATGATCGCCGACAACGCAGCAAACCTCGGCCTCGTCAACGGACCCGTGGTCGAGGATTGGCAACACCGTTCGTTGCTCGACATCGCCCTCGAACTGCGCATCGACGGCGGGGAGAGCCTGCCGCTGGTCCCGAAGCAGAACCGGACGGAGCCGTTCGATGTGCTGCTCTGGGCAGCGAACGAGCTGTCCCGGCGCGGCATCGGGCTGAAGGCCGGTCACATCATCACCCCCGGCAGCGTCAACGTGCCGCTTCCGCTTCCTGCAGGCAGCACGGCCGTCGCCGAGTTCGAGGATCTCGGCAAGATCACCGTCAGCCTCGCCGCCCCCTGAAGAGGGTTTCGCCAAGCCGCCCGACGAGCATTCCGCACTCTCCCGTACTTCCTCGCAATCGCCCGGGACAGGCCCGATGACCCGGCTTGAACCGGGCATGACCTCCACTTGAACAGACCTCCACTTGAACAAATGAGCCATGAAATGAGCGACGAACGTCTGGACGGTTGGAAGAAACAGGACCTCGCCTTCAACTACGCCAAGGACCGCGAATTCGGGCCGGGCCTGCGCAGGACTGCGCTCTATACCGATCTCGGCGTCGTGGAAGCGACCGGCGGCCAGTTCCACGCGCATGTCGTCAAGGTCAACACGGACCGACATACCAAGCAGGGCACGACCGGCATGCACCGGCATGACTATGACTTTCAGTTCATCTATGTCATTTCGGGGTCGATCACCTTGGTGATTGAAGGGGTGGACGAGGAATTGACCTTCAACGCGGGCGACACCTACCTTCTGCCGAGCAAAATCCTCCATAACGAGACCTGGGTCTCCGATGACTATCAGGGGTTGGAGATTTACGCCCCGGCCAATGCCGGAACGCAGCAACTGACGGCCGAGATCGATTGACCCAAGAACGGGAAGCCCCTCTCGTTGCGAGAGGGTCCGGCTCACCGCGGAGCGGTTGATGCTTGGCGCGCGCAATCCGGAGGACGCCGGAGCTCGCGGTAGTTGAAGCGACGGCGGGGCAGTGGCGCGGGGACGTCAATGGCCTCGAGTCGGGGCATTTCGCCGCCGCGTCACGCCGCTGGTGATGACCTCGCTCCTCAACACCGGGCGCCTGCGCGAAACGCTCGATTTCACCCCGAGGTACTCGGTGGAGGAAGGGATCGAGCTCTATATCGAGGACGTCAAGCGCCGGGAAAGCGCCTGATCCGCGCCCGGCGGGCGGATCGGCACATTCTCTCTCGAAGCGGCCGGATCGCTCCTTCGAGCACGACGGTCGGGTCCCCCGGACCGGGGATGGATTCGGGGTCTTCGGTTCCGAGGAGATCCGGGGGCGCCGTGCCAGCAGCTAGATGTCGAACTGGATCAGAAACGGTCCGCGCCGACCGCACGCAGCCCGGAATGCGTCGGCAAACGCTTCCAGGCGGTCGACCCTCGCCGCCTCGACGCCCATGCCGTTCGCGAGATGAACCCAATCGAGCTCGGGCCGTGCGAGATCGAACAGCTCGTTGGACGCGACACCGGGCCTGGCGCCCACCGCGAGGAGCTCGCCGTGGAGGATCTTGTAGATCCGATTGGCGAAGACGACGTTGACGACGTCGAGCTCCTCGCGCGCCTGGGTCCACAGGGCCTGGAGCGTGTACATCCCCGCCCCGTCCGCCTGCAGACACACGACCTTGCGGTCCGGACAGGCCAGCGCCGCGCCGGTCGCGGCGGGAAACCCCTGCCCGATGGCCCCCCCGGTGATCTGGATCCAGTCGTGCGGCGCGGCATTGAAGGTTGGTGCCAGGAGCGCCCGGCCCGACGTGACCGCATCCTCGGAAACGATGCAATTCTCGGGGAGCAGCGCGGCCAGGGTGGTCGCGAACGCGATCGGCTCGAACGGGCCCTTGTGCAACTCGGGCTCGACCTCGCCCACCGGAATCCCGACCCTCGCGGGCGCACCGAGCTCGTCGGCGAGGCCGTGCAAGGCCGCAACCGCGTCTTCCTCCGGCCTCGCGAGCACATGGGTCTCGGCGTCGGACGGGGCAAGCAGACTGGGTTTTTCCGGGTATCCGAAGAATCCGGTGGGGGGCCTGGCGCCGACGAGCACGACATGGCGGACACCGCCCAGCTCCCTCATCGCGAGGTCCACCGCGTAGGGGATGCGATCGACCGGAACCCGGCCCCGGCCGCGGGCCATGCGCGGAATCTGGGTCGACGTCTTCAGCATGGCGCCGCTCGCGTGCGCGACCCTTTGCGCCGCCTCGAGGCCCTCTTCGCCCAACGCCTGACCCGACACCACGAGAACCGCGCGTTCGCGCCTGCGAAGCGCCAGCGCGACGTTGCGAATCGTGTCCGGCGCGACCATGGAACGCTGGGGAACGGGCAGCGGGTCGGCAACCCTGCCGCCGTCGCTCCACGCCGTGTCGGCGGGCAGGATGAGGGTGGCGATCCGGCCGGGCGGAGTCATCGCCGCCTGCACCGCGGCGGCGCCGTCGACACCGATGCGATCCGACGATTCGCTGCTCCGCACCCAGTCGGACACGGTCCGGGCGAGCCCCTCGGTGTCGTAGGTGAGCGGCGAGTCGTGGGGCCGGTGCCAGGTCGCATGGTCGCCGACGATGTTCACCATCGGGGTGCTGGCGCGCCGCGCGTTGTGGACGTTGGCGGTGCCGTTCGCGAGCCCGGGTCCGCAATGGAGCAGCGTCGCGGCCGGCCTTCCCGTCATGCGCGCGTAACCATCGGCGCATCCGGTCACTACGGTCTCCGCGAGGCCAAGGACGCAACGCATGCCGGCGACCTTGTCGAGCGCCGCGACGAAGTGCATCTCCGACGTGCCGGGGTTGGCGAAGCAGGTATCGACACCGCTCGCGAGCAGCGAGCGAACCAGGCTTTCGGCTCCATTCACGACAACGAGGCTCCACGCGCACTCGACAAGCCGCGCACGCTAGCACACCCGAGCCGGAGCGGCCGCAATGGACCCGGACCCGGCATCGGTCGTGCCCGGGCGTTTCTTCAGCGGGCGCGGACGAACTTCTGGAACGACCGGGAGGTCAAGGGCGCGAACCGCTCGAACGCGCCGGGCGCCTTGAACACTTCGCCAACTCGGCCGCTGCGAGCGTTCCGCAGACGTGCCTCGAGCTCCGCGACCCGCGCCTCGGCTGCCCGGCGCGCGGCGGTGGGCTCGCCGGGCGGTGCCGCATCGGACACCGTCCCGGGACGGGACGGCAAGCTTGTCGTCGACGCGGGAATCGTTGGAGGGTCCGGCTGCCCATGAAGCACGCGTGGTTGCGGACGCGTCGTCTCGAGCAGGGTGCGCGGGAGCGGATTCTGTGCTCCGATCCCCACGCCGCGGGCGGATCGGCACATTCGTCCTCGAAGCGGCAGGATTGGCCCGCGTGTGCGAGGGCCGGAGACAGGGAGCGAGGCATGCGGGTCGGCATCGAGGTAGGCGGAACTTTCACCGATCTCGTGGCGGTCGACGGGGAGTCCGTGCGCACCGCGAAGGTGCCGAGCACGCCGGCGAATCCGGACGAGGGGGCCATGCACGCGATCGACGCGGCCGGCCTCGACCCGGGAGCGATCGAGGAGCTCGTCCACGGCTCGACGGTGGCGACCAACGCAGTCCTCGAACGCAAGGGAGCCGTGGTCTGCCTCTTCGTCACGAAGGGCATCCGCGACGTGCTGCTGCTCCAGCGGCACGACAAGGACGCGATCTACGATCTGCGATACGCCAAGCCCGAACCGGTCGTGCGCCGCCGAGACGTCATCGAGGTCGACGAGCGCATCGCGGCCGACGGCACGGTCATCAAGCGCCCGGATCGCGCTGCCGTCGCCGGCCTGGTCCGAGGGGTGCTGGCGGACGGAGACTACGAGGCGGCCGCTCTCTGTTTCCTGCATGCCTACGCCAATCCGGACCACGAAAGGCTGGTCGCGGGCGTCATTCGCGAGCTCGCCCCGTCCCTCCCGGTGACCTGCTCGCACGACGTGACCCGGGAGTTCCGGGAATACGAACGTGCCTCGACCACCGCGCTCGCCGCCTACGTGCAACCGGTCATGGCCGGTTACGTGAGCCGGTTCTCCGCCGCCCTCGCCGCACGCGGCTTCGCCGGGCGGTTCAGCATCATGCAATCGAACGGCGGGCGGATGCCAGCCGAAGCGATGGCGCGCAACGCCATCTCGGCCCTCTTCTCGGGCCCAGCGGCGGGCGTGGTCGGCGCGGTCCGCAGTGTTGCCGGCGCGGGGTACCGCAATCTCATCACCCTCGACATGGGCGGTACCAGCACCGACGTCGCGCTCATTGCCGACGGCCGGCCCGAGCTGGCGTCAATGACGCGCATCGACGGCCTGCCGGTGAAGACACCGGTCATCGACATCGTGACGGTCGGGGCCGGCGGCGGGTCGATTGCCTGGACCGACGACGGCGGATTGCTGCGGACCGGCCCGGGCTCGGCCGGTGCGGTCCCGGGACCCGCCTGTTATCGGCGCGGCGGCGAGCGGCCGACGGTCACGGATGCCCACCTGGTGCGCGGCACGCTTCGGGCGGACGGGTTTCTCGGCGGGCGCATGGAGGTCGACCGCGATGCGGCCCGCCGGGTGTATCGGCCGTTGGCGCGTCAGCTCGGCTTGTCGCTCGAGGAGATCGCCGACAGCGTGATACGCCTCGCCGAAGTCAGCATCGTGAGGGCCATCCAGCAGGTCTCCACCGAACGGGGCCTCGACCCACGCGACTATGTGCTGGTGTCGTTCGGTGGCGCCGGTCCGTTGCACGCGGCCAGGGTGGCCGAAGACCTCGCGATTGCGACCGTCGTCGTGCCCCCGCATGCCGGCGTACTGTCGGCTTCCGGTCTCCTGCTGTCCGACCACGTCCACTATCGGACCCGCACCCGGCGCCTGGCCGTCTCCGAGGCCAACATGCCCGACATCCGAGAGACCGTCGAAACGTTGCAGGCGCAAGCACGTGACTACCTGGCCGGGCTCGGGATCGAGACGGGGGCGGACTTCGATCGGGTGCTCGAGATGCGGTATCTCGGCCAGGCCTTCGAGGTCCCGGTCTCCCTCGCCGGTCCGGACCTCGGCACGATGCCGGCCGCGGAGCTCGTCGCGCGGTTCGGCGAGGCGCATCGCCGGATCTTCGAATTCGAGAAGCCGCATGGCGATCCGGTCGAGGTCGTGTCCTTTCGGGTGGGGGTCAAGGCGCCGCCACCGCCGATGCCGGCGCTGCGCCGTCCGCCGTCCGCGGGGGCGACCGAGCTTCGCAGCACGGCCCTGACCGAACGCGGGGAAGCCCTCGATGCCGGTCTCTCGACCCGCGCGAACCTCGGCCGGGTTCCCGCCGGCGGACCGCTCCTCGTCGACGACGGCAGCGCGACGGTGTACGTGCCGCCGGGCTGGACGGCTGCATGCGACGAGCACGACAACGTGATCCTCCACAGGGAGACAGGTCCATGAACGTCTCGCCGGTAGACCAGGCGGTGATCACCCAGGCGCTGATTGCCGCCGCCGACGAGATGGGAATCAAGCTGATTCGCTCGGCCCATTCCCCGGTGGTTCGTGAAGCCCAGGACTGTTCGGCCGCGATCCTCGACCACCAGGGGCGAGTCGTCAGCCAGGCCGATCTCATCCCGATCCAGCTCGGCTCGGTGACCCACACCTTCCGTGCCTGCCTGGAACACCATCCCCTCGAGACCCTGGAAGACGGCGATTTCCTGATCAACAACGATCCGTATTCCGGGGGACAGCACCTGCCCGACATCTTCCTGTTCTCGCCGATTTTCCTGGACGGTACGCTGATCGGAGTCACCGCGACGGTCGTTCATCACATCGATCTCGGGGGCGGCGCGCCCGGGCTCAATCCGGATGCCGGCGACGTGCACGAGGAAGGCATCACGTTTCCGCCGAGCCGCTGGTCGATCGACCGAGACTGGAACGGCGGCCCTTTCGAACGGCTGGTGCGCGCCAACGTGCGCATGCCGGAAGCCACGATCGGTGACCTCAACGCGCAGTTCGCCGCGAACGCGGTCGGTGGCGAACGGCTCAAGGGGATGTGTCGCAAGTTCGGCACGCAAACGGTGTTCGCGGCCATGGACGAAATGCTCTCCTACTCGGAACGCCGCATCCGGGCCGCGATCGCGGCCGCCCCCGACGGCACCTGGCGAGGCGAGGCGTGGCTCGACGACGATGGCGTGGGTAACGACCCGGTGCCGATACGGGCGAGCGTGACCATCAGTGGCGATTCGATCGCGGTGGATTTCGCCGGCACCGCCGCCCAGGTCCCCACCAACCTGAACAACCCCTTCGCGTCCACGGCCTCGTCCGCCGTCGCGTGCATCAAGGCGGTGCTGACCGATCCCGACATTCCGTTCAACGAGGGCGCGGAACGCGCGATCACGGTGATGGCCCTCTACGGCTCCCTCGTCAATCCACGACCGCCGGCCCCGGTGCGGGCCCGTCTGCTGCCGAGCTACCGGGTGGTGAACGCGGTCATGAATGCGCTCGCCGGCGCGGTGCCGGACCGGGTCATCGCGCCGGGATTCGACACGACCACGGTCAGTTGCCTCAGCCACCGGAACGACGACGGTTACAACATTTACCTCGAGATCTTCGGCGGCGGCTACGGTGCCGGCCCGGACAATGACGGCTGCGATGCGGTCGACTCGATGCTCTCGAACTGCTCGAACATTCCGATCGAAGCGATGGAGAGCGACTATCCGTTCTTTCGGGTCGAGGACTACAGCCTGAGATGCGACTCGGGAGGCCGCGGAAGGCAACGCGGCGGCATGGGGTTTCAGCGGATCTACCGGATTCTCGACAGCAACGTGACCTTCGCGACCTACGGGGACCGGTTCCGCATCGGTGCCGAAGGCATGTTCGGCGGCGGCCCCGGGGCGACGGCGGAGACCTTCGTGGAGCGCGGCGGCCAGCGGATCCGGCTCAGGTCGAAGCAGCGATTCCCGTTGAGCCGCGGCGACCGCCTGGTCGTCCGCACCGGCGGAGGGGGCGGCTACGGCCCGGCCGGCGATCGCGATGCCGGGATGATCGAGCGCGACCGGAGGGACGGTTTCGCAAGCCATCCTTGACGGGACTGGCGCCTGGCCCGGCCGAGCTCGATGGGGCATCGCCTCGTGCACTGCCGCCGCGACCGACGATGACCCCGAGCGCGCGCGTTGCTCGGGGACGGGGTCGCGCGGGCGGGGCTTCCGGGCCGTATGCGACCTGCTCCGCCAGTCGATGAATTCGCGGCGGTTTCTAGTAACCTTTAACGCACTGCGCCGCACCGGCAGCGACGTTGACCAGGGACCGTTCAAACCGCTCACGTTTCGACCCGCGATGAGAAGAGGTGCAACCCGCCCGGAAACGCGGCCGCGAGCCGCCAGCCCCGGTTTCTCCGTTTCACGCCGCCGACGCAGCGAGCTCGGACTGTTTCTCAGGCGATGGCTCGCGAATCCGCTGCGCATGGGGGCGATCGCGCCGAGCGCACCGGCTCTCGCCCGAGCCATGGCCCGCGCGGCACAGATGGCCAACGGAACCGGAGACCTGACAATCGAGCTCGGACCGGGGACCGGATCGGTGACCAGAGCGCTGATTGCAGCCGGCATTTCCGAGGAACGGCTCGTCCTGGTGGAACGGGACCGGCACCTGCACGCGTGGCTCGAAGGGCACTTTCCGAGGGCGACCGTGCTCCACTCGGATGCCCGGCGGCTGGACGAGATTCTTCCCGCCGGACAGGCCGGCCACGTGTCGACGGTGGTCTCTTCGCTTCCGCTCAACAGCCTGCCCCGCACCGAGCGCAACGAAATCGTGCGCGCCGCATTCCGCGTGCTCTCGCAGGATGGCTGCCTGGTGCAGTACTCCTACGGCGTGCCCTCTCCCCTGCCGTGCGAAACGCTGGGACTCTCGGGCAAGCGGGTCGCGTTCGCGGCCGCCAATCTCCCGCCCGCCTCCGTCTGGTGCTTCTCGCGCGCCTTCGGCTGACGGCTGCCGAACGGCCGCCTCACGGCGCCGCGAGGAGTGCGAACGCCACGATTCGACATCCATCGACACGAAAAGGGGCCGCGCGGCCGCCCCCTTCTCGCTGCGACACGTGCACCGCGCCGGACCCTTCCCGGGCGGAGGGTGATAGGATTCCTGCCGGCATCATCGATTGGTGGCTCCACGGATTCCGGACACCCGGCCCGGAAGGGAGCTGTCCGAGCCGCCACCGGAGCAGGATCGATGGCAGTGGCATCACGATCGCCCAACGGGAACGACGCGGCCCTCGTCATCGAAGACCTCCACAAGAGCTTCGGCTCGCTCGAGGTGTTGAAGGGCATCTCGCTCGAGGCCAGGGACCGCGACGTGGTCTCGATTCTCGGCTCGAGCGGTTCCGGCAAGAGCACCCTGCTGCGCTGCATCAACCTGCTCGAGACGCCCGACTCGGGCCGTGTGTACGTCAAGGGCGAGCTCATCCGGATGCGCGGGTCCGGACGAGGGACTCCTGTCGCGGAAGATGCGAGGCAGGTGGAGCGCATCCGTGCAAAGCTCGCCATGGTCTTCCAGCAGTTCAATCTCTGGTCGCACCTGACGGTTCTCGAGAACGTGATCGAGGCCCCGGTTCACGTGCTGAAGGTGCCCCGCGCCGAGGCCGTCGAGCGCGCCGACGAGGAGCTGCGGCGGGTCGGGATGCACGATCGCCGCGACTACTATCCGGCCCATCTCTCCGGCGGACAGCAGCAACGCGCCGCGATTGCCCGAGCGCTCGCCATGCGTCCGGAGGTGATGCTGTTCGACGAGCCCACGTCGGCGCTCGACCCGGAGCTCGTCGGCGAGGTGCTGCGCGTGATGCGGGGACTGGCCGAGGAGGGCCGCACCATGCTGGTGGTCACGCACGAAATGGGTTTTGCCCGGGAGGTCTCCGACCGGGTCATGTTCCTGCACGAAGGCCGCGTGGAGGAGGACGGCACGCCCGACGAGGTGTTCGAGAACCCGAAGTCGGAGCGGTTCCGGCAGTTCCTCGCGGGAACGTTGAGATGACGGACGCTGGCTGCGCCCGCACGGCGCGGGGCCATGCGCTCGCCGCGGACACTAAACTTCAAGGAAAAAGGAGAGACCGAAATGAGACGTCTGGGTAAGGTATTGGCGGCAGCGGCACTCGCCGTGTCCGCGGCCACCGCGCCCGCGATGGCGGCGGAAGAGCTTCGAATCGGCGTCGAAGGCGCCTATCCGCCATTTTCGTGGAAGGAGGCCGACGGGTCCCTGAAGGGGTTCGACATCGATATCGCACACGCGCTCTGCGAGAAGTTGGGGCGTACCTGCGTCTTGGTCGAGCAGGACTGGGACGGCATGATTCCCGCCCTGCTCGCACGGAAGTACGACGCCATCGTCGCATCGATGTCCATAACCGAGGAGCGCAAGAAGCGCGTCGACTTCTCGGCCAAGTACTACAACACGCCGGCCATGTTCGTGGTGGCGGAGGGTTCGGGGCTGGACGTGTCGCCGGCCGGGCTGGCCGGGAAGGCGGTCGGGGTGCAGCGCGGCACGACCCACCAGTGCTTCATGGAGAAGATCTACCCCGACGCCGAACTGAGACTCTACGCGACCCAGGAGGAGGTCTTCCTGGATCTCGCCGCGGGACGGCTCGACGCCCAGTTCTCCGACTCGCTCCAGGCGGACGAAGGATTCCTCAAGACGGACGCGGGCAACGGCTACGGGTTCGTCGGCGGTCCCCAGCACGACCTCGAATGCCACGGCGAGGGCGCCGGCATCGCCGTGCGCAAGGGCGAGGACGAGCTTCTCGCCGCGCTGAACGCAGCCATCTCCGCGATCCGCGAGGACGGCACGTACAAGACGATCAACGACGGATACTTCGACTTCGACGTCTACGGCGATTGATGGGAAGACCTGTCGGGAAAGGGTCGGTGAAACGCTCGGCGAGAGCAATGGACCGCCCGGTCGACGGACCGGGTGCCGCACGCCCCGGCCTGAGCTGAGGCGGAGCCGGCGGATCGCGAGGGCGCGCCCCGCCGGCTTCGCGGCTCGAAGGCCCCGGCTCGCGCCCGCATCGACCCGCGAACGCTCATGGATGCGGTAATCGCCTACCTGCCCGCCATCCTGCAGGGGACGGCGATCACCATCGCGGTGGCCCTTTGCTCCGTGGTGCTGGCCGTGTTCCTGGGGCTCCTCGGCGCGTGGGGAAAGATCGCGGACTCCCGCACCGCGAACACGGTGACCGGGGCGTACACGACCCTCATCCGCGGGGTTCCCGACCTCGTGCTGATGCTGCTGCTGTTCTATGGCGGACAGCAGCTTCTCAACGACCTCGGGTTCGCCACCGGATGGTGGGGATACGTCGAGATCAACCACTTCACCGCCGGGGTGTTCACCATCGGGTTCATCTACGGCGCGTACATGACGGAGACGTTTCGCGGCGCATACCTCGCGATACCACGGGGCCAGATCGAGGCAGGCATTGCCTGCGGAATGAGCGGCGGCATCGTGTTCCGTCGCATCGTGTGGCCGCAGCTCGTGCGTTACGCCCTGCCCGGATTCGGCAACAACTGGCTGGTGCTCCTGAAGACGACCGCCCTCGTTTCGGTCCTGGGGCTGCACGAGCTGGTGTGGGAGTCGTTCACGGCCGGTCGATCCACGCGCCAGCTCTTCACCTTCTTCTTCGTCACCCTCGTCATCTATCTCGTGCTGACCGCGATCTCGGACGTGGGACTCAGGTGGCTCGACCGCCGGTACAGCGCCGGGGTGAGGAGGGCCTGAGCGATGGACGAGACACGGGGTCCGAGCCTTCTCGACGCGATCCGCGACTTCAGCGAGAACGCATCGCCGCTCGACTTCGTGCTGATCGCGCAGCACTGGGAGATGTTCCTCACCGGCATCGGCTACACGGTGCTGCTGGTCGCGGTCTCGCTCGTTATCGGCGGTGCGATCTCGCTGCCCCTCGCAGTGGCGCGGGCGTACCGCATTCGCTACGTCAACCAGGCGATCTGGGCCTACGTCTACCTGTTTCGGGGAACGCCGCTCCTCGTGCAGCTCTACATCATCTACTACGGACTCGGCCAGTTCGAGCCGGTGCGCGAGAGCTTCCTGTGGCCGGTGCTGCGCGAGCCGCTGTGGTGCACCCTCATCGCATTCGTGCTGAACACCGCCGCCTACACGACCGAGATCTTTCGCGGCGCGATCGAGGCGGTTCCGCACGGCGAGGTCGAGGCGGCCAGGGCATACGGCATGTCTTCCTGGCATCGCACGACTCGCATCGTGCTTCCCAACGCCCTGCGGCGGGCGTTGCCCGCGTACTCCAACGAGATCATCTTCATGCTGCACGGCAGCGTGGTCGCAAGCACGGTGACGATCGTGGACATCCTCGGGGCGGGCCGCATCCTCAACTCGAAGTACTACCTCGCCTACGAAGGATTCCTTGCCGCCGCGGTGCTCTACATGCTGCTCGTGTATCTCGTCACCCGAGGATTCCGTCTCTGGGAATGGCGTTGGCACGCGCATCTGCGCCCGCGCGAGGCCTGAGCGCCGTTCCGGGCGGCGCCGCGAACGAGGCGCGAAGGGTCGTCCGCAGGGGCGGGCGCTGCCGGCCGGATCGTGCCCGATCGACCCCGCCCGTCATCCTCTGGCGGGCAACTTCGACATGCAACGCGAGGCATTGCGGGCGCCGTGCCGCGCGCTCCGACCCGGCCTTCCGCCCCGGGAACGCGGGCTCCGGGCAATCGCGTTCAACGGGCCTCGGCCCGGCGCAGCGCCTCGCGGGCCCCCTCCTCGTCCCCCAGCGCGTGGCGGGCGGCGGCGATCAGCCGCAGGTTGCGCGATTCGAGGTCCGCATCGTCACCGGTGAGGCTCAGGGAGCGAAGCGCGAGGGCTGCCGCATCCGCGGGCCGGCCCTGACGGAAACGGACCAGCGCAAGTCGGTGCCAGAGCCTCGGATTTCGCGGCTCGACCTTGAGCGCCCGTTCGAGGGCCGCCGCGGCGCGCCCGTACCGTCCTGCCTCCCGCGCCTCGCGGGCGCTCGCGAGGAGGGCGAGGACCGTCGCGCTCTCCCGGGCCGGCGCCCGCCTGCCGTCCGGGAACGAGGGGACCTCCGCGACGCCCCGCCCTTCGTCCGGGCGCCGTCTCTCGTCCCGAGATAGAGCGCGCGGCGCATCCGCTTCCGTGGCCGACGGCGTGGCACCCGACCCGGTTGCCCCCGGCCGGGCCGCAACGGGAATTCGGGACACGGACGTATCGTCCGGGGTCGCGAGCGGTGCCCGGATCGACTGCGGCGCACTCGTCACCTTCTTCGGATCGCTCGTCAGCAACCCTTCGCGGACCGGGGGAAGAACGTCGGGCGGAGCGCCCGCGCAACCCGCAAGAAGCACGGCGACCACCCCGGCCGCGACCGACCGGATCAACACGGGCGGTACCGCAAGGAATCGGAGTCCCGAAACGGCAGGCGGACCGCCCCGGGACAGCCGGGATCCGTGCGGAACGGTTCGCCGTCGGTCACGGTCCAATGCCACTCCACTTCGTCCGGCCGGGCGGGCTCGTCGGCGGAGAGGGGCAGCCGGGAGACGAGTCCCGCCCACACCTTGAGCGCCTGGCCCGCGCCGCTCAGTCCGCCCGCCCGGTTGTCGTCGTAGCCGACCCAGACCACGGACACGTAGCCGCCTGCGAAGCCCGCGAACCAACTGTCGCGCCCTCCGTTCGTGGTCCCCGTCTTGCCCGCGGCGTGGAGCGCAGGTGGGAGAGTGGCGCCTGCGCTCCGACCGGTTCCTTCCCGGAGGACCGCCTCCAGCGCGGCCCGCAGCACGTACACCGTGGCGGGCTCGGCGACCGACTCGACGGACAGACCGTAGCGGGCGAGAGGCGTTCCCTCCGGTCCCGTCACCTCGCGGATTCCGCGAAGCGGCGACCGGAACCCCTCGTTGGCGAGCGCCTGGTAGATCTGGGCCACCTCGAACGGGCTCAGGTCGATCGATCCCAGAAGCAGCGACGGGGACGGCTGGATCCCCCCGGCGACCCCGAGCCGCCCGAGGGCCTTCGCCACCCGCTCCACTCCGACCGACAGGCCGAGCCGGGCGGTAGCCGCGTTTCGGGACAGCGCGAGCGAGCGGTAGAGGGGCAGCTCGCCGAGATGGTCGCCGTCGTAGTTGCGCGGCGCCCAGGTCCGACCGTCCGCGAGGTCCACCTCGATCGGCGCGTCGTCGACCGGGCTCGCGATCGAGTGGCCCCGTTCGAGGGCCACGAGATACACCGCCGGCTTGACCAGGGACCCGATGGGACGCCTCGCATCGAGTGCCCGATTGAAGCCCTGGGCTCGCGCCTGCCGTCCACCGACCACCGCCAGTACCTCGCCACTGTCGGAACGGGCGACGAGGACGGCGCCCTCCAGAACGCCGTCGGGCAGTCCCTTGCGGCGCTCCGCGGCGCTCAGCTCGCGGGCCAGGGCGCTCTCCGCGAGCTCCTGTACCTCCGGATCGAGCGAGGTGAATATCCGCAGCCCTTCGGTGCGGAGATCGCTCTCGCGGTAGTCGCGGGAGAGCTGGCGGCGCACCAGATCGAGGAATGCGGGATGGGGAGATGCTCCCCGGGGGACCTCGGATTGAATGCCGAGGGGTCGCGCCCTGGCCGCATCGGCCTCCGCGCGGGACACGACCCCCCGGGCGGCCATCACGTCGAGCACGAGATTGCGGCGCCGCAGCGCCCGCTCCGGCTTGCGCCAGGGGTTGTAGGCGGAAGCTCCGCGCGCAAGCCCGATGAGGAGCGCCGCCTCCGCGACATCCAGCTCATCGAGTCGCCGATCGAAGTAGAACCAGGATGCGAGTCCGAATCCGTGTATCGCCCGCCGCCCCTCCTGTCCGAGGAAGACCTCGTTGAGGTACACCTCGAGCAGCTCTTCCTTGGGATAGCGCGCATCGAGCAGGAGCGCCATGATCGCCTCGTTGAGCTTGCGCGCCAGGGTGCGTTCGGGCGAGAGGAAGAGGTTCTTGGCGAGCTGCTGGGTGAGGGTGCTCCCCCCCTGCACGACGGCGGCGGCCCGGAGGTTCGCCCACGCGGCCCGCGCGACGGCGAGGAGCGAGATCCCGTGGTGCTCGAAGAAGCGATGATCCTCGACGGCAAGCAGGCCCGCGACGAGCGCGGGCGGCGCTTCGTGGAGCCGGATCTTCACCCGGTCCTCGTGATGGCGCGGATAGATGCGGCCGATGAGAGGCGGGTCGAGCCGCACCAGTGCGGCCGCTTCTCCACCTGCGTCGATGGCGAGCACGGTGCCGGCTTCGAAGCCGATCTCGACCCGCCGTGCGGGCTCGACCGCGTCCCAGTAACGGAACTCGCGCGCCTGGATGACGAAACGGTCTCCGGCCCGCAGGTAGCTGCCCGGCCGGCGCGGTGGGCTCGCGCGATGGTAGCCGGACCGTTCCAGCTCGGCCTCGAGCGCCGCGGGGTCGAGCCGCGCGCCCGGCCACAGCTCGACGGGACGGGCGTACACGCGCGCGGGAAGGGCCCAACGCTTGCCCTCGAACTCGCCCCGGACGCGTATGTCGAGCCAGGCGGTGTAACCCGCGGCGAGGATGATCAGGACGAGCGCAACCCGCCACCCGAGCCTCGCCAGGAACCGCCCGAACGAGCGCCGGGCACGCGCCGGTTTCCGTGGCCGGCTCCTTGCGGCCGTGCGTGACTGCTTGCCGGTCGCCCCGCGCTTCGCCGACCTCGCCCCGCGATCGCGACCGTCTCCGCCGCCCCCGGACCCGGCCAAACGTCTGCCGGATTTCGCCATCGTCCCAGCGTCTCACAGATTCCACCGGACGGTTCGCTCCCGTTGGAGCGGGTCAATTCGGATCGCTTGGGCAAATTGCGTTTCATTCGTTTGATTCAATTACCAAATCCGAATAGATGGCCGGTTCGAGATGAACCAGATCCGACGGCCGGTCGATGTCGGGCAGCGGCTCGAGCTCGTCCCACCTCCATCGAAGCGCGCGGAGCCGCCGCCGCGTCTCCCCGAGAACCCGCTCGGTTCCCCAGGCGACATCGGCGAAGAGGGACTCGTCGAACCGCCGGAGCCCGATGAGCACGTAGCCGCCATCGAGCGCCGGGACGAGAATCGCGTCCACGGCGGATCCGGCAAGGCGCTCCGCCGCCTCCCGCAACCGGTCCTCCCCGAGCCCCGGGCAATCGCTCCCGGCCAGCAATGCGAACGAGCGGCGCCGAAGGGTGTCCTCCATCGCGGCGCCCATGCGCGCTCCGAGTCCGCGACCTCGCTGATCGCGCAACCGAATCGGAAAGCGGCCGGCGAGCTCGCGAAAGGAGGGATGGCCGGAATCGGGGGCGCACCAGAGAGAGACGGCTCCGACATCCGCAGCGACCGCCGCGGCCACGATCCGGCGCGTCATCCGGCCCTGGAGCTCCGCCGCGCCCTCCGGACCGAGCGCCGGAACGAGCCGGCGCTTGGCGCGGGCGGGCACCGGAGCCCGCGCGAACACCACGATCTCGCCGCTCAGGCTCCATCCTCCCCTTCGGTCGAGCCACCGAACCGGTAGCACCGAGCGAGCCGTTCCGGTTTCGCTCCGAGGGCGTATGCACCCCGGAGCCACCACATCAGCAGCACGGTGCGCACGATTCCGCCCGCTTCCCAGCGGCGGCTCGACGTCGTCACGACCGACCGCGGCCGCACCGGAAGCGAGCGACGCTTGAGTCGGCGGCAGAGATCGACATCCTCGAGCAGGGGCGTTTCCGCGAAGCCTCCGGCGTTCTCGAAGAGGTTGCGGGTGGCGAATATCGCCTGGTCTCCGGTTGCGATGCCGCTCAGGCGCGAACGAAGGGTGATCATCCTCTCGATGATCCGGAAGGCCGGGTGCGAGCCGGAGAGGCGCACGCCGAAGAATCCCCAGCCGGGGCGGTCGCCGAGCGCTTCGAGCACCCGCCGGTCCGCATCCTCCGGGAGAGTCGTGTCGGCATGCAGGAACACGAGGACATCGCCGGTCGCGGCCGCCGCGCCCGCGTTCATCTGGCGGGCCCGGCCGCGGCCCGCGGCGACGATCCGGTCCGCTGCGGTCACCGCGAGGGTTGCGGTGCCGTCGGTGCTGCCGCCGTCGGACACGATGACCTCGTGTCCGTCCTCGCGAAGCGGACGCAACGCCGCGAGCGCGCCTTCGATGCCCTCGCCCTCGTCGAGCGTGGGAACCACGACGGAGATCCGCCGCCGAATCAGCTCAGCGCGCCCCCGCAACTGCTTCCCTGCCCCGCCGTGCAGCCGTAACAGTGGTCGCGGACGGTGATCGGACTGCCGGCGAGGTCCCGCCCGACGAGGTCGGAGAGATGCACCGGCCCCGGAGCCGGGCCGCAATGGAGCCCGATTCCGAGCATCTGGTTGAAATCGCAGTCGTACACGTACCCCTGCCAGTCCACGCTGATGAGACTCCTGCACATCACCGTCTCGAGATTCGCTTCCTGGTGCGCGGCCCGCAGGGTGGCCATGTACGGCTCGAACTCGCGGCGCGAGACGAGCGCGCTGCCGAATCGCCCGATCGGCATGTTGGCGAGCACGAGCAGGTGATTGAACCGGATGCCGTGGTGCTCGCCGAGCTCCCTGCGGTACTCCGCCTCGAGCGCTCCCTGCGAAGGAGGCAGGACCGGACCCTGCGGGTTGAACACGAGATTGAGCTCGAGGCCGGAGTCCGGGTCACCGTATCCGAGTCGGTTCAGTCGCCGGATTCCGTCGATGCTCCGCTCGAACACCCCCTTTCCCCGCTGGCGGTCTACGTTGCCCTCCTGGTAACACGGTAGCGAGGCAATCACTTCGACCCGCCGGGCCGCGAGAAACTCGGCGAGCCCCGCGCGGACCTGCTCGGGCTCCTCGAGGACGGTGAGATTGCAGCGATCGAGGACGTGAACTCCAAGGCCGCGCGCGCCGTCGACCAGGTACCGGAACGGCGCGTGGAGCTCTGGAGCGCCGCCGGTGAGGTCGAGGTTCGATGCGCCGGACGATTCGAGGAACGCGAGGACGAGTTCGGCCGTCTCGCGGCTCATTTCCTCCGTGCGGCGCGGACCGGCGTTCACGTGACAGTGCACGCACGACTGATTGCAGCGATACCCCACGTTGATCTGGACGGTATCGAGCCGAGCGCGGCGAAGCGGCGGAAAATCGGTCGGCTGGAGCAGTGGCAGGGTCGCGTGCATGGAGCGGGGTCCATCGAGATGCCGGGGCGCCCGGTGCCGCATCCACCGGCGAGGACGGAAGACGGGATGGCTAGTGTAGCCCCACCCCGGCCCTTCACGGTAGAATTCCGCCCGCACGGGGCCGTAGCTCAGATGGGAGAGCGTCGCGTTCGCAATGCGAAGGTCGGGAGTTCGATCCTCCTCGGCTCCACCACCCCTTCCCGCGCCATCGCCGATTTCCCGGACATGCACGACGCACCGTTACTCGCCGGTCTCAAGGTCATCGACGCGGGCAGCTTCATCGCCGCTCCGGCCGCCGCAACCGTGATGGCGGACCTCGGCGCGGACGTAATCAAGCTCGAGCCCCCCGCGGGGGACCCGTTCCGTCACCTTCGAAACGCCCCGGGCAATCCACCGTGCGACGTGGACTACGGCTGGCTCGTGGACAACCGGAACAAGCGCGGCCTCGTTCTCGATCTCAAGAACGAAGCCGGTCGCGAGGTGCTGTACCGACTCATCCGCGACACGGACGTGTTCGTGACGAACCTCCCGCTCGCCGCGCGCGAACGCCTCGGGATCGGGTACGAAGCGCTCGCGAAGCACAACGAACGGCTGGTCTACGCCTCCCTCACCGCGTATGGCGAACGGGGGCCGGAGCGGTTGAACACCGGCTTCGACAGCACCGCGCTCTGGGCGCGGAGCGGCCTCATGGACATGGTCCGGCCGACACCGGACTCCCCGCCCGTCAAGTCGCTGCCGGGCATGGGCGATCATCCGACCGCCATCTCCCTCTACGCGGCCATCGCCACGGCCCTTTTCCGGCGCGAACGCACCGGCAAGGGCGGCTACGTCGCCACCAACCTGATGGCGAACGGTCTCTGGTGGAACGCCCTGCACGCGCAGGCGATGCTGTGCGGGGCGGAGTTCGCGCGCCGGCCGGGCCGCGAGGATGCGCCAAGCGCCCTCCACAACTTCTATCGCACCGCCGACGGGCGCTGGCTGCAGCTCGTCGTCATCCCCGAAGACAAGCGCTGGCCGCAGCTCGCCCGCGCGGTGGGACGAGCCGACCTGATCGAGGATCCGCGGTTCGCGACCCGGCCCGATCGCCACGCGAACCACCGCACCCTCATCCGCGAGCTCGACGCCGCGTTCGCGACCGCCGACCTCGCGACGTGGCGCAGCCGCCTCGACGACCATGGTGTCGCCTACGGGGTCGTCACGACCCTGCGCGACATCCCGAAGGACCGCCAGATGCTGGAGAGCGGTGCCCTCGCGCCCCTCGACGACCCGCAGGCCGGCGCCCGCCACGTGGTCTCGAGCCCCATCTGGATCGACGGCGCCCCGCGCACGGAACCGACGCGCGCGCCCGATATCGGCGAGCACTCGGCCGAGATCCTTCGCGAGCACGGATTCTCCGCGGACGAGATCGACGCCCTGCGCGAATCGGGCGCCATCGGCGCCGACACCGCCGCAACGCCCGGGCTCGCCGAGCCGTCGGTTCCGGCCGACGCGGCGTGATTCGAACGCGGCGCGGGAGATTGCGTACCGCCCCGGCCGCACCCGCCCATGCCCCCGCCCCGGTAGCTCAGATGGATAGAGCGGACGCCTCCTAAGCGTCAGGTCCCAGGTTCGAATCCTGGTCGGGGCACCATCGGGAGGCTTGCCGGAGCCGCGACACGAGGAGATCAGGCATGCCGGAATCCTCTCCCGGTCCCGAGACCGAGTACGGCCGCGAGCTGCTGCTGCTGCGGCACGGGCATGCCGTGCCGCACGGCTCGGTGGAGCCGGACTTCGACCGGCCGCTGGATGCGCGCGGGCAGTCCGACACGGCCTGGATTGCGCGGTGGGCAGTGGATGCGCGAGCCGTGCCGGACTTCGTCGTCGCGTCGCCGGCGCAACGGGCCCGGGAGACGGCGGAAGGGTTCTGCCACGCGGCGGGCCTGTCCACCGAAGGCATCCGGTGGCGGGAGCGGATCTACGACTCGCGCGTCTCGGACCTTCTCGCCGTGCTCGCGGAGGTACCGACCGAGCCCCGGCGAGTGATGCTCGTCGGCCACAATCCCGGGTTCGAGCTGGTCGCCGGACTCCTCGCCCACGCCGACCCCCACCGGGTCCGCCTCGCCACCGCGACCCTCGCCCGCATCCGCATGCCCGCGGACTGGGGCGAGCTGAACGCGGGCGACGGCGAGATGATCGAGGTGGTGAAGCCGCCCCGGCGCTGATCCGCCAGGCGCGCCGCTTGCGGTCTCAGGCTCCGGACCGGGGCCGATCCGGGGCGTCCGCCATGACTCCGCGCAAGGCTTCGAGCGCCGCGTCCACGTCGGCCGCGTCCACGTCGAGGTGGGTGACGGCGCGCAGGAGGCGCGGTCCGAGGGCTCCGATCGACACGCCGCGCTCCGCGAGCGCGGCCACCACGTCTTTCGCCGAACCCTCCGCCGTCTCCGCCAACCGGAAATAGACGATGTTGGTTTCGGCCGCGTCGAGGTCGATGTCGAGGCCCTCGATGCCGGCCACCCCTTCAGCGAAGCGCCGGGCGAGGCGGTGGTCGTCGGCGAGCCGTTCGACGTGATGCTCGAAGGCGTGGATCCCGGCCGCGGCGAGAATCCCGGCCTGCCGCATCGCCCCCCCGAGTCGTTGCTTCCAGCGCCAGACGTCGTCGAGCCGATCCCGCGAGGTCGCGAGCACCGCCCCCACCGGACAGCCGAGCCCCTTGCTGAGGTCGATCCAGACCGTGTCGAAGCCATCCGCGATGGTTCGCGCCGGAACCCCGGACGCGACGGCCGCGTTCAGCATCCGGGCGCCGTCCATGTGGGTCGCGAGTCCGTGTTCGCGCGCCACCGCGACAACCGCCCGCAGCGCATCGACCGGCCAGACCGTGCCCCCTCCGAGGTTCGCCGTCTGCTCGACCGCGAGCAACCGGGTACGCGGTGCGTAGCGATTCGCCGGATCGCGGACCGCCGCGCGCGCCTGCTCGCCGCTGAACACGCCACGCTCGCCGTCGAGGGGCGCGATCATCACTCCGCTCAGCGCGGCCGGCGCCCCGCCCTCGAAGTGGACGATATGGGCGGTGCGGTCCGCGATGATCTCGTCGCCCGCCGTGCAGTGCACGCGAATCGCGAGCTCGTTGCACATCGTCCCCGACGGCAGGAACACCGCCGCCTCCTTGCCAAGGAGGTCCGCCACGGTCTCGCACAGGCGGTTGACGCTCGGGTCCTCCATGCGCTGCTCGTCGCCGACCGGCGCGCGGGCCATCGCCTCGCGCATCGCCTCGGTGGGAAGGGTCTGGGTGTCGCTGTAGAGGTTGATCATGGTTCCTCTTCTTCTCGTTCGTCCCGGATCCCGGGATGACGCGCCGTCGGACCGGGTTCGGCCCTGCGCATGATCGCGGATGGGCTTCACCCCTTCGGAACGCGGGTCGTGGCCCTCCTCCCGGCCCCGAAGCCGGCGTTCACAGGCCGTCGAGCGGCACGCGCGGCGTCGTGTCGGTCCCCACGATTCCGCCCGGACGGCGAGAGGTATCCGGCGATCCGTTGCGTTCGAAGAAGACGGGCGGCACGGGACGCCCGTCGTGGGTCAAGAGCCAGATGCGAAGGAGATGGCGCTTGCGTGCGGGGTCGGGGAAGTCGGTGAACGCCTGGCGCGAGTGCATCACGGTGTGGTTGTGCAGGAACTGCATGTCGCCCGCCTCGAACGCGATGTCGAAATGCAGCTCCTCGGCGATCTCGTCGAGGAGCCGCAATCCCTCGAGCTGCGCGGGAGAGTTGGGGTTCGTGTCGAAGAACCGTGCCACCGAGTCGATGTACGACGGCTCGTTGGTGATCGACAGGTGCCCCTCGAAGAAGTTGAACACGGGCATCGCGTACCACGGCTCCCGGCCGGAGGGCACCTCGCCGCGGCGATCCCGGTAAACGGGCTCGAGCAGGGCTTCGACCAGGTCGGGCCGCCGGCACAGCATCTCGTTGTGGACCGCTCCCCCGCTCGCGAGGGTGCTCTCGCCCCCGCTTACCGAGGGGTGGAGGCACAGGAGCCCCACGACGTCACAGGCATCGGTGTGGTATTCGATCCGTTCGCGGGTGTAGGGACCGCGGCTCGTCGGATCGCGAAACTCCTGACCGATGTCCTTCACGTGGTCCAGCAGGTTGCCGCGCGCGTTCTGCGAGACGACCTCGTCACCGAAGTGCTGCGCGATGCCCCAGAAAATCGTCGCGGCCTTGCGCCGGCCGAAGCGCGCGACGGGAAGCCCCCGGATCTGGACGAAGCCGAGCCCGTCGATGATTCGCGAGCGAATCCGTGCGAGGGTCTCGGACAGGGACGACGAAAGGTCGAACCGGCCCCGATCCAGCCCCAGGAGGTCGAAGCCACCGGCGCACGCCTCGTCCGCGGCGGCAGAGAGCTCGGCGACCTCGTCCTCGGCGAGCACGTGAAGCCAGTCGTCGCGCCCCGCCATGTCGTCCGCTCGCCAGACCGCCGGGCCCCGGACCGGGTGCATCGGGGCGTCCGGACCCCGTACCGGGTCGGCCGGATTCATTTCGCTCGTGCCTTCACGTTCGCACCTCGGACCCGGCCTCGTCCGCCGGCCTCGACGAATCGGCGCTCATCGGCATTCGCCTTGCCGGCGTTCGCCGTACCCGGGTGCGCCGCGACCGTCACGCCCGTTCCATCGCACACGCTCGGTCGCCCCCACTATCGCACCGGCATCACGAGATTCGGGAGCCACGTGGTGAGGACGGGAAAGAACGTCACCAGGAGCAGGGCCACGATCATCGTCAGGAAGATGGGCCACATGTGCTGCCAGAACTGCTGGAGAGAGATGCCGGTGATCCGGCACAGCAGGTACATGGTGAGCCCATAGGGCGGCGTGATCAGCCCGATGAGCAGGTTGAACACGGTGATGACGCCGAAGTGGACGACGTCGATTCCGAGGGCCTCGACCGTCGGCATGAGAATCGGCACGAAGACGAGCAGGATGGGAACCGTGTCGACCATGCTCCCGAGCAGGAGGTAGATGACGTTGACGCCGAGGAGAAACACGATGGGCTCGTCGGTGATTCCGGTGAGCCACGTCGCCAGCGCATCGGCCGCGCCATAGAGGGTGAGGACCCGCCCGAAGACCGCAGCGGCCGAGATGATGAGAAATACCGCGCCGATCGTCTTGATTGTGCTCAACATCTCGCGCGCGAAGCTCTTTGCCGTCAATTCGCGGTAGAACAGACCGCCCACCAGTGCGACGGCGATCACGCCGAGCACCGCCGCTTCGGTCGGCGTCGCGATGCCGGTCAGGATGCTCCCGAGCACGATGATCGGGATGATCAGGACCGGCAGGCCGGCCGCGGTCGCCCGCACGCGCTCGCGATAGGGCATGCGGGGCTCGCGGGGATAGTCGTTCCGGCGGGCGACGACGTAGGCCTGCACCATCAGGAAGATCCCGAGCAACAGGCCCGGTATCGCGCCTCCCAGGAAGAGCCGGCCGACCGACGTCTCCGTCGCCGCGGCGAAGATGATGAATGCGATGCTCGGCGGGATGAGGGGTCCGATGGTGGCCGCGCCGCCGATGATCGATGCCGCGTAGGAGGCCGGGTATCCGGCGCGGCGCATGCCCGGAATCAACAGCTTTCCGGTCGCCGCGGCGTCGGCGAGGTCCGAGCCCGACATGCCGGCCATGATGATGTTCACGATGACGCTGACGTGCGCCAGTCCCCCGGCCACGTGACCGACGAACGCCTTGGCGAGGTTGGCGAGCCGCTGGGTGACCCCGCTCGCGAGGGCGAGGTCGCCCATCAGGATGAAGAACGGGATCGCCATGAGGACGAAGTGATTGATCCCCTGCCACATCGTGGTCGGGATGGTCGAGAACTTGATCCCGGTCGGGGCGAGCCAGAGCCCGACCAGCGACGATGCGATCAGGACGATCGCGATCGGTACCCGCAGGAAGAACAGGCTGAAGAAGACGACCAGGACGACGGCGAGGGGAGACACGCGCTACATCTCCGTGATGACGCTCGACCGGATCGGCACTCCGCGGATCCGGCGGACCATGAGCGAGATGGTATGGAGAACGATGAGCGCTCCCGCGACGGGGATGGGATAGGCGAACACGGACAGTGGGATGCCGAGCGCGATCGTGTACATGATGTCGAGGGCCACCGCGCTCTTCCAGCCGTACCAGACGATGGGTACGAGCACGCCGAGGGTGACGAGGTCGCCGAAGAGGCGCACCGCGAGCTGCGCTCGGGGCGGAAGCAGGTCGAAGACCACCGACATGCTGATGTGGTCGTCGCTTCGCTGGAGCTGGGCGGCGCCCCAGAGCGCTCCCCACACCATCACCAGCCGGCCGAACTCCTCGGTCCAGGGCATCGTGATGGTGTCGGACAGGAGGTAGCGCACGATGACCTGGAGGGCGGCGGAGACGAGCATCGCGAGCAGCAGGAAATGGCTCACGGTGTCCTCGACGATCTTCCAGAAGTCGATCCCGCCCTCGCCCCCGCGGCCCCCCCACTCCTCGCGGAGGAGCCAGGTTGCGACCAGGGCCGCGACCACGAGAAGGAAGACGAGGATCTTCACCTCGCCCGGAATGGGCATCATCATCGCGCCGGGCCCTCCTCGCTCGCCGTTCGGTCCGGTCCGAACCGATTCTTCATGCCGGGTCCCGGGTCAAGCGCGCCACGTGCCCCATCGTCCCGCGTCGACCGCGGCAAGGAACGAGCCCGCGATCCGATTGAAGAGATCCGGCTCTTCGGAGTTCAGGGTGTGGCCGCACATCGGGACGACGGCCAGCCCCGCGTGCGGAGCGGTGTCGCGGATGAAGCGGCTGGGCTCGGAGGCCGGCCCGTCCCGGTCGCCGCACATCACGAGGATCGGCATGGCGAGCCGGCGAATGCCCTCGGCAAGCGCGAAGACGGGGGCGCGGGGAATCAGGACCTCGCGCATGACGTGTTCGGCGCCCGCCGGCGAGAGCCGGCGCATGCCGTCCACGAACTCCTGCCAGCCGCGCGGGTCCTTGGTTCGAAAGATCACCCGCTGCGGGGCATCCGCGACGTTCGCGACGATGCCCTCGCTTCCGTCACGGGCGATGTCGTCCGCAAATCGCCCGGCCGCCTCGAGCCAGGCGGAGCGGTCGACCGTGCCCGCCCCCGCCCCGGCCACGACGAGGCTCCGCACCCGCGCGGGATGGGCGATGGCGAAGTTGAGCACGAGGTTGCCGCCGGTGGCGAGTCCCGCGAGGTGGACCCGGTCGAGGCCGAGCCCGTCGAGCAGTCCGAGGAGGTCCGCAACCAGGCCGTCCGGGCTGTATGCGCCCGGATCATCGGGCACGTCGGAAGGCGGGTATCCCCGGTAATTGAACGCGATGACGCGGTAGCGGCGGGCGAGATACCGGACCTGGGGCTCCCAGGCCCGCATGTCGCCCGCGAACTCGTGGCAGAGGACGACCGGAACGCCCTCCCCGGTCGACTCGAAGTACAGGTTGGCCCCGTTTACGTGTTCGAGCGGCATCGCCCCTCCCTCGAAGAACGCGAGCAAGCCCTCCGGGCGGAAGAGGATCGCACCCTCTTCCGCCCGTACGAGAGGGGCGCCGCTATTCCTGGGCGGCCTTGACCGCGCTAAGGACCTTGGGGCCGACGAAGACGGAGAACTTGTCGTGCACCTCCTGCGCCCGGGCCGCGAACGCGTCGCGCTCGGGATGCGTCACCGTGATGCCGTTCGCAGCCATGAGGGCGATGGCGTCCTCGTTGGCCTTCTGGGCGCCGTCGCGCATGGTCTCGCCGGCCGCGCGCGACGCCTTCATGATGATCTCCTGGTGCTCCGCGGAGAGGGATTCGTACACGTCCAGGTTCATCAGGTACACGGTGGAGGTGAAGATGTGGTTGGACACCGCGAGGTGCGTCGCAACCTCGTACTGCTTGGCGTTCGCCATGCCGTGGTAGTTGGTCTCCACTCCGTCGATGGCCTTTTGCTGGAGGGCGGAGTAGACCTCGGGCCAGGCCATGGGCACCGGGTTGCCGCCGAAGGCGCGAATCGTCTGAACGTAGAGCGGGTTCTCGACGATCCGGATCTTGCGGCCCTTCATGTCGTCCACGGACCCGATCGGGAACCCGTTCGTGAGAAAGCCGCGGAACCCCCACACTCCCCAAGAGAGCGCCTTGATGCCCTTGGGCTCCATGAGGGCCAGGATCCCGTTGCCGACCGGACCGTTCAGCACTGCCCAGGCCGACTCCCGGTCCTTCCAGATGAACGGCAGCTCGGTGATGGAGAAGGTCGGCTCGATGGCGGCCGCGAGCCCGGAGCCCACCATGGCCATGTCGAGCTCGCCGAGGCGAACCTGGGAGACCATTTCGAGCTCGCCTCCGAGCTGGCCGTTCGGAAAGATCTCGATCTCGATGGCACCGTTCGAAAGCTCGTTGGCCACCGCGGCCAGCCTGGTCGATCCCTGGCCGGCGATCGCCTCGATGGTGGTGACGTGCCCGATGCGAAGCTTGACGCTCGCCTCGGCCGCGGCCAGCTCCGCCCAGCCGACGACGGATACCGCCGCTACCGTGACCGCCGCCCACTTCAGATTCTTGCGCATTTCGTTTCTCTCCCAGGTGAATTTCAGCCTCGATTCCTCGGCCCGCCCCCGCGGCCGGGCGCAGCGCCGAAATCGTGCCGCGCGATCCCCCGGGGACGGCATCCACTCCGAAACAGGCGGTAGCGGCAGCGTCCCGAGTATAGTCGCGTCTCCCCCGGCGGGTACATCGGAGGAGTCGGACGGGGATGACCGGGGATGCCGGGACGTGGTGGCCACGGGGTCGCCGGGGCGCCCGCGCGGCGGGTCCGGACCCGTCCGCCGCATCCCGGTTCGATCGGGAAGCCGCCACCATGCCCGACGACCGGCGCGGGCAGACGACGGCGGCGCCGGACCTTGCGCCGGCAGGCAAACCAACGAGGAACCTTTGAATGCTCACCAGTGAACTCGCCTACGTAGCCGCCGTCACCAGGGACATCGACGCGGCCGCCGCCGTTTTCACGAACGTTCTCGATCTGCCGCGGACCGACCTTCCGGGCCCGGACGGACAGGACGTTCCCGTGTTCTCGGTCGGGCGGAGCGCGCTCGCCCTCTTCGAGCCGGGAGACCCCGGGGTCGACGGCACGGACCGCACGGGAATCCACCACTTCGCCCTCGCCGCCTCGGACCCGGCCGCGGTCCGCGATGCGGCGGCGGCGGCCGGGGTGGGGGCGGGCGCCTCGCGGGCCGCGCTCGGTGGCGGCGAAGCCTTCGACCTCGATCCTGCCGAGACGCGCGGGGTCCTCGCCCGGTTAAGTCCGCCGCTCGACCTCCCGCCGCCCTCGGGATGGGTCGAACGCTTCGACCACATCGGGATCTCCACCAACGACTGCGCGGGGACCGAGGCCTGCTTCGCCGGCAAGCTCGGTTACGAGGTGGAGAGCCGTCAGAGCGACGTCGAGGTATCCATCGCGGTCGAGAGCTTCACCTCCGACAAGTACGGCATCGTGTACCACAACCGCCCTCCTCGCCGGGTGGGAGGCGGACGGGTCGTCTTCATCACCATCGGCGACACCGAGCTCGAGGTCATCGAGCCGCTCGAGTTCGGCCCGGACGCACCGGACGTGCAGCATGGCGAGCGCGGCGATACCCGCCAGGACATGGGGACCCTCGCCCGCTACGTCGACCGTCGCGGACCGGGACTCCACCATGTCGCGTTCAAGGTCCCCGACGCTGACGACGCATTGCGCCGCGCGCGGGAGGCGGGCTGCCGGATGATCGACGACCGCGGGCGGCCCGGCTCGAGGCGGGCCATGATCGGCTTCATCCACCCCGCCGCGCTCGGCGGGATCCTCGTGCACTTCGACGCCCGCGAGGAGATCTGACCGCTACCGGCCCGGCCCGCCGCCGGCCGGGCCGGGCGCCTGCGGCAACCCCATCGTCCCGCCACCGCGCAATCGCGAACGAGTCACGGGCGAAGCGGCCCTCCGGACCGTTCGCCGCCGCCCCGGACATCCCTTCGCCCGGTCTCGGCGGGGCCCGCACGGCGGGCTCGTCGATCAGTCCTTGCCGACGAGCTCGCGCACGTACTGCGGGAGCGCGAACGAAGCGACGTGCACTTCGGGGTTGTAGTAACGGGTACGAATGCCGGACGGCGCGTAGCGTTCGCGAATGGTCTCGACCGGAACCTCCCGCAGGGCCGGGTCGTCCGTCGCCCATCCGAAGAGCATGACGCCGCCCGCATAGGTCGGCACCGCGGCACTGAAGAAGTGCCAGTCGCGGAACGTCCGGGAGAAACTGCGGGCCGAATTGCGTGCGACCTCCGGCTGGAGAAACGCCACCCCGTTCTGGGTGACCAGCACGCCCCCCGGAGAAAGGCAGCGGCGGCACGCCGCATGGAACTCGGGACGGAAAAGAGCGGTACCGGGGCCAACCGGGTCCGTCGAGTCGGAGATGATGACGTCGAACCGTTCGCGGGTTTCGGAAACGAAACGCGCGCCGTCCGCGATGACGATCTCGACCCGCGGGTCGTCGAACGCACCCGCGGAGTGGTTCGGAAGATGCTCCCGGCACATGTCGATCACTGCGGAATCGACCTCCACCTGCACGGCGCGCTCGACCTCACGGTGGCGAAGCACCTCGCGGAGCATTCCCCCGTCCCCGCCGCCGACGACGAGCACGCGGCGCGCGGTCCCGTGCGCGAACAGGGGCACGTGCGCCAGCATTTCGTGATAGATGAACTCGTCCCCCTCGGTGGTCTGCACGATGCCGTCGAGCACCATGACCCTCCCGAAGCACCGGTTGTGGAAGATGAGGAGGGACTGGAGATCGGTGTTCCGTTCGAGGTAGACGCGCTCGACCCGGAGCTCCTGCCGATAACCGTCGAAGAGCGTCTCCGCGAACGCCCGGGGGGTGCTCAGGCCACGACCCCCCGGCGGGTGATCGACGTTTCGGCGCGCTCCGGATCGAGGGCGCTCCGGAGCGTTTCCGCCGCGAGCTCGGGCCGGCACCGGCCGCACATGAACACGTCGAAGGCCGCGAAGCCCCGCTCGGGCCAGGTATGGACGCTGATGTGGGACTCGGCCAGCACCGCCACCCCGGTAACCCCGCCGCCGTCGCCGAAGCGATGGAGGTGAACATGGAGCACCGTCGCACCCGATGCCGCGGCCGCCCGGCGCATCGCGCGCTCGATGTACTCCGGATCGTCGAGGTGGTGCGCGCCCCAGACGTCGAGAAGCACGTGGGTGCCCGCGAACACCGTCCCGTCCTTCTCGGTGAAGTGATCGTCGGCGATGGCGACCGCTTCGCGGACGGCGTCGTCGCAGAAGGACCGGATTTCCGGCCCCCGCTCCGGCCCCCGCCCGCTCCACTCCTCCTCGGGGAGGTGCGTCTCCCGGAGTGCCAGGGGTTCCCAATTCGCCTGCATCGAAGTTCCGGCCCCGCTCCGCGGCTCAGTCCGCGGCGGCCGTTACGGCCGGTCCCGGAATCGACTCCACCGGCTCGCCGCGCAGGCGTGCGTGGTGCCGGGCCTTGAGCACGGTTGCCGCCTCGACGAGGGTGCCCCGGCTCGGGCCCCGGTCCGCGATCTCCGCGATCTCGCGCAGCTCCTCCTCGGTGAACCCGGCCTCGAGGCGTTCCTCGCGTGCAATGCCGATCGTCGCGTCGCCGCGTCCCGACCGGCCGGAGCCGACGGAGAACCGGCGCTCCACCTCGCGCTGGAACGCTTTCGCCTCCTTGAACTTCTCGGGATTGTCGCGGGTGAACTGCTTGACCCAGTTGCTCCCGAAGCGTACGTGGGTCAGCTCGTCGGCGAGGACGAAGTCGATGGCCTGCTCCATGACCGGATCGTCGGCTTCCTTCGCGTACTCGATCATCGCCCGGAAGGCGTCGCACGCGAGCCCTTCGAGGCATCGGTTCACCCCGGCGACCCGCAGGGTCGGATCGTCCGCGCACGCCGCTTCGAAGAGGACGGTGGCCTCCGGATAGTCGCCGACCCCGACCCCGACGTGATCGAGCAGCTTCTCGAAGACCTGGCAGTGCCGCGATTCGTCCCAGCACTGGCGGGCCATGTTCATCCGGAACTCCCAGGGTGCGTCCGGAAAATCCCAGAGGGTGCGTCCCGCTCCCTCGAGCGCCTGCATCTCGCCCACGAAGATGCTGTGCAGGCGCATCTTGAGCTGCACTTCCACGTTGGGATCCTCGGGGCGCAGCGCCCCGAACTGGGTGAGGAAGAGGTAGCCCGGTCCGAGCTCGTCGAACACCGGCTCGAGCTCCGTGCCCTTCACCCGCTCGCGCAGCTTCGGAGCGACCTGCTCGAGGAGCGCGACCACTCCGTCCACGTCATCCGGCAGCGATTCGAGCAGCCGGCCACGCGAGGACGCCCGCTTGAACCGGCTGTCGCGTGCAAGCTCCTCGTGCGAGATGAATCTCTTCATGCCTTCAGCTCCCTTGTCCAGGCTCGAACTCCCCGGCCACGGTCAGCTCTCCGGTGACTCCTCCGCACGCGACGAGGCAGGCCTCGAGCATCGACCGCCGCCGGCTTCGGCGTTCCCTCTCTTCTCGTCCCCGACAAAGCGTATCCAATACTTCGCGGCCCCAGGCGATGTGCCGGCGCGCGTCCACCAGCGATTCGTCGAGGATCTTGATGGTCGGCGCGTCCGCGATCGGATCGGTCTCCGACGCCATGCGCCGGTAGCTCTCCGCGAGGTGGGGGAGGAACACGTCGAAGACCCCGGTCAGCTTCTCGATGGTCTGCGCGGGGGACTCGGGCTCCGCGACCGAACGGACGAACGCCGCGAAACCCTCGTTCGGCGCTTCCGATGCGGCTACCGAACGGGTGCCGCACCGAAGCTCGGGCAGCCGATTGCCGAGCTTGTCGGCCGCCTGCGCCGACTCCCAGATGATCCGGCCGAGCCCGGTCTTCACCGGAAGCTCGGGCACGGTCGCGACCCAGCCCCCGAGAATCATCATGATCCACTCTTCGGCGTACCGGAAGTTCCGCACCCGCCGGGCGACCGCCTCGACATCGTAGCGGCCATGGAGCTCGCGCAGATCGGCCGGGATGTCGAACGCGGAATAGGGCGCGAACGTGGTCCGTTCGTCCTGCCCCGTACCGGGATACATGCGGGGCTCGGCCACTCGCCGCCTCCTCTTCGCCGTCGCCGAGTGGCGGACGGGGACCTGCGGTCCGCCGTCCGCCGGACCGGCAATTATAGCTCTTATCGAGCTCCCGCGAACCTGTGCAATGCCGGACGGCAGGGACATTTCACGCTGGCCGGCGGCAGGGAGCGTGCGTGCATTCTCCTCTCTCTCCCCGGGAGTGGGGCCGGTGCAGAGGAATCTCCCCGCCGGCGGGCCGACGATCGTCCTTCCCTCCCCCTAAGCCCCTCTCCCGGGGGGAGACGAGCATCGGCCCGTCCGCGTGAAACGGTCCTCGCTCCGGGGCGGTTCGGTCGACGGCAGGTCCGCGCGGTCCTCTTGACGGGCGGCGGCGGGCCGCCGCGCAGACGGGGCGCGGTGCGGCGTTCACACCCGCATCAGGCTCCCGCGGGCCGCCGCGTTCCCCGGTTCCACGTGCCCGCCCCCGCACGCCGCGGCACCGGAAACCGTTCCCGGAGGCGTCCGGTTCACACCGGCGAGCCTCGCGGAAAGTCCGGTTCGCGCTTCTCGCGCAGCGACGCGAGGCCCTCGCGCACCTCCGGGCTCGCGAAACCCAGCATCTCGAGCGCGAGCGAGGTGTCGAAAGTGGGACCGGCCATCCGCAGCCAGTTGTTGAGCGCGTGCTTGGTCCAGCGAATCGCCGACGGAGCGCCCCGGGCGAGCTTGCGCGCCACTTCCAGCGCCTTCTCCTGGAGCGCGTCGTCGTCCACGCACAGCGACACGAGACCGATGCGTTCGGCCTCCGCTCCGGTGAGAACGTCGCACGTCATGAGGTAGTACTTCGCCTTGGCCATCCCGCAAAGAAGCGGCCAGACGATTGCGGCATGATCACCCGCCGCCACCCCGAGCCGGGTGTGGCCGTCGGTGATCCGGGCGGAGCGCGCCGCGATGGACACGTCGCAGAGCAGTCCCGCGACGAGACCCGCTCCGACCGCCGGACCGTTGATCGCGGACACGAGGGGCTTGTTGCAGTCGAGGATGTTGTATACGAGGGCCCGCGCCTCCTTCCACGTCTCCACCAGGTGGTCGAAGGACTCCATGTTCCGCTCGATGAGATCGAAGTCCCCGCCCGCCGAGAACGCGCGCCCGGCTCCGGTCAGGATCACGCAGTCGATGTCCGGGTCCGCGTCGACCTTCGGCCACAGATAGGTGAGCTCTCGATGGCCGACCGCATCGAGCGCGTTGTAGCGCTCGGGCCGGTTGAACGTCACCCGGAGGATTCGCTCCTCGGGCCGGTCGAAAGTCAGGCGTTCATAGCCTCCGTAGGGGTCCGTCATCGCATTGCTTCCCGGTGTGTGCGCCCTGGCCCGTCAACGTTAGCACGGCCCGCGGGAGGCGCGCGCCGGCCGGCGGACCGGACCGCATTCCGGGCTATACTTCGGCCGTCCGACCGGAGCGGAACCACATGGATCTCAGCGGCGAATTCCACGTTCCCCTGCCCCGGGAGGCAGTGTTCGAGGCGCTCAACGACCCGGTGATCCTCGGCCGGTGCATTCCCGGCTGCCAGACCCTGGAACGGGTGAGCGAGAACGAGTTCGACGCGGACGTGCTGGCGAAGGTCGGGCCGGTCAAGGCCCGTTTCAGGACCCGGATCGCGGTCTCCAATCTGAACCCTCCGGAAAGCTATACTCTTTCCGGCGAAGGCCGGGGCGGCGCGGCCGGGTTTGCTTCGGGAAGCGCGGACGTGAGCCTGGAGACGGCGGACGACGGGACCGTCCTCCGATATGTGGCGCGGGTCCAGCCGGGGGGCAAGATCGCCCAGGTGGGCTCACGCCTCATCGGCGGGACGGCCCGCAAGCTCGGAACGGATTTCTTTTCCCGCTTCGTGGAAATCGTCACGCCGGAGGCGCCCTCCGAGGAGGGCGAACCGGACGAGAAAGAGGAGTAAGGCGCATGCCGGTAAATGTCTCCATGAACGTGAACGGGAGGGCGATCTCCGAGGAGGTCGAGGATCGGACTCTCCTGGTGGAACTGCTGCGTGAGACGCTGCGCTTGACGGGAACCCACGTGGGCTGCGACACCAGCCAGTGCGGCGCGTGCGTCGTGCACGTGGACGGGCGCTCCGTCAAGGCGTGCACGATGCTCGCGACCCAGGCGCACGGCGCCGACGTCGTCACCATCGAAGGACTGGCCGAGGGCGGAAAGCTCCATCCCATGCAGGAGGCGTTTCGCGACAACCATGGCCTGCAGTGCGGCTTCTGCACTCCCGGCATGGTTATGAGCGCACTCGACCTGGTGGCCCGCAACCCCGATCCGACGGGCCCCGAAGTCCGCGAGTGGCTGGAGGGAAATCTTTGTCGATGCACCGGCTATCACAACATCGTGAAGTCGATCCTCGCCGGTGCGAGCACGATGCGCGGAGGTAGCTGAAATGGCTGAGAGCGGAATCGGGGCCTCCGTGCCCCGCACCGAAGACCAACGGTTCCTCACCGGGTCCGGCGACTACACCGACGACACCACCTTCCCCCATCAGACGCACGCCGCGTTCGTGCGGTCGACCCACCCCCACGCCTCGTTCACCCTGGACACGACCGCCGCGGCCTCTGCGCCCGGGGTGGTGACGGTCCTGACCGGCGCGGATCTCGCGGCGGACGAGATCGGCACGCTCATCTGCGGCTGGCAGGTCACGGGCAAGGACGGCGAGCCGCACAAGGCCCCGCCCCACCCCGTTCTCGCGGTCGATACGGTTCGCCACGTAGGCGACGCGATCGCCATCGTGGTCGCGGAGAGCGCACGGGCGGCGCGCGACGCCGCGGAGCAGGTGGAGGTGAGCTACGCGCCGCTTCCGGCCGTCGTGTCCATGCGCGATGCGCTCGCGGACGGGGCTCCGCAGATCCACTCCGACGCGCCCGGGAACCTCTGCTACGACTGGGAGATCGGCGATCGCGCGGCGACGGACGACGCGTTCGCCCGCGCCCATCACGTGGCCCGCCTGGACCTCGTCAACAACCGGTTGATCCCGAACGCGATGGAACCGCGTTCGGCGATCGGCGACTTCAACCCGGCGAGCGGCGACTACACCCTGCGGCTCACCAGCCAGAATCCGCACATTCACCGCCTCGTGCTCGCGGCCTTCATCCAGATCGCGCCGGAGCACAAGCTGCACGTCATCGCCCCCGACGTCGGCGGCGGATTCGGTTCCAAGATCTTCATCTACCAGGAGGAGACCGCGGTCCTGTGGGCCGCTGGAAAGATCGGCCGCCCCGTCAAGTGGACGGCGGACCGCTCCGAGTCCTTCGTCGCCGACGCGCACGGGCGCGACCACGAGTCCCACGTCGAGCTCGCGCTCGACGCGGACGGCCGGTTCCTCGGCCTCAAGGTCTCGACCCTCGCGAACATGGGCGCCTATCTCTCGACCTTCGCGAGCTGCGTTCCTTCGTACCTGTACGGCACCCTGCTCCAGGGCCAGTACACCACCGAGGCCATCTACTGCGAGGTCAAGGCGGTGTTCACCAACACGACCCCGGTGGACGCGCTGCGCGGGGCGGGGCGCCCGGAGGCGACCTACGTGGTGGAACGCATCGTCGACCAGGCGGCACGCGAGATGGGAATCGACGCCGCGGAGCTGCGGCGGCGCAACTTCATTCCCGCCGACGCCTTCCCCTACCCCACCAAAGTCGCGCTCGAGTACGACTCCGGGAACTACCGGCTCGCCCTCGACCGCGCGCTCGAGATCGCGGACTACGGAGATTTCGCCGCCCGGCGCGAGGCCTCGAGCGCAAGGGGCAGGCTCCGCGGGATCGGCCTCAGCGCCTATATCGAGGCCTGCGGCATCGCCCCGTCCCAGGTGGTCGGGTCGCTCGGGGCCGGAGTCGGCCTCTGGGAGTCGGGCGGCATCCGCTTCAACCCGACCGGGAACGTGCTCGTCTACACCGGGTCGCACAGCCACGGACAGGGGCACGAGACGACGTTCGCGCAGCTCGTGTCCGACTACCTCGGCGTCCCGTTCGAGAGCGTCGAGGTGGTGCACGGCGACACCGAGAAGACGCCGTTCGGCATGGGCACGTACGGTTCGCGCTCGCTCGCGGTGGGCGGCTCCGCCCTCGTCAAGGCGATGGACAAGATCATCGCGAAGGGACGCAAGATCGCGGCGTTCACCCTGGAGGCGTCGGAGGAGGACATCGAGTTCTCCGGCGGAGACTTCGCGGTCGCGGGCACCGACCGCAGCATGAACATCGCCGAGGTCGCGTTCTCCGCCTACGTGCCCCACAACTACCCCCTCGACGAGCTCGAGCCGGGCCTGGAGGAGACCGGGTTCTACGATCCGGCGAACTTCACGTTCCCGGCCGGCACCCACGTGTGCGAGGTCGAAGTGGATCCGGAGACCGGGACCACCGAGATCGTGAACTGGGTCGCCGTCGACGACTTCGGCAACGTCGTCAACCCGATGATCGTCGAGGGTCAGGTGCACGGAGGGGTGGCGCACGGGGTCGGGCAGGCGCTGCTCGAAGGCTGCGCCTACGATGCGGACGGCCAGTTGCTGACCGGTTCGTTCATGGACTACACCATGCCGCGGGCGGACGACCTGCCGGACATGACGGTCGAGACCACGTGCACCCCGTGTCCCCACAACCCCCTGGGAGTCAAGGGATGCGGCGAGGCGGGGGCCATCGCGGCGCCGGCCGCGGTCATGAACGCGATCACCGACGCTCTCGGCACGAACGCCATCGACATGCCCGCGACCCCGCAGGCGGTGTGGCGGGCGCTCAGCGAATAGGGTCCGGACCGGGCGTAAAGGAGCGAGACCATGTACGAGTTCAACTATCACCGCCCCGGCACCCTCGAAGCGGCGGCCGCGGCACTCGCGGCGGCCGAGGACGGCCAGGTGCTGGCGGGAGGCCAGACCCTCATTCCCACCCTGAAGCAGCGGCTCGCAAGTCCGTCCGACGTCGTCGACCTCGGCTCGATTGCCGGGCTCGACGGCGTGCGCCGGGAGGGCGAGTCGATCGTCGTCGGCGCCATGACGCGGCATGCGGACGTTGCATCGTCGCCCGAGGTGCAGGCCGCAATCCCCGCCCTCGCCTCCCTCGCGGAGGGCATCGGCGATCCGCAGGTGCGCAACTGCGGGACCATCGGGGGATCGATAGCCAACGCGGACCCGGCCGCCGACTATCCGGCCGCGGTGGTCGGCCTCGGGGCGAGCATCCGGACCGATCGCCGGACCATCGCCGGGGACGACTTCTTCACCGGGTTGTTCGAGACGGCCCTCGAGGAGGGCGAGATCATCGTGTCGGTGAGCTTTCCGATTCCACGGCGCGCCGCGTACGCGAAGTTTCCCAACCCCGCCTCGCGCTACGCCATCGTCGGGGTCATGGCGGCCGAGACGAGCGGCGGGGTCCGGGTCGCGGTGACCGGCGCGGGGGACCGGGTCTTCCGCGTCGGTGCGATGGAAGCGGCGCTCGCCGGAAGCTTCAGCGCGGATGCGCTCGCCGGAGCCTCCGTATCCGCGGACGGTCTGAACGAGGACATCCATGCGGGTGCCGACTATCGCGCCCATCTCGTCGGCGTGATGGCACGGCGCGCAGTCGCGGCGGCGGCCGGCTGAGCGAAGGCGAGCCGTTTTCGAAGGGCGGCGGACCGGAGATTTCCTCCGACCCGCCGCCCGATTGCCGGCGTTGCTTCGAGGGCGGCCCCGCTGCGGCCCGGACGCCCGATCCGGGGGGGCGGGAGTGTGAGCGAAGGTGCTCGGAGCTTGATTCCCACATCGGATTCCGGGGCTGCGGTACCGCACGAATGAACGCTCTGCCTGCATCCGTCGACGAGACTCTCTCCCGGCTCGAGGAGGGCGATTACGTCGCCGAACGGAGCCTCGCCACCGCCGTCTTCCTCACCCTCCGGATGGGTCGCCCGCTCTTTCTGGAAGGCGAGGCGGGCGTGGGAAAGACCGAGGTCGCGCGCGTCCTTGCACGCGTGCTTGGACGGCGCCTCGTGCGACTTCAGTGCTACGAGGGTCTCGACGTCGCGTCGGCCGTGTACGAGTGGAACTATCCGCGGCAGATGATCCGCATCCGGCTCGCCGAGCTCGGCCGCGGCGGCGGCGGGCCGTCCTCCGCCGAGTCGGTCGAGGAGGACATCTACTCGCGCCGGTTCCTCATCGAGCGCCCTCTTCTCGACGCCCTGAATCCCGACGACGCGGGCGCCCCGGTGCTGCTGATCGACGAGCTCGACCGGGCGGACGAACCGTTCGAGGCGTACCTTCTGGAGCTGCTCGCCGACTTCCAGATCACGATTCCCGAGATCGGAACGATCGCGGCGAGCGAACCGCCGGTGGTGGTCATCACCTCGAATCGAACGCGCGAGATCCACGACGCCGTCAAGCGGCGCTGCTACTACCACTGGGTCGACTACCCGGAGGCGGCGCGCGAGCTCGAGATCCTGCGGGTGCGGGCGCCGGGAACCCCGGAGGCGCTGAGCCGGGAGGTGGTCGCCTTCGTGCAGGGCCTTCGCGAGCTGGACCTCTTCAAGTCGCCGGGCGTCGCCGAGACCATCGACTGGGCGCAGGCGCTCACCCAGCTCGACGTGCTCGCCCTTTCGCCGGACGTCGTCAACGACACCCTCGGTTCGCTCCTCAAGTACCAGGACGACATCGCCCGGATCCGGGGCAGCGAGGCGGCGAACATCATCGAGCAGATCAGACGCGAGCTGCGGGTTGCGGGCGCCGCCTGACGTTTCGCACGGAGAGTCCGCGGCGCCCGGGAACCCGGCTCACGCCGCGGCGTTGCGAGAACGCCCGGCCGAGACCCCGGGCCGCCTTGCGGCCAATCTCATGCACTTTGCCCGCACCCTGCGTGCAGCCGGGCTCCCGGTAGGAACGGGCGCGGTTCTTGACGCCCTTCGGGCGGTGGAGGCGACCGGTCTCGCCCGGCGCGACGACTTCTACTGGACCCTGCACGCGGTATTCGTCCGAAGGGCCGACCAGCGTCCGCTGTTCGATGAGGCGTTCCACGTCTTCTGGCGCAATCCCCGGCTCCTCGAACGGGTCACGAGCCTGCTCCTGCCGACCGTGCAGACCCCGCCGCGCGGCGACGCGAGACCTCTCAGCCGCCGGCTGAGCGAGGCGCTTTTCGCCGGAGCCGAGCGCGAAGCCCGGGTACGCGAAGAGGAGGAGGTGGAGCTCGACGCCACCCTCACCTGGTCGGACCGGGAGATCCTTCGCGAGCGCGACTTCGAGCAGATGTCGGCCGCGGAGCTCGCGGAAGCGAAAGCGGCCATCGCGAAGCTGCGCTTCGCCGTGCCCCCGGCCCCGACGCGCCGCTACCGGCCGCACTCGCGCGGCGCGCTCGTCGACATGCGCACGACCTTGCGCAGGAGCCTTCGGCGCGGCGCCGGCGAAGTCCTGCTGGTTCACCGGCGCAAGGTCCGCAAGCCCGCACCCATCGTGGTGCTCTGCGACATCTCGGGATCGATGCGCCGCTACTCGCGGGTGCTGCTGCACTTCGCGCACGCCCTCGCCCGCGACCGTACCCGGGTGCACTCCTTCGTCTTCGGCACCCGCCTCACCAACGTCACCCGCCAGCTTCGGGACCGCGACGTCGATGCGGCGATCGAGCGCACCGGCGAGGCGGTGGCGGACTGGAGCGGCGGTACCCGGATCGGCCAGTGTCTCGACCGCTTCAACCGCGACTGGTCCCGGCGGGTGTGCGGCCAGGGCGCGGTGGTCCTGTTCATCTCCGACGGACTCGACCGGGATGCGGGCGAGGGTCTCGGACCGCAGATCGAACGCCTCCGCAAGTCGTGCCGCCGGCTGGTCTGGCTGAACCCGCTGCTCCGCTACGAAGGCTTCGAGCCGAAGGCGGCCGGGATCCGCGCCCTCCTCCCTCACGTGGACGAGTTCCGCCCCGTCCACAACCTCGAGAGCCTGGAAGACCTGGCGGCGGCTCTTCTCGTCCCGGCCGCGAGGCCGCATCGCGCCGGTGCGATGGCTCACGGACACGGTTCCCGGTCGCCGGTCTGAGAGATCTTCGATGGCCAGCCATCCCACCCGGCAGGGAAACCCACGGTCCATGACCGACGTCGATTGTCTTCCGGTCGCGCCGCCGGCGGAGTCGGGTAGCGCCCTCGGTGGGGCGGGCCGCCGGCAGGGACGCCGGCCGAGTCGAAAACGGCAGCGCTCCCGCACGCGACCGGCAGCTCGCGTCCACGAGGCTCGCGCTCCAAACGAGCGAGGATCCGTGAATTCATGAGCCCGCATTTCTCCGTCACCCTCCAGTACCTCTACCCGCGCCGCCTCCTCTCCCGGATCGTGCTGTACGCCACGCGGATCCGCATCTCTCCCTGGCAGCAGTGGCTCATCCGTACTGTCGTCCGGCGTTACGCAGTGGATCTCTCCGACGCCGAAGAATCCGATCCGCGCGCCTGGCCGACGTTCAACGCCTTCTTCACGCGCGCGCTCCGGCCGGAGGCCCGTCCTCTTCCCGTCGACCCGGATGCGGTCGCCGCACCGTCGGACGGAACCTTGCAGGACGCCGGCGAGCTGTCCGGCGCGACCCTGGTCCAGGCGAAGTCCCTCACCTATACCCTCGAAGCGCTGCTCGGAGGGGATCGGGAGACCGCCGATTCCCTGACCGGCGCCGCCGCGGCCACCATCTACCTCGCTCCGCGCGACTACCACCGGGTGCACGTTCCGATCGATGCGACCCTGACCGGGCTTGTCCACGTCCCCGGGGATCGGTTCAGCGTCAACCCGGCGACCGCGGAGCGGATCCGGCACCTTTTCGCGCGCAACGAACGCGTGATCTTCCACTTCCGGGATGCGGACGGGCGACCGTTCGTGCTCGTCATGGTCGGCGCCCTTCTTGTCGGAAGCGTCGAGACGCCATGGACCGGCCCGGTCGCGGAGCTTCGACGTCCCGGACCGGAGCGCAGGTGGGAATTCGATGGGATCGACCTTGCGCGGGGAGCCGAGATCGGGCGCTTCAACATGGGCTCGACCGTGATCGTCCTCTTTCCGCGAGGAACGGTCCGCTGGGACCCCGACTTCCGCTCCGGGGCAACCGTTCGCTGCCGCGAGGCCATCGGCCGCCGGGTGACCGGGTAACCACCCCGCTCGTGTCCCGCACCGGCGCGGCTGTCGATCGGCCGCCGTTCGGACGACCGCGCTCCTCCCCCGTCCCCAAAGGAAAGAGCCGGCCTCCCCTGGCCAGCGGTTCACGGATTTCCGGCCCCGCGCTGCTCGCGCGTCCGGCGGCGTGAATCGGAATCGACGGACCGCAGCCGGTCTGCAAGCTCATTCCAAATGCAGGAAATAAAGACAAACCAGACTTTCAGTATACAAATTCTAATCATCAACATTACATAACTTTAATTTATACTTCTGCCTTCTTGATATACCGACCCTTCGCGTAGTGGCGGTTCAGGAAACCAGGGACAGTGCGAACGATACCGGGGCGGCCTCACCGCCCCGGCACGACGGACGGACGAATCCCCCCGAGCGACAACTCGCTTCCGCGAGGTGGGAAGTTCGTCCTGCCGAGACAGATGCAACGACATCGAACGAGCTCGTGCGACGCAGCAATCATCGGGCGACGCCCGAAACTGCGCAACCGCACGCACGGAGACACGAACACGATGAACCATTCCAGACGACAGTTCCTGTCGGCTGCGGCAGCGGCCGTTTCCACCGTGCCGTTGATCGGCTGCGCCGGTCCCCGCGTTGCGCAGTTCGGAACCCGCTCGTCCTATGCGACCCCGATCCTGGCCCCGGAGAACCGCAACACCGTGTTCGACTGGGTGGACGCGGCATTGCAGAACGTGCGCGACCAACGGTTGCCTCCACCGCGTGCCGCGTACCTGTGCGCCCTTCCCATGGCCGCCGGGTTTCTCGCCGCCAACGGGATTTCACGGAGGTACGACGAACCGTTCGGAATCGGAGCCGGACCGCGTGGAGCGGACCCGGAAATCGCCTACGGGGTCGCGTTCGCGATCGCGGCGGCGGAAGCCTTTCAGCATCCGTTCCTGTTCGAACGCAGTTCGTTCCTGAACCGCTTTCCCGCAAGCGAGGCAAAGTCCCTCGGCGTCGAGTGGGGCCGGACGGTCGGCCACCGGGTGTTGAAGATGCGCACCGATGACGGCTCCGAACCCAGCGAGGTCAACTACTATCTCGGACGCTATCCGCGGCGCTCGGACTCGCTTCGCTGGCGACCGACCGGCCCGTTCTACGCGGCGCGCCCCGGCCCCGCGTTCGCGTCCTTCGACCGTGGACTGTATCCGGGGCACGGGCGGATAAAGCCCTGGACGATGACCCGGAGCTCGCAGTTTCGGGTCGCCGACTTCCACGACCCGGCAAGCCCGGAATTTGCGGACGAGTTCGACACGATTCGTCGTCTCGGTGGCGCGGACAGCACCATTCGAAGCGACGAGCAGTCGGAGATTGCCCTGTTCTGGGAGGACGGACCGTGGGGCGTCACCCCATCCGGGCACCTCATCTGCATCGCCATCCAGCTTCTGCAGGATCGCGGGCTCGACTTCGTCGACCTCGCCCGCGCGTTCGCCCTCGTCGGCATGACCCAGTGCGACGCGTCGATTTGCGCATGGGACAACAAGTACCACTTCGACATCGTCCGCCCCGAGAGCGCCATTCGCGTGCGGGCGGCGAAATTCGCGAATCCGGACCCGCGGGTCGCCGCGCAACCGAACTGGCGGAGCTACATCCCGACGCCGGAGTTCCCCGCCTACCCGTCCGGCCACTCCACGTTCGCGGCCGCCGGCGCGGAGATGATCGCGCGGCTGCTCGGCCGCGACGATGTCTCGTTCTCGGGGCAATCGCCCGACGGGGTGCTCTGGCCGCAACTGCAAGGGGTCACCCGGCACTGGAACAGCCTCAGCCAGATGGCGGAGGAAAACGGCATGAGCCGCCTCTACGGTGGCGTCCACTGGGAGCTGGACCATACGGAAGCGATGAAGTGCGGGCGCGAAATCGCCCGCCAGGCATTCCGTTCCACGTTTCCGGTGAGGGCCTGAGGCCATGCAGGACTGCACGGTCCACCGTCGGTCGCTTCTTTCCGTCGTCGCCGCCCTCGCCATGGCGGCCGGCGGGCTCGCCACGGCGCAGGACGTCTCCCTCAACTACGAGAGCCTCTCGTCGCTCGAGGAGCCCATCGCGGTGGAGATCGGTGACGTCACCCTCGCGCTGACCGGGCTCGTCGATACCTCACTGATCTACGACTCCGAGGACGAATCCACCGACGCGGTCCTGCTCGGCAATTCCCAGCTCACCGCGTCGACCCAGCTCCCGAACCGCTGGCGGGTAGCGGTGCTCTACTTCGGCGAGTACGCCTCCGGCGAGGGGCGGGTTTCCGGAACGGAAGGTCGGTACTCCGACAATGCCGCGATATCGGTCGGCGGCATGTGGGGGACGCTGCTCGGCGGCGATGTCTCCGGCGTCGTGCGCGAGCAGACGCGAAGGCTGCGGGGCGCGGGCAACGCTTCGCTCGCTTTCGACGACTTCCTGGCCGCCCTCGAGGATCGGGGCGGCGCCTATCTCGTCCGACTCGGACCGTGGGTGCTCGGCACAGTCGTGGACGAGAACGGAGACTTCGACCTCGGGGCGATGTTTCAGCGTCCGGGGGCCAACCGGGACTACCGGCTGACCATGAGGTACACCGACGGCGTCTACACCGCGGCCGACGGGTCCGTTCGGTACGAGAGCCGGGCGACCGGAGTGGGCGGTGAGCTCATCTTCGGCAGCACGTCCTTCGATGCCGCGGTGGGCCGCGAGGAGCTGTCCGCGAACCGTTCGCGGGCGATCCGTCGCTACCTCTCGTCCGGCATCCGGACGAAGCTCGGCGTCGTCGGGCTCTCGCTCGAGGGGCACCTGGGGCGCGTCGCCGGAGAGTACGAACGATCCGTGGCCCTCGGCCTTCAGTACGACGTGGCGCGGGGCCTTTCCGTCAACCTGGGGCTCAACTACGCAAGCGCCAGGGTCACGCTGGACGGAGCGAGCCTCCTGAACACGAGCGACCGGTCGGCCGCCTTCTCGCTGCGGTACAGCTATTAGCGAGGCTTCGCCTCGGACCGGCGAGACCTGTTCGAAGCCACCCATCCTCGTTCGTGACCCGGCCGCTGCGTAGCGGTAGCGGCCTCGTGCGTTTCGTTCCTGAAATCGCTTCGCAAACTTGACCCGTCTTCAGAGATCGAGGCCCCTCAAGGAGTCCAGGACAGCGTCGCCGCACGGTTCAAGCCGGCGACGCGCCGCGGGGTGAGCCGAGGCGCTGCCGCGCAGATCCGAGAACCCCTTCGACGGCGCCCGCCGCCCCGAGGAGGGATTCGTCGGCCCCGCGGGAGGCCAGGATCTGGAGCCCGATGGGCATGCCGTCGACATCCAGTCCGACCGGGAGCGAGAGACCGCAGAGGTCGAGCAGGTTGCCGGGGCTCGTATTGCGCAGGGTCGCCATGTTGCGCTCGCGGTACCCTTGCGCGTGCGCCACCTCGTCGAGGCGCGGCGCGGTGAGCGGTGTCGTCGGGCAGAGAACTCCGTCCACATCGGCAAGCGCCGCATTGGCTTCGTCCGCCGCCCGCGCGAGCCGTGCCCGCCGGTCGAGGTATTCGGTCGCCGGCATCGCTTCGACCGCGGCAAAACGCTCCCGGACGTTCGGGTCGAGGGTCGGACGAAAGTCCGGCAGCTCGCGGTTGATGAAGGCCACGAACTCGGGCGCGGCAAGTCCACCGGCGGCGAAGACTCCTTGGGCGGCATCGAGCCCGGGAAGCGAGAACCGGAAGACCGAGGCGCCCTTGTCCTCGAGCTCGCGGATCGCCGTACGGACCGCGGCGACGATGTCCGGCGCACACCCGTCGAACAGCTCCTCGACTACACCGAAACGAAGCTGCGAGACATCCCCCGCAACCGGCGGGGCCGGACACCGGGGGTCGATGACCGAGAAGGCGAGCGCGGCGTCGGCGACCGAGCGAGTGAGGATCCCCGCGGTGTCCAGTGACGGACTGAGCGGCACCAGGCCGTCGAGCGACCATCGCCCCCAGGTCGTCTTGAGCCCGACGGTGCCGGTGAAGCTCGCGGGCACCCGGACCGAGCCGGCGGTATCGCTGCCGAGCGCAATGACCGCCGTACCTTCCCAGAGCGACACCCCGGCACCGGCGCTCGACCCGCCCGGGACGCGATGCACCTCCCGGCTCCAGGGGTTCTTCGGAGTCCCCCAATGCGGGTTGCTGCCGATACCGCCGAAGGCGAACTCGACGGTGTGGGTCTTGCCGACGACGCAGCCCATGCCGCTTCGCACCGCCCGAACCACGGGGCCTTCCCGCTCCCAGGCACCGGGCAACGCCCGGGGGGCGCCGGCGTGGGTGGGCGACCCGGCGAGGCCGTAGAGATCCTTGACCGAGATCGGCAAGCCCTGGAGGGGACCGAAGTCCAACCCTTCGGCAAAGGCGGCGTCAGCCATCGCCGCCGCGGACGCGGCGCGCTCCGGCAGCCAGAGCTTGTAGGCGCCAAGGTCCTCGTCGCGGTTGGCGGCGACTTGCGCGACAAGGTCCGCCGCTCGGACCCGGCCCTCGCGCAGTGCAGCTCCGAGATCGGCGATGGAAGTGGAAGCAAGGTCGATCACGGGGTCACACTCTACACGCCGACGCGTCGATTCCCCACCCTTTCGCGGTGTGTTCGCCGGAGCTTGCCGGGCGCCGGACGGTCCGGACGATCCGTCTGGAAATCCACTTGCGGAAGTGCGAACCTTCCTCGCGCCCGCGCACGAATGCTCCACCCGACGAGACAAACGGCAATGGTGAAGAACCGGTCAACATCGCCAGGACCGTTTCGCGCCGCGGCCGCGGTCGCCTTGCTCGCGATCTCGTCGTGGGCCGGTGCGCAGTCGATCTTCGGGATTTCGCCGGAGGACGAGAAGCGGATCGGCCGGGAGGAGCATTCGAAGATCCTCACGCAGTTCGGGGGCGCGTACGACGATCCGAACCTCGCCCGCTACGTCGACAGCATCGGGCAGTTCATCGCCGCCGCTTCGAATGCCCCCGAGGTCGGCTACACCTTCACCATCATCGACTCCCCGATCGTCAACGCGTTCGCGCTGCCCGGAGGGTATGTGTACCTGACCCGCGGCCTGCTTGCGCTCGCGGACAACGAAGCGGAGGTCGCCGGGGTCCTCGCCCACGAAATCGCCCACGTGACCGCCCGCCACGGTGCGAAACGGCATACCAAGGGCACTCTTGCCGGACTCGGCCTGGCCGTGCTCGGAGCGGTCACCGACAACGACGCGCTCATGAGTCTTGGCCGGGTCGGTGCGCACGCGGCGCTGAGCGCGTACTCGCGCACGGAGGAGTACGAGGCGGACGACCTCGGGGTGCTCTACCTCAGCCGCGCCGGCTTCGAGCCCGGTGCGATGTCGAGCTTCCTGGACAAGCTGAAGCGGAACAGCGCGCTGGCGGCGTCCATGCACGGACGTCCGGCGACCCCGGGCCTGGACTTCTTCGCCACCCACCCGCGCACGCGAGACCGGGTCGCGCGCGCAGTCGCCGCAGCGAGACGCACATCGGTGTCCGATCCCATCGTGGGGCGAAACATCTACTTGTCCAAGATCGACGGTCTGCTCTTCGGCGACGGACCCGAGCAGGGCTTCGTGCGCGGCCTTCGGTTCGTGCATCCATCCATCGGCTTCGAATTCGAGGCTCCCCCCGGATTCCGCCTGCTGAACGGCGAACGCGCGGTCACCGGTTTCGGTCCCGAAGGGGCAAGGATGTACTTCGACCTGGGACGGACCGAACCGGGCCGGTCGCTCCGCCGGTACCTGTACCGCGACTGGGCGGCCGGGACGCGACTGAGTCGCTTCCGACGGACCTCGGTGGACGGGATGGACGCGGTCACTGCGGTCGCGCGCGGTTCCGGAGGGCAACCGGTGCGCCTGGCGGCGATCCGGTTTCAGGCGGACTCGGTAGCCCGGTTCGCGTTCGTTCCCGCCGGGGCTCCGCGAAGCGAAACCGACCGGCACCAGCGCACGTCCGTATTCTCGTTCCGGCGGCTCTCGCGGTGGGAGGCACGGGCGCTCAAACCCTGGCGGGTCGTGGTCCGGGAGGTCGGCCCCGCGGAGACGGTGGACAGTCTCGTCGCCCGTCACTTCCCCACCGAAATGAGAATGCCCCGCCGGACCTTCCGGGTCCTGAACGGCCTCCCGCAGGGAGAGCCCCGCGCCGGCGACCGGGTCAAGCTGATCACCGAGTAGCGGCCCTGGGCCGGCCGGCGCCGCGCACCGCTCGCGACACCGCAACGGGCGGTCCGGGCGCACGTTCGACCCGCCCCGCTTGCGGATCTCGGGTTCCGGATTCTCCGTCCGGGCGCCTTGACACGGGCGGCCGATCACCGTGCGCCCGGAACGCGCTGTCTCTCGAGCGGTCGGCTATCGGGCCGGCGCCTGGCCGAAGCGCTCCTCGAGGCGCGGCAGCACCTCTGCCGCGAGCCGGTCGAGCTGCTCCGGGTCGTAGCTGAACGGCGTCAGGATGAAGCGGTCGACCCTCGGCAGCTCCGCGACGCTCGCCGCGATCCGGTCCACGATCTCCTCCGGGCCGCCGACGAGGTAGGTGCGGCGGGCCTCGTCGAGGCTCCCGTCGAACCATCGCCGCACCGCCTCCTCGCAACGTTCGCGCTCCCCGGACTCGCCGGCCGTGACGTAGCACCAGTGCGAATAGATGATCTCGAAGCGACGGGGGTCCCGGCCGTTCGCCGCCAGTCCTGCCTCGATGCGCCGCCACGCGCGGCCAAGGAGTCCCGGATCGGTCATCGCCTTCGCGTGGGTCGAATAGGTGAGCGGAACCCAGCCGTCACCGAGCCGGGCAATCCGATCGAGGACCCGCTCGACGAGCGGGTTGAATTCGTGCACCTCGGGCCCGATCGAACCGAACCAGATCGGGGGATGCGGCTCCTGCACGGGCTTGGGCTCGACGGAGACGTCGCGGAACGAAAAGCAAGCGCCTTCGTGGTCGACGTGGTTCTCGGTCCAGAGCCGCCGGATGACCTCCACCGACTCCTCGAGGAGGCGTCCTCTCCGGCCGCGGGGAACGCCGAGCACCTCGAACTCGTGAGCGTTCCAGCCGCCCCCGACGGCAAGGACGATCCGCCCTTGCGACGCGACGTCGAGGGAGGCGAAGACCTTCGCGGTGAGCACCGGGTGGCGATACGGAGCGTTGTAGACGAGGGGCGAGAGCTGCATGGTATTCGTGTGCGCCGCAAAGGTCGCGAGACACGAGGTCACCTCGTACATTGTCGACTCGTAGACCGGCGGCACTCGCGAGAGCAGGCGGTCCGCGACGTGTACCGAGTCGAAGCCGAGCGCTTCCGCGCGCGCGACCCAGGCGACGATCTCCGCGAACGGGGTCGGATCCGCGATCCAACCGTGTGGCCGGATTCCGAACCGGAGCCTCCTCTCGCTCATCTTCCCCCTCCTCTACACTACCGTTCGGGCATGGCGGTCCGGCTCGGCTCCGGGCGCACGCTGCGCCCGTGCGCGGCGCGGTCGCGAAGGCCGCGCCCCGAAAGATGCTGCCGGCAAGCAGGAGGATCGGGAGCCCATGTCGAGTTCGTCCGGAAGTCCCTGACCGCCATGCAAGCCAGGGAGAACTGCATCTTCTGCCGCATCGTCGCCGGCACCGCCCGCTCCCACCCGGTCTGGGACGACGGCGAGACCCTCGCGTTCATGGACCTGAACCCGCTCGCGGAGGGACATGTCCTCGTGATTCCGAAGCCGCACTGGGAGAACCTCTTCGAGACTCCCGCGCCGGCGCTCGGGGCGGTCATGGACACCGCGAAGCGCATGGCGCACGCCATCCGCGCCACCATCGCTCCGCCCGGGCTCGGCGTGTACCAGGTCAACGGACGCGCGGCGGGTCAGACCGTGTTCCATTACCACGTCCACTTGATTCCCCGCCACGATGGGATCTCGCTCGAGCTCCATGGCCGGCGGCGGGCCGACCGGGCGGACCTCGAACGGGTCGCGGTGCGGCTCCGGGCCGCCCTCGTCCCGCCCGGTTGACGGCGCCTCCTCCGGCTCGCGGGAGCCGGTGGAAACGGCGGGCCGGCCGCTCGCGCAATTCAGATCGCCTTGGACTTCTCGATGCTGCAGGACACGCCCGTCACCAGGGCATGGTCGGTCGCGTCGCATCTCCTCGCGCAATTCGGCGCCGGACCGCGTCCCCGGCCGGGCCGGCCGAAGCGTTCACACCGCCCACTCGTTGTCCGCCTGGTCTCCGGCGACCGTGGTGCGGCGCATCTGACGAGGCTGGTCGGGCGGATAGGGCCGGCCGCGATGGAGCACGCAGCGGTTGTCCCACATGACGAGATCCCCCGCCTTCCACCGATGGGAGAACGTCCGGGGGGGACGGCACGCCTCGTCGCACAGGGTCTCCAGCAACTCCCGGCTCTCCGCGACGTCCTCGCCCAGGATGTGGCTCGCGTGGCGGCCGATGTACAGGTTCTTCCTCCCCGTCTCCGGATGGGTGCGCACGACCGGGTGCTCGACCGGCGGGAGGTTGTCGAGATCGTCTTCGCCCAGCAGGTCGAGGCCGCCCACCTTGCCCTGGCTGTAGCGGTAGCTGTGCAGCGCCACCGTGCCCTCCAGGCGACTCTGCATCTCGGGCTCGAGCCGATCCCAGGCGGCACGCATGTCCGCGAACTCCGTCTCGCCCCCCTCGGTCGGAACCTGCCGCGCCGAAAGGATGGACGCCTTGGCGGGCACCCGCTTGAACGAGCTGTCGGTGTGCCAGTAGGAGTTGCCCTTGAGGAAGAGGGCCCGTCTCCCGTCCGGCTCGATCAGCGAGCCGTCCTCACGAACGTTGGACAGGTTGGAAATGACCACGGTGCTCCCTTCCCGGCGGGTGATGACCCGCTCGAGACGCCCGAAGCGGCGGCTGAACGCCTGATGGCTCTCGTCGTCGAGGAACTGCTCCGGAAACACCAGCACCGCGTGCTCGAGCCAGGCGTCGTGGAGTGCACCGAATGCCTCGTCGCCCAACGGCTCGCGGAGATCGATTCCGCGGACCGCCGCCCCGAGCGTGGCATCCATCGGTTCGACGCGAATGCAGTTCGTCATGCCCTGCCCTCCCGCAGGTCTGGGGTGAGCGACGGGGATTGAACCCGCGACCTCCGGAGCCACAATCCGGTGCTCTACCGACTGAGCTACGCCCACCATCGTCGACTGTTCCGCCGCTCGGTCGCCGACCCCGAGGATTGGCGCGCCCGGTAGGATTCGAACCTACGACCCTCGGCTTAGAAGGCCGATGCTCTATCCGGCTGAGCTACGGGCGCTCGACACGGACGAACGGCACTCCCGGCTCCCCGTCCCTGCGAGGCCGCGGAGAGTGGTCGGGGTAGAGGGATTCGAACCCCCGACCCCCTGCTCCCAAAGCAGGTGCGCTACCAGACTGCGCCATACCCCGCTGCCGCCGGAGCGGCGGCGCGTCGCCATGATACCCGAATCACGAGGAGCGCCGCCATGTCGTGCCGCCCGGACCGTCCTCGAGGACGATGCGGGCCGCGGCCAGCTCGTCGCGAATCCGATCCGCTTCGGCGAAGTCCTTCGCTCGCCGGGCGGCGGCGCGGGCGGCAATGAGGGTTTCGATTCCGGCCGCCGTCGGAGGGTCGCAGGGAACCGACACCGACAGGCTGCCGGAGGTGGTTGCCGGACCGGTGTCGATCGTTCCGATCATCGGCCGACCCTGAAAGAACTCGTCCGGGTCGGTCTCGAGCAGGCCCAGCACCGCCCCGGCCCGCCGGAGCGCGGCGGCCGCGGCCTGCGCTTTCTCCGGCCTGAGCTCCCGGCATCGATTCACTTCGCTTGCAATCTCGTGCAGCACCGCAATGGCCTCGGGCGTGTTGAAGTCGTCGTCCATCGCCCGCCGGAACTCGTCCTCGAAGCCGCCCACCGGCTCCCCATCCTGCCCCGGCGGCGGGATCGCGATTCCGCGAAGGGCGCCGTAGAGGCGGCCGTACGACCGCTCCGCTTCTTCGAGACGTTCGGCGGAGTGGTTGAGCGGGCTTCGATAGTGACTCGTCAGGAGGTAGTAGCGGACCGACTCGCCCGAGTGTCGGCGCAGGATGTCCCGGATGGTGAAGAAGTTCCCGAGCGACTTCGACATCTTGTCCCCGTCGATGCGGACGAAGCCGTTGTGCATCCAGACGTTGGCGAAGCGTTTCCCGGTGCTCGCCTCGGACTGGGCGATCTCGCATTCGTGATGGGGAAAGACGAGGTCGCGGCCGCCCCCGTGGATGTCGAACCGCTCCCCGAGGTTCGCCATCGACATCGCGGAGCACTCGATATGCCAGCCCGGCCGCCCCGGACCCCATGGCGACGGCCAGGACGGCTCTCCCGGCTTGGCCGCCTTCCACAGCACGAAGTCCTCCGCCGCCGCCTTGCTCTCGTCCACCTCGACGCGGGCTCCGGCGCGCAGCGCCTCCACCCGATTCCCGGAGAGCTTGCCGTACTCGGGAAAACGCGCGATCTCGAAGAATACGTCTCCCGTTTCACCGACGTACGCGTAGCCCTTGTCCACGAGACTGGAGATGAGTGCGAGCATGCCGGCGACATGGTCGGTGGCCCGGGGCTCGCGATCCGGCGGCAGGATGCCGAGCGCCTCGCAGTCCTCGTGCATGGCCGCGATGAAGCGCCCCGTCACCGCCTCCACGGGCTCGCCGTTCTCCCGCGCACGGTCGATGATCTTGTCGTCGATGTCCGTGATGTTCCGGACGTAGGTGAGCCGGATTCCGAGGTGGCGCAGATACCGTGCCACGACGTCGAACACGAGGAGCATCCGGGCGTGTCCGAGATGGCAGTAGTCGTACACCGTCATGCCGCAGACGTACATCCCCGCACGTCCGGGATCGAGAGGCCGGAACGGCTCCTTTTGTCGGGTGAGCGTGTTGTGAATCTGCAGCACGTCCGGTCCCCCGGATCGCGCTTCCGCCAGGGCGGGCGGACCGCGTCGCTACATGGTCGAGATCATGGAAAGGATCGACGCCCGCACGTCGTTGATGGTGCTGTTGATGGCCTGGCCGATGAAATCCATCTGGGAGATCTGTTCGGCACGGCCCCGCACCTTGTCCACCTCGCGGTGGTGCAGGATGACGTCGAGCAGGTCGCACGCGTTCACGATACCGATGATGACGACATCGCGAGGGTCCGGAATCTCGTCGCTGAAGAGAACGCTCGTGATCCGGCGCTTGACCTCGCGCTCCTCGCGGTCGTCGATGACCGGGTAGCGGCGGGTCTCGAACACCCAGAGGATCTTCTCCTCCATCCGCCGCAGGATGCCCTTCTCCACCAGTCGATCGATGAAGTGGCCCATGATGTCGGGCACGTCCTCGCGGATCCAGTTCAGCCAGTACTCCGTCGAACGTTCGGGCTCCGTCGCCGCGATCCGGGAGAGAAGATCGTCGAGAACCCGGTCGCCGACCGGCGACTGATCGACCACGAACAGGCGTTCCGGGTCCGTATCGATCCGGTTGGCGAAGGCGAGGTCCATCAGTACGGCACCGCTCATCGCGAGCTCGACGTGAATGTCGGGACCGCGGATGAATGTCCCCTTCTCGTCGTCGAGAAAGAGAAGCAATACCTCTTCGGAGATCGTCAACATGGCGAATGACCTGCCGGTTCCAAGGCGACGAAGGTGTCTTTCGCGTCCGCGCCTACTGCATCGCCGTGAGCGCTTCGCCGCGCCCGGGGTGAACGTCGATGATCTTGACGAATCCGCTCACCTCGAAGACGCTCTGTACCGAGTCCTGCATCGAGCACAGGGCAAAGCGTCCGTTCACCTGGTTGAGCTTCTTCGCCAGGATCAGCACCGCACGGAGCCCCGCGCTGCTGATGTAGCTGATGCCGGCAAAGTCGAGAAGAATCGACTCGGCGCCTTCGTCGATCCGCTCCATCACCGCTGACTGGAAGTCCGCCGAGTTTGATCCGTCAATCCTGCCTTCAGGTGTCAGGACCAGGACGTCCCCATCGCGTTCGCCGCTGAGTTCCATATTTTGCTACCTGTGCCGTTCCAGTTCCCACCCCGCAACCGCCACCGTGAACGGCGGGCGGCGACAAGGCGGCGATCCTAAGGTACGCGCAGTTCGGCTGTCTATCGAAATTCCCGATATGTCGCCGGACCGGGACGGCCAGCCTTCGCGGCCGCGCCGACCCGGGGGCGGAGTGTAGAATGCCGCGCCGTCCGTGTCACCATCGGACCTTGCCGGAAACACGATGAGGGTCGCGACTTCGATGCCGATTTCACTTCGCCGTTACCCCGCCATCGCACTGCTCGCGCTTGCCTGCAACGCCGCCGGCGGCGCCGAGCCGGAGGCACCGCCGCGGGTCACGTTCGCGACCACGCACGGCTCCTTCGTTCTCGAGCTCGATCGCGCCTCCGCTCCCGAGACGGTCGCGAATTTTCTCCGTTACGTCGAGGACGGATTCTACCGGGGAACCATTTTTCACCGGATCATCGCGGGGTTCATGGTCCAGGGCGGCGGGTTCACGGCGGAGTTTCACCGGCCCGCGACCCGCGCCCCGATTCGCAACGAGGCGGATCGGGCGGGGGCGAACTCGCGCGGGACGATCGCAATGGCGCGCACTTCCGACCCCCATTCCGCGACCGCCTAGTTCTTCATCAACGTGGTCGACAACGACTTCCTGAACCATCGCGATCGCACGGTCCGGGGGTGGGGCTACACGGTGTTCGGACGCGTCGTCGAGGGCATGGAAACCGTCGACGGGATTGTCGCGCTCCCCACCGGAAGCGGCGGTCCGTTCTCGAAGGACGTGCCAAAGGACGCGGTCGTGATCCGCGAGACCCTGATCCATCCCCTCTAGTGACCCGGATCCCGGCATGAAGGCGGGCGGACGAAGGTTTGCGAACGATGGCGGCACCGCGTCCGTCCCCCGACGGTCGTGCTGACCCTGTTCGCCTCCGATCTGCACCTGCATCGCGACCGGCCGGCGTCCCTGGCGGCGTTCGCGCGTCTCGTCCGCGGCCCGGCCCGGCGGGCGGAGACTCTCTATCTCCTCGGCGATGTCTTCGATCAGTGGCTCGGTGATGACGACGTGACTGCGCCCCACCCGGAAGTGGAGGAGGAGCTGCGGCGCCTCAGCGATTCGGGGACCCGCATCGCGTTCATCGCCGGCAACCACGACTTCCTGGTCGGAAGAGACTTCGCGGCGCGCACGGGTGTCGCACTGCTCGACGATGTGACGGCGATCGATCTCGAAGGCCGCCGCACGATCATCACCCATGGAGACCAGCTCTGCACCGGCGACGTCGACTACCAGGCGTTCCGAGCCCATGCGCGCAACCCCGAAGTGCAGCGCGAATTCCTCGCCCTTGCCCTCGAGGAGCGCGCGCTCATGGCCGCCCGGCTGCGCCATCGCTCGCGTGAGCTCACCGCGCTCAAGCCGAGCGACATCATGGACGTCGCGCCGGACGCGGTGGAGGCGCTCCTTCACGAGCACCGGGCGGACGACCTCATTCACGGCCACACCCATCGTCCCGCGACCCATCATCTGACGGTGGCCGGACGGGCGTGCCGGCGCATCGTGCTCGCGGACTGGTACGACGGTGCTTCAGTGCTCGCCGTCGAGGACGGGGGGTACCGGAGCTCGCCGGTCTCTGCGCTCGCCTGACCCGCGGCCGCGGCCGCCAGCGCGGTCCCTCACCCGCCGAACCCCGCGGACCTCGATCGGCACTGTGCGGGACGCACCGCGTTCCCCTGGCGAGCACGCCACTTCGCGTCCCCCCCCGGCACGCCCCCTCCGGCGGCGGGCCGGCAGCCCTCAGGCCTTGTCGAAGTAGCTTCGGGGCACCCCGTCGAGGTTCCGCCCCTCGATCCGGATGAGGCGCGTCTCCCCCTCGCGGCGCGGCGAATGCAATTCCCCTTCCTGGTAGATCTCGGCATCGCCCGGCTGCATGGCATGGACGCGAGTCGGCTCGACCTTGCCCCGCTCGCCGTCCGCCGGCGGAGACACGACCCGCCATTCGGTCATCTCGGTCACCCCCACCGCCTGTCCGTAGATCGCCCAGCTCGGCCCATGATCGTGCGGCGTGCTCTCGCTCGCTCCGTGATGGACGTGGGCGAGGATGCAGAACCCGAACCGCTCGTCCTCGTGGAGGACCTTGCGCGGGGAGTCGTTGTCCGGACCGAGGTGCGTCGCCACGAAGTCCGCGTCCAGACATGCGCGCGACACGTGCCGGCGCACCTCCTCGCGACCGGCCGGTCCCGGGTCCTTTTCCAGCGCGTGCCGGCAGTCGGCCGCGAACCGTTCCAGGGTATATGCCATCTGGTGTGCTCCTCCCCTTTGCTCCTCGTTCGCGAATCGACGGCATCGGCCGACCCGCGGTGCGCCGCCTCGACGGGCACCGCGCCCGTCCGGCGGTGTCCGCGTTCCGGGCCGACGCCGCCCGCCCGCCCGATTCCCGGCGCGCAGGCTACCCCTCGCGCAGCTCGCGCCGCAGCACCTTGCCCACGTTGGTCTTCGGCAGCTCGTCGCGAAACTCGACGTGGCGCGGGATCTTGTACCCGGTAAGCTCCTTGCGGCAGTGCTCGATGAGCGCCTCGCTCGTCAGCGCCGGGTCCTTCTTCACGACCACGATCTTCGGCACCTCGCCCGAATGATCGTCCGGAACACCGACCGCGCCCACTTCGAGCACTCCGGGGTGCAGCGCGACCACGTCCTCGATCTCGTTCGGATACACGTTGAAGCCCGAGACGATGATCATGTCCTTCTTGCGATCGACGATGCGAAGGTAGCCCTTCTCGTCGATGGTCGCCATGTCCCCGGTTCGCAGCCATCCGTCGTCGGAGATGACCTCGGCGGTCGCGTCCGGACGGCCCCAGTAACCCTGCATGACCTGCGGGCCGCGCACGCAGAGCTCTCCGGGCGTGTCGAACCCCACCTCGTTCCCGTCGTCGTCGCGGATGGAGATCTCGGTCGAGGGAAGGGGCAATCCGATCGAACCGGTGAACTCCGCCTCGTCGAGACGGTTCGCGACCGCGGCGGGCGAGGTCTCGGTGAGCCCATAGGCTTCGACGACGGGCACCCCGGTCACCGCTCGCCACCGCTCCGCGACCGCGCGCTGCATGGCCATGCCGCCGCCGACCGCGAGCTTGAGCTGCGAGAAGTCGACCGCGTCGAAGCCCGGAGTGTTGAGAAGCCCGTTGTACAGGGTGTTGACGCCGGTGATCACCGAGAAGCGGAGCTTCGCGATCGTCTTGACGAAGTCCGGCATGTCGCGCGGATTCGTGATGAGCACGTTGAGCGCGCCGTACTTCATGCCCGTGAGGCAATTCGCGACGAGGGAGAAGATGTGATAGAGCGGCAGCGCGGTCACGAACACCTCCTCGCCCGGCTCGAACTGCCGGCCGATCCAGGAGGAGGTCTGCTGAAGGTTCGAGACGACGTTGCCGTGGCTCAGGCTCGCGCCCTTCGCGACCCCGGTGGTGCCGCCCGTGTACTGCAGGAACGCGATGTCGTCGCGCCCCGTCGCGGCCGGCCGCAGGGTCTTCCCCCGCCCCTCCTCGAGCGCCCGAGGAAACGGCACGGCCCCGGGCAGCTCGAACGGGGGCACCAGCTTCTTCACCCGGCGCACCACGAAGTTGACGAGGGCCGACTTCGGGAACCCGAGGCCGTCCCCCATCCGCACGAGGACCACGTGCTCGATCCGTGTCCGGCCGATGACCTGGGCGAGAGTGCTCGCGAAGTTCTCGACGATCACGATGGCCCGCGCCCCCGAGTCGTTGAGCTGGTGCTCGAGCTCGCGGGCGGTGTAAAGAGGGTTGGTGTTGACCACCGTGAGGCCCGCGAGCAACACCCCGAAGATGGCGACGGGATTCGACAGCAGGTTCGGCATCATGACGGAGACGCGGTCGCCGGGGTCGAGACCGAGTCCTTGAAGCCAGGCGGCGAGCGCGCGCGACCGCTCGTCCAGCTCGCGGTACGTGATGGTGACCCCGAAGTTCGAATAGGCGGCCCGATCGCCGAAGCGGTCCACGCTCTCCTCGAACAGGGCCACGATCGAATCGTAGGCGTCGATATCCGCTTCCGCCGCCACTCCTTCGGGATAGCTCTCGAGCCAGATCCTGTCCATAGCTTCCTCCCTCCGCGCCTGCGGCGCCCTTTCCCCAATTAGGCACCAACCGCGCCGCCGCCGGCAACCTTCGCCGAGCAAGGCACCTGAAGACCCCGCCGCGAACCGGACCGAAACGCGGCACGCGCAAGGCGCTTTCGCCGGGCCGGCTGCGCTTGGCGAGCGGATGCAGCCGTGAATACACTGTCGGGGACCCGAGATCCCGGACGGACGGACGAACGACGACATGACGATGCAGCGAACCCCCCTTCTGATGTCGAAACTGCTCGATCGCGGCGCCTGGATCGCGCCGGACGAGGAGGTGGTCACCCGCACCGCCGGCGGCACGCACCGTCAGACCTACGCCGATACGCGCCGGCGCGCGGCGCAGCTCGCGAACGGACTCATCGACCACGGAATCGAGTTCGGGGACCGGGTCGCGACCTTCATGTGGAACGGGTGGCGCCACCTCGAGCTCTACCACGCGGTCCCGTCCATCGGCGCGGTCCTGCACACCCTCAACATCCGGCTCGGGGCGGGCGATCTCGAGTACATCGTCAACCACGCCGAAGACCGCATCATCTTCGTCGACGCGGATCTGCTCCCCATCCTCGAACGGCTCGTACCGGCCATACCGAGGGTCGAGCGCTACGTGGTATGCGGCGACCCGGACGCGGAGCCCTGGGAGACCTCCCTCCCGGACGCGGTCGACTACGAGGAGTTCATCTCCGGGTTCGGCGACGGGATCGAGTGGCCGGAGTTCGACGAGAACGCGCCGCTTGGCCTGTGCTACACGAGCGGCACGACCGGAAACCCGAAGGGCGTGATGTACACCCATCGCTCGACCTACCTGCACACGATGGCCGAGGCGATGACCGACACCCTGAACCTCAGCGCCGCCGACTGCGCGTGCGGGGTGGTGCCGATGTTCCACGCGATGGGCTGGGGCCTTCCCTTCGCCGCGACCATGCTCGGCGCGAAGCAGGTCATGCCCCACCGGTTCATGGCTTCCGAGCCGCTGCTCGATCTCATCGCTTCCGAGAGGGTCACCATATCGGCCGGCGTCCCCACCATCTGGCAGGGGGTGCGGGCTCTTCTCGAGGCGAGTCCCGACCGCCACGACCTCTCGGCTCTCGATCGGCTCGTCTGCGGAGGCTCCGCCCCGCCCATCTCCCTCATTCGGTGGTACTGGGACACCCACCGGGTGGAGATGATCCAGGGCTGGGGCATGACCGAGATGAACCCGCTCGGGACGGTTTCGCGCCGGATCGCGAAGCGTTCGCAGCTCGCGCTCGACGAGGACGCCCGCTTCGCGAACGTGGCGAAGGCGGGTCTTCTCAGCCCGGGGCTCGAGATGAAGATCGTGGACGAGGAGTTCCGGCCGGTGCCCCACGACGGCAAGGCGCTCGGGGAGCTGCTCGTCCGGGGGCCGTGGGTCTGTTCCGAGTACTACCACGACCCACAGCCGGAGAAGTTCCGGGACGGGTGGCTCGTGACCGGAGACATCGCCTCCATCGACCCCGAGAAGTACCTCATCGTCGCCGACCGGTCCAAGGATCTCGTGAAGTCGGGGGGCGAGTGGATCTCGTCCGTCGACATCGAGAACCACATCGTCGGACTCGAGGGCGCCGCGCTGGCCGCGGTGGTCGCGCAGCCGCATCCGAAGTGGGACGAGCGCCCGGTCGCCCTCGTGGTCTCCGCCCCCGGGGCGGAGCTGACCGGGGACCGGGTGATCGCGCATTGCGCGGAACGGTTCGCGAGGTGGCAGCTCCCCGACGAAGTGCTCTTCCGCGAGGCCCTGCCGCTCACCTCGACCGGAAAGATCGACAAGAAGGCGGTGCGCGCGGAGCTCGAGGCGGAGGGCTATCGGCTTCCGGACCTGCGCCGGGACGCGCCTTCGGCAAGGTCGGCCTGAGCCGCGCCGGGATCGTGCGCCCGGCGCGACCGCGACCCGCCTTCCTCCGCCCGCCGGTCGCGCGGGCGATTCCTCCACGGCCCGGCGCCGGAGGTCCCGGGGCGCGAGCCGCCGGCTCGCCTGAAGTCATTCGACCGCCGTTGCACCCGGGCGCAGCGCCCGGCCCCAGTCGACATCGGGAGACACCATGGAACCCTACGCCGTATACGCCATCCGCTACGGGAGCCACCAGCGCACCGCCGCCCAGAACTTCATCGGCGGGGACGCCCACGAGACGGCCAGCAACCTCGACTACTACGTCTGGCTGGTCACGAACGCGAGCCGCACCATCGTCGTCGACACCGGGTTCACGCGCAAAGAGGCGGCCCGGCGGCAGCGGAACATCATCCGCGAACCGGCCGAAGGACTGGCCATGATGGGAGTGGAGGCGGCCCGGGTCGAGGAGGTCGTCATCACCCACATGCATTACGACCACGCCGGCAGCCTCGGCGCCTTCCCGAACGCCCGCTTCCACCTCCAGGACGACGAGATGGCCTACTGCACCGGACGGTACATGGCGCACGAGTTCTTCGCCCTGCCCTTCTCGACCGAGCACGTGGTGGAGATGGTCCGGGCGGTCTTCGCGAAGAGGGTCGCTTTCCACCGGGGAGACGAGGAAATCGCGCCGGGAATCTCGCTCCATCGCATCGGCGGGCACACGATGGGGATCCAGGCGATGCGGGTCTGGACGGAGAGCGGGTGGCTCGTGCTCGCCTCGGACGCCGCCCATCTCTACGCGAACATGGAGGATGTGCGGCCCTTCCCCATCGTGTTCAACGTGCAGGAGATGGTGGACGGGTTCGACCGGCTCCGGGGCCTCGCCGAGACGCCCGAGCACGTCATCCCGGGGCACGATCCCCTGGTGATGAGCCGCTATCCGTGTCCGAAGCCGGGGCTCGAAGGGGTTGCGGTCCGGTTGGACCGGGGAAGGGTGGCGGGGGCGCGGTGAGGCGTGCTTCCCACGCGCGAGCGACCCGCTTGACGGACACGGGGTGGCGGGTCCCCATCTCCTGCACGAAGAGGGAAACGCGAAGCTCCTCCAGCATCCAGCGGCACCGCTCGAGATCCGGATCGACGCCACGGCCGGCGCTCCGGGCATCCAGGATCGCCGCGCGCATCGGCAGCCAGAGGGACTTGACGACGCGCGTCGACTCGAGGTCCCGGGCGGGATTGCGGGCGAGCTTCCCGATCCGCCGCCGCGCCGCCTCGAGATGGCGGGGGACCTCCTCCAGCCACCGCAGCGGCGTCTCGGCGATGAACCCGCGGTAGACGAGAAAGGCGAGCTGATCGTCGAAGTCGGCGAGCGACTCCGGGTACGACCGCGACTCGAGACCGGCCCGGGCCGCGCGCACCTCCTCCCGCGCGGACAGGACCCGGTCCGTGAGGTCGCGGGCGGCAAGGGCGACCGGCGCGAGGCGCGGCGCCCCCGCCGCGATGCGCCGTTCGAACTCGCTTCGGGTGCGAACGTCGGATGCGTCCGTGAGACAGCACTCGAGCACCGCCCGCACGAGCAGCTCGTCGACAAGGGCGCCGGGCGACCGCCCCGCTCCGCTCTCCGCGCCGGCTCCCGCTCCCGCCGGCGCACCGGCGCCGGTGTCGGCCCACGGACCCGAGGACACCGTCAGATAGCGAAGCGCCAGCCGTTCGGTCCGGCCGAGCGACCTGCGCACGGCGCGCAGCTCCCGCCCGAGGCGCAGCATGGCGAGGCGAAGGAGTCCGGAGGGGTGGACCGCGGACGCCCGAAGGGGGCTGTCGACCAGGCGAAGGGCGACGCTTCGCCCGCGGTCCTCGAGCGCGGGATAGCCCCGGAACCGGATCCCGTCGTGCGATGTGTCGACGTGTTCGGGGAGGTCGTCGAAACACCAGCTCGTGAGCCCTTCTCGTTCGTACGCCTGCGCCGCGGCCCGCGCGAAGCTGCGGTCGGCGGTCCCCTGGAACCGTGCCCGGAGCGACTCGAGTTCGCGGCCGCTCCCGAGCACCTCGCCCTCGGCGCCGGCGACCACGAAGCGCATATGCAGGTGGCGGGGGAGCTCGCCGGGACGGAAGTCGCCGGGCCCCACCTCGACTCCGGTGACTTCCCGGAGGGCGGCCGCGAGGGACGCGGCAAGGCCGGCCGCCGGGGTCGCGCCGGGGCGGGCGAGACAGCGCCGGGCGGTGTCGCGAACCGGAGCAATCCGCCGCCGCACCGGACGCGGCAGGGTACGAAGGAGCGCGACCGCCTTTTCCTCCACGTGACCGGGCACGAGCCACTCGAAGGAAGAAGGATCGAGGAGCCCGAGCACGGTCGCGGGGACCCGGGCCGTGATTCCGTCGTCCGGCTCGCCCGGAGCGAAGCGGTACGCGAGCTCGACGGGAATGCCGGACACTTCGATCTCGTCCGGGAAGTTTTCCCGGGAAGGAAGCTGCACCCCCGGCCGGACCAGGTCGGCGAACGTGAAGAACAGGTGCTCGGGATCGGACCGCGAGTCGTGCCAGCGGCGAAAGCCGCGCTCGCTCGCGACGTCCCCGGGAACGCGCGCCTCGAAGAAGCTGGCCCGGGCCTCGTCGCCGGCCAGGACGTCCTGCCGCCGGGCCCGGCGTTCGAGCTCCCGGACCCGTTCGAGCATCTCCCGGTTATGCCGCTCGAACGGCGCGCCGGTGACGAGCCGGCCGGCCGCGAGCCCTTCCGCGACGAATATCGAGCGCGCCGCGACCGGGTCCACCGGCGCGAAGCGGACCCGGCGCCGGGGGACGACGGTGAGACCGTGGAGGACAACTCGCTCGAGCGCCATGACCTCGCCCCGCACGGGGTCGAACTGCGGTTCGAAATACTCGCGAGTCACGAGGTCGCGCGCGGTCCGTTCGATCCATTGGGGCCGGATCCGGGCCGCGACGTGCGCATAGATCGCCGACGTCTCCACGAGGTCGGCAGCCACGACCCAGTGCACCCCGGCCGGCTTGACCGCGGAGCCGCGCGACAGGACGAACGTCCGGTCCCGAAGTCCGCGGTACTCGCGGCCCTGGGCCCGCACGCCCACGTGCGAGAGGTTGCCGGTGAGCACGGCGCGATGGATCTCGGCGTAGGTCGCGCGCCGGTTGGCGGGACGAATGCCGATCTCGCGTGCCGCGACGAGGAGCTGCCGGTGCACGTCCATCCACTCGCGGGTGCGGCGCGCGGAGAGAAAGAGCTCGCGGCAACGCCGGCGCCAGGCGCCGGAGCGCAGGCGCCGGCTCTCGCCGTTCAGGAATTCCCAGAGATTCAGCAGCCCCATGAAATCCGAGCGCGGATCGTTGAATCGCCGATGAGCGGCGTTCGCGAGGGTCCGCCCCTCCCCGGCCGGCGGCGACTCGCGGGGGTCGCCGGCGCTCAGGGCCGCCGCGATCACCAGGGCCTCGGCGACGCAGCCGAGCTCCTGCGCGGCCAGGATCATCCGCCCGAGGCGCGGGTCCACGGGCAGGCGGGCGAGCCGCCGTCCGATGCCGGTGACACGGTCGTCGGGGTCGAACGCCCCGAGCTCGCGGAGCAGGCGATAGCCGTCGGTCACGAAGCGGCGGTCGGGCGGCTCGATGAAGGCGAACTCGTCGACCCGACCGAGCCCGCTCGCCGCCATCCGCAGGATGACGGAAGCAAGGTTCGTGCGCCGGATTTCGGGGGCGGTGAAGCGCGCCCGGCTCTCGTGGTCCTCCTGCGAGAAGAGTCGCACGCACACGCCGGGCCCGACCCGCCCGCACCGGCCCCGGCGCTGCTCGGCGGACGCGCGCGACACCGGCTCGACGGGAAGTCGCTGGACCTTGGTGCGGTAGCTGTAGCGGCTGATGCGGGCGAGGCCGGTATCAACCACGAACCGGATGCCGGGCACGGTGATCGAGGTCTCCGCCACGTTCGTCGCGAGCACCACCCGGCGCCGCTCGCCGGGGCGAAAAACCCGTTCCTGCTGGGCGTGGTTGAGGCGCGCGTAGAGGGGCAGCACCTCGAAGGCGCGGTCCGCCCGCAGGGCGCGGGCCGCCTCGCGGATGTCGCGCTCGCCCGGAAGGAAGACGAGGATGTCGCCGGGGCCTTCGCGCGCGAGCGCCCGCACCGCCTTCGGCACGGCCGCGACCGGATCCTCGGGAGCGGATTCCTCCTCGGCATGGCGCACCTCGACCGGGTACGACCGGCCCGAAACGTCGATGACCGGAGCGTCATCGAAGAATTCGGAGATGCGTCTCGTGTCGAGTGTCGCCGAGCTGACGATGACGCGAAGGTCGGGACGTTTCGAGAGCAGCCCCTTGACGTGCCCGAACAGGAGATCGATGTTTAGCGAGCGCTCGTGCGCCTCGTCGATGATGAGGGTGTCGTACGCCTCGAATCGACGGTCTCGCGCGATCTCGGCCACGAGGATCCCGTCCGTCATGACCTTGACGTACGTCTCCGGGCCGATCTCCTCGTGGAATCGGACCTTGCACCCGACCGCGCCGCCGACCCGTCCGCCGAGCTCGCGGGCGATGCGCGAGGCGACGCTCCGGGCCGCAATCCGGCGCGGTTGGGTGTGGCCGATCCAGCCGGCCGTCCCCCGCCCTGCGGCGAGGCAGATCTTGGGGAGCTGGGTCGTCTTTCCGGATCCGGTCTCGCCGCACACCACCACTACCGGATGTTGCTCGACGGCCGCCGCGATCGCGCGGCGTTCCGCGGTGATGGGCAGCTCGGGGGAAAACTCCGGGGACGGGAGCCGGGCAGCGCGCCCCGCCCGGGCCGCCCTCGACCGGTCGATGGCCGCCACGAGCCGGCACCGGTCGCGCCCGTCGGTCCGCCCGAATCGCCGCAGGCGCGCGCGCAAACGGCGCCGATCGCGGATCATGGCCTCCTCGATCGCCAGCTCGAGATCGGATCGCTCGTCGGGGACGGTCGCGCCTTCCGTCATCTTCGGCGCCGTTGGATCGGCGACTCGCTCCCCCGGTCGTCGCGGGGAACGGCCGCGCGGAGCTCAGTCGAGCCGGTTGTGGGTTCCGTCGCAGAACGGGGCGCCGCCGGTCCGCTTGCACCCGCAGAGGAACACCTTCCGCGCTTCCTCGAGATCGAACCGCTCGGGAACGAATTCCGACCCCTGGTGGGAACCGTCGCAGAACGGCTGGCGGGCGGACTTCCCGCACCGGCACCAGAAGTAGCTGCCGGGAGCGAGCTCGAGACCGTAGGGCGAACGCTGGGCGATGACGGGCTCGGACATGGGTGCGCTCCGAATGGACTCCCCCGATCTTACCAACCCTGTGCAGACCACAACCGGCCCGCCGCTCGGGTCATCCCCGCGCGGGCGGGGAACACTCACCGCCCAAGCCGCCCACCAACTGGATCGCCGGGTCATCCCCGCGCGGGCGGGGAACACTCGTAGGAGGACGCGTGCCCCTCCACGTAGTCCGGTTCATCCCCGCGCGGGCGGGGAACACATATCCTCGGCCGGAGCCGCGAGCGAGGCGATCGGTTCATCCCCGCGCGGGCGGGGAACACAGTCGATCCTGATTGCGCTTCCACCGGTCGGCCGGTTCATCCCCGCGCGGGCGGGGAACACTGTAGCTCCGCGTCGCGCGCGGCGATCTGATCCGGTTCATCCCCGCGCGGGCGGGGAACACGGCCCCTGGGTGACCGCAATCGTGGTCCATGCCGGTTCATCCCCGCGCGGGCGGGGAACACGGCCCCTGGGT
>JAPOPW010000052.1 GCA_026712715.1 Immundisolibacterales bacterium | reverse complement strand
TAGAGCTCGACCGGATCGTCGTAGAGCGCCTCGTAGCTCAAGCCCGGACGGTGCTGGTGGAAGACGCCGATCCCCAGATTGACCCGGTTCTCCAGGACCGCGCGCTCGATCTCGTCCGGCGCGAGCGTGTGGAAGAAAATACGGACCTGCCCGGCCTTGGCCCTGAAGGCCCGAAGCACATCGGCCATCGGAAAGCCGCGCTCGGTGGCCCAGTTGTCGATCCCGGCGATGGAAAGGTCGCCGACCAGCTCGCCGCGTAGCGCGCCCACGGTGGTGCGAAAGCTCTCGAGCGCCGTCGCCAGGTGCTGGGATGCCTCGTAGACGATGCGCCCCTTGTCGGTCAGGTGGAATCCAGCCCGCCCGCGTTGGCAAAGGCGCATCCCGAGGCGCTTTTCCAGATCGCCGATCTGGCGGCTGATGGTTGACTGGCTGACGTTCAGAGAAACTTGCGCCGCGGCGAATCCGCCGCACTGCACTACGGTCGTGAACACCGCGAGCAGAGGAAGGTCGGCCTTATGAAGGCGTGGGGTGGTCGGGGTGGTCGGTTCCATACATGTGAATTTATACATGTTAAAACCTTATAATTGAGGTTTTATCTATCTGACGGCATCCCTACTATCGGTCGGACGACAAAGGGAGAGCGGCGACCAGGGACATGCAAAGACACCAGGAAACCGCCACCACGTCGAGGTCGGGGTGCGCGACAACGACCCGGACGGCGGAGCAAGCGGGGATGACAATCGTGGGCGGGGTGGACCGGGGGCCATGAGGTTCTGCCAGAACTTCCTGAAGGGCCAGTACGCGTGGCCCGTGGAAGGAGTGAGGACGAGCCGATGAACGCACGAGGGAGACAAAGCATCCCGGAGATTCCGCATGAGGCCGCACCCGCGACCCAAGCTCTTCGCCAGGGAAGCGGAGAAATCGGAACCAACAGAAACGGGGAGAACCTCTACCCGGGAGGGCGGAGCACCGCCCGCACGGTGTCGTCGGACAACCCGTAAGCCAATGGAGAAAATGTGATGCAAACAAACGTTCTACGAGGCCTTTACCTTGCCGCCACCTTCACCGGCGCCTTCGCGCTCGAAGGCTGCGGCGGCGGTGGCGGTGGCATGAGCGGGGCTATCCCACCGGTCGAGCGGCCCACCGAGCCGGATCCCGCGACACTCACCATCCCAACCGGCATGCACGCGAGCACGGCACCGGGGGTGACGGCGCGAGGCGCGGGCGACTCCATCGCCTCGCTCCTGCCGCAGCCCGGGCGGCGGTTCGCGCCCGTCTCCGCAAGGTCGAGGACCGACGAATTCCATGTAACTGCGATCTCGAGCGACGGGAACAACGGCTTCCGGGTGACGTACGTGGTCGGGGGACGGGCGCGCACCGTGCACTTCGAGGCCGGTGACTACGAGGCGGGAGGATTCTCGGGTGACTACTACAAGGAGACGCAGGACGGGGGCAGGTTCTGGCTCGACTCGGCCTTCGGCGCGTTCAGCGAGAGCGAGCGAAACAGGGGAAGTGGTCGCTTTGAGTACGTTGAGATGATGTCGGCAGGAGTGAGCGGGTACAGGACACCCAATCGGCAGCACCTGGCCTTCGGGGCACGGACCGATGCCGAAGCCTTGCCAACGGCAACCGCATCATACTCGGGGCAGGTCTTCGCCGAGAACCACCCCATCGAATACGACAATCTCGAAACGCGCGGCAGGATGTGGGGAAACTGGCGGCTGACCGCGGACTTCAGCCAGAGCACGCTTCGAGGCGACATTCGCTTCGTTGCGATGCGTGCAGCGGGTGAATCGGCCTACCGCTCCCTCCCCCACACGACGTACTTCAGCATCGAGAACGGGGAGATCGTCGATGGGCGATTCACCGCGTCGGTCTCCGGTGCTGACTCGAACCGGAGCGCTCCGGCGAGCCGGACCCTCGCCGGGTTCGAGGGGGACATGCTCGGGGAGTTCTACGGACCGGGGGCAGAGGAAGCCGGCGGGGTGCTCCGGGCCACCCGCGCGTCCGACAGCCGCGTGCTGGTCGGGGCATTCGGCGGCAAGCGAAGCCCCGAGCTCGACCCGACCCTCCCTGAGGGCGAACTGACGCTCAACTCGGTTGGCGTCGACCGGGACTACGTCGCGACGAGCGTGCAGCTGACCGACGTCGCCCGGGTCACGGGGATCGAGAGCGACGGTGCGACCGGGTTCCACGTCATTTACCGTGTGGACGGCAACGACCACCGGGTACATCTCGGGGAGCAGATCTACTTCAACCGATACGACGAGTTCGGGCTGTTCAATCACCAGGCCGCCGGACTGTTTGCGCTGACGGACCAGACGGGGTCGTTCTTGGGGACACCGGAGTTCAGCCATTTCGACGTCCATGGCTGGGCGATCGGACGGTACGCGGACGACGGAGCGCTTCAGTCCACGCTTCGAGGGTTCGTGGTCTCCGGGGTGTCGACCGAGGCAACGGACCTGCCGACAGGTACTGCGACCTACGAGGGACGCGCGCACTTCCTGACTTGGCCCTCGGACACCCCCCGGCAAGCCGCAGGCTCCCGGGGGGACGGTCGCCTCACCTTGAGCACGGACTTTGGCGCGAGCACGGTCGAGGGCACGATCGACCAGATCGGGGACGTGCTCGGGGCGGTGTCGGAACTCGGAATCGAGAATGGCGCCATCGAAGAAGGCACGCTCACCGCGGACCTTCGGGGGGCCCAGGGAGGAGCCGCCTTCGACGGCGACATGACAGGGCGGTTCTTCGGACCTGGCGCGGCGGAGGTCGGCGGCGTGCTTGAGGGCTCGTTGACCGGGCAGGAGGTCGTCACCGTGGTCCAGGGCTGGATCGGGGGCAAGATGCAGTAGGGCGTTGCTGCGACGAGGCGCGTTCGCCCTGACCGTGATGGCGCTCATCGCATCGGTCGGGGCGGACGCGACGCCCGCTCGGAGCGACACGGCGGTCCAGGCCGAGCTCTCGGATCTCGCGACCGCGCGGCTGCTCATTCGCGCAGGTCGCCTAGAGCACGCGCACGCGTTTCTCGAGCAGGCGGTGCCCGGTACGCAAGAAGAGCGGATCGAGCGGCTCTTCCTCCTGGGCAGCATCGAGCTTCGACTGGGGATGTCCGAACGGGCGGTGGAGCGGTTCGAAGCCATCCTCGCCCTTCGCCCGGAGCTCACGCGCGTGCGGCTCGAGCTCGCGCGGGCGTACTACCTCGCAGGGCGCGTTGACAAGGCGCGAAGAACCTTGCGCGTCTCGCTCGCTGACGAACTCCCGTCGAGCGTCGAGGCCGCGGTGGAGAGCTTCGTCCAGCAGATCGATGCCCGCAGACGCTGGTCGGTCTCGCTCGGAGCCAACCTCCTTCCCGAGACTCGGCGGCGGGACCTTGAGAGCGTCCTCATCGGCGGGGTGCCGTTCGTGCTCGACGAGGAGGCTCGGGGTTCGTCCGGAGCCGGGGTGCTACTCTCCGGAGGAGTCTCGTTCTCCAACGAGCTGACGGATGGCGTTCGGGGAGTGTTGGCTTCATCCGCCGCCGCCAAGTCTTACGAGCGCTCGAGCTGGAACGAGACCACCGTCTCTGGCGAGGTCGGAGCGGCGCGGATCCTCGACCAAGGGACCGTCTCTGGCGGGATCCGGTTCGGACGCGTGTGGGCGGGCGGAGAGCCGGAACGGACCACGCTCGGTCCCTGGGCCCGGGGCGAATGGCGGCTCTCGGGATCGACCCGCATCGATTTGGCGCTGAACGCGGACCGGCGCCGCCATGACACGCGAACGACCCGGGACGGACGGCGCCTGGCGCTCACTGCGCGTGTGGCCCACGCGGTCAACGCGCGGGTCGCGGTCACCATAGAGCCCATCTTCGAGATCGTCTCGGCGCACGAGCAACACCACGCAAACCGGCTCTTCGGTGTGGGAGCGAGGACGTTGAGAGACTTCCAGGGAGGCCTTGCGGTCACGCTCGGGGCAAGCGCGACCGCCAGGCGGTACGTCGGGCCTGATCCGCTCTTCGCAACGAGACGGATCGACCGGACGGTTCGCGTCCTGGCAACCGTGCGCCACCGGGCACTCCGGCTCGGGGGATTCGCGCCGTATATCGGGGTCTCGCTCGAACGAAACAGCTCGACCATTCCTGTGCACGAGTACGGCATCGCGGGAGTCATGGCCGGGGTGTCGAGGGCGTTCTGACGTTCTTGGGGGCAGCCCCGGACCGCCCACACGAGGGCGCAGAGCAATCCACGGATCCTCTGCGACAGAACACGGCCCGCCAACTGGCTGAAAACCGATAGTTGAGAAGACGACGATTGTGCTTGCCGTAGGATTTCGCCCCCTACCGGAGCGGACCCATGTAGTTGAAGAAGACGAGGAGTTGGCCGCCGTCGAAGTCTGGGAAGCCGTCGCGTGTCCGGCCTGTGAAGGGCAAATCCGGATGACCGCCGCACACCTCGAAGCCCAGGGGTGGCAACCCGTTCATGCATGCCAGCACCGGGATGGTCAGAGCCGCTCCGGCGAGGCGTTCCAGTGCACCGCGTGCGGACACCAACGCGGCAAGAAACATCCGGGACCGGGCAGTGAAGTGCTGGACCGGGTACAGGAAACGGGCTGCGGGGACTGCGGCTCAGGCCCGCAACGGAAGAGGGGAAGCCCCAGGAACAACGGGCAAGGGCGGTGGCGAGCCACTCCGTGCTACGCCAGCTCCCAATGGGGAAGCGCCTCGAAGTCACATGACGGCAAGGGCTACAGGACCTCCTGAGGCGCCGGTGAAGTCATGTATAGGTCCCAGGCAAGCCGTCAGTCCGACGTCCCCTTTCCCGGAATCCGCTCGCCGCTCGTCAGCGCCGCGACGAGCCGTCGGACCCGCGCCGCGTTCGCCGGCGTCTGTCCCTCCCCCAGTAGCTCGTAGATCGCAACAAACGCCCGGGTGAGCTCGGCGGGCTCCAGGCGCACGTTGGCCGACTCGAGCGCGCGCATCGTGGTCTCGACCGCCACCCCGAGCCTTCGCTCGTCCACCGAATCGAACTCGCGAGCGGGCCCGACGTAGAACTCGAGCTCCAGGGCCTCGCAGAGCTTCCGGAACTTCGCCACCTGGCGAAGGCGCCCCCGCCGGATGTCCTTGACGAACTCGTTGCTGCCGACGGCGACCATGGAGGCGTGCTGCGCGGACCAGCCGCGAGCCCTCAGTCCCGCATTGATCGCGGCGATCAGATCCTCGAGCTCGTCCATCGCCCCACTCTCCTACATCGCAAGGAGTGGTGGTGGGGCGTTCGGCCCCGGATTGCGGGATAGAAGACGGTACAACTTGCAGGCGTATGCCCCTTCAAAAAGGTCGTTTGGCCCCGTCCACAAGGACACGAACATCACCCCTGCCTCACCGCAAGTGAACCACCGGGAGAAGAGTGGAAAGGACGCGGGGGAACGGGTCCCGAACCGGAACCGGTGCTGGTTCGCTGCGCGGGCGCTCGCGGCCACTCACCATCACGCGACCGACCACAAGACGGGTCGCTCGACGAGACCGTTAGCCCATCCCGCCGCAATGCGCGTTCCTCCACTTTGCGCAAGTTCACGAAACGGAAGAATCGCGGCAACGCCCGTGGAGGATGATTCCGGACCAAGCGCTTCTGCCCGCGTCGGGGGACCGCGAGGCTCCCCGCCCACGGCAGGGCGAACGGTCCGAGACCGTATGGCCAGCATCGCAGGAGCCGGAACCATGCGCATCAACCCTCCGACACTTTTCTGGATCGTGATCGCCGCCATCGTGGCCGCCGACCGGTTCTTCCCCCTCGTTTCGTTCGCCGCTCCCTGGCTCCTCTGGTGCGGTGCAGGGCTCGTGGTCCCGGGCCTCGCCGTCTCCATTGCCGGGAAGCGCCAGTTCCAGCGGGTCGGCACGAATGTGTACACGTTCGAGGAGCCCGGCCAGCTCGTGACCGAAGGGCCCTACCGGATCAGCAGAAACCCGATGTACCTCGGACTGGTCCTTGCCGCGACCGGAGCCGCGCTCGTTTCCGGGACGTTGTCAGCCCTCGTCATTGCCGCGGTCTTCGCCATCACCGTGCGGTGCTCGTACATCGCATTCGAGGAGCGCGCGATGCGCCAACAGTTCGGGGACTCCTACGAGGCCTACTGCCGGACGGTCGGGCGCTGGCTCGGACGTCAGCGCGGCGCGGTACCGAATCGTGGCTGAGATCCCGACGACCGCAATCAGACCGCGTGGCGTTGGCGCGCAACTGCGCGGCAACGGACTCGCACTCTTCCTGAAGCGCTGGGCCTCGAACCCTCGCCGGATCGGCGCGATCCTGCCGAGCGCGAAGCCCCTTGCACGGCTCATGGCTCACGCGAGCATGGAGGCTCGTTGCGGCACGGGCCCGATTGTCGAGCTCGGCCCGGGGACCGGCAGCATCACCCGGGCCCTTGTCGAGCATGGGCTCGCGGAGAACGAGCTCGTCCTCATCGAGCGCGATCGGGAGCTGTGCCGCTGGCTTGCGCGCCGATTCCCCCGCGCCGGTGTCATCGAAGGCGATGCGGCTCGAATCGGCGCCATCCTGGACGAGCGCGCTGCCGGCGCGCCCTCGGTGGTGGTCTCCTCCCTTCCGCTTCGCAACATGGCCGGGTCGGAACGCGACACGATCATCCGGGCGATCCTCGATGTGCTGCCGCATACCGGTGCGCTCGTGCAATTCACCTACGCGCGCCATCCCGGCATCGCGTGCGCCCGCCTGGGGCTTGCGTGTCGCCGGGTCGGGGTTGCGGCGCTCAACTTTCCACCCGCCGGCGTGTGGCGGATCGCAAGGGCAAAGACGAATTGAACCGATTCGGCGGTTCTTCCGGTACCGGGCCGATCGTTGTCCTCCCGACCGTGCGCGGAGGTGCAGGACACCCGTCTTGCCCGCGTGTCTCGCCGCCGCTCTCGAGCCCTTCCTGCGAGAGCGTCCATACGGAAGCGCTCGTGCGAATGCGAACAGCGACGCCGGTCCCGGAACTGCCGACCTCACCGGGCGCAAGCCGAGGGAGGACCGCAAGGAGAGACTCCGGATCACCGCACGGGACTTCGGAGCCATCCCTGAGCGCGTTCAGCAAGTCACGCCCGGGAAGACGGGGCGAGCGGCCGTACGCTTGGACCGTGGACGGCGCGCCGCGGAGCGGGCTGGATCACGGGTCGCCACCGCGATGCGCAAGGAGTATCGTGAGCGGGGGGGTGGTCTGGAAACCGCGCGACGGAGGCGAGACGTGGCCGGCGGCTGGGCTCGGGACGGGGCCGTGCAGGATCAGATAGACGCGAGCGTCGAGGACGCCGTCGAGCGCACGCGCCGCCGGTTGCCGCGCGGAGAGAGCCTGCTCGAGTGCGAAGCGTGCGGAGACGAGATTCCGGCCGGCCGCCGCGAGGCGCTGCCCGGCGTGCGCCTGTGCGTCGCGTGTCAGAGCGGGCGCGATGGGCAGGAAGCGCCGCACGCCAGCTACAACCGTCGGGGGAACAAGGACAGCCAGCTAAGGTAGTTGTTGGCGGCCGCCTTGCGCGGACGGAAGTCTCCGGCGCGAAATTTCATGCCTTGCCGACCAGTCGCAGGTCCACGGCGGCGTGACCGGGTTCGACGATTGCGGCATCGCCCGTCATCGGCGTACTTCTCATTCGGGCTCGGGCGTTGTCGTGACTCCGGTGCGCTCGATCCGCGACGGGCGCGAGAGACCCACCGGGACCGTGAGGTCTTGATCCGGGCGGCGACGGCGCTATCGCCTCCGCCCGGGTGGAACCGGCCTACGCCCCCGGACCCTCAAGCAAGGACGAGAACGACGGCTCCGGCCGTGGGTTGACGAGTCCCGCGCCGATGGAGGAATTCGCCGAACAACCGGTGCCCGCGCCCGACCGGAAGGAGGAAGGGCAGGAGAAATCCGGCGGCACCGCAGCCCGATTGCAGCCCATCCGGGAGCCGGGAGCCCGGACACATCCCTCCCGCCGACTCGAGGAGCCGTCGAGCGCGCGGTGCCGCAGCAGGCTGCGGGGGTAGTAGACTGGAGACCGGTGCGGGCGGTCGATCACGCGAGCAGGCCCTCCGGAAACCGCCCATCGTGCTGTCGTACCGGGGCGGTTCACTCCTGACGGCTCCCGAATCGCACCGGCAGGAGCCAACGAGAATTACGGCGTGGCTGCTTCTTCTCCCATCCCGGACGCCCGGGCCTTGCCGTTGGCTGGGAACATCTTCGCCCTGTTGCGGGACATGCGCGGGTTCGTCACGGAGCGCTACCGGGAGCTCGGTCCGGTATACCGCATCCGGGTGATGAACCGCCGGTTCACGGTGCTCGCCGGCCCCGAGGCCAATCGCTTCGTCCAGCGCGACGGAGCGCGGCACCTGCGCTCGTACGAGTACTGGAGCCGGTTCAATGCGCGCTTCGGCGCCGCGCGCTCGGTGCTCAGCACCGACGGAGCCGAGCACAAGGCGTTTCGCGACGTGTTCAAGCGGGCGTACTCCCGGCGCTTTGCGCAGGACCATGCATCGGAGCTCGTCGACATCGCGCGGCGTTCAATCGCGCGCTGGCCGCGGGGGACGCCGTTCTCGGTGACCCCTGCGCTCCAGCGGATCGTCACCGATCAGGTTGGAACGATCACCACCGGGGTGTCGCCGCGCCCCTGCAACGAGGAGCTGGTCCACTTCGTCCACGTGCTCCTCCTGACGAACATCATCTCGATTCCGTTCCTGGACCGTTCCCCGAGGTTCCGCCGCGCCGCCGCTCGGGTGGACGAGCTGTACCGCACGGTGGTGGAGCGCCACACGGGCGAACGGCGCAACCGCGGGGCAAGCGATCCCGATCTGATCGACGAGCTCCTCGACCTTCACGAGTCCGATCCGGGCTTGCTTTCCGAAGCCGACCTGAAGGTCTCCGTGCTCGGTCCATTCATCGTCGCCCTCGACACGGTGGCGGGTACCTGCTCGTTCATGCTCTACGCGCTGCTTCGCGACCCCGATCTCCTGGCGCGGGCGCGTGCCGAGGCGGACGCCCTGTTCGCCTCTGGTGAACCCGCATGGTCCGATGTCGAGAAGCTGGACGTGCTGCACCGCACCGCGCTCGAGACCCTGCGGATGTATCCCACCGTGCCCATGATGGTCCGGACCGTCGCCAATTCGTTCGAGTTCGCGGGCTACCGGATTGAAGCCGGCGAAGCGGTGATGGCCGCGACCACGGTGCCGCATTACCTGCCGGAGTTCTTTCCGGAGCCGGACCGGTTCGACATCGAGCGCTACACCGCGGCGCGGGCGGAGCACCGTCGCCCCTACGCGTACGCGCCCTTCGGGCTCGGCACGCATCGGTGTCTCGGGAGCGGCTTCGCGGAGGTCCAGATTCTCCTGACCATCGCGACGGTCCTCCACGAAGCGGGCCTTGCTCTCCACCCCGGCGGATACCGGCTGAAGACGACCGAGGTCCCCCTGCCGAGGCCACGCGATTCCTTCCGGGTCCGCGCGAACCCCAGAGCCGCCTACGGAAACTGACCTTGCGCAGCCGAGGCGCGCGGCCGCCCGACTGCGGTGGTCGGCGGAGCCCCTCCGCGACAGGCGCGCCGGTCCGCCCGGGACGAGCCGCGTGCGGCCGTATACTTGGACGGTGGACGGCGCGCCGTGCCGCCATTCGAATGACCGAGTCGGGAGATGTCGCACTTGAAGGGAAAAGGGAGGCGGGACACGACGCGAAACGCCCGGATTCCGACCCGCGCGTGCGCAATCGTCCGAACCATCATGGACTCTCTCGGGAATCATCCCGGGCTGGTGAACCTTCCCGTTCCGATGCGGTCAGCCCCGGCCTCGCCTGGTGCCTCGATATCCGCATCTGCGGCAAGACACCTTCTCCACCGTCCCGCTCGGACCGAACCCGACCTGGACCTCCGTGACCTCGAGCTCGTGCACGCCAAGGCTGCAAAGCACGCGCATCAGCCATTCGCGGAGCCAGTTCATGCCGGCCGGCTCGCGGCCCTTGCAGCCGTGGTGAACCGCCCCGATTCGTCGCGTCCGAACGCAGCGAGGTAGCTTTCGTGCAGCTCCATCTCAGCACCTGGCAGGAAGTGGAGGCCTACCTCGAGCGGGCCACCGCGATCATCGTCCCCATCGGCTCGACCGAGCAGCACGGCCCGAACGGGCTCATCGGGACGGATGCAATCTGCCCGGAGGTCGTGGCCCGGGGAGTGGGAGACGAGGAGGATGCCCTGGTCGGCCCGACCATCAGCGTCGGCATGGCCCAGCACCATCTCGCGTTTCCCGGGAGCATCACCCTGCGCCCGAGCACCCTCATCGCGTGCGTCTCGGACTATGTCGATTCGCTGATGCGGCATGGCTTCGAGGGCGTCTACTTCCTGAACGGGCACGGCGGGAACATCGCGACCCTGAACGCCGCGTTCTCCGAAATCTACGCGAGCGCGAGCCTGGGCCACAGTAGTCGCAGGGTACGCCTTTCGCTCACCAACTGGTGGGACGGCCCCGAAGTGCGTCGCGTTTCGCGCGAGCTCTATTCCGGGATCGAGGGCAGCCATGCGACTCCGAGCGAGGTATCGCTCTCGTACTACGCCTATCCCGATGCGGTCAAGTCCGCCACCTTCGAGCCCCGCGTCGCGCCGAGCGGCAGATTCCGCGATGCGGAGGACTACCGGCGCAGGTTCCCGGACGGGCGCATCGGCTCGGATCCGTCGGGGGCGAGTCCGCAAGCGGGAGAGCGCCTCTTCCATGCGGCGGTCAGGGACGTGCGGAACGACTACCGGGCCTTCGCCGCCGGGGGGCGGTGAGGTGGTGGTGCGCGAGCGATCGCACCGCCCGTCCGGCCCGTCCGGCCGGCCGGTTCCCGGCCCGCACCGTCCTTCGCTCCACACTGCAATATAATCCCCGCCCCGCGCCGAAGCGCATCCCGGAACCTGACGGAGTCGCTCGTGCCGAAGAAGAAGCCGACGTACCGGATCGTCTTCCACAATCAGGGGAAGATCTACGAGCTCTATTCCCATACCGTCCGCCAGGGCGAGCTCTTCGGATTCATCGAAGTCGGGGACATCATCTTCGGCGAGCGTTCGGCGGTGCTCATCGACCCCTCGGAGGAGCGGCTGAAGACGGAGTTCGGTGGCGTGAACCGGACCTACGTTCCCATGCACGCGGTGATTCGCATCGACCAGGTCGACAAGCAGGGGGTGAACAAGATCGTCTCCGGTGAAGAAGGCAAGGGGCAGGGCAACGTGACTCCCTTCCCGGTCCCGATGTTCACCCCGGGCGGGGACCCGGGCACCTCGGGAAGCTGACCGGCCCGACCATCGGGCTCACAGCCGGAACGCGGTCGCGGTCATCACGCCGGCGGCCACCCGCATCATCGCTCGCGCCGGCGCCGGAGGGCGGCGCCCTCCCGCCTCGAGCGCGCTGGTGCCGTGGCGCTGTTCGTCGTCCATCATGCGGCGGCAGATCGCCCGGCTTCGGTGGTCCCCCCGGGGCAGGCGCCGGAGATGACGGGCAAGGTGCTCGACGACCTGGCGCTCGGTCTCCGCAACGAAGCCGAGGCTCCGCGCATCGCCGGCCGCCCCCGCCGCCACCCCGATCGCGAACGAGCCGGCCCACCAGAACGGGTCCAGCCGGCTTGGCCCCGCCCCGAGCTCGGTGAGCCGGCGGCGGCACCACTCGAGGTGCGCACGTTCCTCACCGGCCGCGGCGTCCAGGGCAGCCCGTACCCCGGTATCGCGGGCGAACACGCTCTGGCCAAGGTACAACGCCTGCGCCGCCACCTCCCCCGCATGATTGACGCGCATCAGCCTTCCCGAGAGGCGCCGCTCGCCGGTGTCGCGCGGGCCCTCCTCCACCCCGTCCGCCGGGTAGACGCCGGTCCGGGACGAGCCCCCGGACGGGCCGGCTCCGGGGGCGGGAGGAACGCTCTTCCCTGCCGGCGCCGGAGGGCGGCGCCCCCGCAGCCAGCGATCGACCGCGAGGACGATCCGATCCCCGATTCCGTGCTCGATGAGGGCAGCTCTCGTCGTTGACATTCTCACCCGCCGGTAATAGAGTCCCGCGTCTTTCGGCCGGGACGAACCGTTCCGGCCGCCATCGGGAACGAAACATGCCGACCTTCAGCGCCAAGCCGGCGGAAGTCAAGCGCGAATGGTACCTCGTGGATGCGGGAGACAAGGTTCTCGGCCGCCTTGCAACCGGCATCGCAACGCGCCTTCGCGGCAAGCACAAGCCCGAGTACACGCCCCATGTGGATACCGGGGACCACATCGTCGTGGTCAACGCGGATCGGGTCAAGGTTACCGGGCGCAAGTCGTCCGACAAGATATACCATCGCCACTCCGGTTATCCGGGGGGGCTGCGGTCGATGAGCTTCGAGAAGCTCCAGGAACGGGCGCCGGGCCGGGTCATCGAGCTCGCCGTGAAGGGCATGCTGCCGCGGGGCCCGCTCGGCCGGGCGATGTACCGCAAGCTGCACGTGTACAGCGGCGCCGCGCACCCGCATTCCGCGCAGCAGCCCAAACCCCTGGATATCTGACCGGTCCCTTCGACCGATCCGTCACGCCGTCGCACCAGAGAGCGAGCCAGAACCTCATGTCCGAACTCCTTGCCTACGGAACCGGTCGCCGCAAGACCTCGACCGCGCGCGTGTTCATGCGCCGGGGGGCGGGGCGGATCGTCGTCAACCGCCGTCCCCTGGACGAGTACTTCGGCCGCGAGACCGCACGCATGGTCGTGCGTCAGCCGCTCGAGGAGACACATCGCGCCCAGGACTTCGACTTCGCGGTAACGGTCCGCGGAGGCGGCGGCACCGGGCAGGCGGGCGCCATCCGGCTCGGCATCGCCCGGGCTCTTTGCGAATACGACGAGACGCACCGGTCCACCCTTCGCCGGGCCGGTCTCCTCACCCGTGACGCGCGCAAGGTCGAGCGCAAGAAGGTCGGCCTCCACAAGGCACGCAAGCGCCCGCAGTACTCGAAGCGGTAAATCCGGTTCCGACCCGGTTCCGCGAACTCCCTGGGGGATCGTCTAGCGGTAGGACTGCGGACTCTGACTCCGCCAGCCCAGGTTCGAATCCTGGTCCCCCAGCCAATCATAGAGTCTCATAGAGGCTCGCATTTCAAAGCGTTACGGCCTGTAACGTGCTTCAGCTCACTCTCTATCGGTTCATCCGGTCTCACGAAGACTCGTGCATTCCCGCACTTGGGTGTGGGATCAGAAGTGGGATCGACCATGGCAGGCAAGCTCTCTGCGCAATTCGTTCAAACGGTAACGAACCCCGGGAAGTATGGGGACGGACGGGGGCTCATGCTGCTCGTTCACCCCTCCGGGAGAAAGCAATTCTGAAGTTGCCCCGACTATGCGGAGCTCCGCATAGTCGGATCAACCCCAGTGAAGATTGATCGTGAAGACTTGCGCATCGCCTGCTTGGTGACGATGACGGGCCGTGCGCTTCCTCCCTCAATTGGGTGGTTCCAATTGAAACGGCTTGAACTATCTTGCATAAGCGAGGGGGGTGCGCCCCGCCGACGGATGCGGTCGGGACATCGGTTTCGGACGACGCAGGTACCCCGACGACGAAGGGAACATGATGCAGACGACGCGACGACGCAAGACACCCGTAGCGAATCGGACACCATGATGACACCGCTGCGAGCCATCGTTCCCGAGTCTGACGGAGCATTTTGCACTGGTGCGACGGTCGAAGGGCCGTGAGCAGACTGCCCGCGTATCTTGGCCAGAGCCAATCGGCGGAAGCGCTTGAGCAAGCGCTGCTCCGAAAACTGGTTGTTCCGGAAGGTTGGCGGGAGTCCTCGTTTCAGACCATGGACTTCGCTGCTCGCGAACGGAATCTCTCCAGCATGGAGCACATTGTCGCAACGACGCTGCGTTCCGCGGTCGCCGCCTACGCGCTCGGCGAAGCACGGGCGTGGCACGAGGCGGTCACCATCATCTCGCGCGCAAACCTCGGTGTGTGGCCGACGCCCTGGGATTTCCCCCTTGGCCTCCTTGTCAACTATTCGGCGCTGTCGATTGCAATCGGCGACAGGGCTGAGGCGCAGGCCGTAGCACGCCGGATCGACGAGTCGGCGTCGGGAGTCCCCGCGGGTTGCCGCTTGGCCGATGAGCGTGAGCTGTTTGCGCTCCTCGCCCTCACGCGCTGTCACCCGGGGCGCGTGGAGCATGTCGTGCGCCTGCGCGGTGCGGCGAAGGAGCAAGGCCTGGGGACCTTCGGCACCAGGCGCTGCGCGGCGCTCGGAGCGTTGATGGACGCGGTGGCGTGGCTTGACGGGGAGGCTATGGGCGAGGCGGCAATCGAACTCGACGTGGTGCTTCGCGAGAATTTCGAGCTTGAGCTCGCTCGCTTCGGTCGGGGGCGTATGAGTGACCTCTCGGCCAGTTCCATGCTCGATCTGACCGCCATCGGGGTTCTAGCGCTCGCCCGCGGCTTTGGCCTGAACCCGCCGACCTCGCCGTTCTTCGATCTCGATTGGATATCGCGTGCAGTTCCGTCTCACATGGAGCGTTGCTCCGCCCGTTCACCGTGACCGGCCCATTCCACCCCTGCCCTGTTGCTGTTGCAACAGCCATTCTGAAGGAGACCAGAGAATGACCGCCTATGTAATCGCCCACGCCGACATCACGGACGAGACACTCTTCAATCAGTTCTCCGAGCGGGTCCCGGGGGTCGTCGCAGCGCACGGCGGCAGGTTCCTCGTTCGTAGCGGCGACATTGAAGTCGTGCAGGGGGAGTGGAATCCCGAACGCATCGCCATCGTGGAGTTCGATGACATCGAGCAGGCGAGGGCGTGGCAGGAATCCGCGGGCTACGCTGAGCTCAGGCAGATCCTCAACCAGCTCGGAAGAGCCCACGTCATCATCGTTCCGGGCTACGACCAGCCCTAGCGAGGACCATTTGCCCGTACCGCCGCGCTGCAGGTGGAAGGGGCACAGCCTACTCCCGGCGTGACCCCTCCACCTGCACCGTAACGACGTCGATTCCGTGGTACTTCCGGTGACGCACCGAAGAGGCGTAATGGCGCAGGAGGCGGAAAGAAATCTCACTTTCCTCCGGGGTTTCAGGTTGTTCGCTCAAATATGCCAATCGGTCCTCGATACTCTCTTCCTCGGACACCGCGACGTATTCCATCTCCACGATGCGCCCTTGCGCACGTGCAACGAGCAGCAGTCGCGGCTCCTCCCCGTTGCCTGACTGCAACAGGCTCGACAGTGTCTCTTCTCCAGCGGCGCACAGTCGTTCGGTCGAAGCCTCGTTCCATCGCAATCCGTCGCCGAGCGAGCGCAGGAACGCGTCAATCCTTGGCAGTGCGGAGACGCTCAGCTCGACCTCCAGGCGCCTTGGTCGGTTCGTGAGCTCCATGAACACGGTCAGCACGATTGCGGTCAAGGCGCCCACGGTCATGCCGTGTCCGAACACGGCACTCCATGGTCCATGCAGGTACCCTGCGAAGATGGACTGATTCTCCACGCCCACCCCGATCCAGAACGCCAGTCCCGCTATCGTGGCGTTTCGAAAGTCGAAGCCGTCCTGGAGGACCATTCTTGCCCCTGCCACAAAGAGCACCGCCATCAGAATCATGAAGTAGACGCCGGCGACGGGACCGGGAATGATGAGCAGCACGGCTGTCAACTTGGGCAGGAAGGCAAGCCCCATGAAGATGGCTCCTGCGCAATAGCCAACGCTGCGGGCCGCGACCCCGGTGAGGCTGATGAGCGCGGTACTCCCTGCCGTGTAGCCCATGGTGGGCAGGGTTCCTGCGATCCCGGATATCAAGACTCCCACTCCATTGGCGTTGAGCGTCCCCTGAACGATGCGAAAGTCCGTTGCCCGTGGGCTTCGTCTCGATGCCGACTGAATCACGATTCCGTCGCTGATGGTGTTGATCGTGAGCACCAGGGTCACGGTCGCGAACACCGGAACAAGCGACCAGAACTCCACGCCCGGCGTGAGATTGAGTCCCTGCCACGCGACGTCCGGAATTCCGATCCAGGGTGCATCGAGCACTCGTTGAAAGTCGTACAGCCCGAATGCAGCTGCGGCAGCGCAGCCCGCTGCGATGCCGATGAGCGGGGACCACAGCCGCCAGGGCCCGGCAGCGCGCAGCGCGAGTGCGGTGGCGACCAGCAATGTCACGCCCGCTACGCACGGGGCGGCGGCGACCGGAGCACCTTGCGGTACATCGTCCAGCAGGTCCAATGCAATCGGTACGACGGTGGCCGCGATCAACATGATGACCGTGCCGGAGACGACCGGCGTGATCATCCGACGCAGCAACGGGAGCCAGGCCGAGAATGCGAACTGAAGAAGAGACGAGACGACGATGAGGCTCGCCATCATGGCTGGCCCGCCCTGCACCAGCGCCGCAATGCAGATGGCGATGAAGATGGGTCCGGGCCCGGTGATGAGCACGTGTCCGGCGCCCACCCGCCCGAGCCGGACCGCCTGTAGAGCAGTGATCGTGCCCCCGATCAACAGCGCCGTGAAGACCGCCCACGTGAGGTAGCTCTCCGGCTGCCCACCCGCGCGCATGACAGTGGCGACGTTGACCACCACCGGCGCCAGAATCAGCAGCACGCCTTGCAGACCGACGCCAATGGACACCGCGGGTGGACACCGCTCGTCTGGCTCGTAGCGAATGTCCTGTTCGATGCGCATTGTTTCCCCCTTGCCTTGTCCCGCCGCGGTTCGCACCCATCTCGATCCGGTCCAGGAACATCGGCGAGCACACTTGCTCTCCGAGCTCCCTTGCGGTCGGACGCGTGAAATGCGAGTCCTCCCTCACGGCGTTTGCGGGCTGGTGACGGGCGGCGACCGGTCAGACGCTCAGGTACCGCTCCTGGACCGTCTCGTCGCGGGTGAATTCCTCGGTGGTGCCCTCGTAGACCACGGCGCCTTGTTCGAGGAGGTAGTGCCGGTCGGCGAGGTTCAGGGTCGCCGGCAGGTTCTGCTCCACGAGGAGGACGGCGACCTGCTCGTCGCGGATCTGCCGGATGCTCTCGATCAGGGTACCGATGACGATGGGGGCGAGACCCTCGAAGGGCTCGTCGAGCAGCATGACGCGGGGGTTGTTCATCAGTGAACGGCCGATCGCGAGCATCTGCTGCTCGCCGCCGCTCAGGTTCTTCGCCCGCAGGGCCGACCGTTCGCGCAGCACGGGAAAGAGCTCGTGCACGCGCTCGACGGTCCAGTGGCGTTCACCGAGGGCCGCGACCTCGAGGTTCTCGAGCACGGTGAGCTCGGAGAACATGCGCCGGTCTTCCGGCACGTAGGCGATCCCGAGGCGCGTGATCTCGTGCGTGGCCCGGGGTATGAGGTCGGCCCCGTCCAACGCGATGCTTCCCGTGCGTTGACGGGCGATCCCCATGATGCTCTTGAGCGTGGTGCTCTTTCCGGCGCCGTTGCGCCCGAGCAGGCTGACGATTTCCCCTTTCTCCACGCGCAGGGACACGCCCTGCAAGATGTGGCTCTTGCCGAAGAAGGTATTGAGTCCGCTTACTTCAAGCATCGGTTCCGAGGTACGCCTCCGCGACCGCCCGGCTGCCCCGGATCGCGTCCGGGGATCCCTCCTCGAGCACCCGCCCCTGGTGCAGCACGGTGATCACGTCCGAGATGTTCATCACCAGGTTGACGTTGTGCTCGACGAGCAGGACCGTCATCGCGAGCTCGCTCCGGAGCCGGTTGACGAGGTCGGTCATGTTGGCCACCTCACCGACGGAAAGACCGCTCGTCGGCTCGTCGAGGAGGAGCAGGCGCGGCTGCGTGGCAAGCGCGATCGCGACGTCGAGGGCCCGTTGCTCTCCGTGCGAGAGGATGTCCGCTCTCTCCGTGGCACGGTCCGCCAGACCGACGATCTCGAGCGCCCGGTACGCCGTGTCGGAGCCTGGGTCCGAGCCCCTCGGCACCCGGAAAGGGCTCAACCGGCGCGGCTGTCGCGTCTGAGCGGCGACCCGGACGTTCTCGAACGTCGTGAGATCGGGGAACACCTGGGTGCGCTGAAAGGAGCGCCCGATCCCTTCGAGGGTGATCCTGTGAAACGGCAGGACGCCGATGTCGCGGCCCTCGAACGTCACCGTCCCACCGTCCGAGGCCATCAGGCCGCAGAGGAGATTGAACACGGTGGTCTTGCCCGCGCCGTTCGGACCGATGAGGGAATGCACGGTGTTGCGGTTGACGAGGAGGTCCACGTCGTCGACCGCGACGAGACCGCCGAATCGCTTCGTGAGCGCGCGCGCTTCGAGGATCGCCCCGATCATGGCGCGGACCCGGACGGCGGTGTCCGCGCGCCTTCGACGGCCCGCGGCCGGGGAAGGGCGTCCGCGCCATTCGCCCTCGCGAGCGCCCTTCGCAACGACTCCGGGAGCGGCACGCGCCAGGCGCCGATCCGGTGCACCAGGCCCATCATGCCGTCGGGGTAGAGCAGGATGACGCCGAGGAAGACGAACCCGAAGATGAGCGGCCAGACCGAGTTCGCGGTGGTGACGCTCATGAATGGGGCGATGATGTCCGTCATGTAGAAGCGGACGTACTGGACGAGGAACGTCCCGATGAACGCCCCGAGGAGGAACCCGCGACCCCCGATCGCGACCCAGATCAGCACGATCGCGCCGGTCTCGAAGCCGATGTGGATGGGGTTGACGTTGCCGTTGTACGGGGCGAAGAGCGCCCCCGCGAGCGCCGCGATTGCCGCCGCCACCCCGAAGATCAGGGTCTTCGCGAGGTTGACGTTGAAGCCGATGCTGCTCGCCCGGAGCTCGTTCTCCCGGATCGCGGTCAGCACCCGGCCGAAGTGGGACGCGACCAGCCGGCGGCATATCCAGTAGGCGGCCAGCACCGCCGCGAGGACGATGAAGTACTGGCTGAGCTCGGGCTCGGGGTCGACGCGGAAGAGCCGGGGAATGTTGATGATGCCGTTGTCGCCGCCGGTCACCGGCCGCCAGGTGATGACGAGGAGCTTCGCGGTGACCGCGAGGGCGAGGGTGACGATGGCGAAGAAGAGCCCGCCGACCCGGGACCGGAAGCACAGGAACGCGATCCCGAGCGCGAGCACGACGGCGAGCGCGATGCCGACGCCGAGTCCGAACAAGGGGGCGAGGAGCTCGGGGTCGGGCGCCCGGCCCACGCGATGGGTGATGCCGCCGGTGAGGAACCAGGCCATGGCGTATCCGCCCGCGCCGAAGAACACCCCCTGACCGAGACTGATCATGCCCCCGTAGCCCCACACGAGGTCGAGGCTGAGGGCCAGCAGCCCCCAGATCAGCATGCCGGTGAGGAAGTTGAGCTCGAAGATCATGTCTTCGCGCCACAGACAGAGCGGCAACAGGACGAGCGTGAGGACGAGGCCAGCGGACCAGAGCGGTCTCAACTGCTCGAGGGGGACGCCGTTCCTCGGAGCGCGAGCGTCGGAGCGGGGGCCGGACTTCATGGCGGCGGCTTCGTCGTCTGCCTCAGTCTTCGCGGTGGCTCACGCCGCCGAGAAGTCCCTGCGGCCGCAGGAGGATGAGGACGATCGCGAGGGCGAACACGATGACCTGCGCGAGCACGAGCGGCGGCCAGTGGATGCTGCTCGGAAGCTCGGCGCCGAGAAGCTGCTCCGGCCAACCCATCGCGTTCGCGCCGACGATCGTGCCGAGGATGTTGCCGACGCCCCCGACGATCAGCACCAGGAACGACTTCATGAGCCACAGCGTCCCCATGAGCGGCTCGACCGCGTAGAGCGGGCTGAGGAGCGACCCCGCGAGCCCGGCGAGACCCGCGCCGAGGGCGATGTTCATCTTGTAGACGTTGCGCACGTTGATCCCGACCGCCTCCGCCATGGTCGCGTCTTCGGCCGCGGCGCGGCTCTTCGCGCCGAACGAGGTCCTGGAGAAGAGCACGATGAGGGCCACGACGACGACGATCCCGGTCGCCACGAGAAACGTGGTGTAGCCGGGATAGCTGACGCCGAAGAACTCGATAGGTGACTTGATCGGCAGCTTCACGGACTTGAAGTGCCGCCCGAAAATGACGCTGATCGCTTCGTGGATGATGATGCCGAGGGCCCACGTCACGAGCATCGGCGGGATGAGCCCGCGCCCGTAGACGAAGCGAAGCGCCCCCGCCTCCACGATGAGGCCGAGCAGCGCCACCGCGAGGAAGGCGGCGGGGAGCGCGATGAAGAACGCGCCGTCGAAGCCCATCGTCGATTGCACCCCCCACGTGACGTAGGCCCCCACCATGACGAAGTCGCCGTGGGCGAAGTTCGCGATCTTGAGGATGCCGAAGATGATGGTGAGGCCGAGGGCGACGATCATGAGGATCGAGACGGTCCCGAGCGCGTTCATGAACGACGCGACGTCGATCCGGACGAGGATGACGCCGACCGCGACGACGACCGCCGCGGCGATGAGAACCCGCCTCGTGAAGTTGCGCCCGGCCGCGAGCGGGGCGGATGGGTCAGCGGGCGCTGCCGTCATTCCCCTGGCCTCCCGACGAGCACGAGCGCGGACACGTTCTTCGACCGTGACGTCCGGGACGAGCCCGGCGGCGCTCCCACCGCCGCCGGGCTCGTCCCGGACGCATTCCGGCCCGCGACCCGCTACTGCTGGAAGCGCTTCGAGTACCGCGGCTCGCGCTGGTCGTACTCGATCGGCTTCTGCCCGAAGGACTTGATCACCGTGAACTCGCCATCCTGAACCTGCATGAGGTGCATGGGCATGTTCACGTGATGGTCCTCACGGACCTGGATCGGACCCGTCGGGCTGTCGAGCTCGAGGCCTTCCATCGCCTTGACGAGCGCCTCGATCTCCACCGTTCCCGCCTTCTCCGCCCCCGCCGCCAGGGCCTTGATGGCCACGTAGCCGTCCCAGGAGTCGTAGAGCATGAAGTCGTCGGGGAAGGTCTCCTTGTAGCGCGCCGTGAAGTCCTTGGCCTCGGGCGTGTCGATGGTCTCGTTCCAGTTGATCGAGCGGTACACGCCTTCGGCCGCCTCGCCGATGGCGTCCGCGGTCAGGGTGATGAAGCAGTGGCCGGAGACCGTCACTCGCCCCGGAGTGCCGGGCTCCTCGCCGGCCCGCAGCGGGGTCATCCCGGCGTTCGTGAGCTGCTGCTGGAAGGCGATGCACGCCGGGCCGATCATGTTGTTGAGGATGTGGTCGGGCTTGAGCTCCTTCAACCGCTGGATGAGGGGCGTGAAGTCGGTCTGCTCGAGCGGCACGAACTCGTCCAGGACGAGCTCGATCTTCTTCTGCGGCAGCCGTACCTCGCGCAGGAACAGGTTGATCATGTGGAACGCGATGTAGTCGGAGCCGATCATGGCCCAGCGGTTGCCCGAGGAGCGCTCCAGCAGGAAGTCGTAGAGCTCCGGGTGGTGCTCCTGGGTGGGGACCATGCCGAAGAAGAAGGCGTTGTTGCTGAAGCGCTCGCCCTCGTAGTTGACGGCGTAGAGCAGCAGCTTGTTGCGCATTTCGACGTCCGGCATGATGGCGTCGCGAAGGAAGCTGCACTCCACCCCGAACACCGCGTCGACCCGCTTCTGATCGAACAGCCGGCGCACCTTCTGCACCGCGACGTCCGGATTCGATTCGGTGTCTTCCTCGATGATCTCGATCGGGATCCGCCCCATCAGCCCGCCGTTCGCGTTGATCTCGGCCACCGCCAGCTTGGCGCCGTTGCTGTTGGGCCGGCCGTAGGGTCCGCAGGGCCCGGTGAACGACGCGAGCACGCCGATCTTGTAAACGTCCGGGTCCTTGGCGACCGCGTTGTGGTTGAAAGCGCTCGCCGCCGCGACGAGGGCGGCGGCCGCGGCGACGTGTCGTGCTGTGCTGCCCGGCGCGCGCGCCGGTCGGCGCCGCGCAGGTTCCGCTCGGTTGACCGGTTTCATGGGATAGCTCCCTCCCTTCTCGACTTTCGGGTTGTATGGGCTGCTCAAGCTGCGATGCCAGGCGATTTCTCCTCCACGTCGTTCTCGAGATCCCGCACCACTTCCTCCGTCGTCATCACCCGGCCGAACAGGGTGGCGAAACGGATCAGGGTGGCTTCGTGCCCGTTCTCGTCGAAGGTGGTACAGGCGTCCTCGACGATGGTGGTCTTGTAGCTGCGGTCCGCGGCGCCCGTCGCCGTCTCCTCGACGCAGCCGTTGGTGACGAGCCCGGTCACGAAGACCGTGTCGACACCGAGGTTGCGGAGCGTCGAGTCGATGCCGGTGGAGTTGAAGGCGCCGTACGACTGCTTGAGGATGAGCATCTCGTCGTTCCGGGGAGCGACCGCCTCGACGATGTGGCTGTCCGTGCTCCGGTGGAAGAACCCGGTGGTGACGAGGCCGGAGTCGGACTGCATCTTCGGATCGCGGCCGCTGATGAGGCGGCAGCAGTCCCAGGCGCCCGGGTGCCGGCCGGCGGCCGCGAGCCAGACAATCGGAAGGTCATGCTTTCGGAACAGCTCGATCAGGCGCTGGTTGTTGGGAACCACCTTGGCGTCGACGTTGTCGAAGTAGTACCGGCCGAATTCCGGGTACGTCTCGAGGAGCTTTCCCACGCCGTAGTCGCGGTCGGCGAACATGTACTGCATGTCGACGACGACGAGTGCGGCGCTCGCCGAGGCGATGGCGAAGTCGGGTCCCACGTGAGGCAGCCGGTCCGCCCGTTCTCTCCAGCTCATGGTCTTCATTTCGTCGTCTCCCCTGTTCACTAGCCCGGAAAAATCACCGAGCTCAAGCGGTTGCATATCCGTTGCTGACTCACCGGCGCAAAGTAACCGTCCGCGAGTCATTGGGAATCACCCAATTGAGGGAGTACGCCCCAACGAATCGCAGACACGCACCCGTGGCCACTGTCCGGAATCGGTTCCCTTGCTCCAGATCCTCAAACGGTCCCGGTGCGTCTGCGCACCGCCGCTCGGTCACCTACACGGCAGGACCTGTCGATGTCGGCAAGACGATCAAGGTCAAGGTGGCGAACGGCCGCAAAACGCAGAGGTCCGTCCTGCTGTGCGCGCTGGCGGCGGCGACCGTTGAACCGGACAAGTACGGCGCAGGCGAGAAGACCCTCGCGATCGTGACTGGTGAGAACGGCCCGGAGACCACGATCATCACCTGGGGTCCCGAGGCGGAATGGCTCCCGAGGAGCGAGCTGCTCCGCCACCTGGTGCAGTCGATGCTTGGCCTCACGCCGGCGGAACCCAAGGTCGCGGTGCTGGACGACGATCTCGGTAGTTGACCCCACGGAATCTTGCGCTTCCCAGACTCGCTGGAGGAGTGACGCTGCAGGTGCGTCAGGGGTGCCGTCTCCCTCGTTGGGAGACGGCGTTTGCGCGCATTGTCAGGCTCCGTCAGAAGCGCAGGCGCGCTTCGAGCCTCACGCTCGACTGCGCCTCGTCCGAGTCTCCTGCGTTGTCCGGGTCCGCCGACCCTTGAGGTGGTCCGGGTTCTCGCTTGCAGCTACGAGCGCCAGGATGCGCACCGCGGCGTCGCTGGGTTGACGGTGTGTCATGAGTTGGCGTGCACATCGATACTATGATACAACCCAAAGCGAGAAACGAAGAATGCAAAACACCCTGATAAATCATTTATCTAGACTCATTTTCGGTTATCTAATGCCTACACCCATGGATGTCTAACAGGATGGCACACCATGCAGGATTCGAAGATGAGCGTCGCTCCGAGCGCTGTCCTGCAACGCCAATCGGGTATCTTTGGTCCGCCTTCGGTGCGCGCGAATGCGAGGCGGATGAAAGAGTTTCGCGAACTCGTCCCGAGCGGTCAGCACCTGGTCGTGTTCGAGGCGGCCGCGAGGCGAATCTCCTTCACGGCCGCCGCGGCGGAGCTCGGCGTCTCCCAACCGGCGGTGAGCCGGTACGTGCGTCAGCTCGAACGGTCCCTCGGTGTCGAACTCTTCGTGCGCCGGCACCGAAGCGTCGAGCTGACCGATGCGGGGGAGGTGCTGCACGCCGCGGTGGTGGCGGGGTTGAGTCAAATCGTGCAGGTCGCGCGCAGGCTCCCCCAGCCGAGCCCGCGGCACGTGTCGGTGCTGGTCTCGGCGTCGTTCGCGCAGCACTGGATGGTGTCTCGGCTCGCCGACTTCCGGGCCCTGCATTCCGACACCGTGGAGCTCCGGATTCAGGTCTGCGACCGCCACCACGAGCTTGCCAGCGACGGTGCAACGCTCGGCGTGCGCTTGGGCGATGGCGCCTGGCCTGGCTACGAAGCGGCGTTGCTTGCCTCCGAGGTCGTCTTCCCGGTCGCGAGTCCTGCCTTCGCGTCCAGGCTCGCAGCCCCTTGCGACGTCGCCTCCTTGGCGCGAGAACCGCTCATCGACGACGAGGAGCTTCACCTCCCCACCGTCTCGTGGGCCGAGTTCTTCGATGAATTCGGAGTTGACTTCCCCGCCGAGCGCTCCGGCCTTCGCGTCACCGACTACGTGCTGGCGGTGCAGGCGGCGATTGCCGGCCAGGGTCTCGCGCTCGGGTGGGCGGGGCTGGTCGACCCGCTGCTCGAAGAGGGGTTGCTCACCGCTGTGGGCTCGAAGCGGTGGCGCACCGGGCGCGGGTTCTGGCTCCTCTGGCCCGCTTCGCCGCCGCTTTCGGAGAAGGCTGCGATCGTGCGCGACTGGATGGTGGAAGCTGCCTCGTGCGCCCGCTGAAATGCTGAGCTGCGCCTGTCGGACATCGGGTCGGCGTCCGGTCGGCTCCCACTCGCGGAGGTACAACCATGTTTCATTCCCTGAAAGCGCTTGCTTTAACGCTCGCCCTGCCAATCCCAACGGCGCGCTCATGTACTTGGCAGCCAGTGCCGCGCATCCGATCCCGGGCGATGCGGCTGATCGGATGATGGCGCTTGCGCAGGGAACCCGACTCCCCTCGGCGGGCGCCAAGGCTCAATCACGATTGTCCGGCGCCATCAGTCGACATCCATGCAGTTGTCCTTGAACCGTCAGGAGACAAATCCATGACCAGAATATTCAAAGAGCACGAAACGATGGATCCGATCACGAATGTTTCGGAGCGGGAGGCAGTGGAGAAGACCAACCGGCTCCGATCGACCCTCGCGTCGGGGAGGATCGGGCGTCGCGACTTCATGGTCACGGCCATCGCCCTCGGTCTGTCGACAACCGCGGCATCGTCGGTGTTCAAAAAGGCGTGGGCTGCGGCAAAGACGGGAGGACGGCTGCGCACGGGCACCACGGGGGGGCGACCAGCGACGTTCTGGACCCCGGGCTCATTCTGGATGCCTACATGATCAACGTGCTGTTCGGTCAGGTCCGCAACAACCTGACCGAGGTGTCCGCCACCGGTGAGCTGGTTCCGGAGCTTGCAGAGAGCTGGGACTCGACCCCCGACGCGAGCACGTGGACGTTCAAGGTCCGTCAGGGTGTCGAGTTCCACAACGGCAAGACCCTCGATTCCCAGGACGTCGTCGACTCCCTCCGGCATCATCTCACCGAGGATTCCAAGTCCGCGGCAAAGGGTATTCTCAGCGGAATCGAGTCGGTCGATGCGGATGGCAAGCATGCAGTCACGGTCACGCTGAAGGGCGGCGACGCCGACTTCCCGTTCCTGATGAGCGACTACCATCTCCTCATCTGTCCCTCCAACGGCGACGGCACCATCGACTGGCAGTCGGGAACGGGAACCGGCGGCTACACCCTGGCCGAGCACGAGCCGGGCATCCGTACGCTGACCAAGCGCAACCCCAACTACTGGAAGGAGGGCCGGGCGCACTTCGACGAGTGCGAGACGCTCCAGATCGCCGATCCGAACGCACGGCTGAATGCCCTGCGCACCGACGCTGTCGACTGCATCAACAACGTCGACCCGAAGATCGTGGAGCGGCTGAAGCGCGTGTCGGGTGTTCACGTTCGATCCGTGACCGGCAACAAGCAGCTCACCCTGCCGATGCGCACCGACACCGCGCCGTTCGACAACAACGAGGTCCGCCTCGCCATCAAGAACGTCATCAATCGACAGGAGTGGTTCGACAAGATCATCTTCGGCTACGGAGAGCTCGGGAACGACAACCCCATCGGCCCGGCCAACATCTACCGGGCCACTACCGACGAGCTGCCGCAGCGGACGTACGATCCGGACAAGGCGAAATTCCATCTCAAACAGGCCGGCCTGGACCGCCTGAGCATCCAGTTCCATACCGCCGAGACCGCCTTCAGCGGAGCGGTCAACGCGGGACAGCTACTGCAGGAGTCGGCGCGTCCGGCGGGCATCGATATCGAGCTGGTGCGCGAGCCGGATGACGGCTACTGGTCCAACTGGAGTTGATCCGATTTTGTGGACAGCCTGACACTGTTGTGAGGAGGTGTTCAGATGTCGAAGAAACAACCGCGGTACGCGCCGGAGTACCGGCGCCAGATGGTCGAGCTGTTCCGTGCGGGTCGCACGGTGAAGGAGC
>JAPOPW010000062.1 GCA_026712715.1 Immundisolibacterales bacterium | reverse complement strand
ATACCTTGCCGAGTTCTCCTACCGCTTCAGCCGACGCTTCTCGCTACGCGATATGTTTCCCCGACTCGCATTCGTCGCCGTGCGCACTCCACCCATGCCTTACCGAGTGCTCAAGCTGGCTGAGAATTATGCGTAATCAGGACATTGTTTCCCGAAATCAGGGACGGTCGAGTCGCGTTGCCCGATCCCACCGTCAGGACGGTGTCCCAACCGATTTCGGTGATGAATGCCTTCGCATGGAGCCCCTGTAGCGCGCTCGCGGAGACTTCTTCTCCGTCTTCGCTGACGGCCAGTTCGTCGAGAACCGAAACGCGCTCAAAGGCGTCGATTGTTCGGGAATCCACGCAGGCCAATTGGTCGGGTCGACTGATGATGACCGGCTTGTCCGCCGTCGGCAAATCTGCCAACAGGTCAAGCGTCTCAGTATCGCAAAAGGGTGAAATCACACCCAATCGCGCACAAGACGCCGGCTGCCAGATATCGCGGCCATGTCCGTTGACGGCGAAGGCGACATCTTCAAAGCTGCCAGGCATCGTCCAACTGGTGCGCCGGACGTCCTTCGCGATCTCGTGGGTCAGGATTCGCGCATCGTCGGATATGCCGGCGGCCGCCCGCTTCGGCAGGCGAGTCAGCAGGTTAAAAAGCGGTTGGTTTCTCGCATCGCGCCGGCGCGTTACCTCGCCGTCAAGGCAGAGCGAGATATCCCAGGAGCGGTCCCGCGTCAGGTTCCGGGACAGGATGAGGAGGCGCAACAGCGTTGGTTCTCCGGCGCGGCTCGATCGAAACCGCAAGGCCCACATCTTCGGATGGAACGCACCGCCACCGGGCGCGGTGACCTCGACAATAATCCGTTCCAGCAGCGAACAAAGGCGCGAATGCGGCCGTCTTTGAGCGTGGAGATGCCCGGCATCGGCAAACACCACGAGACGTCCCGCGACCCGTTCCGCTCCCTCGAGCAGAGCCAAGGGGTGAGAAAGGATGTCATCGCGGTTCTCAGCAGCGAACAAGGCCAGACTGACCGGGACGGCCAGCGCCGTCTCGAAGTCGAGCGTGAAGGTTGTAGCGACACCCGCGTCGAAGATATAGCCCGGGGGCGGCTGGAGACTGTCGCCGTAAAGTACGCGGGTCTCGGGATCGAGCGTTGCCCTATCCGGCATCGGCGAGATCCCGCAGGTGCGATCGGGCCTGCGCCCAACGGAACGACAGCGGCTCGACGCCCGAAGCGCCGTTCCAGCGGTCCCGCACGGCCCGGTTGGCGAACCGCGATTGACTTGTCTTCAATCGACGCTCGCGGTCCTGCACCATGTGTGCGGCGCGTGTCAGGCCACCTTCCCCCACGCTCCCGGCTCGGACCAGCGCCAGCCATTCGGCGACGAAGCGCTTTGCTGCGGGACGGATGCGATGCGCGCGATGATCGATATCCTGCCAGAAGGCATCGAGCGACCAGGCGCGGACCGCCGGCATGTCCAAGCCAGCTCGCCATTCCTGCAGGCGTGATTCATACTTCTCGAGCCAGTCGCGCTTTTCCCGCAATTCACTCAGCAGCAGGTTGTAGAGGAGCGCGGCGCCGAGCATGACGCTCGAAAACACCTCGCTATGACCGACCAGCCTGCGGGTTTCGTCCGGGAAATCCGCAAGATCCGGGTGCTCCCAGATATTTGCGCAGTCGGCCGAACCGGCACCGCTGCGGGCAAGGAAGGTCAGCAGGCTCCGTGGTTGCTTCGACACCAGTCGTTCAATGATGAACGCCGCTTCGTCAGAAGTGAGACGGAAGCGCGCCGCCCCAAGCAATTCCTTTGGGCGGCACGGTAGCGAGGGGGACCAGATCTGAAACGCCTGAGCTTCCGCCGCCACACCTTCACTTTTCCGTACCCGCCGCGAACGGCTCCGCAATTGGTGCAGGGAGGAGAAAAAATTGTCGGTTGACCCCATAAAGAGACGAATACCCCACGTTCCCAGCCCGGCCCAATAGACGGAACTGGGAAGCCTCTGAAGATCAGCGCCAGCATCCCGGCCGATAATGCCATTCGATTCTCCGCCGGCCTTGAGCGCGTTGGCGAGCCTGTTTTCCAGGGCACGGGCTTCGATTTCGAGTTGATCGGACCCCTCGGTCGACTCTTCCAGCATCTGAAACAGCCAAGGGATGAAAAGCATGTAGCGTAAGCGCGTCTGGATGGTGCTCGTCCCCGGAAACAGGTGGTCAGCAATGGAGTCCCGAATCCCTCCCAATCCAAGTTCGTCGCGGGTCTCGCGTTCCTGGAACAGCACCATTATCCGCTGCGCGCGCTGGCGCTCGGCTTCGTCAAAATCAATCCATGCCAATGACGACATTCGCGCTCTCCCGATTACCGCAGCTCGTCGCAAGGATGGGGCGGTCACCCGCTGGTCCCCGCTCCGTCCCAGCCATGAACCATCCCGGTTGGAGGAAACCCCCGACTCCCGGGTGCCCAGGCCGTAGGTTCCGAGGAGGTATCATCGTTGTCCGGCTGCTGCGGACCCGGCCTTGGTCCGGTCGATGTCCGACCTGACACGCCACGAACATCTGGCAGCACGAATCGGTATGTCTATCAATCTCCATACGCGTAGATCTTCCCACCCGACGATTCACTTGCCGTTCCGAATAGCACTCAGCAATTCTTTGTCTCGAATATTATCATAATACACAAAATCTGTTTTGGATTACCGACGTCCTCGTCCGTATCTCCGACACGTGGCGGGCTCGGCTCGACCAATTCCCCTTGCACTGGAACGCTGACTGGCAGTGCGATCTCGCAGCGTGAGGCCGCAGTCGTCGCCGCCCGTTTGGCGACAACGGGGCGCGGTCCTCACCTCCTGCTTCCCAGCCAGCGGACCGCGCCGACTCCGGTCACCGAGCCGTGGCGGCGATCAGGATCGTCGTAACCAGGGTGAAGGACGCGGCCAGCCATGCCAGCGGCGAAGGCGTCCCGGCATGGCCCGGTGCCAGTCCAGCGACGGTCGTTGACCAGACGATCCGTGACCATGGTCATGACCGTGGTATCTCATGGCCGGGAGAGTCGATGCTCACGATTCGAGATCGACCGGGGGCAATGCACGGACGCCTCGACCCGACGGCTCGGATATGCTGTGGTTTCGCGACGCGTCCAAGGCCCGGATCGGGAGCGGAAATGGAGGCGAAGATGAACGTGCCGTCCGGAGCGTGTGGCCGGGCTCGACACCTGCCGCGCGGTTTGCGGCCAGCCCGGGAGTCCCGAACGCGATGCCGGTGACGTACCGCTATCCGGTGGCGAGCCTGGTGCCGGACGGGCTGCGGGCGCTGGTGGGCCTCGCGTTCACGGGGATTCCGCTCGCGTCCCTTCCCGTCGCGTCCTGGTTTGGTATGGTGCTGGGCACCGGAGTGGTGCTGTTCGGGGTGTTCGGCGCGATGACCGTGCTGCGTGCGCGCACGCGGGTGCGGGTCGGCGACGAAGGCGTCGAGACGGTTCCCGGCCTGCGTGGCCGGGTCCGCTGGGACCGTCTCCGCAAGGTGAAGCTCCGCTACTTCGCGGTCCGTCGCGAGCGCGAAAGAAAAAAGGGGCAGGGCGCGAGACACGGCTGGATGCAGCTCGTGCTGAAGGGGGAGGACGGCGTGGTGCGGATCGATTCGCGCCTGGAGGGGTTCGACGACGTCCTGGGGCGCGCCGCCGCGGCCGCCACGGCCCTTCCCCTCGATCCGGTCACCCGGGCGAACTTCGAGGCCGCGGGACACGGGGTGGCCCCGGGTCCGGACGAGGCGCCGTCCGACGCCGCCGCCCGGACCGGCCCCGATGGCGATGCCTGAGCCCGGCGTGCCCGTTCTCGGCGCGCGGTCCCGCGCGACGGCGGGAGTCGAAATGTCCTTCACCGGGGCGCCCGATCCTTCCCCCCTCCTTTGCGTCCGCGATCTTGCGGTCGAGTTCCGGCTCCGCGAGCAGGGAACCGTGCAGGCGGTCCGGGGCGTGTCGTTCGACGTGCCGGCGGGCGGCACGGTGGCCCTCGTCGGGGAGTCGGGCTCGGGAAAGTCGGTCATCGCCCAGGCGGTGCTCGGCATCCTCCCGGGGGCGGCCCACATCACCGGCGGGCAGATCCTGTTCGCCGATCCGGCCCGGGGCTTCGGCGAGCCGCCGGTGGACCTTGCGCGGCTGAACCCGAATTCGGCCGCGTTCCGCGCCCTGCGCGGCGGGCGGATCTCGATCATCTTCCAGGAGCCGATGACGTCCCTGTCTCCCCTCCACACGGTCGGCGATCAGATCGTGGAGGCGCTTCGACTGCACCGCCGTGACTGCTCGCGCGGCGAGGCGCGCGAGGTGGTGCGCGAGATGCTGGCCCTGGTCCGCTTCCCGGATCCGGGCGCGGCCCTCGACACGTATCCGTTCCAGCTCTCCGGAGGGCTTCGGCAGCGGGCGATGATCGCGATGGCGCTCGTGTGCCGGCCGGCCCTGCTCGTCGCGGACGAGCCGACCACCGCCCTCGACGTCATCGTGCAGGCGCGGACCCTGAAGCTCATGCGCGACCTCCAGTCCGAGCTCCACATGGCGCTCCTCCTCATCACCCACGACCTCGGGGTGGTGGCGAGCCTCGCGGACGACGTCGTGGTGGTGTACCACGGACGCCTCATGGAGCGGGGTGCGCTCGATGACCTCTTCCGCGACCCCCGCCACCCGTACCTCCAGGCGCTGATGCGGGCCGTTCCGCGCATGGGGATGGACCGGAGCGAGCGGCTGACCCCGGTTCGAAGCGTCGACGTGCGGGGTGCGGGGAGCCCTCTCGCCGATCGGGACGATCGTGCCGGGGCGGCGGCGTCCGGCGGCGGCGATCTCCCGCTCCTCCAGCTCGAGCACGTCAGCAAGCGCTACGCCTCGCGCGGGCGGTTCCGGCTTCCCCGCGGCTTCGCGCGTTTCGCCCGGGGCACGCGCGCGCCGGCCGAACGGGCCGGGAGGAACGGAGCGGTCGCATCCGGGGCGGAGCTCGCCGATCCGGTGGCCGTTCGGGACGAGCCCCCGCGCGCGGTGGACCGGGTGAGCTTCTCTCTGGCACGGGGGGAGTGCCTCGGACTGGTCGGCGAGAGCGGATGCGGAAAGACCACCGTGAGCAAGATGATCATGCGGGCGGTGGACGCGGACGAGGGCGCGATCGTGTTCGACGATCGCGGGAGCCTGGTGCGCCTCGACCGGCTTCGCGATCGCGAGCTCATCCGCTACCGGCCCCGCATCCAGCTCGTGTTCCAGGATCCCTTCAGCTCCCTCGACCCTCGCATGACGGTGTTCGACATCGTGAGCGAGCCGCTCGTCATCCACGGGGTCGGCGACCATGCGTCACGGGTCGCGAAGGTCAAGGGGCTCATGTCCCTGACCGGGCTCGACCCCCGCTGGCTCGGCCGCTACCCGCACAGCTTCTCCGGCGGGCAACGCCAGCGAATCGGGATCGCGCGCGCCCTCGCCCTCGAGCCCGAGCTCCTCATCTGCGACGAACCGGTGTCCGCCCTCGACGTCTCGGTCCAGGCCCAGGTCCTGAACCTGCTGAAGGACCTCCAGCGCGAGCTGGGCCTTACCTATCTCTTCATCTCCCACAACCTCGCGGTGGTGGACTACATGGCGGACCGGATCGCGGTGATGTGCGCGGGACGGCTGGTCGAGCTCGCTCCCCGGGAGTTGCTGTTCGAGCGCCCGGTCCACCCCTACACGCGGGCGCTGCTCGCGGCCGTGCCGCGGGCCGAGCTCGATCACCGACTGGATCTCGACGCCCTGATGAGCGGCGAGACGGCGGAGCCCTCGCACTGGCCCGCGCCGTTCGCCGACCGGGGGGAGGGCTCCCCGGACCTCGTGGACCTGGGCGCGGGCCACCAGGTGCGCGCGTGGCCCGGTCCCGCCCTCGCGGCGCTCGGGCAATGAGGGCGGCGACGCCCCGGGCGAGGCTCGCGGCGCCCGTCGCGGCGTTCCTCTTCGCGGCGATTTCGCCTCCCGCCGCGGCGGTTCCGTTCGGGGCGGGCGCGCTCTCCGTCCTCGCCGCGCGGGGCGGCCCGTCGCCTTCCGCATACGTCGAGCCGCCCGTGCTAACCGCGCCGGTGCAGGCCGGCGAGCTTCCCCCGGTCGAGAAACGGCTGCCGCGCCGCCCGCTCGTCACCCGGCTCGCGAAGATGGGGCGCGAGCCCGGCCGGCACGGCGGGCGTCTGCGCATGCTGGTGAGCCGCGCCAAGGACGTGCGCCTCATGGTGGTGTACGGCTATGCGCGCCTCGTCGGCTACGACGAGTCGTTCGAGCTCGTCCCCGACATTCTCGAACGCGTGGTCGTCGAGGACGAGCGGGTGTTCACCCTCCACCTGCGTCCCGGGCACCGCTGGTCGGACGGTCATCCCTTCACCTCCGAGGACTTCCGGTACTGGTGGGAGGACATCGCCAACCACCGCGAGCTCTCGCCTTCGGGGCCGCCGCGCGAGCTGCTCGCCGGAGAGAGCCCGCCGCGGTTCGAGGTGCTGGACGAAACGACGGTTCGCTACTCGTGGGACTCCCCGAACCCCTTCTTCCTGCCCGCGCTCGCGGGCGCGCGCCCCGTCTACATCTACGCCCCGTCGCACTGGCTGCGCCGGTTCCACGCCAGCTACGAAGACCGGGAGCGGCTCGACCGCGAGGCGCGCGAACACGGCCGCCGGGGCTGGGCTTCGATCCACAACCGCAAGGATTCCCCGTACCGCAACCTCGACATCGATGCGCCGACTCTCCAGCCATGGCGCAACGTCACCCCGAGTCCCGCCCAGCGCTACGTGTTTCGCCGCAACCCCTTCTTCCACCGCGTCGACGGCTCCGGCCGACAGCTTCCCTACATCGACGAGGTGGTGATGACGGTGACCGACACGAAGCTGATTCCCGCCAAGACGGGGTCGGGCGAGACCGACCTCCAGGTCCGCGGCCTCGGGTTCGACGACTTCACCTTCCTCAAGCGGAACGAGAAGCGGATCGGGCGCCGGGTGCGGCTGTGGAAGACCACCAAGGGCTCGCACGTCGCGCTCTTCCCGAACCTGAACGCGAAGGACCCCGTCTGGCGGGCCCTCTTCCGCGACGTCCGGTTCCGGCGCGCCCTCTCGCTTGCCATCGACCGGCGCGAGATCAACCTCATCCTGTACCGTGGCTTCGCGGTGGAGGGCGGCAACACGGTCGACGAGAGCTCGCCGCTCCATCGCCCGGAGCGGCGCGAGAAGTGGGCCGGCTTCGACCTCGCACGCGCCAACGCGCTCCTCGACGAGGCGGGGCTCATGGGACGCGATCCCGAGACGGGGATGCGGCGGCTCCCCGACGGCCGCCCCGCCGTCATCGTGGTGGAGACGGCCGGCGAGACGTCGGAGCAGGCCGACATCCTCGAGCTCGTGCACGACACTTGGCTCGCCGTCGGGATCAAGCTCTACACCAAACCGCTCCAGCGCGAGACCTTCCGCAACCGGATCTTCGCCGGCGAGACCCTGATGTCCGTGTGGGGCGGGCTCGAGAACGGGGTGCCGGGGCCGAGCTCGAGCCCCGCCGAGCTCGCTCCCACCTCCCAGCAGCAGCTCCAGTGGCCGAAGTGGGGCCAGCACTACCAGACCCGGGGCCGCACCGGGGAAGCGTGCGACGGTCCGTACGCGAACGGGCTCCTGCGGCTCTACGAGGAGTGGATCGAGGCCCTTGCCCCCGGGAGGCGGACCGCCATCTGGAACCGGATGCTCGACATCCACGCCGAGCGGGTCTTCACGATCGGCATCGTGGCCGCGATTCCGCAGCCCGCGGTGGTGAACGCGCGGCTGCGCAACTTTCCCGAGCGCGGGGTCTACAACTGGGAGCCGGGCGCCCATCTCGGTATCCACCGCATGGACACGTTCTGGTTCGCGGCAGCGGGCGAAGGCGAGGGCGAGGGTGCGAGAAGCGGCCACGGGTCGAAGACCGAACGGAAGGCGGGGTCGTGAGGACTTGATCCGCTACCTCGCCCACCGGCTCCTCGTGATGATCCCCACCCTGGTGGTGATCAGCGCCCTCGTGTTCGTGATCATCCAGCTCCCCGAGGGGGACTTCCTCACCAGCCAGATCGCGGAGCTCGAGGCGCAGGGAGAGTCGGTCAACCGGGACCGGATCGAGTTCCTGCGCCGCGAGTACGGGCTGGACCGCCCGCCCGTCGAGCAATACCTGCGGTGGGTGGGGGGCATGCTCGTCGGGGACTTCGGCTATTCGTTCGAGCACCGGCTGCCGGTCAACGAGGTGGTCGGGGATCGGCTGTTCCTCACCTTCCTGGTCTCGTTCGCGACAATCGTCTTCACCTGGCTCGTCTCGTTCCCGATCGGGGTCTACTCCGCAACCCACCAGTACAGCGTCGGGGACCACGCCCTCACCTTCCTCGGCTTCATCGGGCTCGCAACCCCGAACTTCCTCCTCGCCCTCGTCCTCCTCTACCTCGCGAACGTGCACTTCGGAACGTCGATCGGCGGCCTCATGGACCCCGAGTACCTCGGCCGGCCCATGAGCTGGGGGAAGCTCGTTTCCGTGCTCGAGCACCTGTGGATCCCGGTCGTGGTGATCGGGACCTCCGGCACGGCGGGGATGATCCGGCGGCTGCGCGCGAACCTCCTCGACGAGCTCCGCAAGCAGTACGTGGTGACCGCGCGCGCCAAGGGCATGCCGCGTCTGCGGCTCCTCCTCAAGTATCCCTTGCGGATGGCCCTCAACCCGTTCGTCGCGGACATCGGCAACCTCCTCCCGCAGGTGGTGTCCGGGGCCGCGGTCGTGTCGGTGGTGCTGTCGCTCCCGACGACGGGGCCGATGCTGATCGACGCGCTCCGCAGCCAGGACATGTACCTCGCGGGCTCGTTCCTCATGTTCCTCGCCGTGCTCACCGTCGCCGGGATGTTCCTCTCCGACGTGGCGCTCGCCTTCCTCGACCCCCGCATCCGCTTCGAGGGCGGCAGGCGATGAGCGCCGCGGCACCGGGCGGCACGGGCCGATCGGGGGGCGCCGAGCACTTCGTCTCCGCCGAGCCCTTCGACCCGTACTCCATCGAGACGCTGAGCGTCGAGCAGGAACGCTACTACCTCGCGTCGCAGTGGCGGATGATGTGGTGGCGGCTGAAGCGCCACCGGCTCGCCGTGGTCTCGGGACTGATCCTCGCCATGCTCTACCTCGTGGTGGTGTTCGCCGAGGTCATCGCCCCCTACGGAGTGCACTCGCGAAACGTCGAGTACGTCTACGCGCCGCCCCAGACGGTGCACTGGGTGCGCGACGGGGCGTTCGTCGGACCCTTCGTCCACGACTACGACGTGACCCTCGATCTCGAGCATCTCGCGCGGGTCTACACCGAGGACGAGTCGCGGCCCATGCCGCTTCGCTTCTTCTGCCGCGGCGAGCCGTACCGGCTGTGGGGGGTAATCCCGGCCAGCTTCCACCTCGTGTGCCCGGCAAAGGGCGGGGTGATGTTCCTGCTCGGGACGGACCGGCTCGGGCGCGACGTGCTCTCGCGGGTCGTGCACGGCGCCCGGATCTCCCTCACCATCGGCCTCATCGGGATCACCATCAGCTTCCTCATCGGGCTCACCCTGGGCGGGCTCGCCGGATACTACGGCGGCTGGATCGACGGCCTCGTGCAGCGGCTCATCGAGATCATCCGCTCGTTCCCCGAGCTGCCGCTGTGGATGGCCCTGTCCGCCGCCCTGCCGGTGACCTGGAGCCCGATCGGGGTCTTTCTCGGGATCACCGTCATCCTCGGCTTCCTCGACTGGACGGGGCTCGCCCGGGCGGTGCGCTCGAAGCTCCTCGCCCTTCGCGAAGAGGACTTCTGCACCGCCGCGGTGCTGATGGGCGCCCACCCGCGCCGGGTCATCGCCCGGCACCTGCTGCCGAACTTCATGAGCCACCTCATCGCGTCGGCGACCCTGTCCATCCCCTCGATGATCCTCGGCGAGACCGCGCTCTCGTTCCTCGGGCTGGGCCTTCGCCCCCCGATCACGAGCTGGGGGGTGCTCCTGAACGAGGCGCAGGACATCAACGCGGTCGCCCTCTATCCGTGGCTCATGTTCCCGGTGGTGCCGGTCATCATCGTCGTCCTCGCCTTCAACTTCTTCGGCGACGGCCTGCGTGACGCCGCCGACCCCTACCGCACCGACTGACCTCCCCCATCCTGCACCGCTCGATTCGGCGCACCGCCGACGGTGCCCACGTCCGAGACGGGATCGTGGTCCCGGGTGCCGGAGGTGGGTGTTTGCGTCGACGCCGCGGACCTGGCGGTGGGCGGCTCGTGGACTCGCTTCAGCGAGGGGGTCGTAGCCCTGGTGTCGACGATCAGGCACCGCTCCTTGTCCCCTTTCAGGCAGAGGATGAAGTCGGGAAGGCAGTCGTGTGGTTCGCCGTTGTGGAGGTACGGAATCGAAAGCCCCGGACCGGCTGGGGGGGCGCCCACGCAACGCGGATGGGCCGCCGGTCGCTGCCGGCCGGCGCCTGCCTCGATCCCGTGCGTGCGGGCCAGCTCCCGAAAAGCGACCTCGGAGCCGACGGGCGTCGGGCGGAACCAGGAGGGCTTACGAAGGGTTGATGGGGGCCTTGCGGCGGCAGATTGTCTTGAGGCGTCGCCAAGAGTCTTCGTCGAGCGAAGCCGGCAGGTCCGGTGTCGATCGCTCCTCGGCGAGGCGTCGCCGGCGTTCCGTCGACGGGTGGGTGGACAGAAGGCGGAGGACGGCCGGGCGGTCGCCGGTCTTGCGCTCCATGCGCTCGAAGAAGTCGGCGAGTCCTCGACTGCTCATCCCGGCGCGCTCGAGGAGGTCGAGCGCGCGCTCGTCGGCCTCCGCCTCGGCCTCGCGCCGGAAGCTCAAGCCCACCAGGACTTCCCCCGCCCCGGCGACGAACCCGGTGCCGGCGTCTCCGAGCAGCGCTCCGAACAGGAACGCCAGGCCGAGCCCCTCGATGATCGCGGCCGTCGAGTGCCGGTGCAGGACGTGTCCCATCTCGTGGGCAAGGACTCCCGCAATCTCGTCCGGAGACCCGGCGGCGCGCAACAGACCCTCCGCAATCACGATTTGTCCCCCGGGAAGGGCGAAGGCGTTGACCATGTCGAGGTCGACCACCCGAACCGTGAACCGGAAGGGCGACCCGGGGAGCGCGAGCCGGCGGGTGATCTCCGCGAGCGATTCGACCCCTCCGGGCGCGGTGCAGTAGGCGACCTCGTCGGCGCCGTCGAGCCGCGCGAATGTCAGGAGCACCGGCTCGACCAGCGTCGCTCCGAATTCGGCCTCCCAGCGGTGGGGCACGATGCGCGCCACCTCGTCGGCGAAGCGGGGAAGGCCATGCCGGAGGGTGACGAGAAGGACGGCGACGCAGAGCGCGAGGAGGCCGGCCCAGCGCAGGGAGAGCCGGCTCCAGCCGGTCTCGCGGGCGGCAAGCCGGGTGGCGCGCGCGCAAAGGGCGGCGATGACGGCCGGGCTCTCGACGACGAGACGGGCATTGCGGTTGCGCGCGCGGATGCGAAGGGGGCCGTTGCCGGCCCATTCGTCGACGCGGCGCAGGTCGCGGTATTCCCAGAACGCAAGCTCGCGGCCGCCCGGCTCCGCTTCGCGTACCAGTACGCCCCAACGGGCGAGCTCGACCTCCACCGCGCGGCGCGCGGCGCTCGCACCGTCGAAGTAGCTGCCCGTCCCGCGGATCACGTCCGGTGGGTCGAACCGTAGCTGGCCGCAAACCCCATCGGCGGGATCTTGCGGCTAGACCGCGCCCACGTCGAGCGCGTCGGCGAGCCCCTCGCCCCGGCGCGGCATCGACACCGCGCTCTGGGCGACCGCTTCGAAGTCCTCTTCGCCGATGACGCCGATCGACGGCAGGACGTCGCGAAAGAGCGGATGGATCAGGAACAGCATCCGCAGCACGGCCATGACGGGAAGAAAGACCGAGATCGCGATCACGTAGCCCGCCAGCTCGGCCGCGTTGGGATTGAACGGGAGCCAGGCGCCGGCCCGCTGCGTCGACTCGACCAGCCCCGGATTCAACATGACGGTGGACACCGCGAGCGCGACGATGACGGCGAACAGCACTCCGACGACGAGCGCGGTCAGCACCGCGAAGAAGACGACGATGCGGTACATCGCGCCGGTCTCGAGATCGGATGAGAACGATAGGGAACCCCAGCGGCTCTTCGCGGCGAAGTGGCGAAACTCCCTCGCTCGATACCAGATCCAGGTGAGGCCGAGGGTCGGCACGAAGAAGACCCAGGCGAGGAGCCAGGTCTTCAGCAGCTCCCCGGCTCGTCCCGTGAACTCGAAACGGCGATCGCCGAAGGAGGTGTGGGTCGTCCGGTAGCGCTGGAGCGAAGTCCGATACACCGCGTAGGTGGTTCCCAGGCTGAGCACGGTCACCACCGTCCACCCGACCGCGAGGAGCGCGTAGCGAAGGCTCGACCCGCCCTGGGCGAAGCGGATGCCGCGCCACTCGGTGCGGCTCAGGCGATAGCGCCGCGCCCGGTACTCGGCCACGAAGACGAGGAACACGATCCCCACGGAATAGATGCCCTGCGCGGTCCAGTACACCGGGTGCTCGATGCCGAAGGCAATCTCGAGCCCGAAGAGCGAGCCGCCGAGGAGCCCGAGCACGACGATTGCCGCGATGAACCCGAGGAGGAGCTCCCGCCCGGTGCCGGTGTACTCGACGCGGTCGCCGAGGAACGAGACCCGACTCCACAGGTAGCGCCGCACCCGGGTCTTGGCCCAGAAGCGGTATACCCCCAACGTCGCGAGGGTCCGCAGCGAGTTCGACACCGCGATCCTGATCGCGGCGTCGGCGGCGCCGTCGTAGGCGAGCCGGGTGCCGTCCGGCGCCGGCTCCGGTGCCGGACCGCCCGCAACCGGTCCGTCCGCCCCGGACGATGATTGCGCTTCGCCGTCCGGCGAATGGGCGAATTCCCATTCGGGCCCGCTTCCCGCCGCCGCCGCCGTCGGCGGTACGGAATCGTTCGTCAAGTGACCTGCTCCTGCCTTCGAGGCGCGGTGCGCCGAGGGTCGGACACTGTAGTCATCCTCGCGAACGGCACGGGGGTCGGGTCGCGGGTGGACAAGCGAAGGTCGCGATCGCCGCACCGCACGCGGCTCACCGCGGGGAGCCGAGCGATGCGAGGAACTCGTGGAGCGCGGACCGGTAGCCGGAATGGAGGTGGATCCCGTTGTGGTCCGCCCCGGGGACGAGCACCCACCGTTTCGGGCCACCCCAGGCGTCGAGCAGGCGCCGCGAATGGATGGCGGGGATGATCCGGTCGCGGTCCCCTGCGATCGCCAGGAGGGGCGCCTCGATGGACGCGGCGTATGCCAGCGAGTCGAACGGGTGTCTGAGCAGCAGCGAAACCGGAACGAAGGGATAGTGCCGGCGGCCGACGCTCGTCAGGCTGTCGAAGGGCGACACGAGGACGACGCCGCGCACCGGCCGGGCCGCGGCAAGCTGCACCGCGACCCCGCCGCCGAGGCTCCGGCCGAAGACGACGATGCGATCCGAATCGACGTCTCCGCGCGCCGCCAGTCGGTCGTAGGCGAGGAGGGCGTCCGCGACGAGCGCGGCCTCGCCCGGCCGGCCCTCGCTCAGTCCGTAGCCGCGGTAGTTGAAGGCCGCGAGCGACCACGGGGCGAGCGCTTTCGCGTCGAGGATCTGCCCCGAGACTTCCTCGGCGTTGCCGCCGAAGTAGATGACGAGGCCGGCCCGCGCGGCCTCGTCCTGCGCCCCGTGCCGGAGCCAGCCGTGAAGCAGGGTCCCGTCCGCCGCGCGCGCCTCGATCTCGACGACCCCGGGAAGCTCCCGGAGGGCGTTCCGGGTGGTTTCCGGAAGCTGGCGCGGCAGGAAGATGAGGCGTTCCTGGACCAGGTAGAGCAGCGCGCAGAGCGCGGCGAATGCCCCGAGCACCGTCAGGAGCAAGGTCAGCACGCTTCTCGCCGCCACCTCGCTGCCCCCACCTTCGCTACCGCCCGCGTCCTCGCCGTGCCGCGCCGGGCCGGTCCGGCGTCTCGCCTCGGCCGGGACGAGCATCGCGGCGGAGATCGGCGAGCACGATGCGATCGGTGGGAAAGGCGATCGCGTCCGGTACCGCGTCGAGGCCGAAGAACTCGACCCGGTCGAGGTCGTCGGCCGCGCGCGGCCCCTGCGCGCCGGCCGTCGGCGTGCCCCGGAACCAGATTCCCACCGTGTGCATCGCGGGGTTGTGGAAGTTCGAATGCACCGCGAAGACTTCCCCCAGCTCGACCTCGATTCCGGTCTCCTCCCGGAACTCGCGCCGCGCCGCATCGCGCACGTCCTCGTCGTACTCCACGTAGCCGCAGGGGATGCACCACTCGCCGCGGAGCGCGCCGCGCGAGCGCCGGCCGAGGAGCACCCGGCCCGCGTCGTCGAGCAGGATCACCGCGACCCCGACGGCCGGGTTCTGCCAGAAGACGAAGGCGCAGTCCGGGCAGACGAGCCGGTCGAGGCCGTGAATCGCGAGTCGCCCGAGTCCCGCCCCGCACCGCGGACAGAACGAGAACTCGCGCGGCATCAGCCGGACACCGAGAACCCGCCGTCGACCGTGATCACCGCGCCGGTCACGAAGTCCGATGCGCGGCTCGCGAGGAACACCGCGATGCCCTGGAACTCGTCGATGTCGCCCCAGCGACCGGCCGGAGTGCGGGCGAGCACGCGGTCGTGCAGCTCCGGCACCTCCCGGCGCGCCCGCCGCGTGAGGTCGGTGTCGATCCAGCCCGGGAGGAAGCAGTTCACCTGGATGCCGTCCGCCGCCCAGGCGGTGGCGAGCGCCTTGGTGAGCTGGACCATGCCGCCCTTGCTCGCGGCGTAGGCGGGGGACCAGGGAGCGCCGAAGATCGACATCATCGATCCGTTGTTGAGGATCTTGCCGCCACCCGCCGACTGCATGTGCGGGTGGCACGCCCGGCTGCACAGGAACGCGCTCGTCAGGTTGGTGTCGAGCACGGTGCGCCACTCGGACTCGTCCAGTTCCTCCGGGCGCTTGCGGATGTTGGTTCCCGCGTTGTTGACGAGGATGTCGATCCGGCCCGTCCGTGCCGCCACTTGCGCGACCATCGCCTCGACGTCGGGGCCCCGGGTCACGTCCGCCTCGATCGCGAACGCCAGTTCTCCGAGGTCGGACACGGCGTCCCGGGACTTCTCCGGGTTGCGTCCGACCACCGCGACCGCGGCCCCGGCCCGCGCGAGCCCGCGCGCCATCCCGAGCCCGATGCCGCCGTTTCCACCGGTCACGACCGCGACCCGCCCGGAAAGATCGAATAGGTCCATCGGTTCCCGCTCCTCCCCGCCACTCTTCGATTTCAGTCCTACAGGGTAACCCACGCCGCTTGGATGCCGGCTTCGCTACGCCCGGACGCCGGCTCCGCCGGGTCGGAGCGACGGCCGGGCGGGATGCCTCGCCGGACCCCGCCGCGCGCAAGGATTGTCCCGGCGTCTGGTACGATGCGCGCCTCCGGATCCGCCGCACGGAGAGGGTGCTTCACATGAACGGACGGGACTCTTCGGTGCCGATCGAAGACGCTCCGCGCTCGGTCTCGGAGCCGTTTTCCGCCCGCGTCGGGCCCGATGCGCCGGAGGGGGCGGGTCTGCCCGTTGCCTACATGCAGCGCACCCGCGCGTACTACCTCGCCCTTGGATACGACAACCCCTATCGCTGGTCGCACTATCGGGACGTGCCGTTCGCCGCGCTCCGGAAGCCGTTGGCGGAGTCGAGCGTCGCGCTCGTCACGACGGCGGCGCCGTACCGGCCCGAGCTCGGAGACCAGGGACCCGGCGCGGCGTACAACGGCGCGGCCAAGTTCTTCGAGGTCTACTCCGCGCCCGCCGGGCCGGAGGCGCCGCCGGACGTGCGCATCTCCCACGTCAGCTACGACCGCACCCACACCACCGCGAAGGACCCGCGGACCTGGTTCCCGCTCGAGCGCCTGCACGAGGCGCAGGGCGCCCGGCGCATCGGCCGGGTCGCGCCCCGTTTCCATGGCCTCCCGACGAACCGGAGCCAGCGCACCACCCTGGATCAGGACTGCCCGGCGCTGCTGCGTCGCGTGCACGAGGACGAGGCCGACGCGGCCATCCTCGTCGCCAACTGACCGGTGTGCCACCAGTCCGTGAGCCTGGCCGCCCGGTACCTCGAGGAGCACGGCATCGCCACCGCGGTGCTGGGCTGCGCGCGCGACATCGTCGAGCACTGCGGCGTGCCGCGTTTCGTGTTCAGCGACTTCCCCCTCGGCAACGCGGCGGGGCGTCCCTTCGACGAGGACTCGCAGCGACTCACCCTGGACCTCGCCCTGGGGCTGCTCGAATCGGCGCGCACGCCGCGCACCACCGTCCAGTCGCCGCTCGCATGGAGCGAAGACCCGGGCTGGAAGGCCGACTTCTGCGACCTGAGCCGCATCCCCCGGTCCGAGGTCGCGGCGCGCCGCTCCGACTTCGAGGCCCAGAAGGAGAGGGCCCGGGAGGTGTCGCGCTGAGGGGCGTGCCGGCACCCGGGTTCGAATCCGGTCCCGGTCCCGGTCTCGACGCTGGCGCCGATGCCGGCAGAGCCTGCGCGGTCCTTCGACGCCGCCCTCTCGCTCACGAGTGAATCGAAATGGAACGCAGGAAAACCCTGTATCTCGCCAACCCGTACGGGTTCTCGACCCAGCAGAAGGAGCGCCTGCTGCCGGAGCTGGTGCAACGCCTCGAAGGGCTCGGGGCGGAGGTCTGGGAGCCGTTTGCGCGCAACAATCAGATCGACATGGGCCAGCCCGGTTGGGCCTTTCAGGTCGCCCGGGCGGATGCGCGCGACGTTCGCGAGTCGGACGGGATCTTCGCGGTCGTCAACGGGACCCCGCCGGACGAGGGGGTCATGGTCGAGCTCGGCATCGCGATCGCCCTCGGGAAGGGCATATTCCTCTTCCGGGACGACTTTCGCCGTTGCACCGACTCCGGGGACTACCCCCTCAACCTGATGCTGTTCGCGGGGCTCCCGGAGACGGGCTGGCAGGACCACTACTACACGAACGTGGACGAGCTGGGCGATCCCGGCAAGGCGCTCGTTCGCTGGCTCGAGGAAAGTTGAGAACCGCTCGGTGGCCGGCTGGCGCCGCGGTATCCGCCGGAGCCGGCCGTTCCAGTGGGCGGCACGGGCTGAAACCCCGGAATTGCATGTACGGGGGCATGAATCCGTGACGCGCCGCGACGCGCCCGCCCCGTCCCGCGTGGCGTGCGAAGCGGTGTCGCCGCCCCGGCGCGGGACGCCCGGATCGACGTCCGCCGCCAGGGGTCGCGGCCCGTGACCGACCTCTCCGTCCTCGACCTCTCGCCCATCACCGAGGGCGGCGGTCCCGCGCAGTCGATGCGCAACTCCCTCGACCTCGCGCGCCGCGCCGAGGCGCTCGGCTACCGCCGGTACTGGGTCGCGGAGCACCACAACATTCCCGGAATCGCGAGCGCGGCGACCGCCGTCGTCATCGCCCACATTGCCGGCGGGACCTCCTCGATCCGGGTCGGTGCGGGCGGGATCATGCTGCCGAACCACGCCCCGCTCGTCATCGCGGAGCAGTTCGGCACCCTCGATGCGCTCCATCCGGGGCGCATCGACCTCGGCCTCGGGCGCGCCCCCGGCACCGACCAGCGGACCGCGTACGCCCTTCGCCGGACCCTGCAGGGCGACCCGGACGACTTTCCGCGCGATGTCCTCGAGCTGCAGGGCTACTTCCGCGACGCGGGTGCGGACGAGCCCGTCCAGGCCATTCCGGGACGCGGCCGGAACGTGCCGATCTGGATCCTCGGCTCGAGTCTCTACGGAGCGCAGCTCGCGGCGATGCTGGGGCTGCCCTACGCCTTCGCGTCCCACTTCGCCCCCGGCGCCCTGCTGCCCGCGCTCGACACCTACCGCCGTTCGTTCCGGCCCTCCGAGCAGCTCTCGGCGCCGTACGCGATGGCCGGGTTCAACGTGTTCGCGGCCCCGACCGAAGAGGAGGCGCACCTGCTTCGGACCTCCGCCCGGAAGTCGACCCTGTGGCTTCGCCAGGGCCGGCCGCGGCCCCTGCCCCCGCCCGACGGCGAGTTCGAGAAGGGGCTGTCCTCACTCGAGCGGCGAATGCTCGACGAGCAGGGCGCCTGCTCCGCGGCCGGCTCGCCGGAAACCGTGCTTCGCCAGATGGAGGAGTTCGTCGCGCGCACCGGTGTCGACGAGCTGATGGTTGCATCGCAGATCTTCGATCACGGCGCCCGCGTCCGCTCGTTCGAGATCGCGATGGAGGTCTGGTCGCGCCGCTCGATTCCGCGAAATCGCGACACTACGGGGTAGCGCCACGGGGTAGCGGAGAAAACCGGGGAGCTCGTCGCGATCGGCACGCCGTGGCATCAACTCTCACCTGACGCCTCGGAATTCCGCCGAAAAGTCCGGTAATGACAAGTCGAAAACGCGAATATCACCACGCTCGCGCAACATCCGGGCTATTCTCAATTCCTCAAGACAGTAGTTCAGAGACCATGATTGAAGTTCACAACATATTGCAATAAATAAGAAATTATAAGTCAGCGATCGAAATGCGGATTATCCCTCGCTCCAAACTGCAGGCCTCGGACGATCGTGTTATGGTCCCCCGACTGCCGACTCGGGGACCAGCCCTTGGTCCAATTTTCCCACTCACGAGATTTATGCATGTGACTCGTCGCATTGTGCAGGTTTCGTGAAAACGCGGCATTTCGAGAAAAAATTCGGTCCCGAATGGAGAAACTCAAATGAAAACACCCAACTGGTTAAAACCCGGAGTCCTCGGCGCCGTGATCGGTGCCGTTGCGCTCTCGACCGTCGGCTTCGCGTGGGGCGGATGGGTGACCGGCGGCACGGCCGCGAAAATGGTGTCCAAACAGGCGCGGATGGACGTTGTCGCCGCCCTGGTCCCGATCTGCGTCGAGCAGTCCACCCAGGACCCGCAGGTCGTGGAGACTCTCGCCCGCCTGAAGGACACCAGCAGCTACCAGCGCAGCAATCTGCTCATGGAGACCGGCTGGGCGACGATGCCGGGCTCGGACGATCCCGATCGGGACGTTGCGCGTGCGTGCATGGCGGTGCTCGCGGCAGACTTCTGACCGCTTCGCCCGTTCGTTCCGGGCAAGCGGAATTCTCGGTTCATCCGGCGCTTTCGGGCGCCGGGGAGTCCGGGCCGCGGTCGCCGCTCCGTCCGTCCCCGGCGGAATGCTCGGGGAAGAGGGCGGCGAGGCCCGCGGCGCTCGCTTCACACACGCCGCGTTCGGTGATGAGCCCGGTCACGAGGTGGCTCGGGGTCACGTCGAATGCGGGGTTGCCGCCCGGAGTCCCCTCCGGCGCGACCAGCACGTGCTCGATGTTTCCCGCCTCGGTGCGCCCGAGGACATGCGTCGTCTCCTGCGGGGCGCGCTCTTCGATGGGGATCTCGGCGAAGCCGTCGTCCACCCGCCAGTCGATCGTCGGTGACGGGAGGGCAACGTAGAAGGGCACGCCGTTGTCGCGGGCCGCGAGCGCCTTGAGATAGGTGCCGATCTTGTTGCAGACGTCGCCCCGCCGGGTGGTGCGGTCCGTGCCGACGATCACCATGTCCACGAGCCCGTGCTGCATGAGATGGCCGCCCGCGTTGTCGACGACGTAGGAGTGGCTGATCCCGTGACTTCCGAGCTCCCACGCGGTGAGCGCCCCCTGGTTGCGAGGCCGGGTCTCGTCCACCCAGACGTGCAGCGCAATGCCCGCGTCGTGGGCCTGGTACATCGGACTGGTGGCGGTGCCCCAGTCGACGGTCGCGACCCAGCCCGCGTTGCAGTGGGTGAGCAGGCGCACCGGCTCGCCCGTGCGTTTCCGGGGGGTGATTTCGCGGATGAGGGCGAGCCCGTGCTCTCCGATACGACGGTTGATCTCGACGTCCTCGTCGGCGAGCTCATGGGCGAGGGCAAGGGCGGCTTCCGCCCGTGCGGGCGGGCCGAGGGGCTCGAGCAGGGAGCGGCACCGGTCGAGGGCCCACCGCAGGTTGATCGCGGTGGGCCGGGTTGCGTGAAGCTGGTCCCATGCCGCGTCCAGCGCGCCGTTCGAAGGGTCGGCCTTCATCCGAAGGGCCATCGCATAGGCGGCGGTGGCACCGATGAGGGGCGCTCCGCGTACCCACATCTCGCGGATCGCGACGGCGCAGTTGTCGGCGGTTCGCAGCTCCGCAACGCGGAAGTCGTGGGGCAGCCACCGCTGGTCGATGATCATGAGCGCGTGCGCGTGGTCGTCCCACCAGAGCGAGCGGTAGTGCCGGCCGTTCACCTTCATGGAGTCGTCTCCTCGGCGCAGCGGCGGGCCAACGCGCAAAGATCGTTCGAACCGGCGATCCCGGTGCGCTCGAGAATGACCTCCCGCCCCAGCATGAGGCTCCGCGCCTCGAGCGGGGCCCGCACGCGCGGATCCTCGATCGACTCGAAGTCGGCGTTGTGGGCGAGGGACAGGATCCTGCGGTGAATCTCGATGCCGCAGAAGCCGAACGCGTCCTCGCGGATTGCGGCGAGCACCGCTTCGCAGGCGGGCTCGGAGGACTGGCCCTGATCCTCGAAGAGGCGGCGCGGATACAGCATGCCGGTCCGCTCGCTCGCCCACAACCGGCGGAACTCCGTGTCGAAGGCCGCGAGCATGTCGGCCATGACGTCCAGGATCCACCCCTGGTAGTCCTCGAGCTCGTCCGCCGGACGATGGGCCGGCTGGCTGAAGTACGCCATCAGGAAGTTCGCCGTCAGCATCCCGATGTCGAAGCCCATCGGGCCGTACTGAGCGAATTCCGGATCGATGACCCGGCTCTCCGTCGCCGTCGACATGATGGAGCCGGTGTGCAGATCGCCGTGCAGCATCGTCTCGGTGTTCGAGGCGAACTTCGCGAATAGCCGCTGCGCCTCCGTCTTGAGCGCGACGTCCCCGCGCAAGGTGGCGACGACCGGATCGAGTCCCTCGGTGTGGTGGTTCATCTCGGCGGCGTAGTAGGGGTCGGTGAAGATCAGCGCTTCGGTGATGGCGGGGATCTCGACGTTGCCGGCGAACAGTCCCACGTCGGCCTTCTTGGCGGCGCTCGCCATGTGCAGCTCCGAGCCCAGAAAGGCCATGCGGGCGCAGTGGTTGCCGAGGAATGCTCCGAGCCCTTCCACCTTGTCTCCCGCAATTAGCTTGTAGCGCAGGATGACGTGGGGGCCGAGGTGCTCCATGACGTTCAGCGCCTGGGTCTCGTCGAAGTGGAAGACCTCCGGAACGGAGCCCGGATCGCGCGCCGCCTGCCGGGTCAATGCGTGGTTCTCGAAGAGGGCGCGATAGAGCGGCAGCGGCCAGCTCTCGCCAATGAGCCGGACGTAGGGCAGGGCCTGCTTGACGACGACCGCCCCATCGGAGCCCGAGACGATGAAGACGAGGTTGAGGTTCCCGTCCCCGACCTCGCGGACCGACCAGTGCGCGGGATCGCCGCCGATTCGCTGCCCGACCTCCGGAACGGGTCCCAGCCGGCGTGGAAGCGATTCGACGGTCAGCGGCTGATAGGTGTCGCCCGGCAATCCGCGTCCTCCCATATGCCCTGCGGCCGCCGCGCTTCCTCGGATTCGCGCGTCCGCCGCCCGTCCGTGACGGGCTCATTCTAGCCCGCGCCTGCTGCCATTCTTTCTCCCGACTGGAGGGCTCGCCCGAGCCGGTGAAGATTCCGTCTTGAGACTCCGGAGACGACGGAGACCGTTTCGTGGCCCCGCCCCCCCTCGCCTCCCGGGCGCCCGGAGACACGGAGGGCACGGGCGCGGGCAAGGCCCGACGGGGTGAACCCGCGTGCGCAAACGCAGTACGGCGCGGGTGCGGCCGCCCGTCCGGCGCGCGGGGCCGGGACGCGCGCCGCTTCAGTTCGCGGGCAGGGGAGGCTGGCGGCGGTGGAGGAACCAGCCGTCGAGCACGAATCGGCGCGAGAACCAGCCGGCGCCGAGCAGCTTCGTGGCGACCAACCGCCGGAGATCGGACGGAATCCAGGCCGGGGGGTCGGACTCGGTCCCGCGTTCGCCGAAGCGCTCGCGGAGACGGCGCTCGTAGCCGGAGAAGGTGCTCTCGTCGAACGAACCGCCCGCATTCGCGATGATCTCCGCCGCGATCACCGCCGACTCGACGGCGGGGCGGATGCCCTCGCCGCTGCGGTCGTAGGCGAGCCCGATCGCGTCACCCGCGAGCACGATCCCGTCGCCCGACGCGATCCGCCGCGAACGCCCGTGCAGGATGTACGCGTGACCCTTGAACTTCGAGGGCATGTCGCGCGGGATCCGGCCGCGTGAGGTGAGCCACTCGCAGAACTTCCGCACCTGCTCGGCGATGTTGCGGTTGTCCTCGCGCCCGAGCCCCACGTTGAGGACGTTCTCCTTGCGGAACACCCACCCGTAGCCCTGGAGGTCCTCGCAGAAGAAGATCTCGGGGGTCTCTTCGGCTACCGCGCAGTCGGCGCGCTGGGCGTCCGTCATCTCGAACTCGATCTCGTGGGCGGCCACGATCGACTCGGTGGAGCCGACCTTCGCGCCGAGATGCCGCGCGACCGGACAGAAATGCCCGCCCGCCCCCACCACGACCGGAGCCTCCGCGATGGCGTCGATCCGCCATAGTCCGTCCGCGCGCTCGAGCCGCTTGACGGAGTGGCCGGTGAACAGCTTCGCGCCGCTCCGTTCGAGGAGGTAGTGGTCGAACTCGAAGCGGCGGATGCCGTAGCTCGCAACCTCGTCGTAGCGGGTCTCGACCATGCGTCCCGCCATGCTTCCGGTCCGGAACGACCGGATCGGCTGCAAGACCCGGGTCGATCGGTACTCCTCCAAGTCGAGCCGGAGGGTCTCGACGACGGCCGGGGTGACCCAGCCCGCGCACACCTTGTCGCGGGGGAAGTCGCGCTTGTCGATCACCGCAACTTCGAGTCCGGCCCGCCGGAGCTGCCAGGCGCAGGTGGAGCCGGACGGGCCGCCGCCGACGATGAGGGCGTCGAATCGTTCCAAGCTCGGGTCCCTCCTCTGCGAGCCGGGCCTTCGCGACGCGGCGTGGCGGCGCCTCGCCGCGGCTCCGTTCCGCCGCTAGTTCCGCGGATACACGTGGTCGCGGGTCATGGGCACCTCGTTCGATTCGCCCGGGGCGAACACTACCTGGAAGAGCTGGAGGCTGCCGGTCGTGAATGCCGCCACCGAGCCCGCGAGGTAGAGCCGCCACGCGCGCACGAAGTCGGAGTCGTACATCGCCTCCACCCGGTCCGCGGCGGTCTCGAAGCGTTCGAGCCACGCGCGGCAGGTGCGGGCGTAGTGCAGGCGAAGATTCTCGATGTCGAGGACGGAGAATTCCTGCGGCTCGAAGATGACGCTCATCTCCGAGAGGCTCGGCGGGTAGCTCCCCGGGAAGATGCGCCGCTCGATCCAGGGGTTGTTAGGTGCCGGGGCGTTGCGTCCGATGGAGTGGATGAGACCCCGACCGTCGGATTTCAGGACGCGGGCCGCCACCTCGCCGAGCGCGCGGTAGTTGTCGACCCCGACGTGCTCGAGCATGCCGACCGAGACGAACGCGTCGTACTTCCCCTCGACGGTGCGGTAGTCGTCCTCGACGAATTCGACCTGGCCGTCGAGCCCGAGCGCCGCCGCACGTTTCCGGGCATACCGGATCTGCTCGTGGGAGATGTTGAACGCCCGGACGTGGACGCCGTAGTCGCGCGCCATGTGGATGGCGAGCGCGCCCCAGCCGCAGCCCGCCTCGACCACGTGCTGCCCGGGCCGGAGCTCGAGCTTCCGGCATACATGGTCCATCTTGGCCTGCTGCGCTTCCTCGAGGGTGGCGTCCTCGCGCGGGTAGTAGGCGCAGGTGTACACCATTTCCTGGTCGAGCCAGAGCCGGTAGAAGTCGTTGCCGATGTCGTAGTGGTGGTGGATGTTGGACTTCGAGCCGCTGCGGGAGTTGCGGCGGGGCCGGTTGAGCCATGCCGTGACGCGGCGCTTCCACGAGTCGCGCGGGATCGCCGCGTCCGCGGACCGGTAGATGGTCTCGAGAAGCGTGACGAGGTCGCCGTGGACCCGGATGCGATCCGCGCTCAGGGCGTCGCCGAACGCGACGTCGGTATTGACGAGAAGACCGTAGAGCGTGCGCCGATCCCGGATCTCGACTCGGGCCACGATGTCCGCAGGGGGCGGCTCCGGCTCGATGCGCGTGCCGTCCCAGAGCTCGATGGTCAACGGCGGCTGGCCGGACTCGGCCAGAATCCGCCGCGTGAGCCAGCGGTCGAGGGCGGAGCTGGCGCCCGCCGTTCTCGTCCTTCGCTCCTCGATTCCGAGAAGGGTCGATCCACCGGCCCCGGCCGACTGGTGTTTCGGCATGACAGCCCCTCCGAGTTGCTCGCGTAATTATATCCTCGCGAGTACGAAGGCTGCCCGCGCGCCCGTGGCGGGCGGCGTCGCGGTCCGTAGCCGCCCGGACGAGCCGGTATACTCCGCCGTTGCGGGGAGTGCGCTGCAGCCGGGAAGCGCCTCGGGCCGCACCTTCCGCGACCCGATTGCCCGAGCGTCTGCTCCCTGGCCGACTACTCCCTTCCCCCAGCCCGCGCGTCGGTTCGCACAATGCCGTCCACCTTCCGTCGGCTTCGCTATCTCGTGGGGCTCGTGCGCGAGCACGCCTGGTCGCTCGGGGTGGGGGCCGGGTTCCTCGGCCTCACCTTGTGGATGAGCCTCGCTATCCCCCGCTACCTCCAGGAAGCCATCGATCTCCTGGCTGCGGAGCGGTCGGGGAGCGAGGTCCTCTTCCGGGTATGGCTCATCCTCGGGTTCGCGGTGGCGATGGTCCTCACCCGGTCGGTGTCGCGGATGCTGTTCCTCGTCCCCGGCCGGAGGGTCGAGTTCGACCTCAAGAACCGGCTCCTCGCGCACCTGCTCCGCCAGGACCGCGCGTACTTCCTCGCGAACCCCACGGGCGAGCTCATCTCGCGCATCAACAACGACATCAACGGAGTGCGGATGCTGCTGGGGATGGGGACGATGATGCTCATCCAGACCGTCGGCACCCTCACCCTCGCGCCCTGGTACATGTACCGGATCTCGCCACAGCTCACCCTCTGGTGCGCGCTGCCGATCGCGGTCGGATTCGTCGTGCTCCAGGTGGCCGTCCGGCGGATGCGTCACAACCAGCAGTGGCACATGAAGGCCCTGCAGGAGCTCTCCGACTTCACGGTGGAATCCTACGGCGGCCTCGACCCGCTCAAGTCGTTTCGCGGCCTCGGGTGGGCGCAGGGGCGCTTCACGGCACTGAGCGGGTCGGTGCGCGACGCGGGGCTCGGGATGGCCACCGTCCGAGCCTGGTTCTTCCCGCTCCTCACCCACCTCGTGAACGGCCTCAAGGTGCTGCTCTTGCTCGTGGGCGGAATTGCGGTCGTCGCGGGAGAGATCACGATCGGCGCCTTCACCGCGTTCATGGTGTACCTCTCGATGCTGGTCGGGCCGCTCATGGGCGCGACGTTCATGATGTTCCTCCTGCAGCGCGGCATGACGAGCCTCGGGAGCCTGCTCGAGGTGTTCGCGGCCGAGCCGGTGCGCCCCGTCCCGCGGCCGGGCGCGGCGCTTCCGGCGCGGCTCGCGGAAGGGCTCGCCGTCGACGACCTTCGCTTCGCCTATCCCGACGAGCCGGCGCAGCCGGTTCTCGACGGCGTGAGCCTGCGGGTGGCGCCGGGCGAGGTGGTGGGCGTCTTCGGTGCGATCGGGAGCGGCAAGACGACTCTCGTCAATCTGCTGAACCACCATCTCGTCCCGCCCGCCGGCGCGGTTCGGCTCGACGGGACGGATGTCCGCGACGTCGAGCCGGGCGAGCTGCGCCGGCAGGTCGTGACCGTCACCCAGGAGCCGTTCCTGTTCTCCGACACGCTGCACGCGAACGTGGCGTTCGGGGTGCAGGCCGAGGCGTCCGAAGCGGGCCGGGACCTGTGGGCGCGTGCGCAGCAAGGGTCCGGTCCGGGGCGCGAGGCGCACGCGCGCGGGGCGGACAGGAGAGCCGGGGGCGCGTCGGCGAGGGCGGTCGGCCCGGATGCGCAAGTCGCGGCAGAGGCCGCAGCCGGGGGCGACGCGCTCGATGCGATGGTGGAGCGGGCGGTCGCGGATGCGGCCCTCGGCCCCGATCTCGAACGCCTGCCGGCGGGGCTCCGGACCGTCGTCGGCGAGCGCGGGGTCACCCTCTCCGGCGGCCAGAAGCAGCGCGTGGCCTTCGCGCGCGCGATCCTCAGGCCCTGCGAGCTGCTCATCCTCGACGACGTGCTGTCCGCGGTCGACCATGACACGGAGCGGGTGCTCGTCGAGCGCATCCATGCGCTCTGCGAGGCCCGGTCCATCCTCGTCGTGTCCCACCGCGTGAGCGTGCTCGAACGGGCGGACCGGGTGGTCGTCCTCGAGCGCGGGCGTGTCGTCGACGAAGGTCATCACCGCGATCTCGCCGCCCGCGCCGGACCCTATCGCGAGGCGTGGCTCCGCCAGGAGCGCGAGAGGGCCGCACGATGATGCGACGCTTCGCCCGGCTCGCCCGTATGCCGTCCCGGTGGCGGCGTCTTCTGGGCGACGGCAATGCGGCGGCGGTGATCACCGCGATGCGGCCCCACTTCGCCCGCTACCGATGGCAGTTCGCAACGGTGCTCGCGCTGCTCCCCGTGTCGGCGGCGCTGGCGGCGCTCGTTCCGTACCTCACCAAGGTGGCGGTGGACGACTACCTGCTGCCGGCCGTCGCGGCGGGGGAGCTCGGGCCGTGGCGCGAGCCGCTGCTCACCCTCGTCGCTCTCGCGGCGGGTGTCGTGGTGGCCGGCTACCTCGCCGACGCCCTCTACGTGCGGATACTCCAACGGGTCGGCCATCGGCTCCTCGCCGCGCTTCGCGAAACCGTCTACCGGCGCACGCTCCGGCTCCCCCGCGCCTACTTCGACCGGAATCCGATCGGCTCGGTCCTCACCCGGGTGACGAGCGACGTGGAGGCGCTCGGCGAGAGCCTCGCCGGGCACGCCCTGTCCCTCATCACGGATCTCCTGAAGACGGTCGCGTTCGTGGCGATGATGTTCTGGCTGAGCTGGAAGGCGACCCTCGTCCTCCTCGCGATGCTGCCCGTGCTCCTGGTGGTGATGGACTTCTTCCAGCGCCGGGTCCGGGCTTCCTTCCTGTGGGCGCGGCAGGCGCTGTCGGAGGCGACGGGCTACCTGCAGGAGTGCCTCGCGGGGGCGAAGACGGTGCAGCTCTATGCGGCGGAAGCGAAGGTCCTGGCCGACTTCGAACGGCGCAACCGGCGCTTTTACCTGGCGCAGAACACTTCCAACCTCTACGACGCGATGCTGTACTCCCTCGTCGAGGGGCTGACCAGCCTCGGCCTCGCGGTGGTGCTGTGGTACTCGGCGGGTGCGATGCTCGCGGGGACGATGACCATCGGCGTGCTCGTCGCGTTCATGGAGTACATCCAGCGCCTGTTCGTTCCGGTTCGCGAGCTCGCGCAGCAGCTCGCGATTCTTCAGCGGGCCCTCGGCGCCCTCGACCACATCGGCGGGCTGCTCGCGGAGCCGCTCGACCCGGCGGAGCCGCCCATCGCCGGGCCGGGAACCGGCGATGCGCCGCGTTTCGACCGGCTCGATCTCGAAGCCGTCCGCTTTCGCTACGCCCCGCACCAGCCGGAGGTGTTGCGAGGGATCGACTTGCGGGTCCGCCGGGGAGAGATGGTGGCCATCGTCGGAGCGACGGGCTCCGGCAAGTCGACCGTAGCGCGGTTGATCGCCCGCGCCTACGGAGGCTACCGGGGCTCAATCCGGCTGAACGGCGAGGAGATCACCTCGTTCGACGCGGACCGGATCGGGCGGATGGTCTCCGTCGTGCACCAGAACGTGTTCCTGTTCCACGGCTCGGTCGAGTTCAACATCACCCTGGGGCGGCACGGGAGAGAGGCGGCGGTACATGCGGCGCGCCAGGTCCGGGCCGACGACTTCATCCGCGATCTCCCGGGCGGATACGACTTCGAAGTGGCGCATGGCGGTGCGAATCTCTCCGCCGGCCAGGCCCAGCTCGTCTCGTTCGCGCGGGCGGTCGCCGCCGGTGCGGACCTCGTGGTGCTGGACGAGGCGACGAGCTCGGTCGACTCGATGACCGAGGAGCTGATCGAACGGGCGCTGGCGAGGCTCTACGCGACCCGGACGGTGATCGCGATCGCGCACCGGCTGAGCACCATCCGGCGCGCGGACCGGATCGTGGTGCTCGACGCGGGTGAGGTGGTGGAGGCCGGCACCCACGACGAGCTCGTCCGGCGCGGCGGCGCCTATGCGGGGTTGCTCGGCGACAGGTAGCGTCCGTACGTGTGCGTGGCGCCGGAATCAGCCCGCGGCCGCGCCGAGGCGGGCGAGGGCGAGGTCGCGAAGCTCCGCCTTTCGCACCTTGCCGCTCGAGGTCATCGGCAGCTCCGCGACGAAGAGAACGTGGCGCGGCAGCTTGAAGCTCGCGACCCGGCCGCGCCCGAGCTCGAGGATCTCGCGGGCGAGCGCGTCGCGCCTCGCGTCTCGTTCCGCGCGGCTCTCCGATTCGCATCCCGCTCCCGGACCGGCGTCGCGCTCCTCGCGCGGAACGACGAAGGCGACGGCCACCTCCGTCATCCGCTCGTCGGGGTAGGCGACGACCGCCGCCGCGCACACCGCCGGGTGCTCGAGGAGGAGCTGCTCCACCTCCACCGGGTCCACGTTCTCGCCGCCGACCTTGATCATGTCCTTGCAGCGGCCAAGGAAGCGCAGGTACCCGTCTTCGCGCAGGTATCCGAGGTCGCCGCTTCGCAGCCACCCCTCGGAGTCGATCGCGGCCGCCGTCTCCACGGGTTTGCGGTAGTAGCCCTGCATCAGGTTGTAGCTCCGGACCAGGATCTCGCCCGGCGCCCGGGGCGGCAGCTCCTCGCCGGATTCCGGGTCCGCGATGCGGATCTCGAACCCGTCGCAGGGGTGCCCGGACGTCTCGCAGCGCTGCTCCTCGCTCGAGTCGAGGAAGGAGGTGCAGATGTTGGCGCCGCCCTCGGTCGAGCCATAGGCGGTCAGGGTCTGCATCGTGGGGAAGACCTCGCGCACGCGCCGCACGATCGGGACCGAGCTCGCCATGCCGCTCGGAAAGAAGCCGATTCGAAGGCTCGACGTGTCGCGCGGCCGCCGTTCCTGGGCGTCCATGAGCGCCTTGAGGTGGCTGTCGAAGCCCTGCATCTGGGTTGCCCGCTCCGTCTCGACGAGCCCGACGCACTCGTCCGGATCGAAGCTCGCGGTGAGGACCTGCCGGCTGCCCGCCATGACGGAAAGGAGCGGCCCGTCCACGTAGCCGAATATGTGGAAGAGCGGAAGGTAGTTCAGCACCACGTCCGCTTCGGTGATCGCGAGCCGCTCCATGCGGTCGCACTGGTTGCGAAGGAGGTGGTGGTTGCGCATCACCCCCTTGGGGAAGCCCGTGGTGCCGGACGTGAACATGATGAAAAGGGTGTCGTCCACCGCCACCGCGGCCGCCCGCGCCGCGAGGTCGGCGTCGCTCACCGAGCGCCCGGCTTCGACGAGGGCGGGGTACGCGGCAGCTCCCGGGTGCTCCCGATCGGATACGGTGACGATCCGTTCGAGGAGGGGAAAGCGTTCGCTTCGAAGCGGAGCGGTTCCGCAGCCGGCTCCGCTCTCCGGTACCAGCTCGCGCACCATGGCGAGATAGTCGACGGGTCCCGAGACGTCGTGGGTGATGAGGGTCGAGCAATCGCCCTGGCGCACCACGTACTCGATGTCGCCGGTGCGAAAACGCGTGTTGGCGGGTACCAGGATCGCTCCGATCCGGGCGATCGCGAAGAGGAGGTGGACCCACTCGGGGCAGTTGTTGAGCCAGAGGCAGACCTTGTCGCCGGGGGCGACGCCAAGCGCGATGAGCCCTTTCGCCGCCTCGTCGACCCGGCGCGCAATTTCCGCGAAGGACTGGCGCGCCGCGCCGAAGACGAGCGATTCCCGGTCGCCCCACCGCGCGGCCGCGCGCGCGGGAAGCTCCCCGACCGGGGTCCGGCCGTCCCAGCGCCCGCGGTGACGTTCGGGCAGCACGTGCGCGGCGCCCCGGCGGGTCTTCGAGCTTCGACTTGTCATCCGTCCTCCGATTTCCCGCCTCTTTCGAAACCCGCGCCCCAATGCCCGGAACCGCGGGTCCGGGGCCGGGTTTCGCAGCAACTGCGCTTCGACCCCCACGCCGACTTCGAACTTCCGGGTCTCCCGGCGGTTCCGCGAAGGTTGCAACCATTCGGCAACCCGTGCCGGGTGGGCATTTTGCTATAGTCCCCCGCCCGCACGAACAAGGATGGAACCGGCGTGCCGAAGCCGATCATCTCCGCCGACAGCCACGTCTGCGAGCCCCCCGACTGCTACGTCGATCGGATCGATCCGAAGTACCGCGAGCGCGCCCCGGTGATGGTGCACGACGAGAAGCGCGGCGACGTGTTCCTAATCGAAGGCAGCACGCAGCGCATTCCGCTCGCGCTGGTCTCCGCGGCCGGCAAGTCCCCCGAGGAGCTTTCGCCGCGGGGCGCGAAGTTCGACAAGCTCCCGCGAGGCGGATGGGACCCGCATGCGCGGATCGAGGCCCAGGACCAGGACGGGATCGCGGCGGAGATGCTCTACCCGTCGGTGGGCATGGAGATCTGCAACATTCCCGATCTCGACCTCAAGCAGGCGTGCATGGAGGCGTACAACCGGTGGCTGCTCGAGTACTGCGAACCCTTTCCCCACCGGCTCATCGGGCTCGGGCAGGCGGCGGTCCGGACCCCGAAAGACGGGATCCGAGAGCTCGAGGCGATTCGCGAGATGGGGTTTCCCGGGGTGATGCTCCCCGGTCTCCCCGGCCTCGAGGACTACGACGACCCGATGTACGGCGAGTTCTTCGACGCCGTGGTCGAGCTCGGCCTCGTCGCGAGCTTCCACATCCTCACGTCCAGCGAGGGGCTCCGGCAAGGGTTCCGCGGCTCGAAGATCAACGGCTTCATGTCGATCGTGCGGGGGAACCAGGACCTCATGAGCATGTTCGTCTTCGACGGCATCTTCATGCGTCATCCGGGGCTTCGCATCGTGTCGGTGGAGGCGGACGGCGGCTGGGTCCCGCACTTCATGTACCGGATGGACCACGCCTACAAGCGGCACCGCCACTGGCTGCGGGGTCGCGAGCTCGAGAGGTTGCCGAGCGAGTACTTCCGCGAGCACGTCTACTTCACCTTCCAGGACGACCACACCGCGTTCCAGCTCAAGGACCACATGAACATCGAGCGCATGATGTGGGCGAACGACTATCCGCACAGCGACTCGACGTGGCCGTGGTCGCAGGATGTGCTGCGCGAGCAGGCGGCCGGCCTCTCGCACGCGGAGAAGGACCTCGTGCTGCACGAGAACGTCGCCCGCCTCTACCGCCTCGACACGAGCGGACTGCGCGCCGCCGCCTGATTTCCTGCGGGCTACGGCCGGCCGGTCAGGGCTCGCGGACGATGTCCTCGGCGAGGAGGCGGTCGACGCGGGCCGGCTCGTAGCCGAGGCCGGCGAGGATCTCGCGGGTGTGCTGGCCGATGCGGGGGGCGTCCACCGGCCGTCCCCGGTCGTGCTCGGAGAGGTGGAAGGGCAGCCCCGGAATGCGGAAATCCGGATAGGCGTCGCCGCGTCCCGACTCGATGACCCCGAGCGCGTCGAGCTGGCCGTCTTCGACCAGGTTCGCGTACTCGTTCACCCGCGAGAACGGCACGCCCTGCTCGCGGAGCGCCGCCATGAGGGGCTTCGTGTCGTGCCCGGCGATAGCCGCGGAGATCGCGCCGATGCATGCCTCGCGGTTGGCCACCCGGGCGGGGTTGCTCTCGAAACGGGGGTCCTCGGCCAGCTCCTCGCGGCCGATGGCGCGGCACAGGCGCCGGTACAGGTTCTGGTTGCCGGCCGCGATGAAGACGTAGCCGTCGCGCGTCCGGAACACCTGGTAGGGGACGACCTGGTTGTGGGCGGTGCCGAGACGGCGCGGCTGGGCGCCGTGCTGGTAGAAGTTGGACATCTGGTTGCACATCATCCCCATCGCGGTGCCGAGGAGGGAGGTCTCCGCCTTGCCTCCCCGTCCGGTGGCCTCGCGGCGAAAGAGCGCGGTCACCGTCGCGAGGGCGGACATCGTTCCGGTGGCGAGGTCGAGGAAGGACGCGCCGCAACGCACCGGGCCGCCGTCCGCGTCCCCCGTTATCGCCATGACGCCGCTGTAGGCCTGGACCAGCGCTTCGTAGCCCGGTTCCTTCGCCTTCGGTCCGCGACGCCCGAAGGCGGAGATCGACGTGTATACGAGCCGCGGATTGAGGGGAGCGACATCGTCGAAACCGAGTCCGAACCGCTCCATGTCCCCGGTCTTGAAGTTCTCCACCAGCACGTCCGCGGTCGTCGCGAGATCGCGGACGATCGCCGCCCCCTCCGGCGCCTTCAGGTCGACCGCGATGCTCGTCTTGTTGGCATTGAGGGCGAGGAACGATGCGCCCATGCCGTCGCGGTGAGGGGGCCACTGCCGTCCCTCGTCTCCGCGGAAGTCTTCCACCTTGACGACCTCCGCTCCGAGGAAGGAGAGCAGCACCGTGCAGTACGGACCGGCGAGGACGCGGGAGCAGTCGAGCACCCGAACCCCGGCGAGCGGGGCGTCTTCGCGGGTCGATTCGGTGCGGGGGAGAGAGCTTGTCATGGGCCGGACTCCATTCGAGGGCACGGGTCGAAGGCACGGGTGTCGAAGGAACGGGCGAGCCGCGCGGCGCGCCCCGTGGCGGGAAGACGACCCGATCGCGACCCACGGCACTGGCCGCGTCGCCCGAAAACATACGAAACGCGGCCGCAACAAGCAATCCGGCCGGTCCCGGCGGCCGGGTTCGCCGGGCTCGCCGCGCATTCGATCGCTCGGCGCGGCGCCCGCTTGCCGCCAAGCGGACCTAGCCGTTAGATTGCCGCGCCATGGAAGCTCGAGAGATGAACGAGGCCGCGCGCATCCTCTGGGATGCCTGGAGCGAAGGCCGGCGCATTCGCGCCCTTCCCGCCGGCTGCCGGCCGGCAAGCCTCGACGAGGGCTACGCGATTCAGCGCGCGGTGGTCGCGTGCAGCGGCTCGGGAACCATCGGCTGGAAGCTCGCCGCGACGAGCCGGGCGGGCCAGGCCCATATCGGCGTCGACGCTCCCCTCGCCGGGCGGCTGCTCGAGAGCAAGGTCCACGGCGACGGTGATTCCATCCCCGGGGATGGACTCCACATGGGCGTCGCGGAGGCGGAGTTCGCCTTTCGGCTCGGTCACGACCTTCCGGCCACCGGCGTGCCGTGGTCCCGCGACGACGTGATGGGACGGGTGGCCGCCCTGCACGTCGCCATCGAGATTCCGGACTCGCGCTTTGCCGACTTCGCGATCGTCGGCGCTCCGCACCTCGCCGCGGACCTGGCCTGCGCGGAGTACTTCGTGCTCGGTCCCGCCGCCCCCGAGGCCTGGCGGTCCGTCGACCTCGCCTCCCACCCCGTGGCGTTCCGGGTCAACGGGACGGAGACATCGGTCGGAACGGGAGCGAACGTCCTCGGCGACCCGCGCATCGCGCTCACCTGGTTGGCCAACGATCGGGCGGCACGCGGCGAGCCGCTCCTCGCGGGCGAGGTCGTGACCACCGGAACGTGCGTCGTTCCGGCCGCCGTGGGACCGGGCGACGAGCTGCGGGCCGACTTCGGCGCGCTCGGCTCGGTCGGGGCGCGGCTGGGGTCCTGAAACGAAGCGCCCGCAGGCGGAGGGGAAACGCGATGCAGGGTAGAGCGTTCGTCTACACGGGAGCCCGCGAGCCGTTCGAGCTGCGTGAGTTTCCGGTCCCGGAAGTGGCGCCGGGAGCGATTCTGGTGCGCCTCACCCTGAGCAACATCTGCGGCTCGGACCTTCACGGATGGCACGGAGACACCCCGCGCGAGTACCCGACGATCATGGGGCACGAGATGACCGGCCGCGTCGATCGCCTCGGTTCGGGGGTGACGAGCGATTCGGCGGGACAGCCGCTGCGCGAGGGCGACCGCATCGTCTACTCCTACTTCTATCCCTGCCGGCGGTGCACGCCGTGTCTCTCGCACGATCAGCTCCACTGCAGCTCGCGCCGCATCGGAGCCGGCCGGCGCAAGAGCGATCGGCTCCCGCACTTCACCGGCGCCTATGCCGACTACTACTACCTGCGCCCCGGACACTACGTGCTCCGAACGCCCGATCACCTTTCCGATCGGGAGGTGTCGCCGCTCAACTGCGCGCTCGCCCAGGTCGTGTACGGTCTGCACGAGGCGGGGCTCGGCGCGGGCGATACCGCGGTCATCCAGGGGGCGGGCGGGCTCGGCCTCTACGCCGCGGCGGTGGCGCGCGAGGCCGGGGCGGTGAACGTGGTGGTCCTCGACCGGATCCGCGAGCGGCTCGAACTCGCGAAACGATTCGGTGCGGACCACGCGCTCGACATCGACGAGTTCGAGACACCGGAGCGGCGGATCGAAGCGGTCAACGATCTCACCGGGGGGGGAGGGCACGTGGTCGCCGAGCTGGTCGGGCATCCCTCCGCGCTCGTGGAGGGGATCAGGATGGTCCGCCCTGAAGGCAGCTACCTCGTCATCGGCAACATCAGCGCGCGCCACACGATCGAGTTCAACCCCGCCTGGCTCGTCCATTGGAACCGGCGCATGGTCGGGGTCGGAGGCTACCAGTCGTGGGCGCTCCGGCGCGGGCTCGAGCTGCTCGACCGGACCCGGGATCGATACCCCTGGGGCGAGGTGCTGTCACACACCTGGCCGCTCGAATCGATCAACGAGGCATTCGAGCACGCCGACGGGGGCGGTGCGATTCGCACCGGCCTGGTCTGCGCCCCGGACCTCGCCATACTCTGAACCGTCGCGGGGTCCAATGGCCGGCTCGTCCGGCCGTGCGGGGCCGCCCAGCACAGGAACGACAAATGGAAGTCAACATCAAGAGCGAAGACATTGCCGACGTCGTCGAAGTCTCGGGCCGAATCGGGGCGAGCGAGTCCATGGACCTCACGCGCCGCCTCGAGAAGCACATGGAAGGGGGGGCGGTCCGGCCCCTCGTGCTCGATCTCGAAGGGGTCGACTACATGAGCTCGGCCGGACTCGGCATGGTGGTGTGGCTCGGAAAGCGGATGCGCGAGTCGAAGCAGCCGTTCGCGCTCTCCGGCCTGCGCGACCGCGTCGCCCACGTCTTCAAGCTGTCCGGACTCGACCGTATCCTGCCGGTGTACCCGGACCGGGCGGCGGCCGACGCGGCGGTCGGCGCAAGGGAGTGAGGCGAACCCGGGCTCGCGGGTCGGAAGACGCGCCCGCGGGCCGAAGCGCGGGCGGAAGCGCGGGCCGGTCGCCCGCCGGGCGCTGATGCGCTGAATTCCGTTCCGGAGCCCGAAGTCGAGAGGAGGAGCAAGGCGTGAGCGATCTGGCGGCGGCGGTGGCCGCGAACGGGGCGGGGGTGACCCTGAGCGAGGAGCAGCGGGCCATTCGCGAGACGATTGCCCGGCTGTGCGAGGACTTCGGGGCGGACTACTGGTTCGAGCGGGACCACGACGGGGAGTTCCCGGAAGCGTTCCTGCGCGCCGTCGTAGAGGGGGGATGGCTCGGCATCGCGATGCCCGAGAAGTACGGCGGCGCGGGTCTCGGAATTACCGAGGCGTCGGTGATGATGCAGGCCATTGCCGAGTCGGGCGCGGCCTTCAGCGGCGCGTCGGCGGTGCACCTCAACATCTTCGGCCTCAATCCGGTGGTGGTCGCGGGGAGCGAGGAGCAGAAGGAGCGGATGCTGCCGCCGCTCATCCGTGGCGAGCACCGCGCATGTTTTGCGGTCACCGAACCGAACGCCGGGCTCGACACCACGAACATCACGACGTCGGCGACCCGCACCAATTCGGGGTACGTGGTCAACGGTCGCAAGATCTGGACCAGCACCGCGCAGACCGCCGACAAGATGCTGCTCCTCGCCCGCACCGCGCCGAAGCCCGCGAACGGCAAGCGTGCGGAGGGGCTCACCCTCTTCTACACGGACTTCGATCGCGACCACATCGAGGCCCGCGAGATCGAGAAGATGGGCCGCAAGGCGGTGGACAGCAACGCCGTGTTCATCGACGGGCTGCCGGTGCCGGAGGAGAACCGGATCGGAGAGGAGGGCAAGGGCTTCTACTACCTCCTGCACGGCCTCAACCCGGAACGAATCCTGGTCGCCGTGGAAGCGGTGGGGATCGCGCGGGCGGCGATCCGGCGCGCCTGCGAGTACGCGGGCGAGCGCGAGGTCTTCGGGCGCCCCATCGGCCAGAACCAGGCCATCGCCCATCCGCTCGCGCGGGCGTGGGCGGAAGTGGAGGCCGCGAACCTGATGGCCTATCGGGCGGCCGAGCTGTACGACTCCGGCGAGGAGTGCGGGGCCGAGTCGAACGCGGCCAAGTACCTGGCCGGCGAGGCGGCCTATCGCGCCTGCGAGACGGCGGTGATGTCCCACGGGGGGATGGGCTACGCGAAGGAGTTCCACGTCGAGCGGTACCTTCGCGAGGTGATGATCGCGCGCATCGCGCCCGTGAGCCGGGAGATGATCCTCAACTACATCGCCGAGCGCGTCCTCGGCCTGCCACGCTCCTACTGACCGGCCGAACGACCGTACGACCGGCCGGCCGGCGAGTCGATCGGGGGCGGCCGGCGGACGTGCTTCCGCGTCGCGCCCGGTGCTCCCGGCGGCGTCTCCGGTGGTCTTCGCCGGGGGTGTGCGGGCGCCGTCCGCCCGGGGGGTGCGCCGCCGTTTTCTAACGAACGTTCAATCGAGTGCGTGCTAGGATACGCCCGCTCTCTCCCCTCCGCGCGAGCGCCCGCCCATGCAGTTCAACCTCTTCATGTATTGCACCGTCGGTCGCCGCGCGGAGCTCGAATCGGGCATGGCGGGGAAGGACCCGCGCCTCTATCGGCGGATGCTCGACGAGATTGCGGAGTACGCGGGCTACGCGGACACGGCCGGGTATGCCGGGTTCGGCCATCCCGAGCATCACCTCCAGATCGAAGGGTTCGAGATCAGCAACGAGCCCACCCTCATGGGGATGTGGCTCGGCCAGCACTCCCGCAGGCTCCGGATCATCACTTGCGGCTTCGTGTCCACGACCCACAATCCGCTTCGCACCGCGGAGTCCATCGCGACCATGGACAACATGCTCGGCGGGCGTTTCGGAGTGGGCCTCGTTCGCGGCTACCAGGCTCGCTGGGTCGAGAACCTGCGCATCCGCGAAGACCTGAACGCGGTCGGGCCCTGGAACCGGGACACTCCCGTGGACCGGTACAATCGCGAGTACTTCGAGGAGTTCGTCGACATCGTGCTGACCGCGCTCCGGCACGACACCTTCCGCTACGACGGGAAGTTCTGGACGTTCCCGCCGCCCGATTTCGTGAATCCTCACGAGCACCGGGTATACACGCGCTACGGCGACGGCGTGTCGGACGACATGCGGGTGACCGAGGTCGGCATCGCGCCGAGACCCCTGCAACAGCCCATGCCTCCCCTCTACGGCGGCTTCACCCATTCCATGCGCACGGCGAAGTTCTGGGCGAAGCACAAGGGCAAGCCGATCGTGCTCTCTTCGAACCTCGAGTTCTGCCAGGCGCTGTGGGCGGCCTACCGCGAGGAGGCCGCTGCGCACGGTCACTCGGTGCGGCCGGGGGAGGAGGCGGGATGGGGCGGCATCATGGTGTGCGCCGAGACCGACGCCAGGGCGCAGGCGCTGTTCGAGGACATGCACTGGTTCTGGAACCAGTGGTCGGTTCCGTTCGGGCAGGGGCTGCCCGAGCTCCTCGTCGGTTCGCCCGACACCCTGTGCCGGCGGATCGAGCAGGCGGCACGGGCGGTGCCCATCGAGGAGTGCTTCCTGCTCATTCCCCAGGGCATACACGATCGGGATCAGATTCTGGGGTCGCTCGAGCTGTTCGCGGAGAAGGTGATGCCGAACTTCGCCGACACGGCGCCCGAGGAGCTTGCCGCGGGCGGCTGAACCTCCGCAGGCGGCTGAACCCCGGCGGGCGGGCCGGAGCCGACCGCCACCCCGCTCCCCACTACCGGAAACGCAACCTGACCGAGGGCTGAAGGATGTTGCAGCACGGAATCGAAGGCATTCGCGCGCATCTCGCGACGCTTCCCAATATGCGCGATCAGACCGTGGAGGAAGCCCGGGAGATGTACGACAAGGCGAAGTACGTCTTCGCCCTGCCGGAGGGGGTCGAGACGGCGCAGCACGAGATCGGCGGTGTTCCGGCGGAGGTCGTGACGCCCCCCGCGCGTGGCGCCGGGACCTTTCTCTACCTCCACGGCGGTGGCTACGCCATCGGCTCGCCCGTCTCGCACCGCCACCTCGTGGCCGCGCTCGCGGTCGCGTCGCGCACTCGGGCCGTCGCCCTCGACTACCGGCTCGCGCCGGAGAACCCGTTCCCCGCGGCGCTGGATGACGCCCTCGCCGGCTACCGCGGGCTGCTCGACGCGGGGACCGCTCCAGGCTCGATCGTCATCGGCGGCGACTCGGCGGGCGGCGGCCTCACCGTTGCGACCCTCCTCGCGATCCGCGACGCGGGGCTTCCGCTCCCCGCCGCGGCGGTCTGCATCTCCCCGTGGGCGGACCTCACGAACGAGGCGGAGTCGTACCGGACCCACGCGGAGCGGGACCCGCTCGTTTTCCAGGAGGACATCGATCGCTGGGGCGGCGCGTACCTCGCCGGGGCGGACCCTCGCACCCCTCTCGCCTCGCCGCTCCATGCGGACCTCTCGGGACTGCCGCCCCTCCTCATCCAGGTCGGCTCCGAGGAGGTGCTCCTCGACGACTCGCGGTTGCTGGCGCAGCGCTGCAAGGCCGCCGGAGGGGACGCGACCCTCGAGGTCTGGGACGACATGATCCACGTCTGGCACTGGTTCGGCGAGTACCTCGACGAGGCGGCGAAGGCGGTCGATCGCATCGGGGAGTTCGTACGGGACCGGCTCACCGGGTAACCGGCTCACACCGAGCCGAACGAGACGCAGCGTCTCGCGCGACAGGGCTCGGCGGCCCGAAGATCGGGCGCGGCCGCGACACCGCGCCGTCGAAACCGCCGGCTCCCGCTCGAGCCACCGGATGCGAGGGAGGAGAAATCGCTCATGCACACAGGCTACGCCCCGCTCTTCCAGAACCCGGAGAACCGGCTCCCGGATCTCGAGGTCTATCGAAACGAGCTCCGGCTCGCCGAGCTCGCCGAGCCGCTCGGCTTCGACTCGGTGTGGTCGGTCGAGCACCATTTCACGGACTACACGATGTGCCCGGACGTCGTGCAATTCCTGAGCTGGATGGCGGCGAGGACCCGGCGGGTCGGCCTGGGATCGATGGTCGTGGTGCTGCCGTGGCACGACCCCATCCGCGCCGCGGAGCAGATCGCGATGCTCGACCAGATCTCGGGCGGACGGGTGATTCTCGGCATCGGGCGCGGGCTCGGCCGGGTGGAGTTCGAGGGATTCCGAATCGACATGGGGGAGTCGCGAGGGCGCTTCGTCGAGTCCGCGACGCTCGTGCTCGAGGCGCTCGAGAATGGATGGATGGAGGGCGGAGGCGAGTACGTCGACCAGCCCCGGCGCGACCTGCGGCCCGCGCCGTTCAGGTCGTTCCGGGGGCGCACGTTCGCCGCTGCGGTCTCCCCGGACTCGATGCCGGTGATGGCCAAGCTCGGGGTCGGGCTGCTCGTGGTGCCGCAGAAGCCGTGGGAGGACGTGCGCAAGGACCTGGAGGTCTACCGGGAGGTCTTTCGCGAAGAGAACGGGACGGACGCTCCGGCGCCGCTGTGCGCCGGCTTCTACTTCGTGGACGAGAGCGCGGACCGCGCCGAGGAAATGGCCCGGCGCTACATCGCGGGCTACTACGGGACGGTGATGAAGCACTACGAGTTCACCTCCGGACACCTCGCCCATGTCAAGGGCTACGAGTACTACGCGGCGGTGGACAAGTACATCGCGAAACGGACCGGAGAGGGCGCGGCGGAGGACTTCATGCGCCTCATGCCGTGGGGAACCCCGCAGCAGGTGCTGGAGAAGGTCGAGAAGGTCCACGCCATGATCGGCCACGCCGGGACGATGTGCCACTTCAGCTACACGGGGATGCCGTACGCGGACGCGGAGCGCAGCATGCGTCTCTTCGCGGCGAAGGTGCTGCCCGAGCTCAAGTCGATGAAGATGAGCTGCGAGCCGCTCCGGGTCGAGCCGCTCGATCTCCCCGCTCGACCGGCTGCAGTCGGAGCGTGCGCGAGCTCCTAACGAGGCTGCGCCTTGCCTGGAGCTTCCGAACGTTCCTTGCGCGACAGCGGGGTGGCTCGCCACTTTGGCAAGCTCGGTCCGACGAGACCGGTGCGAAGCCCCCCGTCCTTGCTCGAGACCCGGCCGCTCCGTACAAGGAGAAATGCAAGCATCTCTCTTGGTAGCGGCCTCGCCCGCTTCGTTCCCGGCGCGGGAGCGGCGAACGGATGCCCGGAGCCGGGCCGCCGGCGGGCGACCTCAGGCCGGCTCGCGACTGCCGCCGGCCGTGAACGCCGCGTAATCCTCGGCCACCGCGGCCGCTGCCGTCTCGAGCAGCGCCGCGCCGTGCTCCGGGGTCGCGAGCGCGGAGTGGGAGCCGACCCGGCCGTCCGGGAACCGCCGCCGGTGCTCGTCGGGAGGTCCATGCCGGTCCCCGGCATGCCGTTCGACATAGCCGGGCGGGAGGGGCTCCGGCGGCGACACGGCGAGCCCGGCCGGGACCGTCCGGTGGGTGGACTGGGTGATCGCCACCTCCGACGGGGTCGCGTGCATGCCTTCCCAGTCGCCGTAGTACGCGCTCCGCAGGGCATTCACCGGCTCGAAGTCCCACCAGCTCCGGATGCGGACGTCCGCGCTCGCCCGCTCCCGGACCGTCGCCGCCGCGCGCTCCAGCGGGGCGAGATTGGCCCCGTGGCCGTTCACGAAGTAGAAGCGGTCGAAGCCGTGGACTTCGAGACTCGACAGGATCTCGTCGACCAGATGCTCGAAGAGTGCTTCCGGCACCGAGACGGTGCCGGGGAAACCGAGGTTGAAGGGCGCAGGAGTGTAGGCGAGGGTCGGAGCGACCATGGCCCCGGCGAGGTCGGCCGCGCCCGCCGCGACCCGCTCGGCGCAGATCGCGTCGGTGCCGATTAGGCCCATCGGGCCGTGCTGCTCGGTCGACCCGGCCGGGATGACGATGCCGCGCGAGCGGCCGAGGTACGCCTCGACCTCCGGCCAGGTGGCGAGGTCGAGCCTCACCCGACCCCGCCGCTCGCGAAAGCGACCAGCCGCGGCTAGTGCAGCAGCCTCCACTTGCGGCCGAGGTCCTCGAAGAATCCGCGTTCGGTCTTGAGGGCGATCCACGTGTTGACGTAGTTGATCCAGACCTGGTCCGCCTGGGGGAGGAGCATCGCGATCGGGGTCGGCGCCTTCGCTCGGGAGACGGGGACGATCATCATCTGCGGATACTTCTGGACCAGCTTGTTGGCCTCGACGTTCGAGGTGATGTGGGCATCGGCCCGTCCGGCGAGCACTTCCTGGAAGTCGCGCGCCGGGGCCTCGACGATCTTGTGCCGGGCGTTCGGGAAGAAGCGCTTTACGTACTTCTCCTGAACGGTGCCGAGGGTGGCGGCGACGGTCACGTCGGGCTTGTCGAGGTCGGCCCAGTCCATGAACCGGTCCTTGTCCTCGGCGAGGATGAGCGGCACGGTGGCGAGCGAGAAGTAGCTCGACGAATAGCCGGCCGCCTTCGCCCGCGCCGGCGAGATCGACGCCGACCCGGTCATGTGGTACTTGCCGGAAGTCACGCCGCTGACCAGGGTCTTCCAGTCGGTGGCCACGAACTCGACCTCCACCCCGAGATCCTTGGCGAGCTCGGTCATGACGTCGATGTCGTACCCGGTGTACTCGTTGGTGGCCGGATCCTTCATCGTCATCGGGTTCCAGTCGCCGGTCGTGCCGACCTTGAGGACTCCGCCGTTCAGAATCTCGCCGAGCGCGGATTGACCCTGGGCTGCTGACGTCACGGTGAGGAGCAGCAGCGCTGCCGGAATCGCCTTGAGGACTCGCATCGATCTCGTCTCCCTGGTGTGCCGGCGCGGATTATCGGGCCGACCCCCCCGGGCCGCAAACGACGCCGGCCGGCGTTGCCGCCCGGCGGTTCCCAATCCGGTCCGGACAAAGGGGCTAGACTGCCGCGTCAAGTGCGCAAGGCGGGCGATGCGCCGGGACGGCTCACGATGGGTAACGATGCTGCGGGCGGTACGCCGGCGCGCCACGGTTCCGGGGACGGGGCGGAGCCGATCATCCGCATCCGGCGCGTCTCGAAGTCGTTCGGAGGGTTCGTGGCGCTGCGCTCGGTGTCGGTGGACGTGTCGCTGGGCGAACGGGTGGTCGTCTGCGGCCCCTCCGGTTCCGGCAAGTCGACCCTGGTGCGCTGCGTCGGCGGCCTCGAGCACCACGAATCGGGCACGATTGTCGTCGATGGCACGACCCTGGACGATCGCCGCGAGAGCGTCGCGTCGATCCGCTCCAGAATCGGCATGGTGTTCCAGCAGTTCAACCTCTTTCCGCACCTCACCGTGCTCCGGAACCTGACCCTGGGTCCGATGCGGGCCCGCGGGATGTCGAGGGACGAAGCGCAGGCCCTGGCCGTCCGGTACCTCGAGCGGGTGCACATCCCGGAACAGGCGCAGAAGTTTCCGCGGGAGCTCTCCGGCGGGCAGCAGCAGCGGGTCGCGATCGCCCGGGCCCTTTGCATGGAGCCCCGGATCATGCTGTTCGACGAGCCGACCTCCGCCCTCGATCCGGAGATGATCAACGAGGTACTCGAGGTGATGGTCGAGCTCGCCGCGAGCGGAATGACGATGATCTGCGTGACCCACGAGATGGGCTTCGCCCGCAGAGTGGCGGACAAGATGGTCTTCATGGACCACGGAGAGATCGTCGAGATGGCCGAGCCGGAGCGCTTCTTCAGCAACCCCGAAAGCGAACGGTGCCGCGACTTCCTGCAGAAGATCCTCCATCACTAGCGAGGCTGCGCCGCAGACCGACGAGACATGTTCGAAGCCCCCGACTTCCCGCGAAGCGATGGAGCGCCCTGCCGGCGGGAGCCCCGTGCCTCGCGTTCAAGAGACCGCGTTGCAGGTTTGATTCGTCTGCAAGGCGCGGGGATCCTCGACGAGTCCGGGGAGACGGAGCGAAGTGGGTTCGTTCGACGATAGCGGGGCACGCCGCGGGCGCGGATCCGGGTCCGGGTCCGGGCCCGAGTACGGATCCGGCCGGGTGGTCGAAGCCGCCTGCGCGGGGCGGCGTCCCCGGACCGAGGCGCCCCCTGCACCCGGGGCGGGTAGCGGGCGCCATGATCGCTTCGCGCGCCGGCGGCCGGCGAGATTCGGGGCCCTCCTCGCCGGTGCCGCCGGGACCACGACCCTGCTCTCGGGCTGCACGGCCAACTGGGGGTGGTACGTGGTCAACCCCGCGACCTCCTCCGGGGCGGCGAACCTCAAGTTCCTGCTGAGCGGGCTCTACTACACGGTGCTCCTTTCGCTCACCGCGATCCTGATCTCCGTCGTCGTCGGCCTGGCGGTCGCGCTGCCCGGCCTCGGAGCGAACCGGCTCGCGCGCGGTTTCAACCGGGTGTACGTCGAGATCGTCCGCGCGGTCCCCATTCTCGTGCTCATCCTCTGGGTCTACTACGGCATGCCCCAGCTCGCCGCCATCTCCATCAACGTGTTCTGGGCCGGGGTCATCGCGCTCGCGCTCTCCGACAGCGCGTTCCAGGCGGAGATCTTCCGGGCCGGGATCCAGTCCATCGGCCGCGGGCAGTACGAGGCGGCGCACTCGATCTCGCTCGGCTACGCGGACACGATGCGCTTCGTGATCCTCCCCCAGGCGATCCGGCGTATCCTCCCCGCCCTCGGCAACCAGTTCGTGTACATGCTGAAGATGTCCTCGCTGGTGTCGGTAATCGGCATGCAGGAGCTGACCCGGAAGGCGAACGAGCTGGTGGTGACCGAGTACCGCCCGCTCGAGGTCTATACGATCCTCGTCCTCGAGTACCTGGTGCTGATCCTGATCGTGTCGGCCGGGGTGCGCTGGCTGGAGCGGCGCATGCGGACCGACGAGCGGCAGTGAGCGCGCGGGGCGGGACCGGGAGCCGAAGCGTAGCGGGAGGAAACGGGAGGAGCGGGAGCGATGTCGGCCTGGATCAGGATGCTTTCGGACGAGGAGGCGGGAGAGGACCTGCGCGAAGCGCTCGCCCTCGCGCGCACCCCGCACGGGACGGTGGACAACGTCATGCGGGTCCACTCGCTGCGTCCGAACACCCTTCACGGGCACGTGGTCCTGTACCGCGCGACCCTGCACGACGATGCCAACACCCTTCCCGCGTGGCTGCAGGAGTGCATCGCCTCCTACGTGTCCATCCTCAACGACTGCGCCTATGCGCTCGCGAACCATTGGGCGAACGCGCGCCACCTCATCGGCGACGACGAACGCGCGGCGCGGATCGAGGCGGCCCTCGCGGCGCACCGTCCGGAGGATGCGTTCGAGGGCCGGGAGCTCGCGCTCATGCGGTATGCCGAGAAGCTCACCCTGCGGCCGGGGGCCATGGAACGCTCGGACGTCGACAAGATGCGCGCCGCCGGGCTGGACGACGGCGAAGTTCTCGAGGCGAACCAGATCGTCGGCTACTTCAACTACGTCAACCGCTGCCTGAACGGCCTCGGGGTCACGACGGAGGGAGACGTGGTCGGCTATTACACGGAAGGCTGAGGGTTCACGGGCGGCCATGGCCGGGTTCGACGAGCGTTGTGCGATTCTCCCCCCGGCGGCGCCGGCACGTCGCGCGGTGACGCCCTGATGCCCTACGCCGAAGCCAGGCCGATGGATGCCGGGGTCATTCCCGTCATCGACATCGGCCCCCTTCGAAACGGGGGCGATCCCGCCCAGGTGGCGCGTGCCCTGCACGAAGCGAGCCGCGCTCTGGGGTTCATCTACGTCGCCGGACACGGGATTCCCCGCGAGGTGATTGAATCGCTCCGCACCACCGCGTTCCGCTTCTTCCGGGCCCCCGAGCCGGCGCGGCGGGCGGTCCGGATCTCGGCCCGGCACCGGGGATGGATCCCCCCCGGCGGCTCGAAGATGCACGACGACGCGAAGGCCGACCTGAAGGAGAGCTTCCTCTTCGGATTCGAGGACGAGGAAGGACGGACCCCCGAGGACCACCCCCTTCGCGGCCCGAACCGCTGGCCCGGATTCGTGCCCGAGCTTCGTCCGCGGGGGATGCGTTTCTTCCGCCACGCCCACGAGGTGGCGCGCCACCTGATGCGCGGCTTCGCGATCGGCCTCGGTCTCGAGGACGACTACTTCCTTCGCACCTGCGCGCGTCCCCTCAGCCGCGCTTCCCTGGTCTACTACCCCGCTCAGCCGGAGGGGATGGGAGCGGATCAGTTCGGGGTCGCGCCGCACACCGATTTCGGCGTGCTCACCGTCCTTTGCCAGGACGAGGTCGGGGGACTGCAGGTCCGCGACGCGAACGGCGACTGGGTCCACGCCCCGCCCATCGACGGGACCCTCGTCGTCAACGTCGGAGACCTCCTTTCCCGCTGGACCGACGGCGCCTACCGTTCGACGCCGCACCGGGTCGTGAACCGTTCGGGCCGGGAGCGGATGTCGCTCGTGCTCGCCTTCGATCCCGATCCGCAGACGGTGATCGACGCGCGTCCGGTCCTCGGGCCGGGGGCGCGAGTCGAGCACGAGCCGATCACCTGCGGCGACTATCTCGTGTGGCGGTTCGGCCAGGCGTTCTCCTATCGATCGGAGACGCCCGAGAGCGGGCGCGCCGCGGGCACCGGGGTGTAAACGGTACGGCGAAGGTCCCGGAATCCCACCGAGCCGCGCAATTCGAAGCTCGGCACGTTCCATCGACCGCAAAGCGGATGCCGCGGGTGCGCGCGTTATCATTCCCGCCCGGTTCGAAGCGCAGGAGAAGAGCTCATGCCCGGGTTGTATTTCGAGGACTTCGAGGTCGGCAGGACCTACCGCCACCCCTTCGGGCGGACGGTCACCGAGACGGACAACCTGCTCTTCACCAGCCTCACCATGAATACGCAGACCCTGCACCTCGACGAAGAGTTCGCGCGTACCACCCAGCACGGCGCGCGGGTCGTCAACAGCATCTTCACCCTGGGCCTGCTGGTAGGGATGACGGTGAGCGACCTCACCATGGGCACCACCCTCGGCAACCTCTCGATGACCGACATCCGCTTTCCCATCCCCGTCTTCCACGGCGACACCCTGCGCGCGGAGACCACCATCCTCGACAAGCGGGCGAGCCGCTCCAAGCTCGATCGGGGGGTCGTGACCTTCGGCCACACCGCGTACAACCAGCGCGACGAGGAGGTCGCCTACTGCCGGCGGGCGGGGATGATGATGCGCCGCCCGCACGCGGAGCCCGCATGCGGCTGACCGAGCACACGCGCTACGCCGACGCGAAGATCCACTTCTCCCGTTCCGCCCTCTGGGAGCTCGTCGACGGGAGCCGAGAGCGGCTCAACATCGCGCACGAGTGCGTCGACCGCCACCCGCCGGAGCGGACCGCGGTCCGCATCGCGTTCGCGGACGGGCGGGACGAGGCGTACACGTTCGGGGAGATCGCGGCGTGGTCGAGCCGCTTCGCGCACTTTCTCGGGCGCGAAGGGGTGGGGGCGGGCGAGCGGGTGGCGATCTTCCTCGAGCCCTCGCTGCCGTTCTACGTCGCGCTCTTCGGGGCCATGAAGGCGGGGGCGGTGGCGGTCCCGATGTTCACCCTGCTCGGGAGCGACGCCATCGCCGCCCGCATCGACGACTGCCGCCCGAGCCTCGCCCTCGCCGGGGCGCCGCTCGGCAGGGTGCGCACCGTCGTCGCGGACGATGGATTCCTCGCCGCGCTCGCGCGCGAGCCGGGCGAGTTCGAGGCGGCCACCGCCGCGTCCGACATGGCGATGTACCAGTACACCTCGGGCACGACCCGCGCCCTCCCGGAGGCGGTGCGGCACCGGCACCGGGCGATCGTCACCGTCCTCATCGCCGGCCTCTATGCGACCGGGGTGCGCCCCGGCGACCGCTTCTGCTGCCCGTCGTCGCCGGCCTGGGGGCACGGACTGTGGCACGGCACCCTCGGCCCGCTCGCCCTCGGGGCGGAGATCACTGCCTGGTCAGGGCGGTTCGATCCGGTGCGGATGCTCGCGGTGCTCGAGGATTACCGGATCACCAACCTTTCGGCGGCGGCGACCCACTATCGGATGATGAAGAACTGCGGGACGGCCGGCGACCACCGGTTCGGGATCGAGAAGCTCTCGTTCACCGGCGAGCCGATCGACTCCGACACGGCACAGTTCGCGGAGCGCACTTTCGGCCGCGCGGTGCGCAGCATGTACGGGACGACGGAGGTCGGGGTGATCCTCGGGGGCTATCCCGGCGCGGCGGACCTTCCGATGCGGCCGGGAAGCCTCGGGAAGCCGATGCCCGGGGTCGAAGTGGCGATCCGGGAGGCGAGCGGAAGAATCGCCGCGACCGATGCCGCGGGCGAGATCGTCGTGCGCCGGGGAGACGGGTGGTTTCCCACGAAGGACCTCGGGCGGGTCGACGAAGACGGCTTCTTCTACCACGGAGGACGGGCGGACGACGTGATCATCTCGGCCGGCTGGACGATGAGCGCGGTGGAGATCGAGGACGCCCTCCTGCGCCATCCCGACGTGAGCGAGGTCGCGGTCATCGGGGTGCCGGACGAGCTGCGCGGGCAGGTGGCGAAGGCGTTCGTGGTCAGCGACCGCCGGCCGGGCGGCGACTCGCTGGAGGCGGAGATTCAGGCCTTCGCGCGCGCGCGCCTCGGCCAGCACGAGTATCCGCGCCGGATCGAGTTCGTGGGCGAGCTGCCCAAGACTCCCGCCGGCAAGGTGAACCGCAAGGCGCTGCGGGAGCGCGAGGTGACGGTGGCGGACGGAGAGCGGCTGCGGACGAGCCGCGGGGCCGGCGAACCGGCCCGGGGCGGGCGCAATGCCTCCCGTCCGGATGCCGGGCCGGCGGCGCGCGAGGGAACTCGGCAAACGGAAGGAAGGCCGGAATGACGAGAGAGGAGGCCGCCGGGCGCTTCCCCCGCATCACCGAGGAAGGCCTCGACGCGCTCCGGAGGCGTATCGGGGTGCGCATCCAGGACTCCCTCGAGCCCTGGTGCCACGAGGCGACCCGCGACAGCATCCGGCACTACGCGCACGGGATCGGAGACGACAACCCGCTGTGGTGCGACCCGGCGTACGCCCGCACCACCCGCTACGGGGACGTGATCGCTCCTCCGTCGTTCCTCTTCGCGTGCAGCCGCATCATTTCCGGGTACGTCGGCGGGCTTCCCGGCATCCACGCGATGTGGGCGGGTGCGGACTGGCGCTGGCACCGGGTCGTGCCGCGGAACGCGCAGGTCCAAACCGAGGCGTGGCTCAAGGACCTCGTGATTCACGAGACCCGTTTTGCCGGCCGGGCGGTGCAGCAGATCTACCACGTCGACTTCTACGATGGCGAAGGAAACCTCCTTTGCGGGGCGGATAGCTGGTGCTTCCGCACCGAGCGCGACACCGCCCGCGAGCGGGGCACGAAGTACGACGAGGTCCGGCGCCGGGGCGATCGGCGCTACACCCCGGAGGAGCTGGACGAGATCTTCCGCCGTTACGCGGCGGAAAGGGTGCGGGGGGTGGAGCCCCGGCGCTTCGCGGACGTGGCGGTCGGCGACAAGCTGCCCCCGATGCTCAAGGGCCCGATGACGGTGACCGGCTTCATCTGCTACGCGCAGGGGTGGGGCGGGCTCTACATTCGCGCGAACCGGCTTGCCTGGCGGCAGATCGCGCGCCACTCCGGGCTCGGGATCGCGAACCGCTTCGGCATCCCCGACTGCCCGGAACGGGTCCACTGGGAGGACGAGTTCGCGCTCGAGGTGGGGGCGCCCGGTGCCTACGACTACGGCCCGGAGCGCTGCTCGTGGATGATCCACCACCTGACGGACTGGATGGGCGACGACGGCTTCGTCGAGAGCTCGTACTGCGAGATCCGCCGCCACAACCCGGTCGGCGATACCCTCCACCTCGAAGCCGAGGTGACGGACCGAACCCCGGGCGAGGACGGCGGCGGCACGGTCCGCATCGAGCAACGCGCCCACAACCAGGACGGCGAGCTCTCCGTGCGCGCCACCGCCACCGTCCGCCTCCCCGGCTGATGACCGATTCGACGACTGTGGCGGGCCGCCGCCCGGACCGCAGCCGCCGGCTCGGGCCCGGAGCCCGGCCACCTTCGCAGAAGTCGGGGACGCGGGGGACCCGACTCGAACCAGGAGCAACGACGTGCACTTCGGATTCAGCGACGAACAGCTTGCGATGCGCGACATGGCCCGCCGCTTCGCGGAGGAACGGCTCGCGCCGCGCTATCGAGAGCGCGAGGCGCAGGGCCGAATCGAGCCCGAGCTCCTCGAGGAGATGGGCGGGCTCGGCCTCATCGGGATCGACCTCCCCGAGCCGCTCGGCGGGCTGGACCTCGGCAGCGTCGCGAGCGGCCTCATCGTCGAGGACATCGCGGGAGGCGACCTCAACGTCTCCTACGTGCAGCTCCTCGCCTCGCTCAACGGCTCCATCATCGCCACCCACGCCCGCCCGGAGATCGCGCAGGAGATCGTCCCGCGGGTCTGCGAGGGGCGGGCTCTCCTCGCCCTCGGCCTCACCGAGCCCGGTGGCGGCTCGGACGCCGCGAACCTCAAGCTGCGCGCCGCGCGCACCAACGCGGGCTATGTCCTGAACGGGGAGAAGGCGTCGATTTCCTTCGCCACCCAGGCGACGGAGGCAATCGTGTTCGCCCGTACCGGGGAGCAGGCGGCGCGCTCGCGCGGGATCTCCGCCTTCGTGGTGCCCCTCGACTCTCCCGGAGTGGCGGTGAGCGGCTACGACGACGTCGGCTCCGCCGCGGTCGGACGCGGGTCGATATTCTTCGAGGACGTCGAGGTGCCGGCCGAACGGATGCTCGCCGAGGAGAACGCCGCGTTTCGCACCGTCATGTCCGGCTTCGACTACTCGCGGGCGCTCATCGGTCTGCAATGCCTCGCGGCGGCGGAAGTGTCGCTTCGCGAGACCTGGACCTACGCGACGGAGCGCGAGGCGTTCGGTGCCCCCATCGTCAGGAACCAGGGGGTGAGCGAACCGCTCGCCGAGGCGGAGACGTGGATTGAGGCGGCCAAGCTGCTCTGCTACAAGACCCTGTGGCTGCGCGACCGCGGGGAGCCGCACACCGCGGAGGCCGCGATGTGCAAGTGGTGGGCGCCCAAGGTGGCGTTCGACGTGATCCACCGGTGTCTCCTGACCCACGGGCACTTCGCGTACACCCGGGACATGCCGTTCGAGCAGCGCCTTCGCGACGTGATGGGGCTCCAGATCGGGGACGGCACGAGCCAGGTCCAGAAGATGATCATCGCCCGCGAGCGGGTGGGCCGCGTCGCCCTCCCGCACGGTTGAGCCCGCGCACGCAGATCAGTTCGAAAGGGTACGGATGATCCTTCCGGGCTAGAAGCCGGGCGACCCCCGGCAGCCGATGAAGCGTGCGAGGGCCATGCGCTTCCCGTCCGGGTCCGGGGCGATTCGCTCGTCGTAGAAGAGCACGCGAAGGCGGCCGCCGAAGATCTCGACGAGCTCGTTCGGCGCGAGCCGGAACGTGCGGCTGGTCGGCCCGCCGACCGGAGCCGGGGTGCGGAAGTGGTGCTCGACGAGGAGCATGCCGCCTTCGGCAAGCCCTTCGGGAAGCCGCTCCATCATCTCCCGGTTGGTGTAGCGGATGACGGTGATGAGGTCGTAGCGGCCCTGCCTCGGCACGAAGCGGTCGAGGTCGGCGACCCTCCAGCTCACCTCGAGTCCGCGTTCTCGGGCGCTCTCCCGGGCGCGCTCGACGGCGACCCCGGAGATGTCCAGCGCCTCGACTTCGTAGCCGGCCTCGGCGAGGCAAAGCGCGTTGCGCCCGGCTCCGCAAGCAAGGTCGAGCGCTCGGCCACGGGGAAGCTCCGCGAGCCGCTCGACGAGGAACGGCGACGGATACGTCCGCGGCCGGTACGCTCCTTCCGCGTACCGCCGGTCCCACTTCTCGCGATCCGATTCCGCCACTGCCTGCTCCCGCCCGTCTCGAACGCGCAGAGTAACCCGTGCGCCCGTGGTTCCCCTCGCCGTCGTGCCGCCGGGAGGCTGGCCCGATTCGCGTCCGGCAATCAGGCGGAGCTGGCCGCTGAGCGGGGGATGCCGGGTAACCGGCGTCCCTACCGCGATAGCAGCAGCTCGCGCTGTTTGCCGACCGGACCTCGAGCACGAAGTGGTGGACCAACCAGTACAGGGTACTGCTCGCGACGCTGGCCTACACCCTGCTCAAGACGATACGCCGCACCGCGCTTCGCGGGACGCACTTGGCTCGGGCGCAATGTCGGACCCTTCGGTTACGGCGGCTGAAAATCGGCGCGGTCGTGACCCGCAACACCCGCACCGTCGCGATCCGGCTCTCCCGTGCCTGCCCCGACCAAGCCGTGTTCCGGCCCCTGGTCCATCGGCTGACCGCCGGATAGCGTCGCCCCCCCGCGGCTGCGTCCCCGAGAACGACCTCGAATCCGGCCCCGGAGCGGTGCGTTGTGCTTCGCACCGCCGGCGCGGCTCGAACAGCACTGAAAGGTCCGTCCGCGCCGCGCCAGACCGACCCTACGGGACATCAACCGCCGACCGACCTCTCGAAAACGATCCGAAGAAAGCCAAACAACCCGCCAGAAATTAGAACCGATGCCTTCATGAAACATGCGGGCTAGTACCCTTGCACAGTGATTCTGCCTGGTTGGGACCGTGCGGATGAGATCAAGATGGCTCTCGCATGCTTGATTTTCGATCGATCAATACGTCTGTGCAGAGGTTCTAGTAGAGCCGATGCTTCGCCGCAACGAGTCGATGGATGAGTACCTCGGAGTTCCGGAACCGAGACCGGACATCATTCCCGGAAAACCGATCGCCAGATCGCGGAGAGCCGAGGGATGGCCGGCGTCGACCGGTTCATCGTCGCCGAATTCGGGCACTACCTTCCGCCTGGTGAAAGCACATGGCCAGCATTTCTTTTCGGCGGCCCGCACCGCTACCGACAAGACGGGTCGTTGGAGATCGACATTGACAACGGGACCTGGCGCGACCAACGAACAGGGGAGAGCGACGGGGTCTACTCGCGCCTCGTCAAGCTACTCGGTTCGCAGCGAGGCGCGCGAGTGGATTGCTGACGAGAACCCCACGGCTGCGGCTCACCGCCGTGAGATCTCGTGGACCAGCCCGGCCGGCGCCTCACAAGCGGACAGGCAAACGGAGAGCCCCCATCAACCGCTGGAAGGTCACATCCGGTTCGGTAGGTTCTTGGCCAAATCAGAGGCCGGCCGCACTATTCAGCGCCTTCTGATACTCCGAAGCCAGGGCTGCCGGGTCAGCACCCGGATCTGCAACCATCCGGTCACGAAGCTCTTTCAGAACGTCATAAACCTGTATTGCACGAGTGGGATGGGTTGGTATCGTAACCATGGTGGCGGCAATTGGTGCGACATCGACCGCCCAGGGTTTGGCTGCCAGGTATTCCGCATCTTCCGCAACAGCGGAATTCGTTGTAGGCTGATAGCGGATCGAAACCTGTTTGGCGAATTCAAGCCGTGCCAGATACTCCAACGCCAACATGGCTGCCTCCTCATCCTCGTTGCCCGTAGTCACGATGAAGGGAAAGGCATATCCAGCCTGGACATGCGGTTCTGTCTGGCCAGGGCGCGTCGGAAGCCTTTCGAACGCCCACTTTCCTTCCTCATACGGAAGCTGCTTGTCGATCGCGACATAGATGTGCTCACCTTCATACATCATGCCGGCTCTCTCACCGATAAAGGCCGCGCGCATTTGGCCGGAATCCCACGAAGGCGTATCCGGATGGGCACTGCCGTCGTTCATCAGTGTCTGATAAAATTTTATCCACTCAATACCGACTTCGTTGTCGATCTGGGGAACCCCATTGATGATCACGCCGCCCATGGAGAGGAAAAGCGGCAGTTCCCATGTCGGAGCGTTGCAGCATCCAAGCAGACTGAAACCCTGTCGGCCATCACCACTTTCAGTTATTTTCCGTGCGGCCTCCAATACCCGGTCCGTTGTTTCCAGGGGCGCTTGCATGCCGACACCCTCGAGCCAGTCAGTTCGATAGGCGAGATAGATCGACGTGGAATACACGGCCGCTCCGTAGATCTTGCCGTCAGGGTCCGAGGCGCCTTTCCAAGCCAGCGGAGTAAGTTGTTCGTAGGTCTCCGGGAAACGGCTCTTGAATTCTCCAATCCAGCCAGTGAAGTCCTTTACCACATTGTTGATGGCAAGCTGTCCGACATCGCGGTCGCGAATCTGCACGATGTCAGGCGCACTGCCCGCCCGCATAGCAAGGACGAGCTGCGCGTTCACGTCTTCGAGGCGGATCACCTCGAACTCAACGGTGATATCGGGATTTTCGGCATGGAATGTCGAAAATTGATCTTCAGGAATGAAATTCTCACGCCCGAACCAGACCTTTATCGATCGATCCTGTGAAGCAGCCGGGCCAGCAAAAAGTCCGAATGCCAACGCACTTGCCGTAACGGCACCCAAAAGTGTAATTTTGATAATTTTCACAATACTCATTTGGGTGTCCTCCCGTTAATTTCGAGGAATTGGTACACAATATAAGCTTCTACATGATGAACTAGTACACTGTCAAGGGCGGAGAGAGACCAGGCCATGGGGCGGAGCAACACACTGCTCCATGGCCGGGTGCTCGCAATCTGGCGAGCGGCGCTTCGGAACGGTCCCGCCGTGGCGCTCGATCTCACGCGCTAGATGCTATGGCACGAGGACAATTCGGAGCCCTGCACCTCGATTGCCTGGATGCCGGCGAGCGTGCTCGCAGCGTGTCCGCGGAGGCATGTGCGCCGGCTCGGTCTCAACTCCTCGCGTTGGCTACTGGGACTCTCCGACGACCGGATCCTGTCGGACCAAGTCATCCCGACCTCCGATCTCGATCCGCTACCGGTCAACACCGCCGATTGTCGCGACTTCGAGACAATCCTTGCCACCACATCGTGCCAGTCGTTGTCTCCCAGGCGCGGCGCGACGGCGACGGGCGTTTGCCTGGCCGTTGCTCCTTGCTCGAGGGGCAGCCTTCGCCCGCGTACCTCCCTCGAATTCCCGTGCCGCACCATGCACTCAGCGAGACCGATTGGCTGATGGCGGGGCCGCAGGAGTTCCAAGCCATCCCGCAAACGGTTTCCGCGCGGCGCTGCTGGCCAAACTGGTGGAGTAAAGAGCTGACGCCCCACGACGGACTGATTCGTACCGGACACCCGTCCTCCAGAGCAGCCTTGTCGAGTGCCGCGAAGCAGGCGCCCGGGGCGCGTGTGAACGACCGTGGTGGCGCGGAAAATCGGTGAAATATCGGGACTGGAGCACGGGGCCACCGCGACAGCCCCGGAGATCGGCGAGTCTCAGGGCTGGCGTTCCGTCTCCCCGACCACCGGAAGATTTCGTGATTCCCTGAAGGAAGGTTTCCGCCGCCTCGCGGACGAAGACGTCGAGAGGTCCCCGCGCGGGGTCGTACCACTCCACCGACCAGTTGAGAGCCCCGAAGAGAAACATCCGGGCGAGCCCGAGATCCCGGTGGTGCGCTATCTCGCCGGCCGCGCGGGCGGAGTGCAGGAGCTCTCGCCAGAAGTCCGCGTAGTCCTGGCGCTGTCTGAGAATCCGATCCCTTGTATCCGGAGGCGCCTGCCAGAAGATTCGAAACGCCGCCGACGTGTACTCTTCCTGGTGCAGCAGGCTGCGCAGGTGGGCTTCGATTCCGCGGCGGATCCGTTCCGTCGGCGAAGTCTCCGGCGGCAGTCCGTCCATCACCTCCCGGACGGCCGACGCCACGCGGGCGATGCCGATGTCGAGGACCTGTTCGAGCAGTCGCTCCTTCGAGTCGAAGTGGTAGTAGATGCTGCCGGCCCTGAGCTGGGCGGCATTCGCGATGTCATTGAGGGTGGTTCCCGTGAAGCCCTTGTTGCGGAAGGTTCGCGCCGCCGCGTCGAGGATGCGCTGCCGGGTGCGCTCGGACTTCAGCCCGGCGGAGGTCTCGTTTCCGTCTTCCGGCCGGGGGGAAGCCGGCTCCGGGTAATCCGGAGGGGCGAAGTCGGGTGCGTTCGGGAGCGGCGGCGGGAGTTCTGCACACATGGATCCGATCGGAAGGCCTTGTTCGAAAAATTCTAACACCTACTAGAAATACACCACCAATCGGCTATGCTTGACCGTGCGGAATCGCGACAACCCGGGAAGAACGGAAATGCAGCGTCTCACGACCCTGGATCAGAGCTATCAGGTAGCCCAGCTTCGCCAGCTCCTCGATTTCCTGGACACCAGGACGACCGCGATGGCCGACGGGATCTACCGCAACCCCGTCACCGACTACACGTGCCGCGACCAGCTCGCCACGGAGCGCGACGCGCTCTTTCGCCGGCATCCGCTCGTGATGGGGCTCGGCAACGACATTCCGAATCCCGGCGACTTCCTGACGGACGACTTCTCCGGAGTCCCTCTCCTCGTGGTGCGGGGGGAGGACGGGGGGGCACGCGGCTTCCTCAACGTCTGCCGTCACCGGGGCTCGAAGGTCGCGGAAGGGCGCGGGAACCGTAAGCGCTTCGTGTGTCCGTACCACGCCTGGACCTACGGCACGGACGGGAAGCTGCTGCGCATTCCGCACGACTCCGGATTCCCCGGGGTCGACCGCGCGTGTCATGGACTGATCCCGGTCCCGGTGGTCGAGAAGTACGGCCTCCTGTGGGCGATGGCGAGCCCCGGGGGCGAATTCGACGTAGACGAGGTGCTCGAGGGAGCGGAGCGCGACCTCGCGTCCTACGACCTCGGCCGGTACTGTCTCTACGAGACCCGGGTGCTCGAGCAGAAGATGAACTGGAAGCTCGTCATCGACACGTTCCTCGAGACCTACCACGTGCGGGTCCTTCACCCCGCCACCCTCGACCCGATTCTTCACTCGAACGTCGGAACGTTCGAGACGTTCGGCCGCAACAATCGGAGCATCTACGTCCGCCGCACCATCGACGAGCTTCGCGAGCTGCCGGAATCGGACTGGGATCTCGTTCATCACACCGCGATCGTCTACGTGCTGTTCCCGAACACGGTGTTCATCATGCAGCAGGACCACCTGGAGATCTGGCGGATCTATCCGGTCGGGGACGACCCGGACCGCGCCCGGATGTACGTCCACCTCTATACCCCCGAGCCGGCGTTGACCGAGAGCGCGAAGGGCCACTGGAACCGGAACATGGACCTTTTGATGTCCATCGTCCTCGAGGAGGACTTCCCGAACGGGGAGAACATCCAGCGGAGCTTCTACTCCGGGGCGCAGGAGCACGTCACCTACGGGCGGAACGAGCCCGCCCTCGGCCACTACCACGAGTCGATCAAGCGCCACCTCGCCCGGGCGGCCTGAATCGCCGCCGGGCCCGACCGGCCGTCGCGGTCGGGCGCGAACGTTCCGGGCGCGGCGGACGCATCGGGTCGGCGGTACGGTGTCCGGTGGGGGTTGCGACGGGCACTGCCTTCATGCCGGAGCTCCAAGGCCGGCTTCCCGGTGATCGAAGGACGCAGGCGCGTTGCCGCTCCGGTCGCCGGAGGGCGGCGAAGCGCATGCTCGGGCCACGGTATCGATCGTCGCATCGCGGCGACGCGCGAGCTCGCCGAGAGTGCGCCGCCACCGGCGCGCGCCCGGCGTTCCACGGCGCAGGCCGAGCAGGGGCCGCACGAGCTCCGCGACGCGCGCGGTGTCCTGGAGCCTCGCGTAGGCGAGATACCCTCGCAGCACGTCGTTCCACACCGGCGCCGGGTCCGCAGCGCCGAACAGCGCCCGGTCGACCCCGGCGAGCAGCCAGAGGTCGTGCCAGACGGCGCGGCCCAGCATGACCCCGTCCACCCGGCCGAGCGCCGAGGCGGCCGTGTCCAGGTCGGCGAGTCCGCCGTTGAGAACGACGACGAGGTTCGGCAGCTCGCGTTTCAACCGGTAGACCCGGTCGTGGCGAAGCGGGGGGATCTCGCGATTTTGCCGGGGACTCAGCCCGTTCAGCCATGCCTTGCGCGCGTGGACGATGAGGGCTGCGCATCCCGCCTCGGCGACCGTTCCCGCGAAGTCACGGAACCGCGGGTAGTCGTCGAGATCGTCGATGCCGATGCGGGACTTGACCGTGATGGGGATTGACGCCGCGTCGCGCATGGCCGCCACGCACGCGGCGACGAGTCGGGGCCGGGCCATGAGGGCGGCGCCGAAGCAGCCCCGTTGAACGCGAGGACTCGGGCAGCCGACGTTGAGGTTCACCTCGTCGTATCCGGCCCGCTCCGCGACGCGCGCGCAACGGGCGAGGTCCGCGGGCTCGCTTCCGCCAAGCTGGAGCGCCACCGGGTGCTCGGCCGGATCGAAGCGAAGCGCCCGTTCCGCGTCCCCGCGAAGAAGCGCGCCGGTCGGGATCATCTCGGTGTAGAGTCGCGCGCGCCGGCTGATGAGCCGCATGAGGTAACGGGCGTGGCGGTCCGTGCACCCCATCATGGGAGCGACGCAGAACCGGTGCGGACTCGAAGCGGCGTGCATGCAAGGGATCATAGCGGGGTCCGTATTCGAGCTGCGGCGCCTGAACCGCGCGGTGCTCGTTTGTGTGTCCGGACGCGGGCGCAGGGCTGCTCGCGGAGCGCCGATTCCCCGCGATGCCACGGAACGCGCGGTGCCGAGGACGGGTCGTGCGGGTCCTTCCCGCTGGGCCATTTCACGCTGGACGGGTTGAAGCCCCTCTCCCGAGGGGAGAGGGGAGAGGGGAGAGTGCACGCTCGCTCCCGGCCGCCGGCCGGCGTGAAGTGCCTCTGGCCCTTCCCGGCCCCCGTCTGGCCGAGTTCCGGACGGCGTGCTAGTCTCGATTCGAGCGTCCGTTCGACCCGTGTCGGGCGGCTGCCCGGCCCGCGTCCCCACCACCGGGAGCCGCGGCCGGCCCCGGGACGCCGGGCGGAATCGGTCCATCCAACTCTCCATCCAGCACCGGAGGCTTCTCATGCCGGCGAGGAACGGCTCCCACGACTTCGACCTCAAGATCGTCAACGGCTTCATCGCCGACGGAACGGGTTCCCCCGGCCACGAGGGCGACGTCGGCATCCGCGAGGGCCGGATCGTCGCCGTCGGAGCGGCGCCCGGGAGCGCGGCGGAGACGTTCGACGCGGCGGGAAAGGTGGTGTGTCCGGGGTTCGTCGACATTCACACCCACTACGACGCGCAGATCATGTGGGACCGCATGCTCACCATTTCCCCCTGGCACGGGGTCACGACGGTGGTGATGGGCAACTGCGGCTTCTCGGTCGCCCCCACCCGCCCGGAGCACCGCGAAACGATCGTTCGCACTCTCGAGAACGTGGAGGGGATGACGGTGGCGGCTCTGCGCGAGGGCCTCGGGGAGGAGTGGCCATTCGCGACGTTTCCCGAGTACCTCGACGCGGTCGAGGGGCGGGGAACGGCGATCAACGTCGGGGCCCTCATCGGGCACACCGCGCTCAGGACCTGGGTAATGGGCGAGGACGCGACCGAGCGCGAGGCGACCCCCTCGGAGCTCGACGCGATGCGCCGCATCGTCCGCGAGGCAATGGAGGCGGGGGCGCTCGGCTTCGCCACCTCGAAGTCGCCGACCCACGTCGGATACCACGGAAAACCGGTGCCGAGCCGGGCGGCCGCAACCGGGGAGATCGTCGCCCTCGCCGGTGAGCTTCGCCGCGCGGGAAGGGGCGGGGTGGTCCAGGCGACCGTCGGCCGGTCGCTCTCGTTCCCGGAGTTCAAGGCGCTCAACGAGGCGTCGGGTTGCCCGGTGAGCTGGACCGCGCTGCTCGCGGGCATCGCCCTTCAGGACGGCGACACGGACGAGCAGCTCCGCCGCTCCGCCGAGCTGGTGGCCGAGGGCTACGACGTCGTCCCCCAGGTGAGTCCGCGCGCCCTCAAGTTCGAGTACCAGCTCAAGGCGCCGTTCGTGTTCGAAGCGATGCGCCTCTTCCGTCCCGTGTCCGAGGCGGACCCACAGGGCAAGAAGCGGCTCTACGCGGACGCCGACTTCCGTGCCGCGGTGTGGGAGCGGCTGAGCGAGCGCGCGCCGGCGTCGTTCCGGCGCTCGTTCCGGGGCACGGTCGTGAGCGAAGCCCCCGGCCGACCGGACCTCGCCGAGCGTCCGCTCTTCGACCTCGCGGCGGCCGCCGGCAAGACGCCGGTGGAGTACCTCTTCGATCTCGGGATCGAGAGCGATCTCGAGGCGAGGTTCCGGATGCCGGTCGCGAACCACGACGAGGACGAGGTGGAGCGGCTGCTCCTCGATCCGCATACCGTCGTCGGACTCTCCGACGCCGGCGCCCACGCGAGCCAGCTCTGCGATGCCTGCGCGACGACCTACCTCCTCAAGCGCTGGGTGCGCGAGAAGAAGTCTCTCGAGCTCGAGCAGGCGGTGCGCATGATCACCTCGCGGCCCGCCGAAGTCTTCGGAATCGCCGGGCGCGGCCGGCTCGCCGCGGGTTTCGCGGCGGACGTCGTCGTGTTCGATCCGGATACCGTCGGCGACGGCCCGCTCCGGCGCGTGTACGATTTCCCGGGCGGGGCCGACCGCCTCGTCTCCGAGGCCGAGGGCATCGAGGCCGTGATCGTGAACGGGACGATCATCCGCCGGGGCGGGGAAGACCGCGTGGACCCGGCCGGCGCGCTGCCGGGGCGGCTGCTCCGGAACGGCCGGGCCGACCCCAAGGGCCGGGTGACGGCATCCGCGGCCGGTTGAACCGGGAAGGGCCGGACCGAAGCCGGTCGGCCGGGCAGCGGAACGAACAGCGAAGAGGAGAGCAGCGCATGGCGGGCTACGGATACATCATCGGACAGGTCGAGGTGAAGGACCCGGAGGCGTACCGGGAGTACATCGCCCAGGCCCCCGCGACGATCGCTCGGTACGGTGGCGAGTACCTCGTCCGCGGCGGTGACTTCGAGGTGCTGGAGGGCGAGTGGGCGCGCGAGCGCACCGTCGTGCTCCGCTTCCCGAGCGTCGAGGACGCGAAACGGTGGCACGCCTCCCCCGAGTACGAGGGGCCGAAGGCGCTCCGCAACCGGGTCGCCCTCACCAACATGGTGGTCATCGAAGGCGCCGCCGGATAGCCCGATGGCTCAAAGCTCCTTGCAGAGCCGCAGGGAGTCGTAGATCGCGGCGTGGATGTTGCGGCTCGCGACCGCATCGCCGACCCGGAACAGCATGAACTCGCCCTGCGCGTTCGGCGCGAGGGACTGGGGCCGGCCGGCAATCAGCGCGTCGATGTCGAGCTGCCCTTCGTTTCGGGCCCTCGGCGCGAGCTCGCGGAAGAGCTCGGCGGCCGGCACGGTACCGTGCTCCACCACGACCTGGTCCACCACGCGTACCTCTTCCGCATCACTGTACTCGTTGCGGAGCACCGCGCGCAGCCGGTTGCCGTCGGGCTCGACCGAGCGCAGCCGGCGGTCCGGGGTCAGGCTGACCCCCTTCGAGTAGAAGCTCGCGAGGTACACCGGGTAGTTGGTTGCACCCACCTCGTGGGCGGCCATGCGGTCCGGGGTCACGAGCTCGACCGTGGAGCCCCGCGTAGCGAGGAAGTCGACGACGCTCGGACCCGGATGGTCCCCGTGATCATCGAAGACGAGCACCTCGGCGCCCGGCTCGACCTGCCCCCCGAGGACGTCCCATACGCTGACCGCGTGCTCGGCGCCGGCCACCCCGCCGAGGTTCGGGACCCCGCCGGTCGCCGTGATCACGATGTCCGGCCGCTCCGCGAGCACGTCCGCCGCCTCGGCGTAGCGGTTGAGGTGCAGCGCGACCCCGAGGCGCTCGGCCTCGCCCGCGAGCCACTGCGCGATTCCGAGGAGCTCGCTTCGCCAGGTCGCCCGGGCCGCGAGCACGATCTGCCCGCCGGGTTCGCTCGCCGCCTCGAATACCACGACCTCGTGGCCGCGGAGCGCCGAGACCCGGGCCGCCTCGAGCCCGGCCGGCCCCGCCCCCACCACGACCACCTTGCGCCGCGGGCCGGAGCCCGGTCCGATGACGTGGGGCATCGTCCGCTCGCGCCCAGTCGCCGGGTTGTGCAGGCACAGCGCGTCCCCGCCGACGTAGATGCGGTCGATGCAGTAGCCCGCGCCCACGCAGGGCCGGATGCGCTCCTCCTCGCCCCGCATCATCTTCGCGACGATGTGCGGGTCCGCCATGTGCGCGCGCGTCATTGCCACCATGTCGACAAGACCCTCGCGCACGCAGTGCTCCGCCGTCGCGAGGTCCATGATGCGGGTGGCGTGGAAGACCGCGATCCCGGTCTCGCGCCTCATGCGCGCCGCAATGTGGACGAAGGGTGCCCGCGGTCCGGCCATGCTCGGAATGGAGAGCGAGAGACCGCGCTCGTCTCCCACCTGTCCGGCGACGACGTTCATGAAGTCGCACATCCCGGTGTCCGCGTAGATCCTTGCAAGAGCGAGGCAGTCCTCCTGGCCGAGGCCGCCCTCCTTCAGCTCGTCACCCATCATCCGGAAGCCGACGACGAAGTCGCCCCCCACCCTGCGCCGCACCTCCTCCAGGACCTCGAGGCCGAAGCGGGCCCGGTTCTCGAGGCTCCCGCCGTACTCGTCGGTGCGCCGGTTGACGAGCGGGGTCCAGAACTGGTGGATGAGGTGCCCGTAGGCGAGCAGCTCGACCCCGTCGAGCCCGCCTTTTCGGCACCGGAGCGCGGCGTCGCCGAACGCACGCACCACCCGCCGGATGTCGCTGCGGTCCATCTCCTTCGGGAACGAGCGGTGCGCATGCTCGCGGACCGGCGACGGGGCGATCGGGGGCAGCCAGTCCTCGACGTTCCAGAGCGTGCGGTGCCCCATGTGGGTGATCTGACACATGATCGCGCAGCCGTGCCGGTGCACGCGCTCGGAGAACTCCCGCAGCACCGGGATGATCGTGTCGTCGCCGATCCAGATCTGGCCGAACGCGGACGGTGAGTCCGGGGCCACGTTCGACGACCCCCCGAACATGGTGAGCGCGAGGCCCCCCTTCGCCTTCTCCTCGTGGTAGAGCTGGTAGCGAAGCTTCGGGTGGCGGTCCTCGACGTAGCCCGGCGCGTGGCTCGTGCTCATGAGCCGGTTCCGGAACGTCAGGTGCCGAAGACGGAACGGCTCGAGGAGATGCGGATACTGGCTCGTGCCCACCCTGGCGCGCTCCCGGATCTGATTGCCTGCATGATGACGAATCCGGTCCATATCCGGCAACGGCCGGACCATGGACTTCCCCGGCTTGCGCCGCGGATCCGGCGTCGCGCGGTCGAATCGTCTCCCCGGGCCGCGCCCGGCAGCCGGGAGTCGGGACGGCGGCGCCTCTTTCGCGCCCATCTCGACAGGCGGCCCTCGTCGCGTTGAAGGACGGAGGGCAATCGGGATAACCTGATGCCACACAAACGACCGACGAATTCGATCGTCATCGGGTTGTCGATGGACGAGGCGGCATCGGTGGAGACCCCGTCCGGCAAGTCGGCGGCGGACGAGAATTTTCCCGTGGGTTCCCGGCTGCTGCCGGCCCGCCTGCGGCCGCACGTCGCGGCCTTCTACGCCTACGCGCGCGCAATCGACGACATCGCCGACAATCCCGACCTGGATCCCGCCGACAAGTTGGAACGACTGGAAGGATTCGCCCGGGCGGTGAGCGGGGCCGATTCGACCGGTCCGGCGTTTCGCAAGGCCCACACAATCCGTCACAGCCTGGACGCGACCGGGGTCACGCACCGCCACTGCGTGGATTTGACCCGCGCGTTCAAGCAGGACGCGACGAAGCTCCGCTACGACGACTGGGACGACCTGGTCGGTTACTGCAGCTACTCGGCGGCCCCCGTGGGGCGCTACCTCGTCGATCTGCACGGCGAATCCGACGCGGCGTACCCCGCATCCGACGCCCTTTGCAACGCGCTCCAGGTTCTCAACCACCTGCAGGACTGCGGGGACGACTACCGGACGCTGGACCGGGTCTACCTCCCGCAGGACTGGATGGCCGAAGCGGGCATCGGGGTCGAGGTTCTCGCCGGAAGCCGGACCCCGGCCGGGCTGCGGCGCGTGCTGGACCGCTGTCTCGACGCGACCGACGGCTTGCTGGCGCAGGCCGAGCGGCTGCCGGGGGCGCTTCGCGACATCCGTTTCTCCATGGAAGCGGCCGCGATCGTCGCCATCGCGAGGAAGCTCGGCCGAGAGCTCCGCCGGCGGGATCCCCTCGCCGAGCGGGTCGTGCTGACGAAGGTGCAGTTCGGCGCCTGCCTTGCGGTCGGAATCGGCCGAGCCCTGTCCGGTCGGGCCCGGCGGCGCACCCGCCGCAAGCTCCTGCCCTCATGACCACGGCCCGTCGACCCGCGATCGGGCGCGACGGTCCGGCGCAGGGTCGGGTGGACCCCTGGACCCACGTGAACCGCGTCGTCGCCCGGTCAGGGACGTCGTTCCTCTGGGGGATGAGGGTGCTGCCGGCGGAGCGGCGGCGCGCGATGCACGCGATCTACGCGTTCTGCCGCGAGGTGGACGACATTGTCGACGAGCCGGGGGAGGTGGCGGACAAGAAGAGGGCGCTCGCGGCGTGGCGAGAGGAGATTGACCGTCTCTATGCCGGACGGCCGGAGTGGCCCACGACGCGGGCGCTCCTCGGTCCGGTGCGCCGCTTCGACCTGCCGCGGGAAGAATTCCTCGCCCTCATCGACGGGATGGAGATCGATGCCGCCCCGTCCGTGCGGATGCGGGACCTCGATGAGCTGCTCGGCTATTGCCGGAAGGTCGCGGGGTCCGTCGGCGTGCTCTCGGTCCACGCCTTCGGCGTTCCCCGGCACCCGGGCCCCCGGATCGCCGAGGCGCTCGGGAACGCGCTCCAGTTGACCAACATCCTCCGCGATCTCGAGGAGGACGCCGCGATGCAGCGCCTGTACGTCCCGCGCGACATGCTCGATCGGCACGGGGTCTCGGCCGCGTCGCCGACCGTGGTGTTCGTGCATCCGGGCTTCGCCCGGGTGTGCGAGGAGCTGGTCACCCTCGCGCGCGGCTACTACACCGAGGCCAGCCGGCTGCTGACGGAGCTCGGTTGGCGAAAGATGCGTCCGGCCGTGCTCATGATGGCGGTCTATCGCGAGACCCTCGACCGTCTGGAGGAGCGGGGATGGCAGCGGATCGGCGGACCGATCCGGCTGACGCGCGCGCGCAGGATGTGGCTCGGCCTCCAGTACGGGTTCTTCTGACGGCTCCGTCTGCGTGTCCCGAACGCATGTGGTCGGCGCCGGTCTGGCCGGACTTGCCGCCGCGGTGCGGCTGGTGCGCGCGGGGCGGGCCGTCACCGTCCACGAAGCGGGCGGCCGCGCCGGGGGCCGTTGCCGGTCGTACGTCGACGCGAAGCTCGACTGCCTGATCGACAACGGCAACCACCTGCTGCTGAGCGGCAACCGGTCCGCCATGCGCTACCTCGCGGACATCGGGGCGCGGAACGTGCTGGTCGGTCCCGCCATGGCGCGCTTTCCCTTCCTCGACCTTCGAACCGGCCTCCGATGGGAGGTGCGGCCCAATCCGGGAAGGCTCCCGTGGTGGATCCTTCGCGCCGATCGGCGGGTGCCCGGCACCAATGCCCGAAGCTACCTCTCCGCGCTGCGACTCGCGCTGGCCGACCCCGACCGGACGGTGAGCGACTGCGTCGGCGGCTACGGAGCCCTGTTCGAGCGTTTCTGGGAGCCGCTCGCCGTCGCCGCGCTGAACACCCCGGCGCGCACCGGGGCGGCACGCCTGCTCCGGCCCGTGCTGCTGGAAACGTTTGCGCGTGGAGAGGAGAGCTGCCGTCCGCGAATTGCGAGCCTCGGGCTTTCCCACGCGTTCGTGGACCCGGCGCTCGAATTCCTCGAACGCCACGGCGCGACGGTGCGGCTGGGACGAAGGCTCCGCGAGGTCGACTACACGGACGGCCGGGCGAGCCGCCTCGCCTTCGTCGGGGAAACCGTCTCGTTGCATGGCGGGGACCGCGTCATCCTCGCCGTGCCGCCCTCCGCCGCCGCCGCCCTCGTGCCGTCTCTCAGCGTACCGGAGGGGAGCAACACCATCGTCAACGTCCACTTTCGCCTGTCGGAGCCCGCCCGCCTGCCGCCCGACCTGCCGTTTCTCGGCCTCGTCGGAGGGACGGCACAATGGATCTTCGTGCGTGGCGACGTCGTATCGATCACAATCAGTGCCGCCGACGACCTGGCCGCCGTTCCCGCCGACGATATCGCGCGCAAGACGTGGAACGACGTCGCCTCCGCCCTTTCGCTGAATCGGCACGCGCTGCCCGTTCATCGCGTCGTGAAGGAGCGGCGGGCGACGTTCGCCCAGACTCCGGACGAGATCCGCCGCCGGCCGGGGAACCGTAGCGGCTTCGCCAACGTGTACCTGGCCGGCGACTGGATCGACACTGGCCTGCCCGCGACCATCGAAGGCGCCATTCGCTCCGGCCACATGGCCGCGCGCGCCGCGGGCGGAAGTTAGTCCGGAAGAGTCAACGACTTCCTGCCGCGGACGCCAATCTGCTCACGGAGGCGCGAATAACAGGGGTTTTCGCGCGAACGGGCCGTACTCCCTCGAGACGCTTCGACAGCGCGCGGCGCCAATGTCGGCTACGGCTCCGCGCCTCTCGTCGCAACCCTTCCGGGGCGGAACGCGCGCCGCGTCAACGGATGGCCGGCCGGTCGTTCCGGACCAGGCGAGCTCCCGACCGGAGATCGACCAGGTCTCGATGGGGTCGGCCCGGTGCGGAGTTCCGCCCGTTCGGGCGGGACTTGCGAGGTTCAGTAGCTGTAGACGAAGTCCAGGGCAATGAAGCTGTCGCGCCGTGAAACGTGGACGGGGTCCGCTTCGTCCGCAGCCAGGAAGGCGACTGCCTCCGCGCGAACGGACCACCGGTCCGAGAGACGGCGGTTCCATTCCACGGTCAACGTGCGGGTCGAGTAGTCCCTGTCCACGACGAGACCCGCAACGAACTCGGTGCTTTCGGGGTCGTTCAGGGCGAGGCGGGCAGCGAGGAAGACATCGTCCTGGAACTTGTCGGTCGACCGTCGGCCGCGCCCGTCGTAGCTCCACTCGCCGAGCAGTCCGAGGTCGGCAGCGGATTCGAACACCGAGTAGAAGGTGTACTCGCCACCGATCGCGAGGGCGGCATGGTCTTCCTTCTCTCCGACTGGGTGCCGCCGGTTCGGAGCGTTGAAGGCTCCCGTGCGATGAATGCCCTCGAACTTGAAGAGCCAGGATTCGACGGTGAGCTGGGCATCGAGTCCCACCTGACGAATCTGCGGGTACCAGGGCGCGAGCGACCGCGGGGTCAGTATCGGCGCGCCCTCGTTGTCCAGGACCTGGTTCCCATTGGCGTCGAGGACCGGCCGAAACGATGCGGGCCGAAGGGAAGGCTCGCGGCTCGTGCCGTCGAATACGCTCACGCCGAGGTCGAGAGGCCCGAAGCTGTGGCTGTAGCGCGCGGCCACGTCCAGGTGCCGTTCTTCCGCCCCGCTCTCGTAACCCACCAGATCGTCGTCGACCACGAGACCCGAGCGCAGGCGGCCGTGACGGCCGGCGAACGTGCGCTCGCGGTGCCCCGGAAGGGCGAACAGCTCGGCCGCCCCCCAGTCGCCGAACCAGGTGAGGTGGGCCATGAGCTGGCCGAGCTTCGCCTCCTCGTTGGGATGCTCGACGAGATCGGTCTGGTTGACGATGTCGACCAGGTGGTTCAGCTCGGTGACGCCCCAGAACACCCGATCGAAGCCGAGCCGTGCTTCCCACTCTCCTTCGCCGAGATCGCCGAAGAGAAGCAGATAGGCTTCGTGCAGGTCGGCATGCGTGCGGCGTGAATCCGCGCTGTCGTAACGAAGGAACGGGGTCAGGGTGAAGCTCCGGCCCTCCTCGTCCTCGAGGAACACGGTGGGCTCCGCAACGAAGCCGCTCGCCAGCGTGCGCTGACCGGAATGGGCCGCGGATTCGGGGAACCAGCGGCTCTCCAGGCGGAAGCTTCCGGAGAGATCCCGTTCGAGGCCCTCGCCCCAGGCGGGTGCCCCGGCGGCGAGGACGAAACCGACCGCGGCGCAGAGTGCCGACCGCTCGAGTGCGGTGCGCAGCCGCATCAGCGCGCCCGCTTCAGGCCGGTCTTCGTGAAGTCACGCTCGTCGAGGTCGGTCCGGAACTCGAAATCGGTCCAGGTGAGGACGGTGCTCTTTCCGGTGAGGTGATTGACCATCGTCATCTCTCCGGCCTGCCAGAACCGATCCAGGAACTGCTGGTAGCCCCCCAGGGTGAGGGTCTTCAGATGCTCGTCCTTGCGGTCGTAGTACTCGATCTTCCAGGTACGAAGCTCCTCGCGATCCTGCCACACAATCTGGCGCAGGTATCCGGATTTCCGGTCCGTCGGCAACCGTTCGGTCACCGTGCAGGTCAGGTCGCCGCATGGCTCGTCGCGAAGGTACCGGTACGTGAACTTCTCCACCTCCGGTGCGCTCATGTCCTCGTAGGCGAACTCGCTGCCCATGAACGATCCGGATCGGTTCGAGGAGCTGATGCGCTTCACCCGCTTCAGGGCGGGCAGGTAGAGCCACTGGTCGTCCGCCTCGTTCCGGTGCGCATGGACCAGCAGAGCGGTTCCCTTGACGTCGCGCGGATTGTCGAACACGAACATGCTCTTGTTGCCGTCATCCTCGACCTCGAGGACCTTGACCCGGACCTGTCGACGGCTCTCCTGCCCTTGCTTGTTGCGGAGCACCATCGCCTGGCGGGCCGTGAAGCTTCCAAATCCCGTCCCTCGCTCTCGGGCCTCGACTGCAATCTTGAGACCGGTCTCCTCGGGGGTGGCCGCGAATGCCGTCAGGGGTGCGACCGGACCGGTCAGAAGGATCGGAACGAGCAATCGGAACGCCCGCCGGGACGCACGGGAGTGAATCATGGTTTTCTCCGATCAAGTGCCATCAGCAACGGGGGAAGGAGCAGAAAGTCTGCAAGCAACGCGAAGACGATTGTGAGCATGATCAGGAGCCCCATCGCCCAACTGCTCTCGAACCCCGAGAACGCGAACACCAGGAAGCCAAGGGAAAGGACCGCGGTCGTGGTGCTCAGCGCTCGACCCACGGTGCGAAACGAGTAGCGAACGGCTTCGGGTGAAGCCAGACCCTGACTCCGGGCCATCCGGTACTTGCTCAGAAAGTGGATCGTGTCGTCCACGATGATTCCGAACGCGATTGCGGTGACGACCGATGCGGCCAGTCCGACGTTTCCGATGAGATAGCCCCAGAGACCGAAGCTCATGACGGCCGGAATGAAATTGGGGAGAAGGCTGATCAATCCGAGGCGGATGCTGCGGAACAGCCCAATCAGGATGAACGAGATGAGCGCCATGGCCAGGATCGTACCGCGCAGCATGCTGTCGATGTTTCGTTGCGAAAGGTGCGCAAAGACCATGGTGAGACCGGATGCCTCGGTGGCCAGGGCGGGTGCGTTCGCCTGGAGCCAGCCCAGCGCGCGCGCATCCAGCTCGCGCTGTTCCTCGGACGATGAGCTGCGAAGCACGACGGTCATCCGCGTTGCCGATTTGGCGACATCGATTCGGTCGTTGAGGTCGCTGCCGAACGGAAGCGACAGCTCGTAGAGCAGCAGATATTGCGCAGCGAGGGCCGGATCGTCCGGAATCCGATGAAAGGCGGGGTCGTCGCCGTGCATGTTCCGGTTCAGACGCTTCATGATGTCCGGAAACGCTTGGACGTGCGCCACTTCCGGCTGTTCCCGGTACCATGCAGCGAAGGCATCGACCAGGCTCAGGTAGTCGGGATCGGTAATGCCGCCTTCGCGGCCTGCGCTCAGCGAGTATTCCAGCCTGTCGAGTCCGGTCAGGTTCTCGATGATGAAGTCGGTACTGCGCCGGAATTCGTAGCGATCGTCAAAATACCGGGTCCAGTTGTCACCGAGCTCGATGCGAGGAATTCCCGTCGCGAGAACGAGGACCAGCAGGGACGCGAATCCGAGCAGGATCTTTCGGCGGGCGACAACGAACTCGCCGAGGCGCTCGAACAGGGAAGACCGCGGGGCGGCGGCAGGGCGAGAGCGAAGTGGAAGAATCGAGAGAAGCGCCGGCACCAGGGTCATCGAATAGGCGAACGTGCACAACGCTCCAAACGCCACGAAATTGCCAAGAACGTGAAACGGTGGCGCCTCGGCGGAATTCAGGCTGAGGAATCCGATTGCGGTCGTGACGGTGGTCAGAAACACCGGCCAGGCGTTGTTGCGCAGCGATTCGGCAATGGCCTCGTCCCGGTCCAGTCCGTTTCTCATTTGCGTCAGGGTGGCCAAGATGATGTGGATTGAATAGGCAACCGAAAACGTCATGACGATTATCGGTATGCTCGCGCTGACCGGCGTGAATACCGTGCGGAGCCAGCCGGCAAGACCAATGGTGGTGCTGACCACGAACACGATCATCAAGGCGATGAGCGCGGTGCCGATCAGGGAGCGCAGGAGAACGGCGGCGGAGGCGAGAATGACGAGAAAGACAAGCGGAACGAGGGTCTCGAGGTCGTCCTTCGTGGCTTCTGCGAAGGCGTGGTTCATGACGACATTGCCCGTCAGGTAGTACGCGATTTCCGGATGGCCGCTTCGGGCCTCGTCCAGAACACCGCCGAGATGGCCGGTTATTTCGGCCCAGGCGGGCTCGGGGTCCTCGGGCAGGACGAATTGGATCGTCAGTCCGGCTACGCGTCCGTCGTAGGAGACAAGGTGGCCGGAGATGTCGGAAGCGTTCAGCGCAATGTCTCTGACCCGCGCGAGGCCGTCATCGCTCAAGGAGAGGGCGTCGTCCACCAGCGGTTCCACGACCAGATCGTCTCCGTGGGCTTCGCTGTGGGAATGGTTCGTCAGGGAGTTGACCCGGCTGGAATAGGGAACGCGCCACGATTCCTCGGTCAGCTCCTCGATTGCGCCGAGGGTTGCGCGAGTAAAGACGTTCCCGTCGTGCGGAGCAATCGCGATCAGCGCCACGTTGGATGCGGAGTAGGTGTTTTCCAACGCGTCGAACGCCGCGAGATGCGGATTCGCTTCGCCGAACAGCGTACGGTAGTCGCTCGTGACCGTCAGATACCGAGCGCCTCCCGCGGTGAGCAGCATGACGAGCAGGGCCAGTGCAACGACCACCCATCGGCGCCCAAGGATGATGGAGATGTATCGATCCATCGTCAAATGACCCGTAGCCTCGTGAATCGGACTCCTGCGCCCGCTTGCAATCTGAAACCGGAAATCCGGAAGTACCGCGTCAACCGGTCACGCTGGCGAATCGCCGTGCCGTTGATACGAGCCGTCGCTCAATCTCGCGAGACGTGATCACCAGGGGCTCTGTTTCGCTGACCGCACATGGTCGGGCATACGGTAGCTGATTCCTCCCGAGTCGTATTGGGCCGCCTCGAAAATCTGGTCGAAATCCGCTTCCCGAATGCGTCGGCGACCGGCCATGAGATTCAGTATGTGCTTTCGCATCCGGTAGTACGCGAGCACCAGCGCCCGTATCCTGACGGTGTTCGGGAATCCGTACCGGTCGGCGAGCTCGTTGCCGATCAGCGCTCGCGAGAGTCTATACGCGTACAACTGGAGGGACCTCGTCTCGGCCTCTCCCGTAACGCCCGCCATCTGCGGAATCGCCTTGAACACCGAATTTGCCACGCCGATCGCGTCGGCGTCGGGAACCGGTTCGCAAATGTGACCGATATCGTAGGTCCTCCTCGCCTCCTCCTCGTTGACGAAGAGAATGGATTCGGGCACTCCGAGGAGATAGCCGGCATAGCGCCAGATACGGACGATGGCATTGCGTTGCTCTTCGTTGATTTCGGAGCCCATCGAGATCGCATGCTCGAACTGGCGAATCGAAAACGTGAACAGGGCAATTCCTCCCACGTGGGCCGCGCTCAGCGGCGTTCCCCACGCCTCATGGTCCCAGGCGCCCGACTCCGCCAGCAACCTCCTCATCCGGGCATGAATGAAGCGGATGCGAGTGGATATCTTCCATCCCTCGCCGTCCCGTCTCAGTCCCTCCGGGTAGTAGACCTCGACCATGTGACGATTGTTCTGCCGAAGGCGTCGTTCCGCCCCCGGTCCGAGCCCGGTCACCCTCCCGGTTATCGAGAAGGACTTGCTGACCAGGGTGGAGAACCCCTCCACCGCGCTGCCGATTGCGTACGCGATGAGCATGTTGCCCATGTTGGCAAAGAAGGCACGCGTACCCGGCCAGAAGGAATCGAAGTCGACCCAGGAGGGCACGTCGTGGTCAACCTTGTCGAAGAAATCGCGCAGCGCCTGCGGCGCGGAGCTCAGTACCGTTTCCTCCTGCTCGATCCCTGCCTTGATGTACATGTGCAGCGCCGGCGGCGGCAGCGAATGGAGCTCCTCCATCACCGGGTCGAGCTCGGCATCGCCGATGGTCGTGTGTCGGATGTAGTTCTCGGCCGCCTCCGCATCCTGGCGACGCGCCCTGGCATAGCCGTCGGCATAAGCAGACGGGACGAGAATCATCTCTCTCGACCTCCTTGCGAGGCGACGCGCGACTACGCGAAATTTTTCGCGCGAAGATACTGGTCCGAAATCAAAAAAAAGTCAATGCATAACAAATGAAACCTTGGACAGTTCAATAAATCGAAATGGTACGATTCAGGGCGGATCGAATCGTCCGGCGCGGTCGGAACGGTCGTATCTGAGCGGCGATGGCTTCCACGCATCCGGGCAACGCGCGCCTCGCGACGATTGCAGTGCCCGGGAGACTTGGACGCCGTTCATCGTGCACGAGAGTCTCCATGCGTTAGAGTGAACGCCGGTCGGCCGTGAACCTCCGGTCATGCAGGGGATTGCAGGTGGCGAACAGAGCATTGCAGGTCATCCTGGCGCGGCCGAGAGGCTTTTGCGCCGGGGTCGTCCGGGCCGTCGACATCGTCGAACGTGCGCTCGAGATCTACGGTGCGCCGGTCTACGTGCGACACGAGATCGTGCATAACAAGCATGTGGTCGAAAGCCTGCGCGCCAAGGGCGCCCGCTTCGTCGAGGAGGTGGACGAAATCCCCGAGGGGGCGGTCACGGTGTTCAGCGCCCACGGGGTGGCCCGGAAGGTGGTGAACGACGCCGGAGTCCGCGGGTTGCAGGTGATCGACGCGACCTGTCCGCTGGTGAGCAAGGTTCACAACGAGACGAAGAGCTATGCGCGGAAGGGCTACGAGGTGGTCCTCATCGGCCATGCCGGCCACCCCGAGGTCGAGGGGACGATGGGACAGGTCTCGAGCGAAGTCCACCTGGTGTCGGACCTCGCCGACGTGGCGACTCTGGAACCGATCGACCCGGAGAAGCTCTCCTACGTGACGCAAACGACCCTGAGCGTCGACGATACCCGCGAGATCATCGCGGCGCTCAAGGAGCGTTTCCCGCGAATTCAGGGTCCCGACGTGAAGGACATCTGCTACGCCACCCAGAATCGGCAGACCGCGGTCCGCCGGTTGGCAGACCTGGCCGACGTGGTCCTGGTGATCGGCGCCGACTACAGCTCGAACTCGAACCGGCTACGCGAGATCAGCGAAGAGGCGGGAATCGACAGTTACCTGATTTCCGATGCCTCCAGCCTGAATGCGTCCTGGCTGGACGAAGCGAATTCGGTGGGCGTCACCGCGGGCGCATCGGCCCCGGAGGAGCTCGTCCAGGAGCTGATTGCACGGCTCGGCGAGCTGTTCGAGGTGACCGTGACGGATCTCGACGGGATCGAGGAGAACGTCACGTTCCGCCTTCCCCGCGAGCTCCTGGACAACGGGCCCCGCGCCGCCTGAGACCACGTTTCGGCAGGGTACGCGGAGCCCGGTGCGGTCACCGTCGCCGCGCAGCCGCCTCGATGCCCGAGACAAGGGGGCCTGCGCGTCGGCGCGGCGCTCTCGAATGCAGTGGAGCTCCCGAGCCCGCGTGGTTTCGAGGGTGGCACGGTAGGACTGCCTCCGGGCGTCCGCGACGGCCGTCCGGCCTCCTGCTTCGGGAAGGGAACTCGAGCGGTCGCGGCGACGCGCGCGCCATTTCGTCGTGGCGGAAACTGCGGTCGGAGCCGGGCTAGAATACTCCTTTCACTTCCTGGCCTCGGAGTCATCCGATGGACGACGATACCCGGACCGCCCTGGAGGCGGCCGCGTTCCGTACCCTGGTGGCGCATCTGCGCGAACGGGCGGACGTGCAGAACATCGACCTCATGAACCTCGCCGGGTTCTGCCGCAACTGCCTCTCGAAGTGGTACCGGGCCGCGGCCGAGGAGCGGGGCATCGGCATGGAATACGACGAGGCGCGAGAGATCGTGTACGGCATGCCCTACGCCCGGTGGAAGGACCGGCATCAGACCGAGGCCACGCCGGAGCAGCGGGCGGCCTGGGAGGCGAGCCGCCCGGACCACTGACCGGTGAGGCCGGCCCGGTACCCCGTCCCGCGGCGCGCTCCGTTTCCGGAGTCGGGCCGTCGCGCCTCACCCGCCGAGGGGCAATCCGAACCCATACGGGAAGGCAACCGCGCCCTGACCGTCCCGTTTCGCCGGCAGCCGTCGGTCCCGGTGCGAAGGAACCGGCCTTTCCGCCGGAGCAACGTGGACCGGGGGGAGGCCGGTCAGGTTTGATTCCGGGTCTCGACCCGTCACGCGGCTTCCTCGCCACCGGACACCGGCCGGCACCTGAATGAACCTCTCCGAGCTCGTTTCGTCGCTGCCGCTCGAGCCATGGGTGTGGCAGGCGTTCGTCGTCGTCTTCCTCACCCTGGTGGCGAGCTATGCGGCACGCGGAATCCTGCTGGCCTGGGGACGGCGCCTCGAGCTCACCGCCACTCCGTGGGACGATGCCCTGGTCGATTCGCTTCGCCGGCCGCTCCGGGTGCTCATCTGGGTGGTGGGAATCGCGTTTGCGGCAAGCCTCGTTCCCGTAGCCGGGGAAGGAACGATCTTCGAGGCGATCGATGCGGTCCGCGACGTGGGCGTGGTGGCCTGCATCGCGTGGTTCCTGGTCCGCTTCGTCGCGAGGGTGGAGGCGAACCTCGTCGCGAGAGCGGACCGGGGCGAGCGTGCGCTCGACCGGGCCACCCTCGACGCCGTCGCGAAGCTGCTGCGGGCGTCAATCATCATCACCGCCGCCCTGGTCGTGATGCAGACCCTCGGATTCAGCATTTCGGGGGTGCTCGCGTTCGGTGGGATCGGCGGAATCGCGGTCGGGTTCGCGGCCCGGGACATGCTCGCGAACTTCTTCGGCGCGCTCATGATCTACCTCGATCGGCCCTTCACCGTCGGTGAGACGATCCGCTCCCCGGATCGCGAGATCATGGGCACCGTCGAGCAGATCGGATGGCGTCTGACCCGGATCCGCACCTTCGAGAACCGGCCTCTCTACGTACCGAACTCGGTCTTCGCGACCATCGCCATCGAGAACTTCACCAGGATGCTCAACCGCCGGATCTACGAGACGATCGGCGTCCGGTACGACGACTCGAGCCGAGTGCAGCCGATCGTCGACGACGTGCGCGCGATGCTCGAGTCACATCCGGAGATCGACTCCGACGAGTTCCTGATGGTGAACTTCAACGCCTTCGCACCGTCGTCGCTCGACTTCTTCATCTACGCGTTCACGCGCACGAAGGCGTGGGACGAGTATCACGCCGTCAAGCAGGACGTGCTGCTCGAGGTCAACGCAATCATCGAGCGCCACGGGGCGGAGATCGCGTTCCCGACCTCGACGGTCCACCTTGCCGGCACGGTCGACGCGAACCCTGCGCCCCGACTGCCGGGAGCGGGGGAGGAGCGGGAGTCGGCGGGGAGCGCGGGCGCACCGTAGCCCGGAACGAACCCCGGCCCCGCTCGTGGGGGCGCCGGGGTGCTCCGGAACGCCGTTCCCGAAAGCGGACCGGCGTTTCTTCGCAGGGCGATTCGCGATTGTTCCGGGCCGGGCGGCGGTCGCCCTTCGGCGCGGGACCGTCAGGATGCGCCGGCGGCGGCCTCGATGCAATCGATGGCCGCAGGCAGCTCGCTGAGGCAGACGACCTCGCCGTCCGCGGCGGCCGCGCCGGCCGGGCGAGGGGCATTCGCCCGGTTGACCCAGACCGTGTGCCAGCCGAGCCTCTTCGCCCCCGCCACGTCGTTCTCGAGGTGGTCCCCGACATGCACGATCTCCCGCGGCTGCAGGCCGGTCCGGCGCATCGCCTCCTCGAACATCACCGGCTCGGGCTTGCTCGATCCGACCTCGCCGGCCTGAATCGCGAAGTGGAAGAGGGGACCGATGTCGAGCCGGCGCACGTCCGCGTTGCCGTTGGTGAGGACTCCGAGCACGTAGCGGCGGCGCAGCTTCCGCAACACCTCCACCGCATGATCGTAGTACTCGATCGCGTGCCGGGAGGTGAGAAACACCTCGAACCCGGCCCGGGCGAGACGCTCCGCCGCCCGCGTATCGTGACCGGTCCGAAGGAGCGCGGACTTCAGCACCTGCACCCGCAGCTCGCTCACGTCGTGCCGCAGGGGCGGCCGCGCCGCAATGATCTCGCCCCGGATCCGGAACAGGGCTTCGCGGTCATAGCGCGCCGCCGTTTCCGGACAGTTCGCGTCGAGCCAGGTGCGAAGCTCGCGTTCCGCCCGCGCGATGGCGGGTTCGACATCCCAGAGCGTATCGTCGAGATCGAAGGTGACCGCGCGAATCGGCCCGGAATGGATGTGCTCGGGGAACATTCTTCGGAGATTATAATCGCCGCCCGGCGCGGGGGCCGTTCGCGTTCGGGTCGGCGTGCGGGCCGGCGCAGGCAATCGACCTGCACCCGCCGCCCGCTGCGGCGCAGCGATGCGCGGCCCGACCGGCCGGGCCCGCCTCTGCCGGGCATCACGGTGCGAGGAGGATTGAGCGATGCCGTCCAACCGGCCGAAGGTCTACATCGATGGCCACGTGGGCACCACCGGGCTTCGCATCCGCGACTGGCTCGCGGGGCGCGACGACCTCGAGCTCCTGCACCTGCCCGAGGCGCTGCGCAAGGACTCGTCGGCTCGACGCGAACGGGTGGAAGAGGCCGACGTCGCCGTGCTCTGCCTGCCGGACGACGCCGCGCGCGATGCGGCCGCGTGGGCCGCCACCGGCGGGACGCGAATCGTGGACGCGAGCACGGCACACCGGGTCGCCAGAGACTGGACGTACGGGCTCCCGGAGCTCGACGCTGAACAGCGCGCCGCCGTGCGCGCCGCGGAGCGTGTGTCGAACCCCGGCTGCTACCCGAGCGGGTTCTTGCTCCTCGTCAGGCCCCTCGTCGACGCGGGTCTGGTCGCTCCCGACGCCCCCCTCGCGGTGCACGCCCTCTCGGGTTACTCCGGGGGCGGCCGCGCCCTCATCGAGCGGTGGGAGTCATCCGAGACCGGGCTCGGAAGCCTGCCTTTCGAGGCGCCCTACGCACTCGATCGGCTCCACAAGCACATCCCCGAGATGGTCCATTACGCGGGGCTCGCCCGAGAACCGCAGTTCGTGCCGGCGGTCGGCCCGTTCCGGTGCGGGATGCGGGTTCAGGTACCGATCCCGGCCGGCCTGCTCGCGAGCGACGGAGACCGCATCCGCGAGGCGCTCGCCGACCGGTACGCCGGAGAGGCGTTCGTCCGGGTGGCGCCCGGGACGGGCGCGACCGCGGGCGAAACGGCGCTGGACCCCCGGGGATGCAACGACACCAACCGGATGGATCTGCACGTGCACGCGCATCCGTCCGGGCACGTGCTCCTGGTCGCGATTCTGGACAACCTCGGCAAGGGGGCGTCCGGAGCCGCGATTCAGAATCTCAACCTGATGCTGGACCTGGGCGAGGGGACCGGGCTGCCCGGGTAGCGCCCGCGACCGGGGCCGGAGGACGGGGGTCAGCCGAGCCTCGATACCGCGCCCCGCGAGTCGACGAAGGCCACGGTGAGCCCGTACCCCGCTTCTTTCGGGATCCGAAGCCGCCGTCCGCCCTCGACCTTGCGCCCGCTCGGCATCACGGTGACCACCGGGGCATTCCTGGCCGTGGAAATCGCCTCCGCCACGGAGGCGCTCCGGCCGAACTTCTGCGCGTTCAAACGCGTGGGAAACATGACGTACCACTCGCCGGCGTCCGCCTCCCGGACGAGCGCGCGAGGGGTGATCCAGATGGAATCGGTCGACTCGTGGCCGTCATGTCTCGCTTCCTGGTCCGGGGGCGCCGCGGCCAGGAAGAAGTGGGTGTCGAAACGCTTCGGTTGCGTCTCGGGCGTGATCCAGTGGGCGAACGGCACCAGGTGGTCGCAGGCGAGCACGAGGTGCTCGGCCTTCGCGAGCTCCAGCATGTCCAGCGAATGGTCGGCCAGAGCCCCGGCGAAGCGGAGCCTGATCGCGTCGACCCTCTCGCGTCCGATCAGCGCGCTCGACCCCCGGGCGCGCGCGAAGAGGAGGCCGCACTCCTCGAATGCCTCGCGGATGGCCGCGACCCGGAACGAGAGCGCATCGTCGTCGAGGCCCTCCGCCCCCTCGGCATGGGCACGGAGCTCCGGGTTTCGGTCCGCGTCGTCGACCGCGCCGCCGGGATAGACCAGCGCGCCGGACGCGAACGTGCTGGCGCGGCTGCGCGCAAGGAGGAACAGCTCCGGACCGGTCGCTCCTTCGCGACCGAGAAGCAGGGAAGCGGCGGCGCGCGCGGGAACGGGCGGCGGGGCCGCGGGGCGGTCGTTCATGTGATTCGTCGTCCTCTCCGTGCCGGCGACGGCCGGCCCCGAAACATTCGATTGCAGCGGCCCGTCACCGCTGCCGCGGGGCGGCGGAGAGCCGGTCGGTCCCGGGGTTCCAACCGATACCGCGGACGCCGCGTCACGCCGCGGCGTCTTCCTCGCCGCCTTCCTCCGGTTCCTGGATAACCGCCGTCGCCGCCCCGACCACCGGAAGCCTGACGATGAACTCGGTGAATTCGCCTTCCTTGGACTCGACGCTCATCTGCCCTCCGTGCCGCTGCACGATGTCGTTCGAGATCGAGAGACCGAGACCGGTCCCCTCGTTGGTCGCCTTCGTGGTGAAGAACGGTTCGAAGATCTTGGCCTTCACGTCTTCCGGGATTCCGGTGCCGTTGTCCCTCACCCGCACACTCACCATCTCGTCGTCGCGCGTGGTCTTTAGCCACAGGGTGGGATGATATTCCCCCGACTCGCCCTTGCGGCGTTCGTCGGTTGCCTGGCAGGCGTTGGTCACAAGGTTCAGGAACACCCGGCTCATGTCCTGCGGCACGGCGTGGATCTCCCCTGCCCCCTCGTCGAATTCCTGGTGGAACGTCACGTTGAACTCGCTGTCGAGGGCGCGCCGGCTGTGGTACGCGAGGTTGGCGTACTCCATCAGCATCGCATTCACGTCGACCGGCTCGAGGTCGCCGGAGGAATCACGTGAGTGCGAGAGCATTCCTCGCACGATGCTGTCGGCGCGCAGGCTGTGCTCGACGATCTTGCCGAGACTCGTGTCGAGCTCTTCGGTCACGTCGTCGAGCTCCGAACGCGTGTTCTCTTCGAGCTTCCCGCCGCCCTCGTCCAGGATCTCCTTCAGCTCTTCGGTGAGCTCGCGCGAGACTTCCGAGAAGTTCTTGATGAAATTGAGCGGGTTCTTGATCTCGTGGGCGACCCCGGCAGTGAGCTGTCCCAGGGCGGCCAGCTTTTCCTGGAGGACCACCTGGTTCTGCGCCCGGCGAAGATCGCTCAGCACCCCTTCGAGCTCGACGTTCTTCGCCCGGACTTCCTCCGCCAGCATCTCGACCAGATTGAGCCGCTGGACCTCGAGGGCGTGTTGACGGAACACCTCGAGCGCGTCGGCCATGTCCGTGACCTCGTCACGCCCGCCGACGTCGACCGAGGTCTCGAGATCGCCGGCCGCCATCCGGCGCATGGAGGCGGCGAGGCTCGTGATCCGCCGCACCAGCACGCGGCCGACGAGCAGCCACCCGATGAGGACCAGGGCCACGATACCGATCACGTTGAGGGTGAGGAGGAGAATGAGGCCGAGCTGGATCGCCGACTCCGAGTCGGCGGCCGCCGCCGCCGCGTGCATGCGGGCCGCCTCCACGATCTCCTCGGCGGCGGCAACGAGCTCCGTCTCGAGGCGCCGGTTGCGGGCGAGGTACTCCTGTTGGAGGGCGACGAGACGGATCTCGTTCTCGCGCAGGCGGAAGGCGGAGTTGCCTTTCGTGCCGAATCCGACGAGCTGCGCGAGATGCGTCTCGAGCTCCGGGAGGTCGACCTTCTCCCGCACGCGCTCGAGGTTTCTCGCTACCGCGTCGAACCGTTCGCGGATCGGACGGATGAGAGCCGCGTCCGCTACCTGCAGCGCCTGGCCGAGGAGGCTCTCCGCAAGGCTGGACTGGGCTCTCAGGGTGAGCAGGCTGCGATAGTGCGAGAGCTCCTCGTAGGACGCTCGCTCCTCGTGGTCAGCCGGCGCGTCCTCGAGGGTCCGATACCCGGTCGCGAGGAACAGGATCTGGTCGTCGATCTTGGGCACCAGGATGTCGCCGACCGCGCGCCGTTCGATCTGGATTTCCTCGGCCATCCGATTGCGGTCGGCCGCGATCTCGATGCGCTTCTCGACCGAGCGGTCGATCCAGTCGATGTTCTCGATCAGGCTCGACGCCACCTCGTCCATCTTGTCGATGAGTCCCTGGCGGACCTCCATGCGCCGAACCGATGCAACGATCTCCCCGAAGCCCGAACGGTGCGCTTCGAACTCCGCGCGCGCGTCGGCGAGCTCCTCGCGCGTATCCGAAGAAATGAGACGCGGGGTTGCCGCGACGATGAGTGCTCCCCGCTGGGCGAGGAGGAAGGCGGAGTTGAGATCGGGAACGCTGCGTTCGGTGATCCGGCGCTGGGCGTCGCCGACATTGAGAAACGAGTAGCCCCCGACGAGGCTCGCCGCCAATGCGAGCGCGAAGGCGCCCCCCAGTCCGAGGTAGAGCTTTCCGGCAACGCCGAGGCCGCGCCGACCGGGCCTGGTCGTGGGGGCTCCGTCCGTGCGCTCGGGCCCCTGCGCAGCCCCGGGGTCCGAGTCCTCGCCGGATGGCGGAGACGCCGGCGGATCCGTATCGAGAGTATCGGATTCTCGGTTCATGGGCCCGTCCGTCTGGCGAGTCGCTCGATGGGACGATAGCTTCCTTCCGGGCCGATCTCGGTGAGGAACACCCGGTCCGAGCCCTGGTTGTCGATGGGCCCGAACTCGAGCTCGAATCCGCCGAGATCGTGCACGCCCGTCAGGGTTACCGCGTTGATGAAGCCGTTGCGCGTGAGATCGCTTCCCGCGCGGTCGAGTGCCTCGACGACGAAACGGCCGACGATATAGCCCTCGAGAGAGACGAACCCGGGCTCGCTGTCCGGAGAGTTCGCGGCGAGGGCCCGTTGGTAGTCGTCGACGATCGGAATGGAGCGGTCACCGGGGAAAGGGACCACCTGGGTCACGAGCACCCCGTTTCCGTCCTCCCTGAGCTCGTGCGCGAGCGCGTTGCTGCCGACGAACGAGATGTTGACGAAGACGGGATCGAAACCCAGCAGACGCGACCATCGTATGAACGCCGCGACGGGCCGGTACGCGCCGATGATCACCACCGCCTCGACCCGGCTTCGGCTGAGATCGAGCACCGCGCTCTTCACCGCCGTCGTATTGCGGGGATAGGTCCCGACCGCCGCGATCTCGAGGTCGCGCCGCTTGAGCGCACGGTTCAGGCCCTTGAACCCCGCGAGTCCGTACGAGTCGTCCTGGTAGAGGATCCCGATCCGGTGGATTCCGAGGTCGGTCGACAGTCGTTCGACCATCTCCTCCGTTTCCTGAAAATAGGAAGCTCGGACATTGATCACCATGGGGCGGGTCCGGCTGCGCAGGAACTCCGCTCCCGTGAAGGGTCCGATGTACGGCACGCCGGCCGCGGACGCAATCGGCTCGGCGGCGTTCGAGGTCGGCGTTCCGACCGCACCGACGAGGGCGAATACGTGCTCCTCTTCGATGAGTTGGCGGGTGTTGGCGATCGCGAGCTCGGGCTCGTAGGTGTCGTCGAGCGAAACGAGCTCGAGCCTGCGCCCGTGCACCCCGCCCGCTCGGTTGGACTCCTCGAACGCCGTGCGGATACCGAGCTGCATGCCGCGTCCGAGCGCTTGCGCGGGGCCGGAAAACGCGGCGGACTGGCCGAACAGGACACGGTCTTCCGTGACGCCCGGAATCTCCGCCGCCCGGACCGATACGGCGGCCATCGCCGCAGAGAGCGCAAGGGCCGCGCCCGTGGAGCGGATTGCGGCCGAACGCAACGAGCGGACGCCGGCGGGTGCGGTCACGACCCTACGTTCTTGGTCAGGGTCAGGCGATTCTTGCCCCCTTCGTGCCGGTAGTTGGCTTCGTCCATGAACGTGCGCACGAAATGCACGCCGAGGCCGCCCACCGTGCGGTCCTCCAGCTTCGCTTCGGTGTCGGGCTTGGGGACCTGGGTGAGGGGATCGAACTCACGGCCGTCGTCGAGGATGTCGACGGTGACGACACGGGAGTCGATGTGGAACCGGAACTCGACGTGAATCTCGTGCTCCCCTTCGTCGTCGAAACCGTAGTTGATGACGTTCAGGACCATCTCTTCGAGGCAGAGCTGGAGATGGAACCGCGCCCTGTCGGACATTTCATGCCGGTCCGCAAAATCGTCGAGGGCGGCGGACAGGCGTTCGAGCTCGTAGCTGTCGTTCTTGAGCACGATGCTCAGGGTTCCGTCGCTGGTGCTCTCGGTCACTGGGAGTTCCCTCCTGCCTTCAGTACCAGGCACGTCAGGTCGTCGAACTGCTCCGCCTCGCCACTGAACCGGACAACGGTCCGCACAAGAGCCTCGACCGCTTCCCGGGCCGGGCCCGGGTCGACACCCGAAATCGTTTCGTGGACTCGGTCGTTCCCGAACTCCTCTTCCGCTTCGTTCAGGGCCTCCGTCACCCCGTCCGTGAAGAGGTACACGAACTCTCCGGACTCGATATTGCTCGTGCGTTCCTCGAACTGCATGTCGTCGACGATTCCGAGCGGCACGCCGCCCGTGAACGGCAGCGCTTCCGTCGAACCGTCGAGTCGGCGCACGACGGGAGGCTCGTGTCCCGCGTTCGCGAAGGTGAGCGCCCCGCTTCGCGGATTGAACACCCCGTAGAAGACGGTGACGAACATGCTCGCCTGATTCTCCGCGTGGAGCAGGGCGTTCGCCTCGGTAAGGGCCTCCGCGGGCGAGGCCATCCCGATCGCGATGCCCTTGAGGAGCGTCCGGCAGACCATCATGAACAGCGCGGCCGGAATTCCCTTTCCCGAAACGTCCGCGATCACGATGCCGAGCTGGCCGTCCTCCAGCCGATAGACGTCGTAGAAGTCGCCGCCCACCTCCTTCGCCGGAATGACGCGGCCGTGGACCTCGTACTCCGGTGTCGAAGGAAACGAGGTCGGGAGGATGGAGAGCTGCATGGAATGGGCGATGTTCAGCTCCTGGCGCAGGGCGTGGAGCTGGTTCTGCGAGGACAGCGCCTCGCGCATGACCCGCGAGTGCCGGAGGGTCTTGTCGATCGTGGTCTCGAGGTCCTCGAAATCGATGGGCTTGGTCACGAAGTCGAACGCGCCACGGTTCATGGCGGTCCGGATGTTGTCCATGTCGCCGTAGGCCGAAACCATTACCGCCCGGATCTCCGGGTTCACGTCGCCGAGCGCGTTGAGCAGCGACAGCCCGTCGAGCCGCGGCATGTTGATGTCCGAGAGGATCATCTCGAGCTCGGGGTTCTCGGCCAGGCGTTCCAGCGCCTCGAGTCCGTTCTGGGCAAAGGTGAATTCGAACTCGCCGCGGCGAATCCTTCGGCGGAACTTCTGGCGGACGAGGATCTCGAGGTCCGGTTCGTCGTCGACAACGAGGATCTTCGCCGGCCGGATCCCTCCGTCCTCTGCGGGGTTCGCTTCCATGGTCGCCATGCGCTCGTTTTCCGGATTTGGGTACGCCGAATCTACACCAAACCGAGCCGTTCCGGGACCCGACCAACCATCGTCCGGAGGCCGGAGTTGAACGGTTCAGGCAGTGCGGAATTACGATCGAGCGAACCGTCCGGCGGGTCGTGGAGGCGACTCCGGCCGGGATTGGGGACGGTTCCGCTCAGAGATTCCCCGGGACGATCTCCGCCTCGTTCTCATTCCCGCGGGCGTCGAGGACCCGCAGCCGGACCCGCTCCCCGCTACCGTAGGGGACGGAGCTGTCGACCAGAACGAGTCCGATGGGCCGCATCTCCGGCCGGCCGGCAGCGTCCTCCCGGCCGGTCGGCACGCTGGTCCCCGATGTCACGAATCCCACGTGCCGGTCATCGTGCAACACCTTCTGGCCCGCCCGAAGCGGGCGGCGACCCCCGAAGACCGCGATTGGAGCGACGACGCGGGGCAGGAATTGCCCGGTACCGGCTTCACCGCGCCGCAGCCGGTCGAACTCCTCGCGCTGGCGCTCGAGCGCGGTGCGACCCACGTAGTCCGTCCCGCCGCCCGGACTCCGCACCCCGAAACGGGCGAGGGCGTTCGCGAATATCGGAATCTCCACGCCATCCGGGTCATCGCCGAGCTCGTGCCCGTAGAGCGGGAGACCGGCCTGGAGGCGGAGGGAATCGCGCGCGCCGAGTCCGACCGGGGCGGCCCCCGATGCGACGAGACGACTCCACAGGCTGTCCGCGCGCCCGGCCTCGACGAAGAGCTCGAAACAGACCGCCTCGCCGGTATATCCGGTCCGCGCGACCACGAGTCCCGCGTCTTCGAAGCGGCTGCAGGCGTGCTCGTTGCGCCGCGTCGCCGGAAGCGAGCCCGGAGGCGCGATCGTTTCGAGCATCCGTTCGGAGTCCGGTCCCTGCAGCGCGACCATCGCGACCGGCTCGGTCTCGTCGGCCAGCCGAACCTCCCCTTCCAGACGGCCCTCGAGCCAGGCGCGATCGTGCGCTGCGTTCGACGCGTTCACCACGAGCACGAAATCGTCCCGATCCAGCCGGTAGAGGTAGGCGTCGTCCTCCGCTCCCCCCCGCTCGTTGGCGATGAACGTGTACTGGGAGCGACCCGGGGCCAGGCGCGCCGGGTCGTTGGTCAGCACCCTCCCGAGCGCTGCCTCCGCCCCTGCCCCCCGGAAGCGGAATCGACCCATGTGGGACACGTCGAACAGGCCGGCCCGTCGCCGGGTCGCGAGGTGCTCCGCGACGATTCCGCTTCGATACTGCACCGGCATGTCCCAGCCCGCGAACTCGACCATCCGGCCGCCGTTCGCACGGTGCCAGTCGTGGAGAGGGGTCCTGCGAACGGTCTCGCCCGCGGTGCGATCCGACGTGGTCACGCCGTCCGCCGCCGTGCGTGTCGCGGTTTCGCGTGCATGGGTACCAGCCTCCGGACCGAGCTCGGCTCAACGCGCGAGGTGAATGGAGAATCGATCGATCGCGAGCTCGGCGAGCTCGGCGAGACGATGCCGGAGCCGTGGGCGCCCGGCTCCCCGGAAATGATAGAGATCCGCCTCGCGGCTCGCCTCGTACAGGTAGTCGTCGCTCGTTCGAAGCTCGTCGACCAGGTTGAGGTCCAGCGCATCGCGTCCGTGCCAGTACTCTCCGGTCGATACCCGCTCCATGTCGAGGGAGGGGCGGTATTCGGCCACGAACTCGCGGAAGAGCTTGTGGATGTTGTCGAGCTGGTCCTGGAGCTTGGCGCGTCCCTCGTCCGTGTTCTTCCCCAGCATGGTCACGGTGCGCTTGAACTCCCCGGCCTGGAACTCCTCCACGTCGACGCCGCGCGATTCGAGCAGGCGGTGGAGGTTCGGAATTGCCGCGAACGCGCCGATGGAGCCGACGACCGCGAACGGTGCGGCGAGGATCCGGTCCGCTACGCAGGCCATCATGTAGCCCCCGCTCGCCGCGACCCGGTCCACCGTCACGGTGAGCGGAATCCTGCGCGCACGAATGCGGGCGAGCTGCGAGGCCCCGAGGCCATGGCCGTGGGCGGCCCCGCCGGAATTCTCGATCCGGACCACCACCTCGTCGCGTTCGCGGGCAACCGCGAGCACCATCGTCACCTCGTCGCGCAGCGCGTCCACGCCACTCGCGCGAAGGTCGCCCTTGAAGTCGAGGACGAAGACCCGGCGGCGCCTGCCTTCGTCGACGCCTCCCGCGAGGCGCCGTCGTTCCTCCCGGTCACGGGACTTGCGCTCCGTCCGGTCGGCCTTGCGCCGGGCCCGGACCGATTTGCGGGGGAGGGCGGCGCGCTCGAACGCGGCCGTCATCCGGCGATAGTCCCGGTTGATGTGAACGACGTCGGGAACGGTGCCGCGCTTTCGCCCCGTGCGGGCGTGCCGCGCTGCGGCGCCCGCGACGAAAGCCGCCGCGACGCCGATCGCGATCACCACCGTGACCGCCTTGGCGAGGAACAGCCCGAATTCCGCCAGCCACTCCACGACTCTTCGCTCCGGAGCTCAGCGCGCCGCCATGGAGCCGGCGGACTCGTGGGCGCTCATCCCTCCGGTCTCCCCCGGTCCCGTGGACGCCGCCGCGTGCCGTTCGGCCTTGACGCCGGTGCCCCGGCTCAGTCCGCCGCCGCCTCCAGCTCGAACTGCGGTGCTTCGCAATCGAATTTCTTGAGCTCCGGCATCACCTCGCGGGCGAAGAGGCGCATGTTGCGCTCCGCCTCGTTCCAGGGCATGCCGGAGTAGCTCGTGATGGCCATGAAACCGTTGTGGCCGACGGCTCGATGGATGTCCATGATCTTCTCGTACACCTGTTCCGGGGTCCCCCAGGTGTGCAGGCGCGCGAAGTCCGCCGCGGCTCCGTCCTGGCCCCGCTTGTCGATGTACTTCGTGAGCGACGCGTAGTACTCGTAGCCGCGGGTGGATTTCAGGTGGTCGCGCTTGAACTCGTAGTGCTTCATCACCGTGTCGTAGTACTTGCCGATGTACCGCATGGCCATCTCTTCCGCGCGGTCGGCGCTCTCGTCCACGAACGTCCACCCCGCGACGAGCGGCGGCGGCGGCTCCGTGCCGTTCACCTCGCGGTAGAGCACCCGGTACTCGCCAATCTCGCGCTCGACGTCTTCCCACGGCTTCTGGGGCACGATGAGGAGGCCGACTCCGAGCTTGGCCATGATCCGGGAGGATTCCGGGGACACCGCCGCCGCGTAGGTGCGGCCCCGAAAGGTGCGGAACGGGGCGGGGCGAAGGTCGCGGCGCGGCTGCTTCACGAACTCGCCGTCGTACTCCACGTGGCCCTTCTCGAGACCCTCGAGCACATACTCGGCATATTCGACGAACCGCTGCCGCGACTCGTTCATGTCCACCCGGAATCCTTCAAACTCCACCCGGCCGAGCCCGCGGCCGATCCCGAGAATGACCCGCCCGCCGGAGATGTTGTCCAGCATGGCGACCTTCTCCGCCACCCGCATGGGATCGTGCCACGGCAGCACCACCACCATCGTGCCGAGCTTCGCGCGCTCGGTCCGGCCGGCCATGTAGGTGAGGAACTGCACCACGTCGGGGCACATCGTGTAGTCGGTGAAGTGATGCTCGACCGACCAGATCGACTCGAATCCGAGGGGCTCCGCCATCTCGGCGAACCGGAGCTCGTTGCGGTAGACCTCGTAGTCGGACAAGGCGTCGTCCGGGTTCTGAAAGATGGCGGAGTAGCCGACGTGCATGGGTGACACTCCCTGCGGCCTGCGCGGGTACGGACGAATTCCAAGGGGCGAGGGAATGATACGCTAGACTCCTCGAGGTGTCGTCATCGCGACGGGTGAGCCGGACTTGCAGGGCGGTTTCGTGGACGCAAGGAAACGAGTTTGCGGCCGGGAGATGTGCGGGCATCTCCACGGGCGCGGCGCCGCGCAGGTTCGCGAGAAGCCTGGTGGCCTCGAACCGGTCTCATTGGCCGGAGGGGAATCCTCGCCGGACCGATGAGCAGCGAAATGACCGCCTGCATGCTGGTGATCGGCAACGAGGTGCTCTCGGGCCGGACTCCGGACCGCAATCTCAACCACGTCGCGCGCCGGCTCTCGGAGCTCGGGATCGAGCTTCGCGAAGCGCGCGTGATTCCCGATGACGAAGCCATGATCGTGGCCGCCGTCAACGAGACCCGGGCGCGCTACCGGTACGTGTTCACGTCGGGGGGGATCGGTCCCACCCACGACGACATCACCGCGGATTCGATTGCCCGGGCGTTCGGGGTGGGGATCGGGCATCATCCGGACGCGGTGGCGGTGCTGCGGGCGAACTATCCGCCGGAGATGCTGAACGAGGCGCGCCTGCGCATGGCCCGAATTCCGGAGGGCGCGTCGCTCGTCAAGAACCCGGTGAGCCATGCTCCGGGGTTCCGGGTCGAGAACGTCTACGTGTTCGCCGGGGTTCCGGCGATCATGCAGGCGATGTTCGAGGAGATCGCCCACGAGCTCGAGGGCGGAGCCCCCGCGGAATCGGTCACGATATCGTGCTTCCTCGGCGAGGGGGCGGTGGCGGAGCGCCTGCGCGCGATCCAGGAGGAGTGGCGTCCCGCCGTCGAGATCGGCTCGTACCCGTTCTACCGGAAGAAGCGCTACGGCACGTCGATCGTGTTCCGGAGCCGCGATCCGGGCGCCCTCGGCGCCGCCGCCGCGAGCTTTCGCGCGACCGTCCGGGAGCTCGGCGAGGAGCCCGTCGAAGGCGAGGTCGCCTAGCCGTCCGCGTGCCCGCGGAACTGCCGCCGAAGGCGCCGGATCGGCGCCCCTCGAAGACCCCCGTTTCACACCTGAGCGCTCCGGGGCCGTCCTCTTCTCGCCTTTGGATCAGCGCCCCTCGAAGACCAACGTGTGAAATGGCGGTCGGAGCGAAGTTTCGGGTTCGGTTGAACGAGCCGGATCGGAGCAGTTGAACCCGAAAGCCCGCTCCGATCCCCCATTTCCCACCTGAGCGCCTCGGGGCCTTTCTCCTCTCGCCTCGGATCAGCGCCCCTCGAAGACCGGAGTGCGTTTCTCCTTCCAGGCCCGCACCCCCTCGCGGAAGTCCTGCGATTGCTGGCACGCCTCGTAGCCGGCGCGGAACGCCTCCACATCGAGTCGGTTCACCGCGATCTGGTTCATCGCACGCTTCATGTTGCGGACCGCGAGGGGGGCGTTGCGGGCGAGGCGGGCGGCGAGCGCGTCGACGCGGGCGTCCAGCTCCTCCGCCGGCACCGCCTCGTCGAGAAACCCGATCCGCACCATTTCTTCGCTCGACTGGGGCACCGAGGCCATGAACAGCCGCTTCGCCGCGCCGACGCCGAGCCGGGTCACGTAGCGTTCGATTCCCCCCTGGTAGTAGTGGGTGCCGAGGCGCGCGGCCGGCATCACCATCTCCGTCCCCGCGACGCCGATCCGGAAGTCGCAGGCGAGGGCGAGGTCGGTGGAGCCCCCGTACACGCTGCCGTTCAGCCGGCAGATGGTGGGGAGCGGGCAGCCTTCGAGGCGGTTCGCGACCGTCTCGAAGTCGACCTCGTCGCCGGTCGGGGTACGGGTGCCCGAGTGCTGTTCGTCGAGATCGCCGATGTGGTAGCCGGCCCCGAACACCCGGCCGGTTCCGGTCAGGACGACGACCCGCAACGCGGGGTCGCTCTCGATGGCGTCGAGGTGGCGGTCGAGCGCCGCGAGGGCCGCGGGCTCGATGCGATTCAGCTTGTCCGGGCGATTGAACCGGATGTCGGCGCGTGGGCCGTCAATGGTGAGGATGGGGGTGGAGCTTTCCTGGGTCGTCATCGGTGTTCCGCGGTCGCCGGTACGCGGGCGCGATCATACGCGCTCCCGGTTGCGCACGGTCCTCCTTCGGGTTGCCGAGCCGCTGGCAAGACCGTATCGCCGGCGATGACGCGGCGGCGCCTCCGGCGTGAGGGTGCGGTCGTGCGGCGAGTTGGCCGCCGGGGTGCCGACGCGGCGCCGCGGAGAGCGCATGGCGGCGCGAGGCCCGCGTCGCCGTGCGATCATTCGCCGACCGGCCCCGCCCGTTCGGTTCGTCCCCGCCCTGTCCTTCCCCCTTTCCGCCGAGGAGCCCCGCATGAGCCGATTCGCCTGGCGACCGACCCCCGAGCAGATGGAATCGTGCAACCTCGTGCCCTTCATGCGGCACGCCGGCGTCGAAGGGCACGACTACGACGCGCTCCTCGCATGGTGCAAGGAAGACCCGGAGCGGTTCTGGAACGCCGCGATCGCACACCTGGACCTGAGGTTTCCCGTCCCCTACGCGAGGGTCCGGGACACGAGCGGCGGGCTCGCCTGGACGAAGTGGTGCATCGGCGGTCGCACGAACGTGGTCGTCAACTGCATCGAGCGCCATCGGGGGACGCCCGTCGAGGACCGGCCCGCCATCCGCTGGGAGGGCGAGCGGGGCGACGTGCGCGAGTGGACCTACCGGGAGTTCGACCGGCAGATCTGCCGGCTCGCGGGGGGGCTTCGCTCCCTCGGACTCGGACCGGGTGACGCGATCGGACTCTACATGCCCATGATTCCGGAGGTGACCGCCGCCTTCTTCGCCGTCCAGCACATCGGGGCGGTGGTGGTGCCCCTCTTCTCCGGGTTCGGTCCGGACGCGATCCGGGACCGGCTCCAGGACGCGGGCGCGAAGGCGGTGCTGACCGTGGACGCGACCTGGCGGCGCGGGGTGACGGTTCCGATGAAGGCGACCCTCGACGCGGCGGCGGACCGGGTCGCATCCCTCCGGCACGTCGTCGTGTACGAGCACCTCGGCGAGCCCGTCCGCTGGAACGAGGCGCGCGACCGGCGCTGGAGCGACCTCACGGACGGGCAGGCGGACCGGATCGATTGCGAACTCATGGATGCCGAGGCGGTCTCCATGCTCATCTACACCTCCGGCAGCACCGGAAGGCCCAAGGGGACCGTGCACACCCATTGCAGCTACGTCGTCAAGATGGCGGTCGACTTCCTGTTGTGCATGGACTTCAGGCAAATCGACCGGATGCTGTGGATGAGCGACTTCGGCTGGGTGGTGGGGCCGATGCAGCTCGCCATCGCGACCCTCGGGGGCGGGTGCCTGGTAATTGCCGAGGGGGTGCCCGACTACCCGGAGCCGGGGAGGATGTGGAGGCTCGTGCAGGACCATCGCGTCAGCTATCTCGGAGTCGCCCCGACCGCGATCCGCAGCCTCATGCGGCACGGGGACGGGGCGGTCGCGCCGTACGACCTCTCGTCCCTCCGGTGCGCGAGCTCCACGGGGGAGCCGTGGACCGAGGAAGCCTGGAATTGGCTCTTCCACACCGTGGGGGGCGGGCGGATGCCGATCCTCAACATCACCGGCGGCACCGAGCTCGCCGGTGCGATCCTGGTCTCGATTCCGCTCCGGCCCCTCAAGCCGTGCAGCTTCAACGCGGAGACCCTCGGGGTGAGCGCCGACATCGTCGACGAAGCGGGTCGGACGGTCGCGGTCGGCGAGGTCGGGGAGCTGGTGCTCCGCGAAGCCAACATCGGCATGACCCGCGGGGTGTGGCGCGATCCGGAGCGCTACCTCGAGACCTACTGGAACCGGTACGCCGGACGGCTCTGGCGGCAGGGCGACTGGGCGCGCCGGGACGAGGACGGGCAGTGGTTCGTGGAAGGGCGCTCGGACGACACGCTCAAGATTGCGGGCAAGCGCACCGGACCGGCCGAGATCGAAGGGCTCGCCCTCGCGACGGGGTCGGTGTCCGAGGCAGCCGCGGTCGGAGTCCCGGACCCGGTCTCCGGGCAGGCGCTGCTGCTCGCCATGGTACCGGCGGCCGGGGTGGAGCCCGGGCCGGAGCTCGAGCGCGCCATTGCAGATGCGGTCGGGGCCGGGCTCGGGCGCCCGTTTCGTCCGAAGCGCCAGCTCTTCGTCTCCGACCTTCCGAAGACCCGCAACACGAAGATCCTGCGCCGGGTGGTGAAGGCGGTGGTCACCGGAGGCGAACCGGGAGACCTCACGGCCCTCCTCAACCCCGAGGCGATCGAGGAGCTGAAGCGGGTCGCCGGCACCGCCTGAGTGGTGTCGCGGTACGCCGCTGCACGAGCAGCCGACCGCGCCGGTCGAAGACGAAGATGCAGATCGCCCGATGGGGGAGATTCTCGCCCCGCGCGAGGTGCCGGGGCAGCTCGGCGACCGGGCGGCTCTCCTCGTCGACCACTCTGACGATCTCCTGACTCGTCGTAGCCGTCAACGCTGCCTCGGCAATGGTGCCCGCTGCCCACCACGGCGGGGGATGCGGACCGGTTCCTCCCGGGAAAGAACGACAATGGAGCGACCGGCATCCGTGCCGAGACCGGTGGGCGGTTCGGAGCGTTCTCCTGGACGAGCGTCGAGTGGGCTGTCCGGCCGGGGGTAGCGCACGACCTGGTTTGTTCCGCGTCTTCGACGCGTCGGCGCGGGTGGCGACCCGGCCGGTCCGGATGCTCGCAACCGTGACCTCTGGCCCGGCCCGCCGTGCACCGCGCGCGGGAGCCGGGATAAACTCTCGAGCCGGATTCGAGAGACGGGCTCAACGCCGGAGCGAGATTGCATGGAAATCGGAGCGAGGTTGCGGTTCCGGACGGCCGCCGGTCGTTTGCGGAAACGGACCGCGGTGACTTGCCGCCGAACGAACGGGCCGCCGCGGCCGGTCCGTGGGCAGGGGCATCGCGCTCCCGCGAGTGACGGAGCGGTCCGGGCATGAAAGGCGGGCGGCTCCACCGGTCCGCCCTGTTCGTGCCCGGGCACAAGCCCGACTGGGTGCCGAAGGCGATAAAGGCCGGAGCGGACATGCTCATCCTCGACCTCGAGGATTCGGTCCCGGTGCCCGACAAGCTACATGCCCGGGGCCTCGTCCGGGAGTCGCTCGAGGCCCTCTCGGCCGCGGGGCAGGACCGGTCGGTCCGGATCAACGGCTTCGCGACCGGTCTCACCCTGGACGATCTCGAGGCGATCGTCGGCCCCGCCCTCCAGGCGGTGCGCCTCCCCAAGGTGGAGTCCGCCGACGACCTGCGCGAGCTCGACTCTCTTCTCACCCACCTCGAGAAGCGGGCCGGCCTGGAGCCGGGGTCGGTGGCCACCCCGCTCGACCTCGAGACCGCGGGCGCGATGCGCGACGCCTGCGACATCCTGCGCGCAAGCCCGCGCGCGACGAGCATGATGCTCGGCTGCGGTCCGGGCGGGGACGCGGCGCGCGCCGTCGGCTACCAGTGGACGAAGGACGGCACCGAGACCCACTACCTGAGGTCGCGGGCGGTGCTCGACGCGCGCGCGGCGGGGGTCGAGTACCCGATGGTCACGTCCTGGTGGGACATCCGCGATCTCGACGGGCTGCGCGCGGACGCCGCCCTCAACCGCCGCTTCGGCTTCCGGGGCATGGTGGTGATGCACCCCACCCACGTGCCCATCGTGAACGAGACGTTCACCCCGAACGAGGCCGAGCTCGCCCACGCCCGCGGCCTCATTGCGGCGATGGAGGAGGCCGAGCGCCGCGGAAGCGCCGCCGTCACCTACGAGGGCGACATGGTGGACTACGCGATGGTGACGACCGCCCGCGAGCTGCTCGAGCTCGCCGCCTCGATCGACGCGCGGGCCGGCGAGGCGGCCGGCGGAGAGCCCGGGGACGGCGGCTGAACGCCCGCGTCGCGAGTCGAGCGAGCAGCGGATCGCGACGCGCTACGGTACGTAACGGAACGCCGGAAAAGGGAGACCACGAGATGGCCGCCGAGCTGATGAACCCCTGCGCGGTGTTCGAGGAGCGCCCTTCGCCCCTCGTGCCGCGGCCGCCCGCCCTCGGGCCGGACACGACGGTGGGGCTCTTCGCCAACGACAAGAAGAACGCGGACGTGCTCCTCGAGAACGTCGAGTCGCTCCTTCGCGAGCGCCACGGGGTGACGGACTTCCGCTGGTTCCACAAGGAGGCGTCGTCGCCGGCCCGCTTCACCGAGGAGTTCATCGCGGAGTGCGACGTCGTCGCGGCCGCGATCGCCGACTGAGGATCGTGCACGTCGTGGTGTATCCATGACAGCATCGAGCTCGAGCGACGCGGCACCCCGGTCGTCGCCATCTGCACCGACGAGTTCTTCGCGCTCGCGAAGGCGGAAGCGACCGGCTGGGACCTTCCCGGCCTTCCCACCGTGGTGGTGCCCCATCCCCTCGCCCGGCGGAGCCCCGACGAGGTGGCGGAGCTCGCCGGCGGTGTCATCGACGAGATCGTCGAGGGGTTGACCGGCGACGCGACCCGCCTCGAGGAGCACTACCGCTCCAAGCAGGTGGTGTCGAGGAACCGGCTCCGCTACCGCTCCCTCTTCGAGAGCGACTACAACGCCCCCGATGCGCCGGAGACGGTGCGCGCCCCCGATTCGTTCGACGCGGTGAACCGGATCTTCCATCAGCGCGGCTGGACGGACGGGCTCCCCATCGTCCCCCCGACCCGGGAGCGGTGCGAGGCGATGCTGGGCGATCGGAATCCGGAGGAGGAGGTCGGGGTGGTGGAGCCGCGCCTCGGGCGGGCCACCGCGGCCAAGCTCGCGGTGAACGCGGTGATGGCGGGCTGCGAGCCGGCCCACTTCCCGGTGGTGGTGGCCGCCACCCGGGCGATGTGCGACCCGCGCTTCAACCTGAAGGCCCTCCAGTCGACCACCCATCCGTGCACGGTGCTCGTGATGGTGAACGGTCCGCTCGCCGACACGCTCGAGATCAACGGCGCGTACAACGCGTTCGGGCAGGGGCGGCGGGCCAACGCGTCCATCGGCCGGGCGGTCCGCTTCATCCTCCTCAACATCGGCGGCGCCGCGCCGGGCGTGCTCGACCGCGCGACGATGGGCTCTCCCGCGAAGTACTCCTTCTGCTTCGCGGAGAACGTCGCGGCGAGTCCCTGGGACCCGTGGCACGTCGAGAACGGCTTTTCGCCGGATGCGAGCACGGTGACCGTATGCGGGGTCGAAGGGCCGCACAACGTGAACGACCACTACGGCCGCACGGGCGAGGAGATCCTGCTCACCGTCGCGGGGACCCTCGCGTCCACCGGGGCGAACAACTTCTATCTCGAGGGCGAGCCGGTGGTCGTCCTCGGGCCCGAGCACGCCGAGGTGGTGGCCGCGGCCGGATTCTCGAAGGCGGACGTCAGGCGGTTCCTGAGCGAGCACGCCGTCGTGCCCCGCGCGGTGGTGTCGGAGGCGATGGTCGACGTGCTCGAGGCGCGGTTTCCGGATCATCTCATCGGCCCCCGGGGCCGGGACGGGGTGCGTTTCTGCACGCGGCCGGACGACCTCATCGTCGTGGTCGCGGGTGGGGCCGGACGGCACTCCGCGATCCTCCCGACCTTCGGCCACGCGACCCGGCACGTCATCGCGGAGGTGGGCGGCCCCGACGGCACCCGTGCTGAGTCGATCGGCCCGGCCTCGTCCCACCCGGAACACGATTCGGAGATTTGTCCAATGTCAAGAGAGGCTCATATAGTGAGCCCTTGCCGTGGGTAAGATGCCAATTGATACAGCAGTCGCGGCAGCGTGATCCGTGGGTCCCGCCAGAGTGCCGCGGATAGGCAATGATCGAGGCAACCCATGACGCAGCAAGGAAGGCGTAGTACAGGTCGCGACATCAAGTCCCATTCGCACGCCGGCTGGGATCGCGCGAATAGCCTACTGGTGGGGGCGGTGACGGCGGAGCAGGAGGGCCTGGGCTGGCAGGTACAGGCCGTCTACCTCGACACGCCCTGCGGCGCCCGTTGTGGATCGAACCTCCAGCCCTTTGTCAGCCGCGGCGAGGTCACCGACGGCCAAGACCAGGATCTGACCGGAAAGCCGGAGCCAATCCGGACCCTTCGGGACGTCCGGAATCTCGGCACCCATGGTATCGAGAGCTTCAATTTGCGGGATCTCGGGGCATGAATGCAAGAATCGGCACGGAATCCCAGGCATTCGGCGGCCTGTGGACGCGGGAGAAGCTGAGTATTCTGCAGCGTTATCTGGATGCCTACACGACGGCGCTCAAGAATCAGCCTTTCAGTCTGATGTATGTTGACGCCTTCGCCGGTACCGGACGCGTTGCACTGCCAGGCAAGGACTGCGAGGACCTGCAGGAGCTCATTCGTGGCTCAGCGGGAATTGCACTCAACATTCAGGACAAGCGCTTTGACCGCCTGATATTCGTCGAGCAAGATTTGGATCGGTGCTCCGAATTGGAAGATTTGAAAGGCACCCACTCTGGACAGTGCGTTGAGATCATCCGTTCCGATGCCAACCAATTCCTGATATCGCTGCAAGAAGACTGGCGTAAATCGCGCGGGGTGCTGTTCCTCGATCCGTTCGCAACCGAGGTTGAATGGGAAACGGTACGGCGGATTTCCGAATTCAAGGCTCTGGATATGTGGATTCTGTTCCCGGTGGGCGCGATCCAGCGGATGCTCCCAACCCGGAGGCTGCCCGATGATATCGACTCCGCTTGGGTGCGACGTTTGACGACCGTATTTGGTGGCGATAGCTGGCGAGAGTTGTATGGCAAGAGCCCTCAGGGGACCCTGTTCGGCGACGAAGAATTCGGGCGCGACCCAGGTAGTGATGGGCTGCTGCGAATCTACAAGGATCAACTGGCGAGGTTGTTCGGATCCAGGTTTCTGGAGGTATCCCGACCGCTCAGGAATTCGAAGAACTCTGTACTGTTCGAGCTGCTGTTCTGCGTCGGGAACGACAGTCCGAAGGCTATCGGTACCGCGAAACGGATTGCCAAGCACATTCTGGAGCACCTGTAGACATGGCCACGCGTTCCACAATCGAATGGACCGAGGTCACCTGGAACCCGGTGACCGGCTGCACCAAGATCAGTCATGGTTGTAAGCACTGTTACGCGGAACGCATGGCGCGGCGGCTGCGCGCGATGGGCGTGGACAAGTACCGGGACGGATTTGCCGTCCGCACCCATGAAGACTCGCTCGATGAGCCCACCCGCTGGCGACAACCACGTTTGGTGTTTGTAAACTCCATGTCCGACCTGTTTCATCAGTCCGTGCCGACATCGTTCATCGAAGCGGTGTTCGACGTGATGGACCGCGCGAGCCAGCATACGTTTCAGGTGCTCACCAAGCGGCCAGATCGGGTAGCCCAACTCAATCGCAGGCTTCGCTGGGCACCGAACATCTGGCTCGGGACAAGCATCGAGTCGGAGCGGTGGTTGGGACGGCTGCAACGGCTTGGGGAGACGGGTGCGCGGACGAAGTTCCTGTCACTCGAGCCACTCCTGGGTCCATTGCCGAACCTGTCGCTTCAGGAAATCGGCTGGGTCATTGTCGGCGGAGAGTCCGGCCCTGGAGCCCGACCGATGGAGGCGGAGTGGGTACGGGACATTCGCGACAACTGCTTGGAGAACGGCGTGCCCTTCTTCTTCAAGCAGTGGGGCGGTGCATTCAAGAAGAAGACCGGCCGGATGCTGGACGGTCGCGCCTGGAATCAGATGCCTGCTCTGGAGGGCGGATAGTGTTGCGAGCCGCCATCGACCGCCCGAGTGTCAATTCGCCGTATGATGAGTCGGCGAGGCACCAAGCGTCAGCCATTGTTTCCAGCACGTTCCCTGAAGTCAACCCGACTATGCGGAGCTCCGCATAGTCGGGTTAACCCCACTCCACGCGGTAACACCAGTTGTCTTTCGGTCTGCTCAACCGGCCACAGTAGTGCCAGTCCAATTCGAGCGCGGCGATCTCGCCGAAGCGGCAGCCGGTCAGCATCAGCTGCCGGACGATGGCGACGATGTGCGGGCACCAGAACTCGTCGCGGACTTCGTACTTGGCTGCTCGGGGTTTGGCGGCGCGGACGCGCCGGGCGAAGGTGGATTTCTCGGTCATGGTCGCGGCTTCCTGTTCGGGCCGCGCGGCTGGGCGGTAATGCAGGAAGCAGCCGCGGTGGCGTTTCGTCGGGGAAGCCGCGCGGCGGCGCGGGATGTGACGGGCCGTAAGGACCTGTAGTCACGGAACTTTCTGTCCGTTCATGCGAAGGCGGGCGCTGGCGGGAAGGGCACCATCGGTGCGTTAGCCCGCATGTTGCATGAAGGTCGCGATTTTGTTTTCTGGCGCGTTGTTTCGCTTTCTTCGGAGCGTTTTCGAGAGGTCGGTCGGCGGTTGATGGCCCGGAGGGTCGGTGTGGAGCGGGGGAGAGGGGCATTTCAGTGTT
>JAPOPW010000051.1 GCA_026712715.1 Immundisolibacterales bacterium | reverse complement strand
GCCCGACTCGTCCTCAGAAACCGACATCGGCTAAGTGTCCACTTACAAATAGGTGGACACCTACGAAGCGCCCACTACCCGAGCGCTCACCCTGCCAGAGCTCACGCAACGGGAACAGGCGGCCTACGCCGGATGGTTACGGAAGAAATGCGTCAACGAATCAAGCAAGCGGATCAACTCGCTTCGCTCGCGTTCGTATGTCGGCGCCGGTCGTTCCGGTGGGCGCGATGGGAGCTCAGGCGACGCGAGTCCGCTCCCGGTTGAGAACGAGAACATCATCGGTGGAGAGCGTGCCTACGTGCCGGGTCCGCCCGTCGGGGTTCAGAAATTCCACCTCGAGGCCACCATCGGGAAGCAGCTCGACGACGGTGCCCACGTCACCCGATTGGACCTCCGGATCGCCCGAGCTGGCGAGCACGGCGACCATATCCAACAGCTTCAATTCTCGTGCGTGGGACACATCAACCGCCGGTCGAGAGTTGGAAGGCTAACGAATATAGCAGGTGACCAGGCGCGGAACCGCTTCGTCGATCCGGATGATCCACGCCGAACGAACGGTGGCGGTGCCGTTCGGGCCTTCGAGCTCGAAGTCGATGACATACCGGCGGCCGTACTCGTCCGCTTTGCCGACGGCTGCGTCTCCGGTCTCGGCAGCATCGCGAAGAGCGTCGAGCAGGAGACTCGCGTTGGCACGGTTCAAGCCAATCAACGCTTGGAAGAGTCGAGCCTTGTGGCTGCCGTCTTCATGAACAAGGTTGAGGCAGTAGTCCGAAATCTTTCGCTGATCGATGATGGCCCGCCGTCCGTTGGGCAGCTTCAAACGTCGCCTCCCTGTCGCCTGTCGCCTCGAACGATTGTGTTTCGGCGCTCTAGTCTACGCCGCCGTTTCTCCGGTGGCGGACAACCCAGAGGGATTCGCTTGATGATCAGGCGTGACCGTCGTGGCGTTCCCCTCGCCGGGTGAATCAGCGAGGATCGCCTGCAGTCTCTCGTACTGCTCCTTGATCCACTCCGCGGCCTCCGGCCATTCGTCTTCGTCGTCGCGCGTCCACCGTTTCCGTACGGTTACCGTCCATCCCTCCTCGCTGTTCTTTTCCAGGTTCGCTCCGAGATCCTGGTCGCCCATCTTGTCGCGAATCCTCCACGAGTACTGCCGCACTCTCGCCGCCCTGTCCGGCGAGCCCGCGCTATCTCCTGCCCGAATGTAGAGCCAGAGTAGCTCCGGATTTCCGACGTGGATCACGACTCTGTCGCCGGACGAGTTCAGCGGGCTGGTCCACTGGGATGGCCCACGCCAGGTATCCTTCTGTCCCGGAACGCCGCCCGCCCGGTCTGCGAGAAGTCTCCAGAAGACCTTGGTTCGGCTGTCCTCCTCGAATTCCACCTCGACCGTGACGCCGCATCGCTCGCCCATCTTTCGGCATCGTTTCGCACTCGTGGGGTAGTCCTGCTCGTACGGATACAGCACGCAGTCGTCGTGCCCCGGTACCGCGCGCATCGTGAGCGTTCCGGCCGTGGTCCCGGGAGGATAGCGGCTCGCCGGGGGCACGTTCGAGCTGATGGCTTCCCCGGACAGCCTTTCGGCATTCGCCGGGTTTCGACTGAGGAGCGCACCCGCGACGTTCAGGACCATCTGACTCGCGGCACTCTCGGTATGCCATGGGTCCCCTTCGATGCGCCACCTGAGCCCGGCCGAACGGTCCTGTGTTTCACGGTCGGAAGCCGACTGGTCATGCCACGGCCAGCGACTCAGGGCTCGGCGAGCGAGATCTTCGGCTCGTCGCTCAAGCGCCTCTTCGTTCCATTCGTCTTCGTCCGAGAGGCGTCTCGTCATCCCGATCGAGCTGTCCCGATACACCGCCCGCTTTGCATCGAACGAGCCCGCGCCCATCCCCGAATTGGTCGCGTCGCCTCTCAGGGTCAGGTTCGCGAGGCGGTCGCGATAGCGTCCGTGTTTCTCTTCGGCTTCTACTCGCCAGGAGAAGGCATTCGCACTCGACATGGGCGCGCTGCTCCGGTTGCGGGCTTGGCCCGATGCGAGCGCCATGCGCAGGCGAGCCGACGCGATCCGCGTGGAGCGCTCCGTTCCGCCGCAGCAAGCTCCGCTCCGCGGCCCGTGCCCGAGAGTGCGGGCGCGTGACTACCGGCCGGTGGTGGGGACGGTCAGCCGCCAGTCGCCGCGGCGGTGCGGTCGTCCTCCTCCGGCGGCATGGAGGCGAGGAGGTGCGGAAGGCGTTCGACGAGGTAGAGGGGGAGCGAGAGCAGGCGGTAGCTCACTTCCGTCTGCGCGCCCGCCCGTTGCACCCGGGTGCGCACGGTCTGGACGGAGGGTTGTCCGGCGTCGAATCGGACCGCGACCGACACGCCCTTCTCGGCGACGAACTGGTGGACGGACTTGAGGCCGCCGCTCGCGCCCGCCTTGACCTCGATGGGGACGATGCGGCCGTCGAACGCGGCGATGTAGTCCACCTCCGCGTTCGTCGCTCGGCCTTCCCGGAGCCAGTACGTGAGCTCGCGATTGGGTGAGTCCGAGAGCAGATCCTGAAGGTGCTGGCCGACGAACTGCTCCGCCATTGCGCCCTCGTTCACGAGCCGGGCCTCGTTCATGCCCTCGATGGCACTCCAGCCGAGGCCGCACACCGCGTTCATCAGGCCGATGTCCATGAAGAGGAGCTTGTAGACCCGAAGGTCTCCCTCCGCCTGAAGGGGCAGCCCGTTGCAGTGGCTGTGAACCACCTTCGACAGCACCCTCGCCATCACCAGCAGCTCGATGCCGTCCCTCGTCGCCGCCGCCGGGTCCTCCCGAGAGAAGTGAATGTACTTGACCTTCCGCCCGACGTTGCGGGCGGCAAGATTGAACACGTTGACGACGCGCGGAAGGCTCCGCGAGCCGACGTACTTGGGGAAGTCTTCCCGGTACGTCTCGACGATGGAATTGTGGACCGCGGAGACCTCCCGGAAACGGCGGGAGCGCGCGTATGCGTCGACCGCTTCCGGCATCCCCCCAGTGAAGAGGTAGGTTCGCAGCCGGTCGAGGAGCCGGTTGTGGATTGCGGGATCCACGCCTCGTTCGAGCTCGAAGGAGTCGATGAAGGAGGCGAGCGCGGGTCCGTCCACGGCGCGGAGGAACTCCGTGAAGGTCATCGGCCCCATGTGCAGGTAGCTCACCCGCCCGACCGGCATGGAGATCCGGTGGTTCGAAAGGGCGAAATCGAGGAGCGACCCGGCCGCCAGCACCGGCAGATCGCTCATGTCCTCGCGAAAGTAGCGAAGCGCCGCGATGGCCTCCGGCACGGACTGGATCTCGTCGAGGAAGAGAAGCCCATCGGAACCGACGGTACCGATGCCGGGCAGCGCTTCGAGGACGTTCAGGAGATATACGGGGTCGTTGCGGGCAAACGCGGGGGCAAGGTCGGAGTGACGTTCGAGGTCGACTTCGGCGAGCGGGCGCCCGGTCCGTTCGGCGAAGAGCCGAATCAGGGTGGACTTCCCCACTTGCCGGGCGCCGCGCAGGATCAACGGTTTGCGGTTTGCTCGGGCGAGCCAGTTTTCGAGGAGTTCAAACTGCTTGCGATCCATGCGCGGACCCGCCTGTGGTATCGGGACATCAGAATAGTAACAAAACAGGGGAGTGTTTCACTATATTACTTGATTTAACAGGGGGGTGTTTTGGGCATTTTCCATCCGAAACAGGGCGGTGTTCAGATAGATTGGGACGGATGGCCCCGTCTCCAGGTGGGGCCGGACCGCGCGCGCGTGGGCTTTTCCTCGGTCGGCGTCGCGGCAAGCGAACCCGGGTTCGCAATCACGACATCACGGGCGGCGGCAACGCTCTTGAATTCCCTCCGGCCGATTGCCGGCATCCCGTTCGGCTTCGAGAGAGCACATGCGAGGATATTGCCGCCGGAGTGCGGCACGATGGGCCTGCGCGCCCGGCCCGCCCCCGGAGCTGTCAAGGCACCGCACCTCCCCTCCTCGGTTGAGGCACGGAGCTCTCGTGCCGTGTCTCGTTTGCGTCCTGCTTTCGTGCGTGGCGGCAGGTGGGGCGCGTGCCGATTCGCTCAAACCCCTGCTCGAGCGTCTCGACCGGTTCGAAGCGGAGAACCGTCGGCTTCGCGAAGAGGTCGACGCGCTCGCGGCAGAACGGACCGAACGCACCGGGCGCTCGGGGAGGGCTGCGAGCACGGCCGCCCCGGAGCGCCCCGCGCGGTCCCTCGGGTTCGTGCGCTTCGATTCGAGGTTCGCCCATGAGCTCCTCGATCCGACCGCCCGCATCAACCGCAAGCAGCGCCTGATTCTCGAGCGGAGGAACGACGGGACCCTCGCCCCGTACACCCTTCACCTGCAAGGGGCAGTCACGGCATTTGCGAGCTACCAGAAGAGCAACCGCGAGGACAGGTTCGGCTACCTGATGCGCCATCCCACTGTCGCGAACCAGGTGGGGGACACGGTCTCGGAAGCGGCGGTTCACTCCGCGCAGCTCGGCCTCACCGGAACGGTGGGTGACTGGCTCACCGGGCACGCGCAGATGCTGTTCGCTCCGAAGCAGAGCTTCGGCTCGGGCACCGACACGGATCTTGAGCGCAACCAGGTGCAGGTGCGGCGCGCATACGTGCTGTTCGGCGACCTCGGCCGCGCGCCGTTCCACGCGAGCGTCGGCAAGATGGCGGTGCCGTTCGGGCTTACCGACACCGTGAGTCCGTTCTCGGCTTCGGTCGTCTGGCACACCTTCGGAGCGCTCGCGAACGGTGTGACCTTGGGGTTCGCGGGCGAGCGTTTGAGCGTGTCCGTAGCGGGGGTCCAGGGAGGGGCGCAGTTCCGGGCCGCGAACACACCGGTGCGGGGCACGGCGGTGCCGAGCCGGCTCAACAATCTCGCAGTGGACGCGAGCTACCGCCTCGAGACAGGCCCCACCGGGTCATTTCTCCTCGGTGCCTCGTACCTCCATGGTTCCGCCTATTGCCAGGGCTACCCGGTCGCGCACTTCCGCCCCTGCCTCGACAACAATCCCGCCCTCGATTCCTACGCGAAATTCGTCCTCGGTGACTTCACGTTCCAGGCCGAGATTGCCCGGACGACGCGCGCGTGGCCCGGGACCTTCAACCCCGCCATCTCGCGGTTTCCGGCGAGCCGGGTGACGAGCTTCGAGGTCGGAGCGAAGTACCGGCACTATTCCGCTCGCGGCCCGATCGATTTCTCGGCCGCGTTCGGCCGTTTCGATGCGGGCCCGGATGGCGCCCCGTGGGAACGCCAGGACCAGCTTGTCCTCGGCGCCGCCTGGTTTCCCCGGCCGAGCGCGAAGCTGTTCGCCGAGTACGTCCGGGTCGATGGCTTCGCGCCCCTCAACTTCATCAGCGGTGGCAGCGTCCGCTCGGAACAGGGAGAGGTGATCCCGAATCGCACCCACAGCGACCGGGCGGCTCGCTCGAACGTCTTCCTTGTCGGCGTGAACCTCGCATTCTGAGGGAAGGGGGAGATCGCGCTCATCTGCGGACCTGGCGATCGCCGAGGATGGCGATAGAGTTGCGTGCCCGGGCCGGCCGAGGAACCGGCGGGAGGATGCGCCGGTGAACGACCTGCCACCCATCGAATCCATCCGGTCCATCGACGAGCGGGCGGTTCGCGCGCACCGCGCGGAGCGCATCCGGCTCGAGCTCCGCCGCCAGCAGCACGAGGCGGTGCTGGTGGTGGATCCCGTCAACCTTCGTTATGCCACCGGCACGCGCAACATGCAGGTATGGACGATGCACAACATCGTTCGTTACGCGCTCGCGTTCGCACACGGTCCGACGGTGCTCTTCGACCTCGCGACCGGCCGGCACCTGAGCGCGGGACTCGAGAGCGTGAGCGACGTCCGGGCGTCGATCCCCTTCGACTACATGCTGGTCGCGGACAACGCCGAAACGTTGGCGGCGCGCTGGGCAGGACAGATCCGCGAGACGCTGCGCGAACACGGGTGCGGCACCGACATCCTCGCCGCCGATCGGGCCGACACCCTGATGGTCCGGTCGCTCGAGAAGCTGGGAACGCAGGTCGTCGACGGGAAGTCGGTCCTCGAGCACGCGCGGGCAATCAAGTCGGCGGAGGAGATTCGGGCGTTCCGGGCGTCGCTCGCCACCTGCGAAGAGAGCGTCCGCTCCCTCCGCGAGTTTGCCGTCCCCGGCATCCGGGAGTCCGAAGCGTTCGCCCATCTCGTCGGCGCGAGCCTCGCGCGGGGCGGCGAGTACCCGGAAACGCGTCTCCTCACCGCCGGACCGCGCACGAATCCGTGGTTCCGGGAGGCATCCGATCGCGTCATGCAGGCGGGGGAGCTCCTCTCCTTCGACACCGACCTCATCGGCCCCATGGGCTTCTACAACGACCTCTCGAGGAGCTGGGTGATCGGCGAACGGCGACCGACCCGTACCCAGGCGACCCTGCTCGACCTCGCGCGCGAGCAGATCGCCCACAACATCGACCTGCTCCGCCCCGGCACGTCGTTCGTGGAGTTCGCGTCCCGGGCGTTTAGTCTCCCCGACGCCTACCTCCCCAACCGCTACGCCGACCTGGTCCATGGATGCGGGCTGGGGGTCGAGTATCCGTTCGTGCTCTACCCCGAAGACGCGGACGACGGGATGTACGACGGGGTCTTCGAGGCGGACGTGATCGTGTGCGTGGAGAGCTACGTCGGCGCGGTCGGCGGTCCGGAAGGCGTCAAGCTGGAGGAGCCGGTGCTCATCACGGAGGACGGGCCGCAGGCCTTGAGCGCGCTTCCCCGCGACGCGGACGATTTCTGACGGGAATCAGCCCCGTTTCGTCGTGTTTGGGCAAGAACGCGCTCTCGTCTCCGCTACGGTGCGCCTTCGCAACTCGGCTTCTCGATAACCTGCTGACAGCACTATCGAAACTGCGAATCCGGACAATCGAAGAACATGTTTCTCAGCGTCTTCGACATCTTCAAGGTCGGCATCGGCCCGTCCTCGTCCCACACGATGGGGCCGATGGCGGCGGCCGGTGCCTTCGTCGAGCTGCTCGCGAATCGGTGCCGCGAAGACCCGCCTCGGGCTGCGTGGCTTCGAGTACGGGTGTCGTTGCACGGTTCTCTGGCCTATACCGGGAAGGGGCATGCGACGGACCGGGCGGTCATGCTCGGCCTTCTCGGCCATCACGCGGCCGACCTCGATGTCGATCGGGCCGAGGCGGATCTTGCCGCTCTCCGCTCGGACCGGCGCCTGCCGTGGGAAGGCGGCCTCACCGTCGCGTTCGATCCGGACGCCGATCTCGTCTTCGACCGCGGCCCGCCCCTTCCCGGTCACCCCAACGGCCTTCGATTCGAGGCCATGGATCGGAACGGCGCCTCGTATCTGAGCGAGGTCTACTACTCGATCGGCGGCGGGTTCGTCGTGACGGAGGAAGAGCTCGCCGGCCGAGCCGGCGCGGGTGGCGACCATCCGGAGGTCCGGTTCCCGTTCCCCTTCGACACCGTCGCTTCCATGCTGGAAATGGCACGGGAAAACGGCAAGTCCATCGCGGGGATGAAGCGGGCGAACGAGCGCGTCGTGCGGTCCGACGGTGAGCTCGACGCGGGCCTGTGGACGATCTGGGTCGCGATGAGCGAGTGCATGAACCGCGGCCTCGCCGCGCACGGCGAGCTCCCGGGCGGGCTTCGGGTCAGGCGCCGCGCCGGCGCCCTCCATGAGCAGCTTCGTCGCGAGCAGGGCTCCAACCGCGTCCAGCCGCACGTCGTCACCGACTGGATCAACGTCTACGCGATGGCGGTCAACGAGGAGAACGCGGGCGGTGGAAAGGTCGTCACCGCCCCGACCAACGGCGCGGCCGGCGTCATTCCGGCCGTTATCCGCTACTACCTCGACCACTGCGTCGGCGCTGCCGATGACCATGTCACCGAGTTCCTCCTCACCGCGGCCGCCATCGGCGGGCTCATCAAGCACAACGCGTCGATTTCCGGCGCCGACGCCGGCTGCCAGGCGGAGGTCGGCTCGGCCGCCGCCATGGCCGCGGCCGGCCTTTGCGCCGTGCTCGGCGGGACACCAGCCCAGGTCGAGAACGCGGCCGAGATCGCCCTCGAGCACCACCTCGGCATGACCTGCGACCCGGTCGCGGGCCTCGTGCAGGTCCCCTGCATCGAGCGCAACGGCATCGGCGCCAACAAGGCCGTGGCGGCCGCGTCGCTCGCGCTGCGGGGCGACGGCAGCCACTTCATGCCCCTCGACAACTGCATCGCCGCGATGTGGGAGACCGGCCAGGAGATGAGCACGCGCTTCAAGGAGACGAGCCTCGGCGGCCTCGCCGTCAACCTGCCGCAGTGCTGAATCGACCCGTTCGCGCGTGTGGGATCACCCGCCGTTCCCCGGGCGCGAGCGAGCTCAGGCGGGGGCGAGCACGAAGTCGAAGCGCCCGCGCCACTCTCTGCCGCCGGCGCGGCCGAGGCGCATCAGGAGCGCTTCGCGAAAGATGCGGTCACGGGCGTTCGAGTCCGCGAGGTCGGGGAAGTAGATCTGGGTGGTGAGGAGGCGGGTCGCCTCGCCCTGCGCGTGAACGTGGATGTGCGGCGTCCGCCCGGTATAACGGGTGGGGCGGATGGTCTCGAAGCGGAACGCGCCCGCCGCATCCGTGAACTGGTGGCCACGGTAACGAAAGCCGTCGTTGTCGTAGCGGCCCCCCTCGTCGCAGTGCCAGATGTCGACGACGGCGCCCGGCACCGGCCGGCAGTCGGGGGTCAGGACGAGCCCTTCGAGGAGGAGCGGCTCGCCCGTGGTCCCCGGCTCTCGCAGGTTCGCTCGGTGGGGCGTCCCGGGGGTGTAGAACGGCCCCGCGGTCGACGAAAGAGTGCCCGGCGTGCAAGCGAGCGGAGGAGCGAGCCCAAGTCCGCGATCCGGGGCCGGGCCGGTGAATGCGTAGTCGAGGGACCCAGAGCGCGCGCGCGCGAGCAGGCCGCCCGCGCCGGCCGCCGCGACGGCGAGGCCGGCAAGGACTCCTGTCGCCCGGCGCCGCGTCATCTTTCCCCGCATGTTCCACGTCACCCTGGCCACCGTTCCCCGGTCACGCACGTCACCGGTTGCCGCCTCCGGCTAGACTACGGCAGCGCCGGCCGAATTGCGACGCGTCAGGGCGCGTGGCGCATAATCGGTGGCGCTTCGTTGCCACCTGGCCGCGATCCGGGGGCGCAACGCTGCCGCAGAGCAGTCATCAGGCACGAAGGGAACGGCGATGTATTCCATATTCGTCACCATCGACATCCGGCCCGCGCACGTCGATGCGTTCATCGAAGCGAGCGTCGGGGACGCGCAGGGATCGACCCGCGACGAGCCCGGCTGCTTCCGCTTCGACATGCACCAGGATACGGGGAACCCCGCGCGCTTCTATCTCTATGAGGTGTACCGCGACGAGGCGGCGTTCGAGGCGCACCTCGCGACCCCGCACTTCATCCGATGGCGGGACGCGGTCACCCCGTTCTTCGCTGGCGACCCCGAGAAGGTCGACATGAAGACCCTCTTCCCCTCGGACGCGGGCTGGGAGAAGCAAAAGCCCGCGCTTCTCGACTGGTAACCGGCCGGCCGCCCGGGCCGCGCCTGCGTCCGACCATTCGTTCGGGGCCGCCGCCAAGGCGCCCGCGCGTGCTTGCGTCCGGCCGGTCGCACGGGGCCGCCGCCAGGACGCCGTTCGAGGAATCGGCCGATGGGCGATATCCTCTCGGTTGAGCCGTCGGTCGGCCCGCGGAGGGGGAGCGCATGTCCAGCACGCAAGTCGAGCACGAGGACGGCTGCGTACGGATCCGCCTCGACTGCGGTGATGTCAACGCCTTGACCACGCAGGTCCTCCTGGAGCTCACGGCGGCGGTCGAGGAGGCCGATCGCTCCGCCCGCGGCGCGATGCTCTGCGGCGGCGACAAGTTCTTCTGCAATGGAGTCGACCTCGACTGGGCCCTCGGGCAGCCGCGCCCCGCCATCCGGGAGATGTTCCTCGGGCTGGGGCACCTCATCCTCGCTCTCCTCGAATCGCCGCTCCCGGTCGTCGGCGTCATCAAGGGCCACGCCACCGGGGCCGGCCTGGCCCTCTTCCTCGCCTGCGACTACCGCTACGCCGCGGCCGGTCGCGTCCTCATCGGGAAGCCCGAGATTCGCCTCGGTGTCCCCAACCCCTACTACGGCGATCAGCTGCTTCGCTTCGTCGCGGGAGACTTCGTCGCCTCCGACCTCATCTATACCGGAAGGCTCATCCGCGCCGAGGACGGCCGCGCGCTCGGACTGGTGCACGAGACCGGGGCGAAGACGGAAATCGAGAAATCCGCATGGGAGAAGCTGCTTTCGCTCCGCGACCTCGCGCCCGCCGCGTTCGCGGAGTCGAAGCGCATGCGGCTCGGCCGGTTCACCGCCGACCTCCGGGAGCAGATGTCGGCCCGCGTCGCGCGCCAGGTCGAGGTCTGGCACGGCGACGACGCGCAGGCGAGGCTCCGCGCCGCCGCGGAGCGGCTGCGGCGCTAGCCGGCGCGGCTCGGCCGGGCCGGGTCGTGCGTGCAAGAATGTCGCCTTGGGGGTGGAGATTCTCCGATGAAATCGAAGAGACGTTCTTCACGGGCTCGACAATGAAGAAAACAGGTCTTGGACTTGATCGAGTCCGGTGGACGCGCTTGCGGGGGAGTCGTCCCGGGTCCGACCGCCTGTGAAATGACAATCGATCGTGGACGGTTGTGACAATCCTCCGTGGACTCCCGAGCCCCAAAACGGAGGTCAAGGGACCAGAAATCGAGGTGAAGGCAGGGATAGACAAACGACGAAGTCGGATTGTGACAATCAATCGTGGACTCAATTTAGAGAGTCCAATCTGGCGGATGCGGAAGGTCTTCGACAGTGTGTGTGTCAGCTCGAAGAACGGATAGTTTGCAACGCGGGAGAGGAAACGGAAGGACCGGCTCGATCGCAGTCCCGTTCAGCGATTGAGCCCGGTTACACGACCAGCAAACAGCGCGCTACTGTCGGAACCGAGTCTGCGGCTCACGACTTGTCTGACAAGGTCTGGAGCGAGGCGGGCGAGCTGTTGCCGTGGAAGGCCAAGCTCGCGCGCCACGACCGCCACTGGGCGAGGTGTCTCACCATGAAGCTCCTGCTCGAGCGCATTGACCACGCAACGACGAACTCTGTCACGGTCGTATTGGACCCGTTCGGCAAGGCGGTCGCGCAAGCGACGGGCCAGGTCGGGCTCCGCCCGAGCCAATCTCCGGACAGTGACACCGAGCGAGCGGGCCACTTCACTGAGTGGGCGTGGATTGTCCGAGTCAAGCTCAGCTTGAAGGGCCGTCGGAAATCGATCCTCTGGAGTACCAGGAAGGGAGCCAGGAGCGGTTACACAGACAGAGGATGCACGCCGAGCCTCCATCAGATCGCGAATGAGCTCCGGAAAACGCTTCTTCAGGAGGACCTTGGAAAGGCCGCAGTCGCGAGACAACGCGGCGATCGACCTTGGCTGCGGTTTTTGAATTTCCTTCTTCAGCATCGCATGGGCACGTTCAAAGAGGGATTCTCGAAGCTCCCGGCGACGAGCACGAAGCTCTGCAGACAGCCCGGAGGTCTCAACGTAACTGTCAACACAAGATCGAGGAAACCCGAGTTCGGCAGCGACAACAGAAGGGGGTCTGGGATCAGCACACAACAACTCCTGCCGCAACGCTTCGTTGAGCCGACGAAGGCAGTCGCCATCAAGGCGACCGCGGCCTTGCCGGGAGGACGGGGAGACGCCAGGGGAAGGGACGCGTCCGCCGAGCCTTCGGTACAGATCCGGAGCGGCACGCAGAAGTACGGAATTGCTCGTGCCCAAGCGCTGCGAAACAGCCCAAGGACCACGAGGCGACCTACCGTTCAGCTCAGACAGCATGGCCTCTCGGATCTTGGCGTTGCGCGAAGCGCGATCAGAGGCGCGGCGCGCACGCAACTCCCGACACTCAGCCGGGAACTTGCGATCCAACACGGACGCGGGAATGCCCAACCGTCTGGAGACCTCGGCGAACGTGGGTACCGGCAACTCTTGGAGGGCTTCGCGCCAAAGCAAAGCGGCGCGAGATCGGGAGGTGCTCGCAGTGCTCGCACGCGAGGCACGGGTCTCAATGAGCTTGGAATAGAATTCCGAGGCGTAACGCCTCAGGGCAGACACAGGCACACCGTTGCTTCGGGCAACAGCAGCCGCCGAACGCGGCCTGTCACGACGTATCTCGTCTTGGAGCATCGAGCGGTAACGTTCGGTTTGCCGGACACGGGCGTCGTGTAGCCGAGTCGCGCGCAGTTCCTGGGCGCGGGCCTGACGAAGAGGAAACCGCCTCATCATCGTGACGGCGTTGAATCGATGACGTCGCAAGAGCGCGGCAAAATCGGTCGCCTCCGGATCGCCGATGAATTCGTCGAGGACTCGCGCCTGTTCGGGATGACGTTCCGCATTCTGGGCTTCGCGTACCCCTCTCTGCCAACATCGTTGATACACCGGCTACCCTTGGAATTAGTGGAGGGCGGTGGAGGTGAATGACGATGAGAGCAGAGAGAGATTCGATGAGCGGGATGGATGCGCACGCGCCGGCCCTGGGGGGCGAGGAGCGT
>JAPOPW010000059.1 GCA_026712715.1 Immundisolibacterales bacterium | reverse complement strand
CGTCGAGCCCTACGCCTATCTCAGAGCCACTCTCGAGGCCATCGTTGCCGGACACCCGGCGTCGAAAATCGACGAACTTCTGCCCTGGGCCTTTACTCCCGACTCTCCCTGAAATCCAGGTGCCCCAGGCGCACCGCTTACCGCTGAAGTGGGGCGATACGTAATCCATACGCCGACGCTGTCGCCCCCTCTTGGCAGAAAGCCTGCGTGCGTGAATGCCTGCTCGAGAGGCGGGGGCTCGCCGAGAGCTGCCGGTTCGATGGCGAGGTCGCCGTCCGTGGTGTGCGGGGCGACCGCGAGGTCCGCATCGCCTGCCCGCATGTAGACGGCGTGCGCCCCGACGACGATGACTGCGTCACGGTGCAATCCGAGCGCATAGAGCGCATCGAGAAGCACTCGGCGAGCCAGTACGTACAGCTCATCCACGCCATGCCCGTTCGTTCTCGCCCATCCACGCAATCAACGCCTCGGCCTCGGCCGGGCCACGGCCGGGGCTTGTGAGCAGGTCGGTCGCCGCCTGGCTGATCGCAACCGCGCTCAGGCCGTTTCGCAGAGCACTCCCTGTGAAGACCCAGTCGTCTCCCGGCTCGATCAGCATGACGTTCGCCCCTCTCTCGGCGATACGAAGGTCAAGGGCCGAGACCGCAGCGTGGGCATTGTCGACATAGACGACGGCAAGGTGTGCAGCCGCGACGGGAGCGAGCCCCGACACGGCCAACGTCCCCGTGACCGCGTAGTGGAGGCTGGATGTGCCGAGCCGCAGGGTCAGTGCGGCGAGTCCCCTCGGTTCCAGGCACATCGTCGGCTTGCCGCGGGAGGACAAGGGGGCATCCTGCGACCATCGCTCAAGAAGCCGGGGCCAATCCACGCTCACGATTCGCCCGCGTCCGCTCCGTGCAATCAGAGCCTGGTCGTCGAGCATCGCCACGATGCGCGAGACGTAGCCGGGGTTGACGCCGGTGACAGCGGCGAGCGCGCGCACGCCGGATGGTTCCTTGCGGTCGATCAGCGCCCGGACGATGCGGCCTGCCTTGTCCCCGCGAAGTGACCGTGACGGGCGAGCGGAGCGTTCCGGATTCACGTCAGCGCCACTCGCCTCGATGAACAGGCCCGGGGTGCTGAGCGCGACCCGAACATTCCCGGTGAGATCGACGAACCCCAGACCGGCTTCAACGAGACGCTCACGGACCGAGAAGCTGAGGTATGGCGCCACGACCATCGGATTGTCCGGCGGGACATCCTGAAGTTGTGCCCGAAGCACGAGCACGCCACGGGGTTGGAGCGACCGCCTCGAATAGACCGAAAGACACGCCGCGCGCCCATCCGGTCCGCTTACCTGAAGACGGGCATCCGCTCCTTTGTCGTCGCGCGCGTCCTCTGCCTCGTCGAAGACGGCCCGCCAACCGTCGGGCAGCCGCGCGCGAAGCACCTCCTGAGCATCGCGTATCATTTTGTTGTCTCGGATAACTACGTTGCGCATGATTGGCAACAAGATATACATAGGCAACAATCGGATCAAGTGGCGCCGCTCACTCCGGGATGTCACCGCCCGGCGAGCCGGGTTCCACCGCTGGCCTCAGGCCTGTGCAAGCCTCCCGTCCGAGCCGGCGGAGAGGGGCTCAGCTCCCGGCGGGGGCGGCGAAGTGGCAGGCGCTCGGGTGGCTGCCGGCCCGCGCGACGAGGGCGGGCTCCTCCGCCGCGCAGCGCGCCTCCGCCATGCGGCAGCGGGTGCGGAAGCGGCACCCGGAGGGCGGGTCGATGGGGCTCGGCACCTCGCCTTCGAGGATGATGCGCCGGGTCCGTTCGGCGGGGTCGATCGCGGGCACCGCCGAGAGGAGGGCTTGGGTGTAGGGGTGGGTCGGGCGCTCGTAGATCTCCCGCCAGGTGCCGAGCTCGACGAACTTGCCGAGGTACATGACCGCAACCCGGTCGGAGATGTGGCGCACGACCGAGAGGTCGTGGGCGATGAAGATGTACGAGAGGCCGAACTCGTCCTGGATCTCCTCGAGGAGGTTGATGACCTGGGCCTGGATGGAGACGTCGAGGGCGGAGACCGGCTCGTCGCAGATCACGATCTCGGGATTGAGGGCGAGGGAACGGGCGATGCCGATGCGCTGGCGCTGTCCACCGGAGAACTGGTGGGGGTGGCGGTGCGCGTCGTCCGCATTCAGGCCGACCCGGGTCAGGAGATCGACGACCCGATCGTGCCTCTCGGCGCGCGGCACCACCCCCGGAAAGATCGCCCAGGGCTCGCGCACGATCTCGGCGACCGTCATGCGCGGGTTGAGCGAGGCGAAGGGGTCCTGGAAGATGATCTGGAGGCGCCGGCGCGCAAGGCGCATCTCGCGCGCTCCGAGCTCGAAGAGGTTCTCCCCGGCCAGCACCGCCCGGCCGCTCGTCGGCTCGACGAGCCGCAGGAGGACCCGGGCGAGGGTGGACTTGCCGCAGCCCGATTCGCCGACGATGCCGAGGGTCTCGCCGCGACGCAGGGTGAAGCTCACGTCGTCGACCGCCCGCACCACCCCGCCCCCGCCGAGGAACGCCCCGCGGCGCACGACGTAGTGCTTGACGAGGTTCTCGACCTCGAAGAGCGGCTCCCCGACCGCGGGGGACCCCTTCGCGCCGGTTGCCGGCTCAGCCATCGAACACCTGCGCCGCGAAGTGGCAGGCGCTGTCGCGGGCCGACGTCACCGGCTCGAGCTCCGGCCGGTCACCGGAGCAGACGGGACGGCTGCGGCCGCAGCGCGGATGAAAGGCGCAGCCGGGTGGGATCGCGGTCAGCACCGGCGGCGCCCCTTCGATGGTCGCGAGCTTGCGGTCCTTGTGCTCGGCCCGCGGCACCGAGCTCATGAGCCCCGCGGTGTAGGGATGCGCGGGGCGCGCGATGACCTCCTCGGTCGGACCCCTCTCGACGATGCGGCCCGCGTACATGACGAGGACCCGGGCGACGCTCTCCGCGACGACGCCGAGGTCGTGGGTGATGAGGATGAGCGCCATGCCGGTCTGCTCCCGGAGCTCGGCGAGGAGCTGCATGATCTGCGCCTGCACGGTCACGTCGAGCGCGGTCGTCGGCTCGTCCGCGATGAGGATGTCCGGCTCGAGCGCGATCGCCATCGCGATCATGACCCGCTGGCTCATGCCGCCCGAGAACTCGTGGGGGTAGCTCTGCACCCGCTGCCGGGCGGAAGGGATCTTCACCCGGTCCATCAGCTCCGCCGCCCGGCGGCGGGCGTCGGCCCGCGAGGTGCCCGGCCGATGGACGCGGAACATTTCCGCGATCTGATAGCCGACGGTGAGGCCCGGGTTGAGGGCGGTCACCGCGTCCTGGTTGATCATCGCGACCCGGTCCCCGTGGATGCGCCGGGTCTCGCGGACCGGGGCCTTGAGGAGGTCGACCCCGCCATAGCGGATCGCGCCGCCGATCCGGGCGGGCGGGCTGTCGAGCAGCCCCATGACCGCGCCGACGCTCACGCTCTTCCCCGAGCCCGACTCGCCGAGGATCCCCACCGTCTCGCCCCGGCCGATGGCGAAGCTCACCCCGCGCACCGCGTCCACGACTCCGTGCGGGGTCTGGAACGAGACCCTAAGGTCCGACACGGCGAGCAGCGCGCCGTCCCGGCCGGGCTCCGCCGGCGCGCCGGCGCGCGTCAGATCAGCCACCGCCATCTCTGCACCGGATCGGTGATGGTCCTGAGCCAGTTCGCCAGCAGGTTGAGGCTCAGGGTGGTGAGGAAAATCGCGAGGCCGGGGAACGTGATCATCCACCAGGCTTCCCGGAGGTACTCGCGCCCGCGCGCGATCATGAGGCCCCAGGAAGGTTCGGGCGGCTGGAGCCCGAAGCCGAGGAAGCTCAGGCCCGCCTCGGCGAGGATGAGGAGCGCGATCTCCAGGGTCCCGAGCACGAGGAGCGGCGAGAGCATGTTCGGCAGGATGTGACGGAAGATGATGCGCCCGTCCGTCGCGCCGATGGAGCGGGCCGCCTCGACGAACGACGACTGCCGGTAGGAGAGCGTGATGCCCCGGGCGAGCCGCGCGTACACCACCCACCGGACGAAGGCGAAGATGAGGACCATGTTGACGAGCCCCCCGCCGACGAGAGAGAGCACGAAGAGGGCGATGAGGAGCGACGGCACCGCCATGACCCCGTCCACCGTCCGCATGATGAGGGTCTCGGCGCGGCCGCCGTAGTAGCCGGCGACGAGACCGAGGACGGTCCCGATGGTTCCGGAGATGGCGACCGCCACCACCCCGACCGCGACCGACGCCTGCGCCCCGAACATGAGCCGGGTCAGCATGTCGCGGCCGAGGGCGTCCGTCCCGAGCACGTGGAACTGTACCGCGCCGGTCATCCCCTTGGCCTCGGAGAAGGGCGGGAGGCGGCCCGCGAAGATGTTCGGCATCAGGGGGTCGTACGGCGCGAGCCAGCTCGCGAAGCCGGCCGCGATCGCGAGGGCGACGAGGAAGACGACCGCGAGCAGCACCACCGGTTCGCGCCCGAGCGCTCGGAGGAGGTCGCCTCCGGTGACCCTGGCCTGCCGTTCTTCCGAGGTGGCGATTTCGGCAGCCATGCGTCTTCAGCCGAGCCGCACCCGGGGATTCAGCAGCGCGTAGAGCAGGTCGACGACGAGGTTGATGGAAAGGACCATCAGCACCAGGAGGAAGATGGTCGCCTCGATGAGGGGGACGTCGCGGATCTTGAGCGCATCGACGGTGAGGGCGCCGATCCCCGGCCAGCCGAACACCGTCTCGATGATGATGACCCCGGTGATCACGTTGATGGTCTCTTCGCCGATGGTGGTGACGACCGGGATCGCCGCGTTCTTGAGCGCGTGGACGGACGCGATCTTCGATATCGGAATGCCCCGCCCCCGGGCCGCCGTAACGTAGGGCTTCGCGAGCTCGTCCAGCATCGAGCTCCGGGCGATCTGGGTGATGCGGCCGATCGGCCGGAGCGAGAGGGCGAGCGCGGGAAGGATGACGTGCGCCGCGGTGCCGTACCCGGAGGTCGGCAGCCAGTCGAGCTGGACCGCGAAGAGCAGGATCAGGATGAGGGCGAACCAGTACTCGACGATCGACACCCCCGCGAGGGACAGGACATTGACCAGCCGGTCCCCGATGGTGCGCGGACGCACCGCCGCCCAGATCCCGAGCGGGAGGGCGACGAGCACGGAGAGCGCGATGGCGACCCCGGTCAGGAGAAAGGTGGCCGGGAGGCGTTCGGCCGCGATAGGCAGGGTCGCGCGCGACTCCGGGATGCCGCCGTGGGCGAGCGGCTTGCTGATGCCGTAGCGGAACGTCTCGCCGAGGTCGAAGGTCACCAGGCCGGCGACGAAGCGTCCGTACTGGACGTGCCAGGGATCCTCGAGCCCCATGCGCAGGCGGAGCTCGAGAACGTCCGCTTCGGTGCCGGTGTCGCCGAGGATCATGCGGGCCGGATCGCCGATGTTCCGGTCCGCGACGAACACCGCCGACATGACGATGAACAGCATGACGGCGGAGCCGATGAGCCGCCGCATGAAGTAGCCGCCGAGCACGTTAGCGATCACGACTGGCACGCTGCGCTTGCACGATTCCCGTGGCCGAATGGGGCCGCGGGCGGGCCCGCGGCCCCGGGGAATGTGGAGCGTCCCCCGCCGGCGACGGGAGACGCTCCCGACTGGAACCTAGTTCATCCGCATGTTGACCGCGACCATCCGGTGGTCGATCCCGAACTTCCAGTCAAAGCCCTCGGGGACCCCGTAGGCGCGCTGGAGGAGCCCCACCGGGGCGACCACGTAGCGGTTGTGCCCTTCATTGACGAGGGCCTTCAGGGCCTCGTGCCGCTCCGGCCCCACCAGCGAGGCCGCTTGCGCGACCCGCGCGTCGAAGTCCGGGTCGCAGAAGACGGACACGATGCCACCGCACGAGTAGTGCGCGCCGAAGGTGGCGACGTAGTCCATCATCGGATTCGCCTGCACGTGCAACCACCCATAGGCCCGCGCCGGATCCGGCTTCGTGGTCGCACGCGGATTGAAGATCCCCGGCTCCTCGACGGCGACCGTGTTCGGGATCCCGACGAAGGTGAGCATGGCCCCCATCGCCTCGACCATCTCGCCGTTGCGCGGGGTCGAGCCGAGGCGGGTGGAGATGTGGACGCTCGGGATCTCGGTCCCGCTCGCCTTCATCTCGTCGACGATGGCCTTCGCCCCCGCCGGGTCGTAGGGGTACTGGGAGATGGTGTCGTCGAAGCCGGTCGCGACGCTCGGCAGCATCTGGCCGGCGAGCGGCTCGCCGAGACCCATCAGGTTCTGGCGAATTCCCTCCCAGTCGATCCCGGTGAAGATCGCCTTCCTGAAGTTGACGTCGGCCAGCAGCGGCTGGGCACCGTGGTAGTCGAGCCGGAACTGCAGGAACGTGTCCGATCCCTTGACGATGCACTTGATGCCGTCCGTCGCGTCGAAACGCCCGCACTCTTCCTTGGTGAGGAACAGTGCGATGTGGGCCTCGCCGCTCTCCACCATGGCGGAGCGGACGATCGGCTCCGGTCGCCACACCACGCGCAGACGGTCGAAGTGGATTTCGCCGTAGGTGTCCTCGGCGGTGTTGCCCCACCAGTCCGGGTTGGCGGTCGCGGTCCAGTACTGGCCCTGCTTCCACTCCTCGAAGACGTAGGGCCCGGTGCCGATGGGGTGCACGTCGTGGCCGGCCGGGTTCTCGAGGATCTGCTTCGCGGAGGTGACCCCGCCGAGGTAGATGCGCCGCGGGAGCAGCGGGTCCGCCGCGGCGGTGATGACCGCGACCGTCGACGCGTCCACCGGCTCGGCGGAGATCTGCGGCCCCATCATCTCGCGGACGCTGTAGTTGTTCTCGTCGCCCCACAGCCAGTTGATGCTGACCGCGACGGCCTCCCCGTCCAGCGGGCTCCCGTCGTGGAACTTGACCCCCTCGCGCAGCGTGAAGTGCCAGCGGGTCGGCTCGACCTGCTCCCAGCTCGTCGCGAGCATGGGGAGGATCTCGTTCGTGTCCGGGTCGATGCGGGTCAGGTTCTCGATGACGTTCCGGAGGCCGACCCCGTTGATCTCCTTGTAGGTGACCTGGGCCTGCATCGACTGGGGCTCCTGGTTCGCGACGATGACGAGCTCGCCGCCCCCGCCCATCGCGTGCGCCGGACCGGCGGCGAGAAGGCCGAAGACCGCCCCGCCTACCGCACCGTGAATGAAGTGTCGCGACATGGATATGTACTCCCGTTTTTCCTTGTAGGGACCGCAATATACACGAGCGGCACCTTCCCGCGGCAAGACACTCGGAGAGCGGGGGGCGGACACCGGGGACGCGACCGGACGGCACTGCGGGGCGTTTCCGGACCGGAGAAGCCGGGGCACGAAGCCAGCCCGCTCTCGAGTGAACGGGTGGGTCGTCCCGGGCCACGGAGGCCTTCGCCTAGCGTTCGCGCCCTCGTTCCCGTTCAGCGGGCGGAGCCGCTCTCCGCTCCCGTGCGCTCGTCCCCGATACCCCCTGTGTCGAACTCTTCGGCGTATCCGGTCATCTCGAGGTAGCCAATTCCCCCGGTCGGCTTTCCTTCCCGTTCGCCGGAGACGACCACCGCGCCCTCCCAGTACGCGGGCAAAATGCCGCCTTCGGCGAAGACCTCCTGCGCGTCGATGCGCGGGCGGACGTCGAGCCGCAACCCGATGCCGGGAATCTCGACCTCCCACTCCACCGGGTACTCCGCCTCCGTCGACCCGCTCCGCCAGCGCCGGCCCGGGCGGAGGATCACCTCGCCGAACTCGAGGTGGCGGGCGGCTCCCCCGGCATCCACGAGAGTCCCGGTCGTGTCGGCGCCGTAGCCTCCATTCGCATCGCGGATGCCGAACAGCATGAGGTCGACACCGTCATCGAGCTGGATGCTCATCCAGTCCCACCCGACCTTGCCCTCGATCGGATAGTCCGCGAAGAACTCGTGGTCCATCCAGGCAAGGCCGGTGACCGCGAACGCCTCACTTTCGATGGTGAGGGTCCCGGTGGCGGCCAGGCGGGTGAACGAGAGGTAGTGGGAAGCGGCCCGCGGGTCGGCGGCCGCCTTGCGGCTGACTCCGCCGTGCCCGTGAACGACCGCCGGCTTTCGGGGCGAAAGCGTGAGGCGAAGCGATGCGGTCCGGTTCATCGCGGTCAGCACCTGGGTCGGCCGGGCTTCGTCACCCGGGCGCCATTCGACGCTCCAGTTGCCGTTCCAGATCCGGCGCTTCTCGACGTCGGACCCGGCAATTCCGGGTCCGGAACGGTTCGCCCGCTCGTCGACGATGAAGCGCTCCTCGCGGGTATCGGTGATCGTGAAGTGGGCGAGCCAGAACTGGTCGAGGTCCCAGGCCGAAGGTTCGACCCGGTCGACCGCGCGAGTCTTCCGGAAGAACGTGAGCTCGAAGCCGAAATGCCGGCCGGAAGCGGCTTCGAGATTGCCGGTGTAGTACCACCACTCGGTGTCGAACGCGGGATGCGAGAAATGGTCCCGCGGGAACTCGAACGGGTAACCGGGAACGACCCTCCCGGCCCCCGTTTCCGGACCTGCGCCCTGCGCGTCGACGCCGGCTCCGAGCGCGCCTCCGAGGGCGGCCGCGAGCACGAGGAGCCGCGCCGCGCGCCATCGCCGCCTCGCCATCAATCCGCCCTCAGGACCTCGACGGGCGCGAGCCGCGAGCCCACCCGGGCCGGATAGAGGCCCGCGACGACGCTCGCCGCCACGATCACCCCGAGCGCGCCGGCGAGGAGCTCCCAGGGCCAGTGGAGCTGCACGCTCCAGCCGAACGACTGCTTGTGGATCACCCGCAGGAGCACCTGCGCGGTCGCGGCCCCGAGCACGAGTCCGACCCCGCTCGCGAGCGCTCCGAGCAGCCCCGCCTGGACCAGCACCAGGCGGCGGACCTGGGCCACCGAGGCCCCGTGCATGCGAAGGAGGGCGAGCTCCGAGCGCCGGTCGAACACCAGGTTGAGGAGGGCCTCCGCCATCGCGAGGATCGCGACGAACATCGCGATCGCCTCGAGAGCCCAGGTGATCGCGAACGCGCGATCGAAGATCCGGATGGCCTCCTCGCGGATGGTGCGGGTCGGCGTCACCTTGACCCCGCGGCCGGAGACCGCGCGCAGGAGGGTCGCGTGGCTCGCCGCGAAATCCGCGTCCGGTTCGAGATAGACCCCGGCGCTCGAGAGGCGCGGGTCCGGCAGGTGCTCGAGCAGCGCCTCGCGGTCTCCGAGCAGGAGATCGCGCTCGCCCGAGTAGTCGTAGAAGACGGCGGCGATTCCGAGCTCGACGAGCCCGGAGCCGAGCGCGAGGCGGATGGTGTCCCCCCGATGGACGTCGTGGCGGTAGCTGAAGAGCTCGCTCACGATCACGCGGTCGCCCCGGGCGAGCTCCGCCCACACCGCTTCGGGCACCGAGCCGTCCAGGAACTCGACCCCCGGGTGCCGCTCGTACAGGGCCACGTCGGCGAGGCCGAGGGTGGCCGGGATGGAGTCGTAGCGAAGGGAGTGGGTTCGAAACCGGCCGACGTCCATCACTCCCGGTACAGTCTCGAGCCGCGCCGCCACCTCTTCGTCCATCGTGGAACCCGCGCCCCGACCGCCCGGACCGGCCGGGCTCACGTAGTAGTCCGCCTGCAGCCGGCTCTCCAGCCAGTCGACGACCGTTTCCCGGAAGCTCCCGACCGTCACCCCCATGCTGACGACGAGGGCGGTGGCGACCGCCATCGCGGTCACGATCACCGAGGTGCGGCCGAGCGAGGCGGCGAGGCCGCGCGCCGCGACGTTCGCGATGACCCCGAACGGCGCGGCGAGGGCGCGGCCGGCAATACGCAAGACCACGGCGGACAGCCTCGGCGCGACCAGCGCGACCGCGCCGGCGAGCAGGATCGGCGCAAGGTATCCCCCGACCGGAATGCGGTCCACCGGCGGCACGAAGCAGCAGGCGATCGCGAGGCCGGTCAGGACGGCCGCCACGATGGTGAAGCGCCCGCTCGCGGTCCGCACCTGCGTGTCGAGCCTCGCCCGGGCCATCGCTTCCGTCGGCGCCCCTCCCGCCGCCTCCCGGGCCGGCCACCACGCCGACGCGATCGAGGTACCGACCCCGGTGAGGACGGCGAGCGCCACCGTCCAGGGGCGGAGCTCGAGGTCGCCCGGCGTGCTCGTCACGTAGAGCGAGCTCACCGTGCCCCCGACCGCCTCCACCGCCCCGATGGCGAGCAGCCGCCCGACGACGAGGCCCGCGGCGGCGCCGAGCAGACCGAAGACGGCCCCCTCGAAGAGGAAGGCGGACCGGATCATCGTGCGGGATGCGCCGACCGCGCGGACGATTCCGATCTGCTGGCGCCGGCGCACCACGTAGGCGGTGATCGTGTTGTAGATGAGGAAGGCGCCCACGAGGATCGTCGTGTAGCTCATCATCCGGAGGTTCCATCGGAACGCCCGGAGCATCCGGCGGTTGTCCTCCGTGCGGGTTCCGGACGGCAGGATCGCGGCTCCGGGCGGCACCACCGGCCGCAGCCGTTCCTCCCAGTCGCGGGTCTCGTCGAGCGGGGCATGGACGTAGATCCGATCGAGACGCCCGGTGCGCCCGAGCAGCCGTTGCGCGGCGGCGATGTCCATCAGGAGATAACGGTCCGCCTGGGCCTCGGAAGTCTCGATGACCCCCCGCACCTCGAGCTCCGTCCGGCGGTCGGCCCCGACGACGGCAAGCCTTGCGCCGGGAGCGATCCCGAGCGAGTCGGATGCCCAGACCGAGTCGGGATCGAGAAGCTCCGAGGTGCCCGGACGCGCCATGGAACCCTTCTCGCCGAGGGTCGGGTCGCCGATGAGGTCGACCCCGAAGAGGGGAACCCTTTCGCCGGTCTCGACGAGGGACGCGAAGCCTTCGACGCGCGGCGAGAAGACGAGCGGCTCCTCGAGACGCACCAGATCGCCGTGGACCGCGTCCGGAATGCCGCCGGCCTGGGTGATCTCGTGGCTCGCGGTCCCCTGGAGGGCTTCGAGGGACGACCGGAACGAGCCCATCGAGGCTTCCCCCGCGAGGTCCACGGCCACGATGACCGCGACCCCGAGGGCGACGGCGGACACCGTCAGGAGCGCCCGCGCCCGGTCCCGGACCATGGACCGCACGATGAGACGGAAGAGAAGGACGGCCCGCGCCATGGTCCGCTACAACCCGCCCGGCTCCTCCCCGGCGATCAGCTTCCCGTCGCGGAGGATGAGACGGCGGTCGGAGACGGCGGCGACCTCCAGGCTGTGGGTCGCCATGAGGATGCTGGTCCCGAGCTGCCGGCGGAGATCGAGGAGGAGCTCCATGACCGAGCCGGCCGCCTCGTCGTCGAGGCTGCCGGTCGGCTCGTCGGCGAGGAGCAGGCTCGGCTCGTGCACCAGCGCGCGGGCGATGGCGACCCTTTGCATCTGCCCGCCGGAGAGCTGGTGGGGGTGGCGGTCGGCAAGCTCCGCGATGCCGACCCGGCCCAGCATCTCGCGGGCTCGGGGCCGCGCCCGCCGGACGCCGGCGAGCTGGAGAGGAAGCTCGACGTTCTCGACTGCGCTCAAGGTCGGCAGCAACTGGAGGAACTGGAAGACGAAGCCGATCTTGTGGCGGCGAAGCTCGGTCAGCGCGTCGTCGTCGAGGGACGACGTCCGCACGCCCTCGATCTCGACCTCGCCGCGGGTCGGAAGGTCGGCGGCGCCGGCGAGATTGAGGAGGGTGGTCTTGCCGCAGCCGCTCCGGCCGACGAGGGCGACCCATTCGCCTTCGCCGACATCCAGCGAGACCCCGTTGAGAGCGGGAACCCGCTGGTCCGAAACGGCGTAGTGCTTCTCGACGTCGAGGAAGCGAAGGACCATGGTCAGCCCGCGACAGTCACCGATTTCCGGCCGTGGACGCCGATTCTCTCGCTAACGCGGGTCGAGCTTCTTTGCGGCGACCATCGAAGATCCCGCCCGGCGGTCCGCCGATGCCCGCAGACAAGCGCCGGCGGGCCTTCGTCCCGGCGCCCCGGCGCTCGCGCCGCGGCGCGCGCTCGGGGGCCGCCGTCACCGCGCGAGCGGAGCAGAAGTGCCCGCCATCCCGGGCGGGTTTCCGGCAACCACACCGTCGACCGCCTCCGAAGGGGCGAAGCCGGGACCGTGCCCGACCACGCGCCAAGGCTCCGGAAAGGGTCCGTGGGACGGCCGCCCGCAACCGTGTGTCTCGACCCGGCTCAGGCGGGGGCGTAGAGGGCGGGACGCGGCTCGTCGAGGACCGCTTCGGCCCGTCCCGTCTCGAGGGACAGCTCCGCGGCCTCGGCCACCCGCATCGCGCAATAGCCGTCCCAGACGGTGGGGCCCGTCGCTCCGCCGGCCCGCGCCGCACGCACCCATGCCTCGGCCTCGATCCGGTAGGCCGTCTCGAACCGCGCCAGCCAGTCCGGCTCGATCGACCGGGTCGCCCCCCCGCCCTTTCGAAGCACGGGACCCGTCAGCGAGGGCGTGCGCAGGGTTCCCCGTTCTCCCGCAACGTCCACGACGACCTCGTAGCCGTAGCTCGAGTCGAGGTTCACCTCGATCGAGGCGAGCCCGCCGCCCCGGAACGTGAGCTGGAGGAGGACGAGCCGGGTGCTCTCCGGTTGCTCCGGCACGTCGACGACGTGGCTCGTGTACACCGACGCGACGTCGTCCCCCATGAGCCAGCGCGCCGAGTGGATGTCGTGGACCGCCGAGTTGACGATGACGTTGACCGCGGTCCGGACCTCGGGGACCCGCCAGTGCGCGTGGATGCCGCGAAAGAGGACGGGGCGGCCGATTTCGCCCGCGTCGATCGCCTCCTTGATTGCGGTGTGCTGCGGGTCGAACGCGCGCATGAGCCCCACCTGAACGAGCTTCCGGCCCCCCGCCACCTCGGCATCCAGGACCCGTTGGGCGTCGGCGATGTCGACCCCGAGGGGCTTCTCGCAGAGCACCGGCTTGCCGGCCTCGATGCAGGCGACGGCAAGGTCCGCGTGGGTCGGGTCCGGGGATGCGATGAGGACCGCCTCCACGTCACGGTCATGAACGAGCTCCGGTCCGGAACCGAACACCTTCGCACCGCCGCACTCCCCGGCGAGGGCGGCGGCGCGCTCCTCGTCGAGGTCCATGACCGCGACGAGCTCCGCCCCCGCGACGCGATGCGCGAGGTTGCGGGCGTGGCGCCCGCCCATGCCCCCGGTCCCGATCACCCCGACCCGCAACGTTCCGTTCCCCACCCGACTCTCCTCCTCGCATTCCGCACGATCGTCCGGCCGGAGAATCTGGCACGTCGCCCCGACCGTGTCCATCCCGAACCCTGCGTACCCCTCTGCCGGGCGAAGTCGGCGACACTTCCGCCCGACGACCGCCCCGTCACCCGTGTTCGTGCTCCAGGAAAGGGCACGCGAACCTCGCGAACGCGGACCGCGCGCCATCCGGCTTCGAGCGGGCGAAGCGGAAGAATCCCTTTGCGCCCTTCGCGGGCCGGGCTCACCGCCATCCTCGACGGAGCCTCGCGCGCCGCTTGCGTCCTGGCGGGAGGCGGCCGGCCGGTCGGTCGGGCCAACCGCTTCGCCGGCGCCGGGCCGCGCGACGACGCGCACTGGACTCGCCAGCGAGGCCGACGTATGGTTGATCGGATGCGTTGAGCTTCCCATGGCGAAGCCGCGTAATCCACCATTCGATTGCAGGAGGCGTGATTCGGCTCCATTCGCTCGACTAAGGAATAGAACATGAAATTGCATACATTGAGGCTGGCCGCGCTCGCCGCCGCCGCCGCGTTCGCAAGCCAGGCCGCCGCGCAGGACATCACCCTGCGCTGGGCACTGCATCCCGGTGCCGAGGCCGACGCCGTGGTCGACTACTTCGCGCCGAAATACGAGGAAGAGACCGGCATCAAGGTGATCGGCGAGATTCTCCCGGCCGCCCAGCTTCGCGATCAGATGGCCATCGAGGCGATCGGCGACACCGACCGCTGGGACATGGGCTACCACAGCCCCGGGTGGTTCGGCACCTTCGCGCCGCACGTCCTCGACCTCACCCCGCTCATCGAGAAGCACGGCTTCGACGTCAACGCCTACCCCGACCTCGTCATCAACAGCCACATGACTTCGAGCGCCCGCGAAGGCGAGTACATCGCCCTGCCGACGCCCCCCGCCGCGCCGATGCTCATCCACCGTGCGGACTGGTTCTCGCACCCGGAGGAGCAGGCCGCGTTCGAGAAGGAATTCGGACGAGCGCTCGAAGTGCCGAAGACGTTCAAGGAGCTCCGGGAGGTGGCCGGGTTCTTCACCCGCGACGCGGGCGAGATGCTCGCCGGCCAGGAGCTCGAGCGCGATCTTTACGGCTGGACCGACGCGCTGGGCGCGGGGGTCGGCATCACCCGCAGCTTCATCGTCGTCCTCTACTCCACCGGGGTCAGTGGCTGGGATGACAGCTTCCAGCCCGACATCGGCCATCCCATCGTGAACGAGGCCGCCGAGTACTTCACGGACCTTGCGAAGAACACCGCCCCGCGCGAGGCGCAGAACTGGGGATTCCTCGAAGGGCTCGAGATGTTCCGCGACGGCCGCCTCGCGATGGCGACCATGTGGCCCCAGGGGGTGGGCATCGTCGAGACCGAGGGCGGGGACGCCGCGGGCAACGTCGGCTACTCGACGCTCCCGGTCTGGGAAGGCAACCTGGCCGGCTTCACGCAGGGCACGCCGTTCCTCGGCGGCGGGGGCGTGTTCATCTTCGACACTCCGAACGCCGACGAGGCGTTCAAGTTCCTGAAGTGGATGCTGCAGGACAACGAGGTCGAATGGGGCAAGCGCAGCCTCCAGTTCTCGCGCAAGGCGCACTTCCAGAGCGAGGAGCTGCGAACCTTGAGGCCCTTCTACAAGGACTACCTGCCCACCTTCGAGCAGGTGCTCCAGTCGGTCTTCATCCGCCAGGGCATCCCCGAGTACGGGGCGGTCATGTGGGGCGGCGCGACCGACTACATCACCGACGTCTACTCGGGCGACCTGACGCCCGAGCAGGCGCAGGAGCGCTGGGTCGCGAACATGACCGAGGCGTTCAAGGCCGCGGGCTACCTCGAGTAGAAGGCATTCGACCCCTTCCCCCCGGAGAGCGGGGGGAAGGGGCTCCATCCGGGTCGACGATCGAGGCGAGGGGCGGCCGTGGCGGACCCGCGCTCACGCTTCACGCGAGGCTGGTGGTTCCTCGCGCCCGGCCTCGTCCTGATGACCCTCATCGTGAGCGTGCCGCTCCTGATGGCGTTTCGCTACAGCGTGCACCGCGTCTTCCTCTACCGCTTCGACGAGCAGACCTTCCTCGGTCTCGCGAACTACCTGCGCGCGATTCGCGACCCGCTCTATGTCAACGCCCTGAAGGTCACGACCCTCTTCACCCTCGGCTGCCTCGTCCTGTCCATCGTGCTCGGCCTCCTCGTCGCCTTCGCGCTGAGCTCGCGCGAGGTCCGGCTGCGACCGGCCTGGCTCGCGCTCTTCCTCATCCCGTTCGTGGTGACCCCCGTCGTCGCCGGGATCGCGTGGCGCTTCTTCATGTGGCAGCAGGAGTTCGGCGTCATCAACCAGGTGCTCGGCGTGTTCGGCGGCCCGGACCCGTACTGGCTGCTCGAACGCGAGACCGCGCTCATCGCGGCAATCGTCAGCAATTCCTGGCACCTCACGCCGCTCGCGATCCTCGTGTTCTACGCCGCGCTCACGACCATCCCCGACGAGCTCTTCGACGCGGGCAAGACCGACGGGGCCGGTCCGATGCAGTCGCTGTGGTACATCGTCCTCCCGATGCTGCGGCCGCACATGCTCTTCGTGTCGATCATCGTCATCACCTCGGCGTTCCGGGAGTTCGACATGATCTGGTCGCTCACCGGCGGCGGCCCGGGACGGGCGACGACCGTGCTGTCGATCTTCGCCTACGACCGCGGAATCGCCAACCAGGACATGGGGATGGGCAACTCCATCGCCTTCTCGATGTTCGTCATCATGGCCGTGGCGGCGTGGATCTACATCACCGTGTACCGCCGCGTCCTGGAGCACGAGGAATGATCTCCCCCCGCACGAAGCGCCGGCTGCTGGCGGTGCTGCTGCACGGCGTGCTCGGACTCTGGCTCATCTACTCGATCCTTCCTCCGCTGATGCTGCTCGCGGCCTCGTTCAACTCGACGGCGCTCTTCCGCTCGCCGCTGGACCTGCTGCTGTTCAGGGAGTTCACCACCGAGAACTTCAGCCAGGCGTTCACCCGGGGCGCGTTCTGGTTCTTCTTCCGGAACTCGGTGATCATCTCGTCGGCGGCGGTGGTCATCACCCTCGTGGTCTGCGTGCCGATGGCCTACGGCCTTTCCAAGATCACGGGACGCGCACGATCGGCCGTCTCCTTCGGGGTGCTCGCGATGCGCTTCATCCCCTACGTCGTGCTGGCCCTGCCCCTCTTCCTGCTCTACGTGAATCTCGGCCTGGCGGGTTCGCGAGCGGGCCTGCTGCTGGCCCATCTCGCGATCCACATCCCGTTCGCGACCTGGATGCTGATCGGGTACTTCGATTCCGTTCCCGAAGAGCTCGAGCAGGCCGGAATCATCGACGGCTGCACGCCCTGGAACCTGTTCTGGGACGTGACCCTGCCGGTGGTGCGCTCCGGGGTCATCGCGCTCGCGATCCTCGTCTTCGTGATGTCGTGGAACGAGTATCTCTTCGCGCTGTTCCTGGCCGGTTCCGACGCGCAGCCGCTCACGGTGGGGATCACGCGTTTCCTCGGCGGAGCGGAGGCGGGAGCGGAGTACGGAGTCATCGCGGCGTATTCCGTTCTGGTCATCTCTCCGGTCATCGTGTTCGCGCTCGCGGCCAACCGCTACATCGTGAGCGGAATGACGGCCGGGGCCGTGAAGGGCTGAGAAGCGTCCGGCACCCTGCATCCGCGATCCATGCCCGAGGGGGCCTTCGGGGAAGCACCGCAGCATGAGAAAGCCTGCTCCGGAAGTCCTTTCGGAGGGTACGGGCCCCGCCCCCGACCAGGTCGGCTACTCGGGGTACAGGTGGCAGGCGACCGTGTGACCCCTGGCGCCGCCGTCTCGAACAGCCGGCGTGGTCCGTTCGCAGATCGGACCGAGCTTTGCCGGACAGCGCGGATTGAAGCGGCAACCCGACGGAGGATCCAGGGGCGAGGGGACCTCGCCCGGCAACACGATCTCTTCCTTCGTCTCGTCAGGATGCGCGGGCAACGTTGCGGAGAGGAGCGCCTGCGTATACGGGTGCCTGGGACGCTCGAAAAGATCCTCGCTCGGCGCGTACTCGACGATCTGGCCGAGATACATCACGGCGATGTCGTCCGCCATGTACCGGGTGGTGCCGAGGTCGTGCGCCACGAGCAGGTAGCCAACTTCGTATTCACGTTGCAGATCCTTGAACAGGTTCATAATCTGCGCGCGAATGGAGACGTCGAGGGCGGAGACCGGCTCGTCGAGGATGATGAGCGCGGGATTCGAGATGAGGGCGCTCGCGATAGCGATTCTCTGGCGCTGTCCGCCCGAGAACTCGTGCGGGAAGTTGCGGGCCTGCTCCGGGCGCATGCCGACATCGCGCAGGACCCTGTCGACCCGGCGGTCGACCTCCTTGCGGCCGAGGCGCTCGTTGACGATCAAAGGCTCGGCAACGAGACTCCGGACGCGCTTTCGCGGATTGAGCGAGGACCAGGGATCCTGGAACACCGCCTGGACCCGCATGCGAAAACGGCGAAGAGCACCGCCATGCAGGGTGTGGACATCCTCGCCGTCCACCAGGACCTGGCCCGAGCTCGGCTGCTCCAGCCGGAGGATGAGCTTCGCGGTCGTCGTCTTCCCGCACCCCGACTCGCCTACGACCGCGAGCGTTCGACCCCGCTTCAGCGAGAAGTCCAGGCCGTCCACTGCCGCCACCCGACCGAAGTGCTTTCTCAGCCTGCGGGCCTCGAGCAGGTCAGCGACGTCAGCGGTTTCCATGTGACTCCTCCAACCTCCAGCACGATGCCACGTGGTCGGAAGCTTCGTCCCGGACACGAAGCTGCGGTGGGTACTCCTTGCGGCAACGGTCGTCGGCGTGCGGACAGCGCGGTGCGAACCGGCATCCGGAAGGAAGGCCCCAGAGCGCCGGCGGCTGCCCCGCGATGGCCTCGAGCCGCTCCGCCTTCGTGTCGGCTCGGACCACTGAACCGAGCAGCGCCCGCGTATAGGGATGCGCGGGGTTGTTGAACACCGCGCGCACCGGTCCCGCCTCGACAACGCGCCCGGCGTACATGACGAGCAGGTGCCGGCAGAGCTTGGCGACGATGCCGAAATCATGCGTGATGAACAGGATGGCGAGCCCCGTCTCTCGCTGCAGATCGCGAAGAAGCCGCAGGTACTGCGCCTGGATCGTCACGTCGAGAGAGGTGGTGGGCTCGTCGGCGACGATGATGCGGGGCCCGCACGAGATCGCGAGCGCGCCGACCGCGCGCTGCTTCATGCCGCCGCTCATCTCGTGCGGGTAGGAACGGATGCGTTCTTCGGGAGCGGCGATTCGCACCTGTCGCAACGCCTCGACCGCCCGATGCACGAGCGCCTTGCCCCCGCCGTCTCGCCGATGGAGCCGCAGCGCCTCCACGATCTGGTTTCCGATCGTGAACACGGGGTTCAGCGACGTCTGCGGATCCTGGAGGATCATCGCAATCTCGCGCCCCCGGATCCGGCGCATCTCCCTTTCGTTCTTCTCGAGGAGATTCTGTCCCCGATACAGAACCTCTCCACCCACGATCCGTGCCGCCGGCTTCGGCACCACCTGGAGCATCGACAGCACGGTCATCGACTTGCCGCTCCCGGACTCGCCGATAATCCCCAGCGTCTCCCCGGAGTGCAGCCGGAAGCTCACGCCATCGACCGCGCGGACCAGCCCGTTCTTGGTGTCGAGGTGCGTGCGAAGGTCGCGGACCTCGAGCAGGAGCTCCCCGGACGCAGATGCCCCCCTGGTCTCCTCGAGCGGCGTGGATCTTGACGGACGAGTCACGTCTGCAAGCCGGTTTCATGGACGAGAGGTACGAGGCCGCTTCCGATACCGCGCGTCGGGACTCGAACGGAGCCGGGTGCCTTCGAACATGTCTCTTCGGTCCGGGGCGCAGCCACGCTAGACCTCGATCAGCTCGGGATCGAGCCGGTCGCGGAGCCAGTCGCCAAGAAGATTGACGGACAGCACGGCGAGCAGGATGGCGACGCCCGGGAAGAATGAGATCCACCACGCGCTGACCACCAGCCACCGGCCATCGGCCACGAGCAGCCCCCACGCCGGCGTCGGACGCGGAACGCCGATGCCGAGAAAGCTCAAGGCCGCCTCGAGCAGGATCACGACCCCAACCTGAAGCGTCGCCATGACGACGACGGTGTTGACGACGTTCGGCAGAATGTGGAGCAGGACGATGCGCGCGTGGGAGCCCCCGGCGACACGGGCCCGGGCAACAAAGTCGCGCTCGCGAATGCTCAGCACCTCGGCGCGTATCTGGCGCGCGAAGTAGGCCCACAGGACGAATGCAACGACGATGATGACGGCCTCGAAGCTCGGACCCCAGGCTGCCGCGAAGGCGAGCGCGAGGAGGATGCTGGGAAGGGCGAGCGAGATGTCGACGAGCCGCATGACCACGATGTCGGTCCAACCGCGCGCGTAGCCCGCGACGAGCCCCAGCAGCGTGCCGATGGCGGCGCCCACGAAGATGCCGACGGCGGAGATTGCGAGCGCGTATTGGGCCCCGTGCATGATCCGACTCAGGACGCACCGCCCGAGACGATCCGTTCCGAGCACGAAGTCCCAGGTTCCGCCCCAGAATACCGGTGGTTGCAGGCGGTTTCGAAGATGGCTCTGGTACGGGTCGTGCGGCGCGAGCCATTCGGCGAAGAGGGCCGGAATGAAGAGGATGGCCAGCAGGACGGCGATCGGGAGCAGGGGATAGCGGCGAAGGCGAGACAGCTTCATGCGCGTCGTTCGCCTCGCGGCTGCGGCCGGAGGCTCGGTTCACGCGCGGCGGATGCGCGGATCGACCAGCGCATAGAGAGCATCCACCACGTAGTTGATGAGGAGAAAGACGACCGCGAAGAGAATGACCACCGCCTGGACCACCGGATAGTCACGACCGCGGATCGCCTCGATGGAGAGGAGGCCGGTGCCGGGCCAGGAGAACACCGACTCGATGACGACCGAACCCGTGAGGAGCGACCCGGCAAGCAGGCCGAAGTAGGTCAGGGGCACGATCGCCGCGTTGCGAAGCGCGTGCTTCCACACGATCCGGTACTCGGGGACGCCCTTGAGCCGAGCGAGCTTGACGTACTCCGAACGAAGGGAGTCGAGCATCGCGGAGCGGGTCAGCCGGGCGAGGGCGGCAACCTGGAAAGACGCCATCGCGATGGCAGGCAGGATCATGTGCGGGAGCCCCCCCTGGCCGGAGGTGGGAAACCAGCCGAGCCCCACCGCGAATATCCAGATGAGCATGATTCCGAGCCAGAACTGGGGAAGCGATTGGCCGAGCAGCGCGACGACGTTGGCCGACTTGTCGACCATCGTTCCCCGGTGCCTCGCGGCGACGACCCCGAGCGGAATCGCGACCACGATGCTGAGGAGCACGGACAGCCCGCCGAGCTTGAGGGTGGCCGGCAGGCGCTGCAGCACCACCTCCATCGCGGTGTAGCCTCGCCACTTGAGCGACACGCCGAGATCGCCCTGAAGCGCGTTCCCGAGGAAGGCGAGGTACTGCTCGTGAAGGGGCCGGTCCAGGCCCCAGTGCCGGATCAGGCTCTCGATCTGCGCCTGCGATGCGTCGTCGGGAAGCAGGGCATCCACCGGGCTTCCCGTCAGGTGCGTGAGCCCGAAGACGATCAGGGTGATGGCGAGCAGCGCGACCAGCGCCTGCAGGAAGCGGATTGCAAGGAAGCGTCGCACGAACGGTCAGGTGCTGTTCGCTCCGCGGCCCCGGCCGTGGAGGGCGCCGGTCGGGCGCCTCCCCGCGGCCGGGGTTCCGGGCCGGCTGCGACGCGGCTATTCGGCTGCCGCGATCAGGTGATAGTGGCTGACGCTGTTGGTCGACACGCCCGGGAAGGTCCAGTCTTTCACGACAGTCGGATCGACCGTCAGCTCGGCAAAGACCGCGGCGAGGGGCATGTCCGCGTACTGCTCGAACAGATACGTGAATGCCTCCTGGGCGATCCGGCTGCGCTCTTGGGGGTTGATGGTCTGTTCCAGCTTGTCGGCCAGACCCTCGCTCATGTCGCTTTCGTACCCGCCGTAGCGCGTGCCGCGCACGGTATGGAAGTTGACCAGGGCGGCCTCCGTGGGCCGGATCGGCGCATTGCGCACCGGGCTGATGAGGTAAGCCTCCCGTGAACGCCCGAGGTTTCCGAGGGTCGCCCAGTCCATCTCGCGGATCTCGGTCTGAAGGCCGACGGCCTCGAAGTAGACCTGCAGCAGCTCGGCCATCGTTCCGAACTCCGGGTTTCCGCTCAGCACCGAGGAGACGATCGGAATGGTGGGATCCGGGAACGCATCCGGGTAGCCCGCATCGGCCAGCAGTTCCCGGGCGCGTTCGGGATCGTAGCCGTACATGCCTTCGAACCGCTCCTTGAGCTCCGGCACGTAGCCCTCGTTGCGGGAATCCATGAGCCAGCTCGGAACCGGCTCGCCGCGCCCGCCGTACAGGATCTCGATCATCTCCTCACGGTTGAGGGCGCGATTCATCGCCTCGCGCACGCGAATGTCCGACCAGGGGAGATCGGCCCGATACGCCGGATCCCCGGTCTTGCCGTACATCCCGTTGAAGATCGCCCCCGTCGACATCGCCGGGTTCTTCGACTTGACGATCGCCTTGCCGGCGGCGAGCGCATCGGCCTGGATCTCGCGGGGAAGATCGCTGATGTGCGCCTCCCCGGCCAGCAACAGGGCGAGCTTCGTCGCAGGCTCCGGGATCCATCGCAGCTCGAGCATTTCGAAGTCCGGAACCGCTCCCTGCCAGTGGTCGGGGACGCGTTCGAACGTCACGCCTGCCCCGGGCTGACGCTCCACGTACTGGTAGGCGGCCGTGCCGGCGGGCTTGCTGACGTAGCCATCCACCCCTTCCTTGTCGAACTGCGCCTTGCTGTAGACCACCATGGACCCGCGTCCCGCATGCTGGAAGGCATAGTCGGTTCGCGCCGTCTCGAACCGGAACACGACCGTGTGGTCGTCGAGTGCTTCGACGGACGCGGCACGAAGGTGCTCAATCGAATTGATGGTGCTGTCGGGTCCGGTGGTTAGCTCGTAGCTGTGCACGACATCGGCTGCGGTGACCCGTCCCCAACCGAAGTGAAATTCCGCGTTCTTCTTCAGGCGAAAGGTCCATTCGGTGAATTCCTCATTCGCGGACCATTCCTCGGCCAATTCGGAGTTGTTGTACTTTCCTGTTATCGGGTCATGTCCGACCAGGGCCTGAAAGCAGGGCAAACGTTCGCCCGTTCCGTTCCAGAAGAGGTTGGTGTCCGCGGTAGGGGGATCGAGCGCCAGCACGACCTTTCCCGCCGCCTGGACGGGTGCGCTTGCGGCAGCGGCAAGCAGCGCGGCGCCGGCTACGGCCAGAAGAACTCTCAGCTTGGAAGTCCGAGCATAATTCATCTTGTTTTCTCCGTTGGTTATGGTGTCTCTTGCCGTCCTGCCTCCTTGAATAGCATTGAACCGAATCGACTATAGCACGGGGCCAATCAGCCCGAGGAGATTGTTCCCTGGACTCGGAATTTTCGAAAATCCCTCGGAATTGACGTCGACCGGCTCCGTCCCGTTCGGCGCGTTCGCGCCGCATCGAGGTCCATGACCGCGATGTGCAAGGTTGCGGGCGTGGCGCCCGCCCATGCCCCCGGGTCCGGCGACCCCGGCCCGCGAACTTCCGTCAGCCACCGCTCCCTCCTCCTCCGACCTGCCGCTCAATCTCGCGCGCGAAATCCGGCACGTCGTGCCAGCCGCGTTCATCCCGGGCGCCCCGCTTCCGTCTCCGGAAACGACGCGCGAGCGTACAGGATGGCGAGCCAGGTCACCCGGCGTGCCGCCCACGCAGGGGAACCACGGCGACGCCCTCGCGCCGGCCGTACTGGGGTTGACCCGACTATGCGGAGCTCCGCATAGTCGGGTCAACTTCACCGCAACCATGGCCGATTCCGTGGATATACGAGACGGTAACGAGAGCGTCCGGAAGGAGACGAGAGCAGATGAATCCGGTGCGGAGGCCGCACGATGGGACCGAGACCAGTCGTTCTGGTCTTCCGTGCCGCTGACCGAACTCGCGGAGACGCAGGGCGTTGCACCGCTCGAGGACGTGGAGAGCATGGTCGCCCTTTGGCCTTCGGATGATGATCCGGATGACATGCTCGCGCATGTTCTCGAGGTCCGAGCCATTCGTCGTCGTGTGGTGGAAAACGACTCTGACCGATGAGTGTCGTCCTTCTGGACACTACCGTAGTCAGTCTGCTGCATCCGAGGAAGCGGGGGTCAGCAATTCTTGAGAGATATGCCGCACATATGGAGAAACAAACGCTTGCGCTCAGCCTTCAGAGCGTGGCGGAGCTCTGGAATTGTGCCGAAGCCAGGGGATGGGGTGAAGAGGCCCGTAACGGACTCGATCTCTTCATAAGGCGTTTCCTCGTCATCCCGTACGACTACGCGCTCGCAAAGGTGTGGGCACGCGCAATGCACTCCAGCCAGAGGGAAGGTCGGCGTCTCGAGTCAGGGGATTGCTGGATCGCCGCCACAGCTATTCACCGAGCGATTCCCCTGCTTACACACGATCGGGACTTTGTTGGTCTCGCGTTTCCCGGACTGCAAGCTGTCTCATACGCGGAATCGGAATAGGCATCGCTCGGAATCGTCGCGTTCGGTGAAATCACGCCGCCACCCGTTCAACGAACGGCCACGAATCCCGAAGGGTGCTGCTCGAGGTGGGCGCGGATGCGCTCGGCGAGCTTGCCTATCGCGTCCATGTCGCCTGGCTTCGGCTCCCAGTTGAAGAGCAGGTTGTCATCCTCGCGGCGCGGGATGACGTGGAAGTGGAGATGGAGCACGGACTGGCCGGCGGCCGGTCCGTTCGCCTGCGTGAGGCTGATGCCGGGCGGATCGAGGGTCCGGCGCACCGCATCCGCGACCCGGCGGCAGGCCGTCGCGACGGCGGCGAGGGAATCGTCGTCCGCCCCGAAGAGGTCCGGCGCGTGCGCCTTCGGGATGACGAGGCAGTGGCCCTCGTTCGCGGGGTTGATGTCCATGAACGCGAGGACCCGGTCGTCCTCGAGCAGCTTGAACGACGGGATCTCTCCCGCGACGATGCGGCAGAAGATGCAGTCCGGGTCGGTCGTCACTTCTCGTGCTCCCTGGTTGGCGGGAGGCGTCCGGGCGGAACCCTCCGTTGCGATCCGGCCCTGGACCGGCCGGATCGCGCGCTGTCGACGCGAGACGTGGCCCCGGCCCCGCGCGCTAGCCGAGCACCAGGCCGGGGAGCGGATCGAGGGTCGCGATCTCCACCTCCGGAGCGTCGGGCAGGCGTTCGCGCGCCTGGCCGAAACGGTTCACCCACGCCACCCGAAACCCGAACGTCGCCGCCCCCGCCGCATCCCAGGCGTTCGAGGACAGGAAGCAGACCGCGCGCGGCGCCACCGCGAGCCGGTCGCAGGCGAGGCGGTACACGTCCGGATGGGGCTTGAAGACCCGCACGTCGTCGACCGAGAGCACCGCGTCGAGGCGGCTCCCGATCCCGGCACTCGCGACCGCCGCATCGAGCATCTCGCGTGAGCCGTTCGAGAGGATCGCGGTCCTCATGCCGCTCGCGCGGAGGGCGTCGAGCACCCCCTCGACCTCGGGATAGCACGCCAGCGAGCGATACGCCGCGAGGAGGTCGGCGCGCAGGGATTCGTCCTCGATGCCCGCTTCGTCGAGGGCGAAGTCGAGCGAGTCCTCGGTCACTTCCGCGAATGGCGTCCAGCGTTCCATCAGGCTCCGGAGCCAGGTGTACTGGAGCTGCTTGGCTCGCCACGAGGCCGAGACCGAATCGGCCGCTTCACCGACGCGGTCTCGGTGTCTCCCCACCGCGGAGTGGACGTCGAAGAGGGTTCCGTAGGCGTCGAAGACGCAGGCCTCGACACCGTCCAGGCGCTCGGCGGCGATCACGGCCGCGCCTCTTCGGACGAGGGCCGAGGCATCGCCTGGCGCTCGAGCCCGAGGTCGCCCAGCATTGCCATGTCCGTGTCGAAGCTCGGATTCGGTGTCGTGAGGAGCAGGTCTCCGCAGAAGATGGAGCCCGCCCCGGCGAGGAAGCAGAGGGCCTGCGCCTCCTCGCTGAGCTCGGTCCGCCCCGCCGAGAGCCGGACGACCGAGCGCGGCATGAGGATCCGGGCGACCGCGATGCAGCGCACGAGCTCGAGCGGAGGCAGAGGCTCGGTGCCGTCGAGCGGCGTGCCCGCGACCCGCACGAGGCTGTTGATGGGGACCGACTCGGGGTGCTCGGGCAGGTTCGCGAGCTGGGCGAGCAGCCCTGCCCGGTCTCGCCGGGTCTCGCCCATCCCGACGATGCCGCCGCAGCAGACCTTGATGCCGGCGGCGCGCACGGCGGCGAGGGTGTCCAGGCGGTCCTGGTAGGTGCGGGTGGTGATGATCTCGCGGTAGTACTCGGGAGACGTGTCGAGGTTGTGGTTGTAGTAGTCGAGACCCGCCCGGGCGAGCTCGCGCGCTTGGCTCCCGGTGAGCATGCCGAGGGTCACGCAGGTCTCCATCCCGAGGTCCTTCACCGTCTCGACCAGAACCGAGACCCGTCGCACCTGCGAGTCGGTGGGGCTCCGCCACGCCGCCCCCATGCAGAAGCGGGTGGACCCGGCCGCCCGGGCCTTGCGGGCCGCGGACTTCACCTGCGCCACGGGCAGGAGGTTGTGCGTCTCGACCCCGGTCCGGTAGTGGATGCTCTGCGGACAGTACTTGCAGTCCTCGGGGCAGCCGCCGGTCTTGATGCTGAGGAGAGTGCTCACCTGCACTTCGTTCGCCGGGTGATGGCGCCGGTGGACCGACTGCGCCTCGAACAGGAGGTCGTTCAGCGGCCGGTCGAAAAGGGCCAGGATCTCGTCGAGGCGCCAGTCGTGCCGGATGTCCCGATTCGCGAGCGTGTCCCGTTCCCTCAAATCACGTCTCCTGCCGTTTCGATGCGGTGGAGGCTACCGAATCGGCCCGCGGAACACTACCGCGGCCGGCCCCGGATCCAGCGGACACCCGTGTCCCTCGGTCCGCGAGGGTCGCCCGCTCCGGGAGGCCCAGGAGAGGCGCTCCCACCTCCCGGAACCCGGTTTCGCCGTCCACCGGGCGCGTGAACGCCACCCGCCCGGTCTCGAGCGCCCGAGGGTCGAAGCTCCGCTCCTCGAACGCGATCGCACCGTCGCGCTCGACGAGGAGCACCGTCGACGAACGGGTGCCGTACACCTCTGCGCGAATGAACCGCGCCGAGCGGGATCGTGCCAGCTCCGACTCGCCAGGCTCCGCCTCCCCCGCGGGCTCGTCGTCGGCGAGCAGCGCGAACAGATCCTCGACGTTGAAGCCCGAACGGAGGATCTGCCGGAACTCGGCGAGACCGCCCGTCACCTTCTCCTCCGGCGCGTTCAGACGATCGTTGCCAAGGCCGTGGCAGCCGGGCGAAATCTCCATCGCCCGTTCCTTGCCGCGATTGGTCACGCAAAGGAGGTCGTCGCGATCGGCGAGGAGCAGGTTGAAGCCGCTGTAGCGGCCGGCCTCGCGGGCGACCTCGCGCGCGAGGTCGCGCGCTCCCGCCCCGCTGCGCAGAAAGTCCACCACGAGTCGGCCCCGCGACGGGGCGTCCACCGCGGGCGGGACCGCTCCCCGGTAGTTCGTGAGGGCCGCGAAGCGCCCTTCAGGGGTCACCCCGAGCCAGGTGCCGCCCGCCTGGAGATCCCGGCCGGCGAGGATGGGCCTTGCCGCAGCCGGCTCGCCGTTCGGCGGACCGGCAATGTCCTCCCACGGGGCGGCGGGCGCGGTCGGCCGGCCGTGGAATTCATCGCGGTTGGCGGCAACGACCAGCCGGTAGCGGGGGTGGGCCCGCCAGGCCACGAAGACGAGACACACTAGACGTACCGCCGGTGCCGGCCGCCGACCCCGAAGACCAGGCCCATCACATGTTCCGACGGTACTGTCCGCCCACTTCGAACAGGGCGTCGGTGATCTGCCCGAGGGAGCAGCACCGGACCGCGTCCATCAGCACCTCGAAGACGTTCTCGTCGCGGATGACCGATTCGCGGAGGCGGTCGAGCACGGCCGGAGCATCGTCCGCGTGCCGCGCCTGGAAGGCGTGGAGCCGCTCGATCTGGCCTTCCTTCTCCTCCTCGGTCGACCGCGCGAGGGGAATGGTCGTCGCCTCGCCCCCGGACGCAGCCGGATCGAGGAACGTGTTGACCCCGACGATGGGAAGGCTCCCGTCGTGCTTGAGCTGCTCGTAGTGGAGCGACTCGTCCTGGATCCTTCCCCGCTGGTACCCGGTCTCCATCGCCCCGAGAACCCCGGCGCGCTCCGACAGGCGTTCGAACTCCGCGAGCACCGCTTCCTCCACCAGATCCGTCAGCTCCTCGATGACGAACGCTCCCTGGTTCGGGTTCTCGGTCTTCGCGAGACCCCATTCGCGGTTGATGATGAGCTGGATCGCGACCGCGCGCCGCACGCTGTCCTCGGTCGGGGTGGTGATCGCCTCGTCGTAGGCGTTGGTATGAAGACTGTTGCAGTGGTCGTAGGTCCCGATGAGGGCCTGGAGGGTGGTCCGGATGTCGTTGAACTCGATCTCCTGCGCGTGCAGGGAACGCCCCGAGGTCTGGATGTGGTACTTGAGCCGTTGGCTCCGCTCGTTCGCCCCGTACTTCTCGCGCATCGCGACGGCCCAGATCCGCCGCGCGACCCGTCCGAGCACCGAGTATTCAGGGCAAAGGCCGTTCGAGAAGAAGAACGAGAAGTTCGGGGCGAAGTCGTCGACGTCCATGCCTCGCGCGAGGTACGCCTCGACGTAGGTGAAGCCGTTCGCGAGGGTGAACGCGAGCTGGCTGATGGGGTTCGCCCCCGCTTCCGCGATGTGGTAGCCCGAGATCGACACCGAGTAGAAGTTCCGCACCCGGTGCTCGGTGAAGTACGCCTGGATGTCGCCCATGACCTTCAGGCTGAACTCGGTCGAGAATATGCAGGTGTTCTGGCCCTGGTCCTCCTTGAGGATGTCCGCCTGGACCGTCCCCCGCACGCGCTCGAGCGTGGCGGCGCGGACCCTCGCCGCCTCGCCCGCATCCGGAGTCCGCCCGTGCTCCGCCTCGAAGGCGGCGAGCTGCTGGTCGATCGCGGCGTTGAGGAACATCGCGAGGATGGTGGGGGCGGGGCCGTTGATGGTCATCGACACCGAGGTCGAGGGGTCGCAGAGGTCGAAGCCGCCGTAGAGCACCTTCATGTCGTCCAGGGTCGCGATCGAGACCCCCGAGTTCCCGACCTTCCCGTAGATGTCGGGCCGGTGGTCGGGATCGAATCCGTAGAGGGTCACGGAGTCGAACGCGGTCGAGAGCCGCTTCGCCTCGGAGTGCTGCGAGAGGTAGTGGAAGCGCTCGTTGGTGCGGGCGGCGTCGCCCTCGCCGGCGAACATGCGAAGGGGGTCCTCGCCCTCGCGCTTGAACGGGAACACCCCGGCGGTGAACGGAAACCTTCCCGGGACGTTCTCGCGCATGAGCCAGCCGAGGAGGTCTCCCTCGTCGTGGTAGCGCGGCAGGGAGATCTTGCGAACCCGGTTGCCGGAGAGAGTGGTGTGGGTGAGCCGGATCGGTATCGTCCGCCCCCCTCCGGCGGGAACGTCGTACTCCTCGCCGGAGTACGCCTCGCGCAGGGCCGGCCAGCCGTCGAGGAGGGCGCGCGCCTCGGGGTCGAGGGCCTCCTCGCGTTCGGCGGCGAGGGCGTCGATGGCCGCCTTCGCCCCGGTTCCCGCCAAGCCCGAACCGGAGCTCGAGGGGGCACCGGCGGCGGCGCCCGCTTCCAGCATGCGAGCCGCCCCACGGAGCTGCTGGCGCTCGCGTGCGATTTCCGACTGGGCCTCGACCCTCGCCCGCCACCCTCGCACCGTCTCCGCGACCTCGGCGAGATAGCGGGCCCGTTGCGGCGGGACGATCGCAGCCGCCCGGGTCGACACCCGGGTAGCGACGGCGGGAAGCCGGCTCTCGCCCCAGCCGTCCACCGTCCCGGGGTGCCCGTTCTCCCGGAGCGCGCCGACGACCCCCTGGAAGAGCGCGGTCACCCCGTCGTCGTTGAACCGGGAGGCAATCGTGCCGTACACCGGCAGGGTCTCCGGAGCGACCCCGAAGAGGCCCCGGTTGCGAACAAATTGCTTCCGCACGTCGCGGAGCGCGTCCGCCGCCCCCTTGCGGTCGAACTTGTTGATGGCGACGACGTCCGCGAAGTCGAGCATGTCGATCTTCTCGAGCTGGCTCGCCGCCCCGAACTCCGGGGTCATGACGTACAGGCTCGCGTCGACGAGCGGCGCGAGCGCCGCGTCCCCCTGCCCGATTCCGGAGGTCTCGACGATCACGAGGTCGAACCCGGCGAGCTGGACCGCGGCGAGCACGTCCGGAAGCACGGCCGGGATCTCCTTTCCCGAGGCGCGGGTCGCGAGCGAGCGCATGTAGATCCCCGGGTGATCAATCGCGTTCATGCGGATGCGGTCGCCGAGGAGCGCGCCGCCGGTGCGCCGCCGCGTCGGATCCGCCGCGACGATCGCGATGCGCAGGCGGTCGCCGAACGCGAGACGCGCCCGGCGCACGAGCTCGTCGGTCACCGACGACTTGCCGGAGCCCCCCGTCCCGGTGATGCCGAGGACCGGCGCGGCGCGGTCCGGCCGCCGTCCGGCGGCCATTGCCGCGGGGTCGACGAGCCCGCGCTCGATGCAGGTGATGGCGCGGGCAAGGGACCCGAAGTCCCCGGCGCGAAGATCGTCCCACGATACCCGGAGGGCGCGCGTGTCGAGGGCACCCCGGGCCCGCTCGAACACGTCGTCCATCATCCCCTGGAGGCCCATCCGCTGGCCGTCCTCCGGGGTGTAGATGCGGGTGATGCCGTAGTCGTGGAGCTCGCGCACCTCCTCGGGCACGATGACCCCGCCGCCGCCACCGAAGATCCGCACGTGCCCCGCCCCGCGCTCGCGGAGCATGTCCCGCATGTACCGGAAGTACTCGATGTGTCCGCCCTGGTAGGAGCTCACCGCGACGCCGTGCACGTCCTCGTGGAGGGCCGCGGTCACCACCTCCTCGACGGCGCGGTTGTGGCCGAGGTGGACCACCTCCGCCCCGGACGCCTGGAGCAGGCGCCGCATGACGTTGATCGCCGCGTCGTGCCCGTCGAAGAGGCTCGCGGCGGTCACGAAGCGAAGGGGGAACGCGGGCTCGTTCACGGCGTGCGCGGCTTGCCCGGAAGTCCGGAGATCGAGGGCGGTCTCGGCCATGTCGGTGGGGTCAGGCGTCGTTCGAGGCAACGTGGAACGGTACGAAAGTCCCCGGGTCACGTCAATTTTCCCTCGTCATCCCGGCATGCGAGAGGTGGCTTCGAACAGGATTCGCAGGTCCGAGGCACAGCCTCGCTAGAACTGCATTCCCAAGCGCAGGGTGGCCGCGAAACCGCTGTCGTCCGATCCCGGGCCGGATGCGAAGACCTCACCGCCCAGCGACCACCGATTCCAGCGGTACGCCGCGCCCAGGCCCAGCACCACCCGGGACCGGGCCGCCTCAGAGCCGAGCTGCTCGCCCGAGACGTCCGCTACCGTCTCTGCATCCCCCAGCACCCGCTCCACGCCCAGACGTCCGCGCAGGTCGAGCTTGCGTTCGCCGCCGTCCCACGAAAGCGCGGTTTCCGTGTCAACACCGAGGCCGACGATGGACCGCGCCGCTTTGCGGAGGGAGATCCGCGACCCGACCGCGTCCCGGACGCCATCCATCGAAACGTCCGAGCGGGTCAACCACGCCCGGGGCATCAAGGAAATACCGTCGGCGAGCGAGAAACGCCGTCCCGCCTCGACCCCGAGGGTACGGACCGTCGCACCTGCTCCCTCCTTCAGGAGCCCCCGGCCGTCCGCGCGCAGGTCCGTGTCGTAGCGGAGCACCGAGAAGTGCCCGCTTGCATGGTAGCCGGCGACGTTTTCCCAAGACGCCCCGAACGACGCGCCGAAGCCCGCAGCCTCGACCCTCCCGCCGCCCGTCGGCGCGGATACGTCCGCTGATCCCCGCACATGGCGCAGCGAGGCCCAACCGGTCACGTTCTCCTCCCGGGCAAGCGCAAAATCCACTCCCGCCTCGGCCTCGAAGCGACCGAAATCGTAAGCGGCGCCGACATGCGAGCGGTCCGGCTCGTAGGAGCCCTGGCCGCCCGAAACCCTGACCCACGCGGGCGAACCGGGCTTGCGCAGCCGCTTCCCGGCCGTCCGCCCGTCGTCCAGCCGCAGCATGAGCCCCGGCAGCGCCTCGTAGACCGCCGCCCGCGGCGCATAGGAGGTCACGAATTCCGCCGGCATGAACGCCCGTCCCGCGACGGTCTCCGAGGCTGCGAGGGATACGTCGCGTATGCCGTTCGGCGCCCTCGCACCGGTCGCACCCGCCATCGCGTCGTGCAGGACCACTCCGTTGACCGCGACCGTCGTCCTGCCGTCGTCGTTCCTGATCTCGCCCGCGATCGCCTCGCCCGGCCGGCGTCCGTCCAATTCCACCCCGACGTACAGCGCGGCTCCGTCCCCCTCGGCCCGCACCGCAACCCCCGAAGACGCGCCGACGCTGCCGCGGGGGCCGATCTCGACCCGGCCCCCTCCGTAGAGCCGGACGCCCGCCCCCACACCCTTGCCGCCCCGCACGCGCCCGTTCACGAAGACGCCGTGCGCGCGGTAGCCGTCTGCGCCCGAGCTGCCGCCCGGCACGTTCCCGTCCACCTCGACGTCCGCACCGGCCGGGGCCTTGATCGGCCCCGTCCGGTCGCCGAATACCCGGCCGGTGAGGCCGACCAGGATGCCGGAACTGTCCGGGCCCTGCGCCGTAATCGTCCCGCCGTCGACGCGGACGTGAATGGCGCCTTCACCCGACATGTGGAACGACCGAATGCCGGCGACACTCTCTCCCGTGGCCTTGACGGTCGAATCGCGAACATCGATGGCAATGTCGCCCGTGCCCCGGTAGCGCTGGCCGCCGCCAATGCCGGTGGATCGGTCGCCGTGGACCTCGATGTCGACGTCGCGGGCGGCGATGTCGATTCCACCGTCGCCGTCGTGCACGAAGGACATCCCGCCGGAGTCCGTGCCGAACGTCGCGAGAGCGGCGCGGCGTACATCGACGTCAATGTCGCCCGTGCCCCGGTGCGAACCGAAAATGCCATCGAGATATCTTTCGCCGTGCACCTCGATGTCGACGTCGCGGGCATCGATGGTGAGGTTGCCGGCTGCGTCCTGTCCCCAATAGACATAGCTGATACCGTTCGATTGCTGGTCGCCGCGGACCTCGATGTCGACGTCTCGCACGGCAATGTCGGTGTCGCCAGTGCCAAGATGAAGGCCATAGAACCCGTCGACAGCTCCCGAGCCGCGAACCTCCATGTCGACGTCCCGGACCTCGATGTCGACATCTCCGGCACCAAGATGGGCACCGAAGACGCCGGTGGCGTGATCTGCGTCGACCTTGATGGAGGTGTCCTCCACGGCGACATTCAGGTATCCCCCGCCGCCCTGGAATCCAAGGATTCCAGCCCACGCCCCGTCGTCCAAATCGACGACAACGTCGCGGACGACGATATCGTGGTCGCCGCGGACCTCGTCGTTTGTCTCATGACCGTCGCCACGATAGCTGTGGATGGCGACCGCGTTTCGCCAGTCGCTCTCGATCGAGAAGGAGCCCCCCGCGATTTCCGTTCGCAGCGCCCCCGACTTCCCGTAGTGGCCGACCGAAGTCCCTCTTCCGTTCGACGCCACGTCGGCCGCAGAGAAGAACGAGATGTCGCCCGCATAGTCCGCATCGGTGTCGATCCTGACGGCGCTGTAGAGGGGTTCCCCATCTACGGGAAAAAACCGCAGATCGTCGTCGGGGTCGTGGCGGTCGTAGCGGATCGAGAGGTCTTCGGTGAGCCGGAGGGTGAAATCGCCCTCGTTCGCCTCGCTGAGGCGGTACACGATGTTGCCGTTCGTCGCCGCATCGTAGTTCGAGGTCGAGCAGACGATCGGCGTCCCTGCTTCGGGCCGACCGCACTCGTTCTCTGCCCGCGCCGCGCCAGCGGCGCCGAGCACGACGGCGAGGACGCTCACGGCGATGCCGAATGGGAGCCCGGCGTTCACGCGGCGCGCGAGACCCGGCGAACCTGCATCGCCGATGTTCGATCGGACCGCCAAGGTTGCAGTTTGCTTCACGAGTACTTCTCCGAACAATCAGGACTCTCGTCTTCGGGAGCTCCCCCGAGCTCCGGCCGCGGCGGGCAGGGGCATTTTGACACTTTGGCGCATTTTGACACTTTGGTGATTGGGCGCGGCACCCGACTCGCTACGGCTGATAACGACATGTGCATGTCGTCAAGTACTTGACCCGCCGCCGCGACACGACCGGCACGGCCCGAGTCGACGCTGTCCGGGGGCTCCCGGCCGGTCCGGATCCGGGGTTGCAGTCAGGCATTGAAACGGGCAGGTCAGGGGCCGAGGGCGGTGAGCGGCGCCAGCACCACCCCGTCGGTCCGGGTGTACCCGTGACCCACCGCGGTAATGACCACAAGCGCGGCCGGCGGTCCGGTCCGGTCCGGGTCCACCCGACTCCCGAGCTTGAGCAGGTTGCTTGCCCCTTCCTCGATCGGCCCCTCGCCACCGAGCTTGATCTCGATGCCCATCCAGGCGCCGCCTGCCGTCTCGACGATGGCGTCCACCTCCAGACCGGTGTTGTCGCGGTAGTGATACACCTCGGCGTCGTGGGCCTGGGAATACACGCGCAGATCCCGCACGACCAGCGACTCGAAGAGGAGTCCGAAGGAAGCGAGATCGGTCCGCAGGCGATCGGGACCGGTGCGAAGCGCGGCAACCGCCAGCGACGGATCGACGAAGTGCCGCTTGGGCGACTTGCGCAGCCGGGAACGGGAACGAAGATGCGCGGACCACGCCGGTTGATCCTCGATCACGAAGACCCTCTCCAGAACGTTCAGATAGCTCTGAACGGTCTCGGGGTGGAGCGGCCCCGCGTTGCCGCCCGCGTCGGTCGCGATGACGGAGGCCGCCGCCTCGGTGGCCACGTTCCGGGCGAGCGACTGCAACACCCGCCGGACCAGCACCGGATCGCGGCGGACACCGTCCACCCTCCGGAGGTCGGTACGCCGAATCTCCTCCAGGTAGTCGCGGACAAACCGCTGGGCATCGTTCGCCCCCGCGCCGATCGTGCCCGGCCAGCCGCCCCGGCAGACGAGCTCGACGAGATCCGCGACGGTCGTCCGGCCGGGCTGTGCGGGAACCGACTCCGAGCGCAGCATGGCACCGAGGGACATCGCTCCGGTCGAATGCCCGGACTCGAAGAGCGACATCGGCCGCATCGGGAGCCGGGACACCCGACCCGCACCGGTGTGCCGGGTGGTGTCGTCGGGAGGCACGGCCGAGCCGGTCAGGACGAACCGACCCGGCCCGCCGCCCATGTCCACCGCGCGGCGGACGTGGTTCCAGATGGCCGGCGCACTCTGCCACTCGTCGATCAGACGCGGCGTCGGCCCGCCCAGAACGAGGCCGGGCTCCAGCTCCGCCGCCTGCCGCAGGCCGGCGTCCACGTCGAGCAACACCTCGCTCGCCGCCTGGCGCCTCCCGGTCGCCGTCTTCCCACAGGCTCGGGGCCCCTCGATCAGCACCGCTCCGGCCGACCCGAGCCGGACGGCGAGCTCCTCGTCAACGATGCGTGGGCGGTACGGCTCTGCCAAGTCGTCGCTCCCGTCCGATTCGATCCGACGTCGGTCAGGGTTTCGTCAGTCGGAATCCTGCAACACATGTGACCAGCCTTCTGCAACGTATTTGACCGTAGCTTTGCAAGTTGTTCAACCGTGATCATGGAACAAATTGAACCATCCTCCTGCAACGCATTCATCCAGGTTTCCGGAACAAGTCCGACCGGGAAACGGCGAGCCGATCCAGCTGCCGGGCCGACGGCCGGCCATCCGCCCTGCCGGGCACTGTCGTCTTGCGCCCTCTCCCCGGCCCTCGCTTCCTCCCGAGGGTGTCCTCCCGTCGGCTATTGGTCGCGAAGCTCGGACGCCTGCGCGGCGGCGCGCGCGCCGCCCCGCACCCGGCCGGTGATCCACACCCCGAGCACGGTCGCGCGACAAGGGAGGGCAAGCAGCACGTCGTGCGGAATCACCGCGCTGAAATGGAGCTGAAGGCGGCTCCCGGCCACCCCGACGAGACTGAAGAAGGTCGTGGCGAGCGCCGAGCAATCCTGTTGGCCTGAGCCCGTCCGGCCATCTGAGTCTCCGCCGCCCGTCCGGGGCGGTTTCCCTTCCGACACGGCTTGTAGCGCCACCGCCGTGTTTCCGGCGCAACGGCCGTTTCCCCGCGCCCGGCACCTGCGGGTGTGGCGGACCCATCCAACCGCCTCATGTGCCGGCTCTATGATGTTCCTGCATGCCTTGCGCTACACCTGCATATTCGTTCCGAGAGAGACGAAGGCACGGGAGTCCAAGCAGGAGGGAACCCTGCCGGCGCTCGGAGGGGTCGACCGACCCGAGGGGACAGGAAGCGTGACGGAGACCGCCACACTTGAGGGGACCGAGGCGACACCCACCACGGCGAGCGCAGCCGCAACCACGTCGCAGACGGCGCTCGACGCGCTCCTGCGAGACATCCTCCCGCGCCAGGGACACTGGAGCGACGAGGCGTACCTGTGGCTCACCGATCACGGCCGGCGCCGGATCGAGTTCACCGACGGCCGCGTCGAGGAATTGCCCTTGCCTACGTTCACGCGCCGGGCCGTTCTGGCGTTCCTCTATCGCCTGTTCCATGGCCATCTCCTGGCGCGTGGAGGCGTCGTGGTGTTCTCGGGGCTGAGGATGCGCATCCGGGAGGGCAAGTTCCGCGAGCCCGACCTGCTGTTGCTGCTCGACCGCTCGGACCCCCGCTGCCAGAACCGTTATTGGCTTGGCGCGGATTTGGTGGCCGAGGTCGTCAGCCCCGAGTACTGGCTCGTCGACCCCCGAGACGAGACGATCACTGTGCTCGTGCTCGATGGGGAGAGCTACGTGGCGTGCGGTGTACACACCCGCGGTGACAAAGCCGCATCGCCGTTGCTCGACGGATTCGCCGCCGATGTGGCGGCGGTGTTCGACGCCCCGGAGTCAGGCGCGTAGGCGCGCTCGCCTGCGACATCGTACGGTTGTCAGGGCACGAGGTCGCAGGCTGCGCTCGACGCCCTCTGCAGCATCCACCCGCGCCGGGGATGCTGGAGCGACGACGCCAGCACCCCCTTGCGAATGCCCGCTTTCCGGGTGGCCTGGACCACGTTCCACGTGTCCATCACGTTGGCGCCGATGTGCGGGATCATAGGAATCATGTTCAAGAACGGCAGCGGCACCGACCCGGCCGCCCGCGCCCCCATCGACATGCTGGACGGCTGCCAGCATCGCGGCCCCGTTTCGACCGGATTCGCCCTCTACGGTGACGCCCTGGACGGCGAGCTGCGTCTTCGCTTCAAGGTCTTCGCGGCGGGCGACGGCACTTTCGGCACGGGCGCTCTCGGTGGTGTGTGGCCGGAGCTCCGCGCCGCCCCCGATCTCCCCCTCGCGCGCGACATAGTCGCGACCCCGCGGCGCCTGAAGATCGAGGAAATAATCGACATCGCCTGGCTCGGTGGCGCGCGCTCGGGCACCAACGTGGCCGAGTTCGTCGGTCTCGGGATGAACGCGATCGGCTACGGGGTGGCGGTCACGCTCGCTCTCGGGGGATATCACTCCCGCAGGCATGCGCTTCGCGCCGGACCACAACGAGGAGGATTGCGCCAACGCGGTCGTGAACATCCTCGAGGCCAACGCGGGCGAAGCAATCGATGATGGCGCGCTGTGCCAGCAAGGCCCGGCCGCACGACATCGAGCCCAAGGACCTGCGCTCGGTGACCCAACGGGCCGCTGCCGCCGCCGCCGGCATCCCGCTCACGGGGACGCGGGCCGCGTGGCCTGCAAGTTGTGCCGCTTCGCGGCTGGAGACGCCACAACTGCCTTGAAGCTGCTCGTTTTTCCGGCAGAATGGATTGGCTCCGAGAACTTATCGTCCATGTCCGCAGCAACCTCGCGCGGGCGAGGAACGCGTTCCCGGCGACGCCCCTGCAAGAGCGAGTTAGCCGCTCGGCGAATCGTGGACGCCCCATCCTTCCGCCGAGCGTTCCGAGCAGAAACAAACACTCCAGAGCAAGTGAAGGAGACGCCAGATGCATGAAGTGAAGTCGATTCAGGACCTGCTCAACCAGATTGGTCGCGACGAGATTTTGCTGCCCGAATTTCAGCGCGGCTATGTCTGGAACCGCGATCAGGTGCGGGGCCTGATGCAGTCGCTCTACCGCGGGCATCCGACGGGACACCTGTTGATCTGGCGCACCTACAAGCCGTCGCCGGTACGCGGGGGCAATGCGCCCCTTGACGGCCATTCGCTGCTGCTGCTTGATGGTCAGCAGCGCCTGACGACGCTCTTTGTGCTGTTCCGGGGCAAAGCGCCGCGCTTCTACGAGGGCGAGTCGCTGTACTTTGACCTGTACTTCAACATGCAGACCGAGGAATTCCGGTTCTGGCAGAAGTTGCGTATGGCAAACAACCCTGCGTGGATCGGTGTTCACGATTTTCTGGGAGAAGGACTGACCAATCTACTCGAACGGCTCGAGCAGATTGACGAGGAGCAGCGTATCGTCATCCAGCAGAACCTGGCTCGGCTCGGGCGCCTCGACAGAGTCCGCGACTACACCTACACCGTCGACCAAGTGTCCGGAGACGATTTCAGCGTCGAGGAGGTCGTCGACATCTTCAACCGGGTCAACAGCAAAGGGACGCCTCTCACCCGAGCGGATCTCGCGCTCGCGCACATTTGCAGCCTATGGCCAGAGGCCCGCACGGCGCTACGCACTTTCAGCGCCAGCATGGAGGGACGCGGCTTCCCAGTGGACTTCAACTTTCTCGTACGCTGTCTCGCGGGCGTGGCAACCGGCTCGGTAATGCTGGAAGGCTCGTTTCTCAAGACGCCCGCGGAGACGTTGCAGAGCGCTTGGGAACAGATGCAGGCGGCGTTCGAACATTTGGTGGTCGTCCTGCGTAATGAGGCGTACATCATTGGTCTGGAGGACCTGCCGACCAATTACGTGCTGGTACCTGCCACCATCTACCTGGCCCGTCAGGGGGGACAGTTCCCGACCGACGCGATCAGACGATGCTTCATCCGCTGGATACTCCTGGCCGGCCTGTGGGCCCGCTATTCGGGCGCCAGCGAGACCAAGCTGCAGCAGGACGTTGCGCTGGTGACCGGGCGCGACCTCGATCCGACGCATGAGCTGGAAGCCGCCATTCTGCGCGAGCGCGGCCGTGTCACGCTGCAGGAAGGAGACCTCGACCGCGCCCGCATCGATTCGGCGGTTGCCCGCCTGAGCCGCGTCGTCGCGAGACACCGCGAAGCCCGCGACTGGTACACCGGTGTTCGCATCCATGATCCGCTGACGGGAAAGAGCCTCGGCGACGAGCGCCACCACATCTTTGCGAGGCGCGTGCTCGAACACGCGGGATTCGACGATCTGAGGCGGATCAACGCGGTGGCCAACCGCGTCGTGCTCGGACAGCCGGCGCCGAAAGAGCATCGCAGCGCCTCACCCGCCGACTATCTGCCGGAAATCGAGCGGAATCAGCCCGGCGCTTTGCAGGCGCAGTCGGTGCCGTTGGACCGCGCCCTCTGGCAACCAGAACGCTTTCTCGATTTCCTGGCGACCCGCCGGCGTCTGTTGGCGGCGGCAATGAACGAGTTCATCGCCGGGTGGCTCCCGGAGTCACAGGACAACTCCGAGCAGAACGTGCGTGCGCTGATCGCAGCGGGTGAGAACGAGACGCTGGAGTTCAAGTCGAGCCTGCGTTGGGACCGTCGCGAGGAGCGGGTCAACAATGTCCTCGAACAGATGGTCGTCAAGACGCTCGCCGGATTTCTGAACGCATCGGGCGGCACTCTTCTCATGGGCGTCGACGACGACGAGGCAATCATCGGGCTTGCGGCGGACTACGCAACGCTCAGGAAACGGGACCGCGACGGGTTCGAGTTGCACCTGCACGAGATCCTCATCCGCGACATCGGTGAGGCGGCGACCTCGTCATTCCTGACGGTCAACTTCCACGAGATTGACGGCCAGGACATCTGTCAAGTGACCGCGGAGCCAAGCGACCACCCGATCTACGTCGAGCACCAGAAGGAGGCGCGCTTCTATTTGCGAGTTGGCAACGGCACCCGGGCACTGCCAGTCAACGAGGCGGTAATGCACATAGGGCATCGTTTCGGGAAGACGCGATGATCCGCGATGGCCGCTGGAACTGTTCGAACGGATGCGGATTTAGCAGTTAACTTGGCCCGGCTGTCTCGGTGGACCAGTTCGTTGTGTTTGTGCGTGGCCAGGATCACAGGTGTAGCGGGCCGAGCGAGACTGGGATCGTGTCGGCAGCGTCGCCGGTCTGTCTGCGGCCGATGTCCGGAATCTTCTTGCGGACGACTTCGGAGGCCGGGACTGGCAGTACGACCCGACCGCGGAACACCTGCCGGTGCAGCTGAAGGGCCGGCGCCTGGCCGGGGGCCGGTACCGGCCGCAGCCGGCGGTGGAGTCGCTGCACGGGACGCTCATCCTGCGAAGCGAGACGCTGGGCCTCGAGTTCCGGGCGAAGGGCGAGGAGCTGTACTTTCTCGACCCGGTGACCGGCCGCCGCCTTCTCGGGCACCGCGAGGAGGGCGCCTCGCGGAGGGCCGCCGAAGCACGGGTGGCCGAGCTGGAGGCCCTCCTTCGCCAGAGCGGCCGAAGGTCGCCGGGTGCTCGTTGAAGTAGTCGGCAGGGACCAGGGCTACGCAGGGACGGCGGCGACCGGGAGAGACTCGAGGCCGCGGAGCACGACGCCGCCGCGGTACGCCGGACGCTCGTCGAGCAGGCGCAGCGAGGAGAAGCGCTCCAGCAGCACCTCGAGAACGATACGTCCCTCGAGGCGCGCGAGCGGCGCGCCGATGCAGTGGTGGATGCCGCGTCCGAACGAGATGTGGCTGCTCCCGGAGCGCCCGACGTCGAGGCGGTCCGGCTCCTCGAACACCGCCGGGTCGCGGTTGGCGGAGCCGATCAGGAGGACGACGTTCTCGCCGCGCCGGACCGGAGCGCCGTTCACCTCGCAGTCCTCGAGCGCGCCCCGGAAGTCCGTCTGCACCGGCGAGTCGAAGCGAAGCAGCTCTTCCACCGCACTCGGGATCAGGCTCGGGTCCGTGCGCAGACGCTCGAGCTCGTCCGGATTGCGCAGCAGCGCGAGCATCCCGTTTCCGATGAGGTTGGTGGTGGTCTCGTTGCCGGCGACGAGGAGCAGGCGCAGCATGTTGAGCATCTCGCGCTCGGTGAGGACGTCTCCCTCCTCCTCCGCCTGCGCGAGCGCGCTCACGATGTCGCTCTCCGGCGCCGCGCGCCGGGCCTGGATAATGGGCGCGAAGTACGTGTCGAGCGCTTCGCCCGCCTTCGCTCCTTGCCCCCGCTCCCGGGGGCCGATGGTCGGCTCGAGGAGGCGCGCGCGCCGGCTCGACCAGGTCCGGAACCGGGCGCGGTCTTCGGGCGGAACGCCCAGCATCTCGGCAATCACGATGACGGGAAGCGGATTCGCGACCGCCTCCATGAGATCGAAGCCGCTCGGGTCCACCGCGTCGAGCAGGGAGTGCATGAGGCCGCGGATGTGCGGCTCGAGTGAATGGACCGCCCGGCGCGTGAACGCCTTGTTGACGAGCGCCCGCAACCTCGTGTGGTCGGGCGGGTCGAGAAACAGCATGGTGTAGTCGCCCGGGTCGGGCAGCGCGCCCTGCTGCCGGCGGTTGAGGGTGCGTTTGCGCGGGTCGTTGGAGAAGCGCCGGTGGTCGCGAAGGACGGTGTCGACGTCCGCGTAGCGGGAGAATACCCAAGCGTTCATGAGGCGGCTGCGGTGCACCGGGCTCCGATCCCGGAGGTTCGCGTACTCCGGATACGGATCCTGGGCGGTGTCCGCCGACAGCGGGTTGTAGGTGACCCCGCTCCCCCAGCGCTCGCGGAGCAGCAGAGCGTTGATCACCAGCGGTCGAATCAAGTCGCCCAGCGCCATCGTCAGCCCCTCGCACTTCCCCGCATGGCCCCACCGTGCCGACGCGGACGCCGGCACGCCTCACCGGGTCGAAACGGACGATAGCATCCCGGGGGTGCGCGCCATGGTCGTTCTCGCTATCCTCGCACCCCCTTTCGGACGCTGTCGGTGTCGGCCGCGCGGCCGGGCCCGGTCCCGGCACCTTCCCGGGACGTCACGGCACGACCGGCGCGAGGGCGTCACGGCCGCCCTCCGGTTTTGTGGGGACCGCCGCGTTCCCGGACCGCGGCAGGGTCGAAACGAGCTGCCGATCATCAACCAAAGGAGCGAACGAATGACGAACCGATTGAAGACCATGCTCACGTCCGGCGCGGTGGCGCTGTGCTTCCTCGCGTCCTCCGCGGCGGCGCAGACCGAGCTGCGCATGACGTGGTACAACGACGGCATCGAAGGCGAGGTGATGCAAAGCCTGCTGGATCGCTTCGAGCAGGACAATCCGGACATCGACGTCACCCTGGACGTCGTGCCCTACAAGGCCATTCTGGAGAGCCTGCCGGTTCAGCTCGCGGCCGGCGAAGGTCCCGATCTCGCCCGCGTCACCGATCTGGGCGGCCTGTCGGAGCACTATCTGGACCTGACGCCCCATGTCTCGGATCCGGCCTACTGGGAGGCGAGCTTCGGCCCGTTCCTGCAATGGCTGCGCCGGCCCGGGGAAGACCGCGCGATCTCCGGCTTCATGACCCAGCTCACGGTCACCGGACCCTACGTGAACAAGACCCTCTTCGAGCAGGCCGGCGTCGACATGCCCGGGGAGGGAGCGACCTGGGAGGACTGGGCGGCGGCCGCGAACCAGGTCGCGAAGGCGCTCGAGATTCCGATTCCGATGGCTTGGGACCGCTCCGGTCACCGCGTGTCCGGCCCGGCGATCGCCATGGGGGCCGGAATGTTCGACGCCGAGGGCAAGCCCGCCCTGGTCGACGACGGTCTCAAGAAGATGGCCACCCTCCTCTACGACTGGCACCAGGACGGCACGATGAGCAAGGAGCTGTGGGGCTCGGTATCGGGTTCGACCTACCTCGGCGCCAACGAGGACTTCGCCAACGCGCAGGTGGTGATGTACATGTCGGGCTCGTGGCAGATCCCGCAGTTCGCGGAGAAGATCGGCGATGCGTTCGACTGGTGGGCGGTGCCCGCGCCCTGCGGCCCGGCCGCCTGCACCGGCATGCCGGGCGGCGCCGCGCTGGTGGCGATGAAGGGCACGGAGCACCCCGCGGAGGTCGGCCGCCTGATGGACTATCTGTCGAGCGAGGCGGTGCTGGCCGAATTCTACGGCCGCACGCTCTTCATTCCGGGGCACCTCGGGCTTGCCGCAGCCGGGGTCGATTTCGATACCGACGACCCGCGGGCCAGGCACGCCCTTCAGACGTTTGCCGGCGCGGTGCCCGGCATCTCCCCCACCGCCTTCGATCTGCAGGGCTACGTCTACAACCGCGTCATGTTCAACGCGCTCATCTCGCGTCTGGGCGAGGCCATCGTGGGTGAGCTGACCCTGGATCAGGCGTTCGAGCGCATGACCCAGGACATCACCCGGCAGATCGCCGAGAAGGAGCGCGGTGGATAACCGGCGCTTTTGGACCCGGCCCCGAACCGGGGCCGGGTCCGGGTCCGGCGGACTGGTCATCTCGGTCCCGATCTCCCGGGCCTGACTCTCCCGTACGGCCGCCATGCCTCCACGCGGCGACACCACCGCCCCGCTCGCCCGCCGGCTGCAGTCCGCGGCCGCCGCGCCGGCGGTGCTCTTCTTCCGCCTCCTCGAAGCGCCGTTTCAGCTCATCCAGCGCGTGGGCGGCCTGCGGCCCATGCCCTACCTGTTCCTGGCCCCCAACCTGGCGTTCTTCGGGCTCTTCGTCGTGGTCCCGCTGTTCGTCAACTTCGCCTTCTCGCTGACCGGCGGCACCAATCTCTATCTCTCCGACCGGGTCTGGACCGGGACCGAGCAGTACGAATTCCTGCTCGACTGCACCAATTTCACCGATCCCCTCACCTGCCGGGAGGATCGTTTCTGGAAGGGAATCTTCAACACCGCGGTCTTCATCGTGTTCCAGGTCAGCTTCCTGGTGCTCTTCTCGCTGATCACCGCCCTCATCCTGAACCGGAAGATCCGCGCCCGGGGCTTCTTTCGCGCCGTGTTCTTCTTCCCGGTGCTGCTGTCGCCGGTGGTCGTGGCGCTCATCTGGAAGTGGATCCTGCTCCGCGACGGGATCCTCAACGCCTTCCTGGTCTCGCTGGGGCTTCCGAAGATCCTGTTCTTCGTCAGCCCGGAGTGGGCGATGTTCTGGGCGATCTTCGTGTCGATCTGGGCCCACATGGGCTTCTACACCCTGATCCTGCTCGCCGGACTGCAGGCGATTCCGCCCGACCTCTACGAAGCGGCCGAGATGGACGGGACCTCGCGCGAGCGGGTCTTCCGGCGCATCACCCTGCCGCTGCTGTGGCCGAACCTGCTGGTGGTGATCGTGCTGGCCCTCATCAAGGGCGTGCAGATTTTCGACGAGGTCTACGTCCTGACCGGCGGCGGTCCCGGCACGGCCACCCAGTTCATCGTGCAGTACATCTACACCACCGGGTTTTCGAGCCAGGTGCAGAACTTCGGCCTCGCTTCGGCCGCTTCGGTGGTGCTCGGGGTGGTCCTGTTCGGGCTGACGATGGCGCAGCTCGCGGCGACGAGGCGCAAGGACGATGTCTGACGCGATCTCGCCACGCCCCTCCCTCGGCGAGCTGCTTTCCGCCCGGCGCGGGCGCGGACGCAGGCGCGGCCGGCTCCACTGGACCGACGTCTTCACCTGGGTCTACCTCGCGCTCGGGATCTTCCTGATGTTCGGCCCGGTCGTGTGGCTCGTGCTGTCCTCGTTCAAGACCCCCGCCGGGCTGGTGGAATTCCCGCCCACCTTCCTGCCGCTCGGCCAGATCTCGGTCGAGGTGGCGGGTCACGAGGAACCGCTCCCGCTCTTCCGCGCCACCCTCGAGGACGGCAGCGTCCGGGAACTCGCCCAGGTCCGGCGCATCGGCATCGTCAGCCAGATGGTGGACCCGGCCGATCCGGAGCGGACCTTCCGCGTCCCCATCGACCGGCGCGCACCGGTCCGCGAGTTCCGCATGGCCTTCGAGAACTATGTCGACCCGCTGAAGCGCTTCGACTTCACTCGGTATCTGTGGAATTCGGTCGCGGTCACCGTGGCCGCGACCCTGGTGACCCTGCTCATCAACTCGATGGCCGCCTACGGGCTGGCAATCTACGAGTTCAGGGGACGCAGGGCGATCATGCTCTTCGTCATCGGCACCTTGATGATCCCGATCACCGTCATCCTGGTCCCGGTCTATCTGGTGGTCACCTCCATGGGCATGGTCAATTCGCTCTGGGCGGTGATCCTTCCCGGCGCCGCGACCCCCACCGGGGTGTTTCTGCTCCGCCAGTACATGCTGACGATCCCCACCGATCTCATCGAAGCCGCGCGCATGGACAAGGCGAGCGAGTGGCGAATCTACTGGCGGGTCGTCATGCCCCTGTCGCTGCCCGCCATCGCGGTGCTCGCCATCTTCTCGATCATGTGGCGGTGGAACGAGTTTCTCTGGCCCCTCATCGTGCTCAGCCGTTCCGAGGTCTATACCCTGCAGGTCGGCCTCAACGCATTCCAGGGCGAGCTCGACGTGCAATGGCACTACATCCTCGCCATGACCGTCGTCACCCTGCTCCCGGTCGTGCTGGTCTTCGCATTCCTGCAGCGGTTCATCGCGACCGGCATCGCCAGCACGGGCATGAAATGACCGGCCCGCCGCTCGACTTTCGCGCTCCTTTCCCCGGCCGGGAGGCGCCGCCCGGGGCCGCCCGCACCATCGGACCGGACGTGCACCCATGACGGAAATTGCACTCAGGGGCGTGCGCAAGTCCTACGGCGACACCGAGGTGATCCATGGCGTCGATCTCCAGGTGGCGAGCGGGGACTTCGTGGTCTTCGTCGGCCCCTCCGGCTGCGGCAAGTCGACCCTCCTTCGCATCATCGCCGGTCTCGAGGAGATCACTTCGGGGACGGTCGAGATCGACGGCGAGGTCGTGAACCACGTCGCCGCCTCGGAGCGGGGACTGGCGATGGTGTTCCAGTCCTATGCGCTCTATCCGCACATGTCGGTCTACCAGAACATGGCCTTCGGCCTCGAGAACGCGAAGATGCCGAGGTCCGAGATCGATACCCGGGTGCGCGAGGCGGCCGGCATGCTCCAGATCACCGAGCTGCTAGCCCGCAGACCGAAGGCCCTTTCCGGGGGACAGCGCCAGCGGGTCGCCATCGGCCGCGCCATCGTGCGCGATCCCAGGGCGTTCCTGTTCGACGAGCCGCTGTCCAACCTCGATGCCGAGCTGCGGGTGACCATGCGCAAGGAGCTCGCCGCCCTGCACGCCAAGATCGGCGGCACGATGGTCTACGTCACCCACGATCAGACCGAGGCGATGACCCTGGCCGACCGGATCGTGGTGCTCGAGGGGGGGAACGTCGAGCAGGCGGGGAGGCCGCTCGATCTCTACAACCGCCCTCGTAACGTCTTCGTGGCCGGGTTCATCGGCTCGCCGCGGATGAACCTCATCGAGGCGCAGGCCGTGAAAGGGGACGAAAGGGGGACGGTAGCCCTGGTGACCGCAGAGACCCGCATCTCCCTGCCGGCCCTGCCGGGGATCGGGCCGGGCGATCGGGTCACCTGCGGCATCCGCCCCGAACACATCCGGATCACCGAGGCATCGAAGGCCGATGTGAGCGCCGCCGTGGCGTTCTCCGAGCAGCTCGGCGGCGAGACCTATCTTTACTGCGACACGGACGGGCCGGCCCAGCTCACCGTGCACCAGCTCGGACAGCTCCCGGTGGAGAACGGCGAAGTGCTGCACTTCGCCTTCGATCGCGAGCGGATGCACCTCTTCGGCGAGGACGGGGAGGTCATCGCCAACGGGGTGCCCGCATGAGGCATCGGGTCGCGGTTCTCGGCGGCGGGATCGGCGCCCGGCACCTGGACGGATATCTCGCGCTCGGCGACCGGTACGCCGTCACCCGCGTCTGCGACCGGGACGCCGGGCTCGCGCGGGAGCTCGCGGCGCGGGCGGGCGCCGCCGCATGCGAGAACGTCGCCGCGGTGCTGGCCGATCCGTCGGTGGAGATCGTGGACGTCTGCCTGCCGCCGGACCTGCACCTCCCGGTGGCACGCGACGCCCTGGCCGCCGGAAAGCACGTGATCTGCGAGAAGCCCATCGCGGACTCCGTCGCCGGCGCGGACCGGCTGGCCGAAGCCGCGCGCGCGGCGGGACGGCAGGTCTTCCCGGTCTTTCAATACCGGTACGGCCGGGCCTTCGACGCGCTCGCGGCGCTGGCGCGGGCCGGGCTTCTCGGCGCACCGCGGGCGGGGTCCCTCGAGACGCACTGGAACCGGGACGCGGCCTACTACGCCGTCCCCTGGCGCGGCACCTGGGCGGGCGAGATCGGCGGGGCGGTGGTGAGCCACGCGATCCACATCCATGACCTGATCGCGCGCGCGTTCGGCCCGGTCACGGAGGTCTCCGCCATGCTCGCCACCTCGATCAACCCGGTCGAGACCGAGGACTGCGCCGCGCTGAGCCTGCGCACGGCCGCGGGCGCGCTCGTCACCTCGTCGATCACCCTGGGAGCCGCGGACGACACCTCGCGCCTGCGCCTGATCTACGAGCACACGACGGTGGAGAGCGGGCGCGAGCCCTACGCACCGGCGCAAGCGCCCTGGACCTTCACCGCGCGCGACCCGGCGCGGCAGGCGGAGATCGACGCCATCGTCTCGAGACATCCGGACACGGGCCGGGATGCGGCGCAAGGCTTCGCCGGCTACCTCGCCGCGGTCGCGGATGCCCTCGACGGTCGCCCCGACCATCGCGCCGTGACCCTGGCGGACGGCCAGGCCTCCATCGAGCTCGCCGCCGCCATCTACCATTCCGACCGCACCGGACGGAGGGTGCGGCTGCCGCTCGATCGCGGCCTGCCCATCTGCCGTGGCTGGCAACCGCGGCAGGCCGAAGTCCGCACCCGCCGAGCGGGTCGGGGGCTCGCTCGAACGTAACCCCCCGTCGCCCGCACGGCCACGCAATCGCTGACTTCAGGAGGGTCCGGGCTGACCCCCGGGTCGGCGGCGCGCTTCGTCCGGCAAGTACCGGGTGGCATCGGAGCATCGCGCCCGAGCTCCGTGCCTGCTCGTCCTCCATCGTGGTGGTCCGCATCACCGGGTCCCGGCCTGCCTCCGTGATATCTTGCCCCCTTGACCGGGCCGAATCGGGGGAACGAAGGTGACTGTCCTGTCGGACGACGAGGTCGGCGCCTTTCGCGCGGACGGAGTGCTCGTCCCGGAGTTTCGGCTGCCGCCCGATCTCCTCGCGCGCCTCCAGTCCCTCGCCGCCCGCCTCGTCGCCGACAACCCGCACATGGGCGACGAGCCGGTGGCCTCCCCCCATGTCCCGGGCTCCGGGGTGCAGAACGTGAGGAGCGACCCCGGCTGGATCGAGATTCCAACCTTCCCGCCCCTCCTCGACATGGTGGAGCAGCTCATCGGCCCCGACATCATCCTCTGGGGCACCACCCTGTTCCACAAGCCGGCCGGCCTCGATCGTGGCGTGCCCTGGCACCGGGACGGACGCTACTGGCCGATCAAGCCGCTCGCGACCACATCGGTCTGGATTGCGGTCACCGACTGCACCGTGGCGAACGGCTGCCTGCGGACGATACCGGGCTCGCACGCGGGGCGGCGGATTGGGCGTCACTTTCGCGACCACAGCGACCGGGTGACGATCCCCGAGACCCTTCACGCCGGCGAGTTCGACGTCGACGACGCTCGGGACCTCGAGCTCGAAGCGGGCCGGATGGCCGTGTTCGACGTCTACATGATCCACGGCTCGAACCCCAATCGGACCGCCGCGCCGCGCATCGGCTACGCGCTCCGGTTCATGCCGGCCAGCAGCCACTACGACCACCACGACCTCCCGATTGCGGACAGCCGCGGCTCCGCCCACCACACCCGGCCCCTCATCCAGGTCCGGGGGCGCGACGTCTCGGGACGCAACGACTTCACCATCGGGCATCCGCGGGCGCCGGGAGGCGGCTCCGGCTCCGGAAGCACGACCGGAACCCGAGCGCGGCCTCTTCCGGCCTGACACGATTCTGCCGGGTCGAGCCTCCTCGGCGCCTACGAGGGCGTTACGCGGACCATGGATACGTCGTACGGTTCGAGCGCCGCATCGGCGGTCACCAGGGTCAGCCCTTCGACCCGGGCCTGGGCCACCAGCACCCGATCGAACGGGTCGCGATGATGTGGGGGTAGGACGGCAACGGCGAGCGCGTGCGCATGCGTGACGGGGAGACCCTCGAACCCGCTCAGCCGCATCCGTTCCGGGACGTAGGACGCCGGGGGCTCCGGAAGCGCGAGCTTGCCCAACGCGAACTTGATCGCGATCTCCCAGGCGCTCGCCGCAGACAGGTATCGCCGTGACGAGGAATCGGCGAGAGTCGCCAGAAGATTGGCGGGGAGCCGTCCGGGTTCCGTCTGAAGCCAGAGCCAGCAGTGGGTGTCGAGGAGAAACCTCACGTGGAACGAGGCGGTCCGATGGAGGGACGGATTCGGGTGCGGCTTCCGGTGTCCGACTACTCGCGGCCTTCGAATGCCCTCAACAGCCCTTCGTCGAGCGGCGCATCGAAATCGTCGGGGACGACGAAACGGCCTTCGTCGACGCCGAACAAGGGGCGGGCCTCTTCAATCGGGACGATGCGCGCCACGGGCCGTCCCGAGCGCGTGATGACGACTTCCTCACCGGCAATGGCATGCCGCAACAACCGGGAAAGGTGGGTTTTCGCTTCGTGAACGCTGACTTGATGCATGGCGAATCCAAACTAGACCAAGGGCATGACTAATGTCAACCGGGCCTTGGCCGCCGTATCCGACTCCTCGGTCCTGGTCCCGAAGCGGCTCCAGGTTCCGGATCATGTGACCAGTTTTCAGCGACTCCGTCCGGCGGGCCGCCGGCTGTATCCTGGAAGGGGGTAGCGAACTGAATTCAGCCTCGCGGGCCCGATCCACACATGGAGTGCCGTCTTCACATGCCCGCCTCACCAGCGACCGTCACCCGCGCCGCCGCTGACATCGGGGGCACGTTCACCGACGTCGCCGTCCTCACGCCGGACGGACGACTCGCGACCCGCAAGCTCCCGTCGACGCCGGAGAACTATTCGGACGCGGTCATCAAAGGGGTGCGGAGCCTGCTCGAAGAGCTTGGCTCGCCGCCGGGGGCACTCGAGGAGCTGCTGCACGGCTGCACGGTCGCGACCAACGCGATCCTCGAGGGCAAGGGCGCGCCGACCGCGCTCCTCACCACCCGCGGGTTCCGCGACGTGCTCGAGCTCCGGCGGGTGCGGGTGCCGAACCTTTACGAGCCGCTCTACGAACGCCCGCCGCCGCTCGTGCCGCGCCAGCTCCGCTTCGAGATCGGCGAACGGACCGGACCGCGGGGCGAAGTCCTCCTTCCCCTCGACGAGACGGGAGTGCGCGCGGCGGCCGAACGCATCCGGGCGGCCGGCATCGGGGCGGTCGCGGTCTGCTATCTCCACTCCTTCGCCAATCCCGACCACGAACGGCGCACCGGAGAGATCCTGCGGGAAATGCTCCCCGGGGCCTTCATCTCCCTCTCGGTGGACGTGCTGCCCCAGAAGCTCGAGTACGAGCGCACCTCCACCACCGTCATCAACGCCTACGTCGGCCCGCCGGTCGAGCACTATGTGCGCTCGATGGTGTCCCAGGTCGAAGGGGCCGGCATCGGCGGGCGGCTCATGGTCATGCAGTCGAGCGGCGGCATCCTCGACGCGGACGCGGTCGTCGCGAACCCGGCCCGCATCGTCGAGTGCGGGCCCGCCGCCGGGGTCATCGGCGCGCAGCATTTCGCGGCGCGCGCCGGATTCGACAACCTCATCACCCTCGACATGGGCGGGACCACGGCGAAGGCATCGCTCATCGAGGCGGGGCGGGTCCTCTTCGCCGACGAGTACGAGGTCGGGGGCGGCATGTCGTCGCGGAGCGCGCTCATGGGCGGAGGCGGATACGCCCTCAAGCTCCCGGTCATCGACATCTCCGAGGTCGGGGCGGGCGGCGGCTCGATCGCCTGGCTCGACAAGGCGGGCTCGCTCAAGGTGGGGCCGGAGAGCGCGGGGGCGGTGCCGGGTCCGGCCTGCTACGACACCGGAAACGACGAGCCGACGGTGACCGACGCGAACGTGGTCCTCGGGTATCTCAACCCGGAGGCGCTCGCCGGCGGAACCGTTCCCGTCCGGGCGGGACGGGCGCACGAGGCGGTCGCCTCCCGTCTCGCCGAACCCCTCGGGCGCGGGGTGGTGGAGACCGCGTTCGGGATCCACACCGTCGCGAACGCGAACATGATGAAGGCGGTGAAGGCGGTCACCACCTACCGGGGGCGCGACCCGCGCGACTTCACTCTGGTCGCCTTCGGCGGGAGCGGCGGGGTGCACGCGGTGGACCTCGCGCGCGTGCTGCAGGTGCGAAGGGTCGTGCTGCCGGTCGCCGCCGGGGTGTTCAGCGCCCTCGGACTCCTGTTCTCGAACCTCGAGATGAACGAGACCGTGCCATTCCTGCATCTCGCGGACGAGGCTCCCCTCGACGAGGCGGAACGCCGCTATGCGGCCCTTGCGGACCGCATCGCGGCCGTGGTCGGCGGCCCGCGCGAGGAGATCCGCTTCACGCGGCACGCCGACGCGCGCTTCGCCGGCCAGGCGTACGAGCTGACCGTCCCGTTCGGCGGTGGAGGAGAGCCCGGAGCGAACGGACCCGGGAGCAAGGCCGGGAGAGGCGCCGGCATGCGCGACGCGGTAGCGGCGGGTGGGCCGGCCGACGGGCGCCTCGACGCGCAAGCAGTGGCCGAGCTCTGCGCCCGCTTCGAGGCCGAGCACCTCGCCCGCTACGGCCACGCGTTCTCCGGGGAGTTTCCGGTCGAGATCGTGAACCTTCGCCTCGTGGGCACGCGACGCCCGGCCGGCATCATCGAGCCCGCCCCCTTCGACCCCGCGTCGCGGACCGGCCCGGACGCGCGACGAGGCGTCTGCTTCGGCCCGGCATCGGGGCTGGTGGACACGCCGGTCATCGGGCGCGGGCGGCTCGGCCCCGAGCCCCGGACCGGCCCCTTCGTCATCGAGGAGTACGAGGGCACGTGCGTCATCCCCCCAGACTGCACCGCGCACCTCGACCGGCTCGGCAACGTTATCATCGAGCTGCCGGCAGCGGGGTGACCGACCGGCCGCGAGGGAGTCCGCACCGGCATGAAGTCCGTGCCACGCAGGATCGATGGGCACGAACCAAGGGAGTCCGCACCAGCATGAGTTCCGTGCCCCGCACCATCGATCCGTTCCAGCTCGAGCTCCTCAAGAGCTGCTTCGACACCATCGCCGACGACATGGCCCTCACCCTGATGCGCACCGCGCACTCGGGGATCGTGCGCGACTCGCTCGACTTCTCGACCGCCCTCCTCGACGCCGGCGGGCTCACTCTCGCGCAAGGGATCTGCACCCCGATGCACATGGGGAGCTTCCACGACGCGATGCGAAAGCTCATCTCCCGGTACGAAGGGCGCATCGACCCGGGCGACGTCTTCATCTTCAACGACCCCTACGCCGCGGACGGACAGCACCTCCCCGACATCTACATCACGACCCCCGTCTTCACGGAGGAGAACCGGAGCGCGGAACCCCGGCTCGCCGCGTGGGCGACGACGGTGGCGCACCACTCCGACGTGGGCGGGATCGTCGCCGGCAGCAACGCGCTCGGGGCGGAGGAGATCTTCCAGGAGGGGCTCCGGCTCCCGATCGTCAAGTTCATCGCGGCGGGCGAGCCGAACCGGGCCCTGTGGGACGTGATCGCGCTCAACGTGCGCACCCCCGACAAGGTGATGGGCGATCTCCAGGCCCAGCTCGCGGCGTGCCGGAGCGGGGAGCGCGAGATGCTCGAGCTCTTCGCGCGCTACGGGGTCGATACGGTGCTCGACTACGGCACCCACCTCCAGGACTACGCGGAACGGCTGACGCGGGCCGAGATCTCGGAGTTCCCGGACGGGGTCTACGAGTTCACCGACCACATCGAGGGGCTCGGCGAGGAGCCGGAGCTCGTCGTGCTGAAGGCGCGGGTGACGGTCGCGGGCGAGGACGTCGCGATCGACTGGACCGGTACTTCGGACCAGATCAAGGGCGGCATCAACCCGACCTTTCCCTTCACGAAGGCGTCGTGCTACGCGGCCCTTCGCTCCCTGATGGTGTCGGACATCCCGAACTGCCACGGCTTCACGGTCCCCATCGAGGTGACCGCGCCGAAGGGCTCGCTCGTCAACCCGGTCTTTCCGTCTCCCTGCGGCGCGCGCGGCATCACCGGCTACCGGATCATCGACTGCCTGTTCGGCGCCCTCGCGAAGGCGCTGCCCGACCGGGTGACCGCGGACACCGCGGGCGGATCCACCCTCCCCACCATCGCGGGCTACGAGAACGGCAAGGCGTTCGTCTTCTGCGAGACGTTCATGGGCACGTGGGGCGGCACGAGCGAGCACGACGGACAGCAGGGCGTCCCCCACATGGGGGCGAACCAGTCGAACGTCTCGATCGAGATGATCGAGTCCGAGTACCCCATCCGGATCAACGAGTACGGGATGCTCGCGGACACGGGCGGAGCCGGGCGCCACCGGGGCGGGCTCGGGCTCGTGCGCGAATACGAGATCCTCTCCGCGGAGGCCGTCCTCAACGTGCGCTCCGACAAGCGCCGCTTCCCCCCGCACGGGCTGTTCGGCGGCCGATCCGGTTCACCCTCGTGGAACTACGTCAATCCCGGCCGATCCGACCGCGTCCTCCCGGTGCTGATGACCGAAGTCGAGAAGCTGAAGCGGGGCGACGTGTTCCGCCACGAGATGTCGGGCGGGGGCGGCTACGGCGACCCGCTCGAGCGCGAACCCGAAGACGTGCTCCGCGACATCATCGAGGAGAAGGTGACGCCGGCGCACGCGGAACGAGCCTACGGCGTCGTGCTCGCCGGAGACGGAGAGCCGGGGACCTGGTCCGTCGACCTCCCCGCCACCCGGCGCCTCCGCGCGGAGATGCGGGAGACGGCCGCCTCGATCACCCCCGCCGCCGCCGACTAGCGGATCGAACCTCCCGGAGACTTCGTGGCGCTCCGTACAGCGGGCGCCCCGTCGTCTCGCGCAGACAATGGCGAACGTTTCCGGACGGAAACCCGGTCTACCACCGTTCCACGTCCAGTCCGGACACCCGGGAAAATTCACCGAGGTTGCGGGTGGCGAGGACATGCGAATTGGCGATGGCGATGGAGGCGATCATGAGATCGTTCCCGCCGATGGGCCGCCCTTCCCTGCGTAGCTGCGCCCTCACGATCCCGTAGTGGCGAGCCGACTCGTCGTCGAACGGCAGCGAATCGAAGGCCCGGCAGAAGATGTCGACCCGCTGCAGATTCTCGGCGAGCCGTGACGAATTCTGCGCCCCGAAATGAAGCTCCGCCTTGACCACGCTGCAAAGGCGAACGGATGCGCGGGGATGTTCGAACAGGCGCGCCGCCGCCTGGTCGTCCGTGCGATTGATGAGCGCCACGCAGACGCTGGTATCGAGAAGCCACACTAGCGGAAGAGGTCCAGGTCTCCCGGCGGAGGGTCGTCGGGCTCGGCGATATCGCCGCCGCCATGGTGCAGCAGTTCGACGAGGCTTTCCGGCCATTCGGTCGCGGTCGCATCCCGGATGAGCGCGCTCACCCAGGCCGAAAGGCTCCTTCGCTCCTCCTGCGCGCACTTGCGTGCGGCCGCGAGGACACTGTCCGACAGGTAAATGGTGACTTGGGCCATTTATCAATTATAGGTGGACACGTATATGCTGACAATGCCGAAGTGGCGTAGTTCGGCGGTGCAACGGGAGGGGTTGCTCGAGCGGTGCGGCCGATGCGTCCAACGAGCTGACCGGGCGGGGCGCACGGGCGGCGACGGGTTGGGGCATACTTCGGGCGGGTCCCGAGAGGCGCGCGCCGAACCATGAGCTCCGTAACGCTTCCGAACCAGCTACCCGGCCTCGACTTCGGCCTCGGCGACGAGGCCGACCTCGTCCGCGACAGCGTCATGCGCTTCGTCTCGGACGAGATCGCGCCGCGCGCCGCGGCGATCGACGAGACGAACGAATTCCCGGCCGATCTCTGGTCCAAGATGGGCGACCTCGGCATCCTCGGGGTGACCGTCGAGGAGGAGTACGGCGGGGCCGGCTTCGGCTACACCGAGCACTGCGTCGCGATGGAGGAGGTGAGCCGCGGGTCGGCCTCGGTGGGCCTGAGCTACGGGGCGCACTCGAACCTGTGCGTCAACCAGATCCGCCGCAACGGGAGCGAGGAGCAGAAGCACCGCTACCTCCCGCCCCTCATCCGCGGCAAGCACGTGGGTGCGCTCGCGATGAGCGAGACGGGGGCGGGCTCCGACGTCATGAGCATGCGCACGCGGGCGGAGCGCAAGGGCGACCGCTTCATCCTGAACGGCGCCAAGATGTGGATCACGAACGGCCCGGACGCGGACACCCTCGTGGTCTACGCCCGCACCGACCCGGACGCGGGCACCCGCGGGCTCACCGCGTTCCTCGTCGAGAAGGGGTTCCCCGGCTTCTCGACCGCGCAGAAGCTCGACAAGCTCGGGATGCGGGGCTCCAACACCTGCGAGCTCGTCTTCGAGGACTGCGAGGTGCCGGAGGAGAACGTCCTTGGCGGGGTGGGCGAAGGCGCGCGGGTCCTGATGAGCGGCCTCGACTACGAGCGCCTGGTGCTCGCCGCCGGACCGGTCGGCCTCATGCAGGCGTGCCTCGACGTGGTGGTCCCCTACGTGCACGAGCGCCGCCAGTTCGACCGGCCGATCGGCGAGTTCCAGCTCATCCAGGGCAAGCTCGCCGACATGTACACGTCGCTCAACGCCTGCCGGGCGTACGTCTACGCGGTCGCGCAGGCGTGCGACCGGGGCGACGTGACCCGCAAGGACGCGGCCGGGGTCATCCTCTACGCGGCCGAGAAGTCGACGTGGATGGCGCTCGAAGCCATTCAGTGCCTCGGCGGCAACGGCTACGTCAACGAGTTCCCGACCGGGCGGCTCCTCCGGGACGCCAAGCTCTACGAGATCGGGGCCGGCACCTCCGAGATCCGGCGCATGCTCATCGGGCGCGAGCTCTTCCGGGAAACCGCCTGAAGCCGCGGGCGGCGCGAGAGGGAAGGAGCCGGACGCGATGGCCGTCATCGAGAGCCGCGTGAACCCGCGGTCCGCGGAGTTCCGCGAGAACGCGCAGGCGATGGCCGCGCTCGTCGACGACCTGCGCGCCAAGGTGGCGGAGGTGGAGAAGGGGGGAGGCGAACGGTCCCGCGCGCGCCACCTCGCCCGCGGGAAGCTCCTCCCGCGCGACCGGGTGCGCGAGCTCCTCGACCCGGGCACCCCCTTCCTCGAGATCTCGCAGCTCGCCGCGTGGGACATGTACGGGGGCGACGTGCCGTCCGCGAGCCTCATCACCGGGGTCGGCCGGGTGAGCGGGGTCGAGTGCGTGGTCATCGCGAACGACGCGACGGTCAAGGGCGGCACCTATTACCCGATGGGGGTCAAGAAGCACCTCCGCGCCCAGGAGGTCGCGCTCCAGAACCACCTGCCGTGCATCTACCTCGTGGACTCGGGCGGCGCGTTCCTCCCCCTCCAGGACCAGGTGTTTCCGGACCGCGAGCACTTCGGGCGGGCGTTCTACAACCAGGCCAACATGTCGGCGCTCGGCATCCCGCAGATTGCGGTCGTCATGGGCTCGTGCACCGCGGGCGGCGCCTACGTGCCCGCCATGTGCGACGAGAGCATCATCGTGCGGCAGCAGGGGACCATCTTCCTCGGCGGTCCGCCGCTCGTGAAGGCCGCGATCGGGGAGGTGGTGACCGCGGAGGAGCTCGGCGGCGCGGACGTCCACTCGCGCCAGTCCGGGGTTACCGACCACTACGCCCTCGACGACCACCACGCCCTCGCCATCGCGAGGCGCTGCATCGCCCACCTCAACCGGAAGAAGAGCGTCCCCCTCGACGTGCGCGCGCCGGCGCCCCCCCGCTACGACCCGGCCGAGCTGGGCGGCATCATCCCCGCCGACCCCCGCCGCCCCTACGAGGTGCGCGAAGTCATCGCCCGGATCGTGGACGACAGCCGCCTGCACGAGTTCAAGCAGCTCTACGGCACGACGCTCATTTGCGGGTTCGCCCACCTCCACGGCTACCCGGTCGGCATCCTCGCGAACCAGGGGATCCTCTTCTCCGAGTCGTCCCTCAAGGCGGCCCACTTCATCGAGCTCTGCGGCCAGCGCGGCATCCCCCTCGTCTTCCTCCAGAACATCACCGGCTACATGGTGGGACGCAAGTACGAGGCGGGCGGGATCGCGAAGGACGGCGCGAAGATGGTGACCGCGGTCGCGACGGTGCAGGTACCGAAGCTCACCCTCATCATCGGGGGGAGCTTCGGAGCCGGGAACTACGGCATGTGCGGGCGCGCCTACAGTCCGCGTTTTCTCTGGATGTGGCCGAACGCGCGCATCTCGGTAATGGGCGGCGAGCAGGCCGCCTCGGTGCTCGCGACGGTGCGCCGCGACAACCTGGAGGCACGCGGCGAGGCGTGGAGCGCGGAGGAGGAGGAGGCGTTCAAGGCCCCGATCCGCGAGCAGTACGAGCATGAGGGGCACCCCTACTACGCGAGCGCCCGCCTCTGGGACGACGGCATCCTCGACCCCGCCGAGACCCGCACCGTGCTCTCGCTCGGACTGTCGGCGGCCCTCAACGCCCCGCCCCGCGAGACGCGCTTTGGCGTCTTCCGGATGTAGCCTCCTGCGCCGGTCCGGATCGGGCCCGTGCTACGGTGCCGGCACCGCGTCCGCCGAAGGCGGAGCGACGCGCATCGGCCTCGTGAACCGGTTTGTCCCGACGATTCGTCGCGTCCCGATCCGGGCGGTTGGCGACTACGAGGCCGGCTCCCGACGCCCCGGCGGATGCCGCCCCCGCGCCGGATTGACCGAAACCGTAGATATGGGAGTATCGGAAGCATGAAGACAACCATCGAGCTTCCGGACGCCACGTTCCGGCAGGCCAAGACCCTGGCCATCGCGCGCGGGATCACCCTGAAGCGGTTCTTCACCGAAGCGCTCGACGATCACCTCCGGCGCTGCACCCGCACGGTCGATTCCGACGCGGCGGAGGTTCCATGGATGGCTGGGTTCGGGGCGCATTCGAATCTGGCGGACGAAAACCACCACGTCCACGCCGTCATCGCGCAGGAGTTCGATACCGTCTCCCCCGAAGACCTCGCGTGATCCTCGATACCAACGCATTGTCCGCGTGGGCGGAAGGGGTGCCGGCGGTCAGGGCTCCCTTTCGGTCCGCCGGGCGCCTCGTCGTTCCGAGCGTCGTTCTCGGCGAGTACTGCTCCGGCATTCGTCAATAGCGGCATCGAAGCCGCCACGAGGAATGGCTGCGCCGATACCTGCCTCTGACCGAGATCGCCGCGATAATCTCGGCCACGGCTTCCATTTGCGCCGAGATCCGACGGGGAATGAAGCGGTCCGGAAGTCCGATCCCGTCCAATGACGCCTGGATAGCGGACCTTGCCCGGCAGCACGCGCGCCCGGTGCCGAGCAACGACGCCCGGTTCGGATCGGTCGCGGACGTCCGGCTTGCCGCCTTCCGACCCTGCCGGCACTCGAACTGACGCAACTTCCTGGCGAAGAGGAGAAACGGACGATGTTCAAGCGGCTGCTCATCGCAAATCGCGGAGAGATCGCCTGCCGGGTGATCCGGACCGCCCGGCGGCTCGGCATCCGGTGCGTCGCGGTGCATTCCGATGCCGACGGGAACGCCCTCCACGTCGAGATGGCGGACGAGGCGTACCGCATCGGCCCTCCCCCGGCGCGCGAGAGCTATCTCGACGCCGCCGCGATTCTGGACGCGGCGGAGCGCGGTCGCGCGGACGCGATCCATCCCGGCTACGGGTTCCTCGCCGAGAATGCCGACTTCGCCGAAGCATGCGCGGCGCGCGGGATCGTCTTCGTCGGCCCGCCCGCGGACGCCATCCGGGCGATGGGCTCGAAGAGCGAGGCAAAGCGGCTCATGGCGAAGGCCGGAGTCCCGCTCGTGCCGGGCTACCACGGCGCGGACCAGTCGCCGGAGCGGCTCCGGGGCGAGGCGGAGGCGATCGGCTGGCCGGTGCTCCTCAAGGCATCCGCGGGGGGCGGGGGGCGCGGCATGCGGGCGGTGGAGGCGCCGAACGGCTTCGAGGCGGCACTCGCGGGGGCGAAGCGCGAAGCGGCCGCGGCCTTCGGGGACGACTCGATGCTCATCGAGCGCTACGTGGCCGCGCCCCGGCACGTGGAGATCCAGGTGTTCGCCGACCGCCACGGCCATTTCGTGCACCTCTTCGAGCGCGACTGCTCGGCCCAGCGTCGGCACCAGAAGGTCATCGAGGAAGCGCCCGCCCCCGGAGTGGAGGGCGAGCTCCGGGCCGCGATGTGCGAGGCGGCGATCGCGGCGGCCCGGGCGATCGGCTACGAAGGGGCGGGGACCGTCGAGTTCCTGCTCGACCGGAGCGGGAGCTTCTGGTTCATGGAGATGAACACCCGGCTCCAGGTCGAGCACCCGGTGACCGAGCTCGTGACCGGAACCGACCTCGTGGAGTGGCAGCTACGGGGCGCGGCCGGCGAGCCCCTGCCGCTCGCCCAGAGCGACATCGGCATCCGCGGGCACGCCATCGAGGCGCGCCTCTACGCGGAAGACCCGGCGCGCGGATTCCTTCCGTCCACCGGGCGGCTGATCCACCTTCGACTGCCCGACGCCGGACCCGGACCGGACGCGGACGCGGCGGCCGGCAACGCAACGCAGGGAGAGAGCGCAGTCCGCGTCGATACCGGAGTGCGGACCGGGGACACGGTCAGCATGTACTACGACCCGATGATCGCCAAGGTCGTCGCGTGGGGACCCGACCGGAACGGCGCCGCGGATCGACTCGCGGATGCCCTCGCCGCCACCGAGGTCGTCGGGCTCACCGCGAACGCCGGCTTCCTCCGCGCGCTCGTCGACCACCCCCGGTTCCGGGCCGGCGACTTCCATACCCGCTTCATCGAGGAGCGGATGGACGACTTCGCCTCGACGGACGCCGGCCCGCCCGCGGACGACGATCTCGCCATCGCGGCGTGGACGTTGGCGACCCGCGACGACGAAGGCGCGGCGGCGGGCGGCGGAGGCGGCAACGACACGGATGGCGGAGACCCCTGGTCGCCCTGGAACCGCCGCGACCACTGGCGGATGAACGGCAGCGGGGAACGGATCGTTCGCCTGCGGTTCGGCGACGAGAGCGGCGATCCGGTGGAGATCGCGGTACGCGGCGGCGGCGGCGCGCGAGGTGCGCACGGCTACGACGTTCGATTGCCCTCCGGCCGCGAATTCCCGGTGAGAGGCGAGTCCGCGGGCGACGAAAGACCGATGATCGACGTCGGCGGCAACCGCCATCCAATGACCGTCGTCGAGCACGGCGAACGCTTCTTCGTCTTTCGCGAAGGGCGGCGCTTCGAGTTCATGCGGCACGACCCGGGCGCGGCCTCCGGAGGGCTCGAGATGGCCGGCGGACTTACGGCTCCCATGCCGGGGCGCATCGTCTCGGTGCTGGTCGCGCCCGGGGACTCCGTCCGCGAGGGCCAGGCGATCCTCGTCCTCGAGGCGATGAAGATGGAGCACACCCTTACCGCCCCGGCGGACGGAACGGTGGAGGAGGTCCGCTTCGCGCCGGGCGACCTCGTGGACGAGGCGACGGAGCTCGTCGTCCTCGCCGCCGGGACCGGCTGATCGGCATCGCGACGGACCATTTCGCGGGTTCGGCACTCCGGCGTCATCCGCCAATTGGAGGAATGGACGGCTCGCGGCAGATCTTTCTCCCCAATCCGTTGGGGATCTCCGCATGGCGGGGAACGGCTTCCACGGCTCCGGTGGCGGGATTGCACCAGAGCGAGTGCGCCGAACCCTCTCGCTTGAGGTAGCAACCGTAGCGACGCAGGTGCCGCAGCAGAACTCCTCGCTTCACCCGACGACGACAGTGCCGCGTTCGGCATCGTCGGGAAGGTGTTGCATCGCGTCCTCACGGCGATCCCGAATGATGAGGTCGATTGCGCTCGCCAGACTCGCCCGAGCCTCCTCCTTCGTGCGACCTTGCCCGTTCGCCCCCGGCACCTCCGGGCAATATGCGACGTACCAGTCGCCATCGCGCGCATGTGCCGGCTCGGTCGGGCGCGACCACGATGCGTTTGCCGGAGGCCGACGCTTCGTCGAAGCCGCCGACCACCGCGAGGCACTCGCCCGCCGCGATGTCGAACGAGATGTCGTTCGCCGCACGCACGAGGCGGTCCGCGAACCGGAACTCCCTGGACACGCCGCGAAGGGAGAGAAGCGGGGGGCTCACGTCGGCTCCGTCGCGGGGCCATCGGCCGCCCCGCGGTCGCGGTCGCGGTCGCGGTCGCGGTCGCGGTCGCCACCAGCGTCGCCGGTGCCGCGGCGGTCGCCTCCCCGCCCGCCGTGGACCACGAGGGGGGCGGAGACCCCGAGAAGCGACGCGAGGCGGATCGCGTGGTCCGGCCAGCGGCCCCCGGAAGCGGGCCCGTGCTACGCTGCCGGAGTCGCGTCCGCCGGAGGCGGAACGACGCGAAGCGCCTCGATATCGGGAATCTCGAAGGGAGACCGGCATGGGAGGATCGGGCCGGGCGATCGACACCGGGACCGAGTTGCTGCTCGGCCAAGTCCGGGATGGAGTGGCGACCTTGACGTTCAACCGGCCGGAGGCCCGCAATGCGCTCTCCGACGAGTTGACTCCGGCCCTGCGACGGATGATCGCCCGCCTGGGAAACGACCCGTCCGTCGGGGCGCTGGTCATCACCGGCGCCGGGACCGCATTTTGCGCCGGCGGCGACGTGAAGGGCATGAGCAGCGACCCCGAAAGGGAGCGTACGTGGGAGCGCACGGCCGGCGAAAAGGTGCTCGAGCTGCAACAGCGCCAGCGCCCCCTGAGGGGGGTATTTGCCCGCCTGCCGGTGCCGACCATCGCGGCCCTGCCCGGTCCGGCGGCCGGCGCCGGTCTCGCCATCGCGCTCGCCTGCGACATCCGCTTCGCTGCCGCCTCCGCCTTCGTCACCACCGGCTACGCGCGCATCGGCCTGAGCGGGGACTACGGCATCAACTGGCTCCTCACCCGTCTCGTCGGCACCGCGAAGGCGCGCGAGCTCATGTTCACCGCCGACCGCGTCGACGCGGAGACCTGCCTTCGCATCGGTCTCGTGAACCGGGTCTTCGAAGACGAGTCGCTGCGTTCGGAGACCGCCGCCTTCGCGGCCCGTCTCGCCGCCGGACCCAGACGGGCGCTCGCCCTGATGAAGCGCAATCTCGAACGGGCCCTCGACTCCGACTTCCCGCGGGCCCTCGACGAAGAGGCGGAGCGGCTCGTACGGGCCGCCGCCGAGGAGGACCACCGGGAAGCGATCCGCGCCTTCATCGAGAAACGCCCACCCAGGTTCGGCACCTGAAGGAACGACCGGACTCCGTCTTGTCTGAAACGGTCCGAGGTGCGTGGCGACTTGCACGCGAAATGGCGTTCATCACGGTGCTCGGGAGCTCGATGACCGCTCAGGCAATCGAGATCCAGGGGCATCGCGGGGCGCGCGGACTGCTTCCCGAAAACACGATTCCCGCCTTCGAGCGCGCCATCGACCTCGGCGTCGACGTCCTCGAGCTGGACCTCGGCATGACCCGGGACGGGGTGCCGATCGTGCACCACGACCGGGCGCTCAGTCCGGACCGTACCCGGGATGCCGCCGGCACGTGGCTGTCGTCGCCGGGGCCGCTCCTTCGCACGCTGGACCGGTCGGATCTCTCGGCATTCGATGTCGGGAGGGCCGCTCCGGGCGGGAAGACGGCGGAGCGGTTTCCGGAGCAGACGCCTCGCGACGGCACGCGCATTCCGACCCTGGCCGACGTGCTCGGGCTCGGACGACGGCCCGGCGCCGAGGGGGTCCGGTTCAACATCGAGACCAAGCTGACCCCGCTCGCGCCGGAGGAAGCCGCGGGGCCGGACGAATTCGCCCGCGCGGTGGTGGCGGTGCTGCGCGCGCAGGAAATGATCGAGCGTTCCAGTCTGCAGTCCTTCGACTGGAGAGTCCTCTTCGCGGCGCGAAGGCTTGCGCCCGAGCTTGCGACCGTGTGCCTCACCGCCGAACGGCGCTGGCTCGACAACGTCCATCGCGGCCGCCGCACACCGTCTCCCTGGACCGCGGGTCTCGAAATCGGGGCGTTCGACGGCTCGGTGCCGAGAATGGTGGAAGCGGCCGGATGCGCGGCGTGGTCGCCGAACCACCGCGACCTGAGCGAAGAGGCGCTGGCCGAGGCCCACGAGCTTGGCCTCCGGGTCGTGGTCTGGACCGTGAACGAGGCCGACGAGATGGTTGCGCTGGCGCGCCTCGGGGTGGATGGGATCATCACCGACTACCCGGACCGCGCGATCGAGGCGCTGGCGCCCTGGCGTTCGCGTTAGCGAGAGCGACCGGTTCGCCGAGCGCGGCTCGCCCAAGCCGCTCATCCCGGTTCGAGACCCGGCCGCTCCGCAGCGGTAGCAGCCTCGTACGCTTCGTTCCTGAAACCGATTTGCAAACTTGACCTATCTGTACCGATCGGAGCCCCTCAAGGAGTCTGGATTGCGGAGTCGGGGGCTCCGCCCTGCGCCGGCGCCGGCGCCGGCGCGGGCGCGGGCGCGGCGGCGGGGGTGCGGACGCGGATGCCGAGCTCGCGGAGCTGGTCCGGGGCGGCGGCGGAAGGGGCGCCGGTCAGGGGGCAGTGGGCGGTCTGGGTCTTGGGGAAGGCGATCACGTCGCGAATCGACTCCGCCCCCGCGAGCAGCATCACGATGCGGTCGAGGCCGAACGCGATCCCGCCGTGCGGCGGGCAACCGTAGCGGAGCGATTCGAGCAGGAAGCCGAACTTCTCCTCGGCCTCCTCCTCGCCGATGCCGAGCACCCGGAACGCGGCCTGTTGCATCTCCGGGCGGTGGATGCGCACTGAGCCGCCCCCGAGCTCGTGGCCGTTGACCACGAGGTCGTAGGCGCGCGACACGCAGTCCCCGGGGGCGAAGCGCAGGGTCTCCGGGTCGTCGGTCACGGGGGCGGTGAACGGGTGATGGAGCGCCGACCAGCGCTTCTCGCGCTCGTCCCATCCGAACATCGGGAACTCGACCACCCAGAGCGCCTCCCACCCGTCCCGGACGAGCTCGAGGTCCCGACCGAGCCGGACCCGGAGCGCGCCGAGCGAGTCGTTCACCACGTTTGCCGAATCCGCGCCGAAGAAGACGAGGTCTCCGTCCTCGGCCCCGGTCCGCTCGACGATCCCCGCGATCGCCGCGTCGTCGAGGAACTTGACGATGGGTGACTGGAGGCCCTCGCGCCCCGCCCGCGCGTCGTTCACCTTGATCCAGGCGAGGCCCTTGGCGCCGAACCGTCCGACGAACTCGGTGTAGCCGTCGATCCGCGAGCGCGGGATCGCCCCCCCGCCGGGGACCCGCAGGGCCGCCACCCGTCCCCGGGGATTGCGGGCGGGCCCCGCGAATACCTTGAATTCGCAGTCGCGCACGAGATCCGCGACCTCGACCAGCTCGAGCCCGATGCGAAGGTCGGGCCGGTCGGTGCCGAAGCGCTCCATCGCCTCGCGCCACGTGAGACGCGGCAACGGGTCGGGGAGCTCGACGCCCCCCGCCCGCGCAAAGAGGTCACGCACCATGCCCTCGATCAGATCCAGGAACGCGTCCATCTCGAGGAACGACGTCTCGATGTCGATCTGGGTGAACTCGGGCTGGCGATCGGCGCGCAGGTCCTCGTCGCGGAAGCAGCGCACGATCTGGTAGTACCGTTCCACCCCCGACATCATGAGGAGCTGCTTGAAGAGCTGGGGCGACTGGGGCAGGGCGAAGAAGCGGCCCTGCTGGGTGCGGCTCGGCACGAGGTAGTCGCGCGCGCCCTCCGGCGTCGCCTTGGTCAGCATCGGGGTCTCGACATCGAGGAAGCCGTGGGAGTCGAGGTACGCCCGCACCGTCCGGGTCACCTCGCTTCGAAGCCGCAGGTTCCCGTGCATCTTCGGGCGGCGAAGGTCCACGTAGCGGTAGCGAAGGCGGGTCTCTTCGTTCACCGCTTCGTCGTCGAGCTGGAAGGGCGGGGTCCGCGACTCGTTCAGCACCTCGATGGTCTTCGCGAGCACCTCCACCCGGCCGGTCGCGAGCTCCGGGTTCTCGGTCCCCTCGGGCCGGTAGCGCACCCGGCCCTCCACCCGCAGCACGTACTCGCTTCGCGCGCGGTCGGCGAGCGCGAACGCCTCCGGGGTATCGGGGTCGATCACGACCTGGAGCAGTCCGGAGCGATCGCGGAGATCGATGAAGATGACGCCGCCGTGGTCGCGCCGCCGATGCAGCCATCCGCACACCGCGACCGGCTCGCCGTCGAGCCGCTCGGTGACTTCACCGCAGAAATGAGTACGCACTTCGAGCTCCTGTGACTTGAGAAGGACCGCGGCACGGGTTCGGCCAAGCGCCCGGGCGGACCGCGACAGGCTGCGCGTTCCGCCCCGGCGCTGCACGAGCGAACGCCCCGGTTGCCCCGCGTGTTCGGACCGTCGGACACGGACGCGGGCCGGAGCGCAGCCGTTCGGCCACCGGAACGGGGCCGGAGCCTTCGCTTTCCGGGCGGCTCCGCGCGCGCATCGCGGCCGCGGCACGGCCGCGACGCAACGCGACGCGAAACCCGAGAAACACGGGCGGCGCGATTGTAGCGCGTGACGGGACGGTCACGGCCGCCCGTCAGGTCATTCGCACGCCGCCTTCCCCGGTACCGGGCACGCGCGGACCGACCGGCCCCGCTCACCGCCCCTGCGCGCGAGGCGGGCCAGCGGGTCCTGGCGATAGAAGTCGCGAAGGTGACCGTAGACGCGGGGGAACGCGGAGTCGAGCTCGGCCGGCGTCTCGAAGAAGCACTCGCTCGCGACGGCGAAGAACTCTCCCGGCTCTTCGGCCGCATACTCGTCGAGCGGCGGCACCTCGCCCGCGTCGATGCAACGGTTGAGATCGTCGAAGGCGGCGCCGAAATCCCGCGACCACGCCACGGCGTCCATCCCCCGGTGGAGCGGCGGCCTGCCGTTCGCGTCGCCGTCCAGCATGTCGAGCTTGTGCGCCACCTCGTGGATGACGACGTTGTAGCCCTCCCCCTGACCCGAGGCCTCGACATCCTCGAACGAGAGCACCACCGGGCCGCCGGACCAGGACTCGCCGCTTCGCTCCTCCTCCCACTCGTGCTCGACCCCGGCCTCGTCCACCTCCTGCCCGCGGGCGACGAAGCCCGCGGGGTAGACCACGACCGTCCGCCACGATGCGTAGGCGTCAAGCCCGAGCGCGAGGACGGGGAGGCACGCCTGGGCGGCGATGACCGCAGCGTCCACCGGGCCGAGGCGCTGGTCGAGCATCGGCTCGATGGACCTGGTGGCGATGAAACGCTCGGCGAGGCCGCGCAGACGCGCGCGCTCGTCATCGTCGAGCGGGTCGAGGATCGGCACGGCGTCGAGAACGGCCGACCAGTCGGCCTCCTCGATCGCCCGTTCACGCCTGCGGCGCCACACGCCTCTCTCCAGCCCTCCCGTGACTCCGGCCGGCACGATACCCAACCCCCGCGCGCGCCGTCCACCGGTGCCGCCCGGGACCGTCCGGTGGCACCCGGGACCACCCGGGATCGCCCGGAACCACCCTGGACCACCCGGGACCGCCCGGCCGGTCCGTTCTCCTTCCCTTCCGGTCTCGCGGGCCGCGCGGCGGCGGCTCGTGAGCCTGGCCCGAGCGAGCTCCCGGCCCACCGTCGAGACCCGCAATCGGGGCTTCGACGAGGCGATGGGAGTCGACCCGGCCACGCGCGGTCACATGGCAGCAACGACCGGCCGGGGGCGGACCCGGTTCGCCGGAGTCGCGGTTGCGCGGCGGGGTGGATTCGGGCATGTTGCCGGCATGGCGACCGCCCTGCTTTCCGGCCCCGCGCTAGAGGCGCTCACCGAACGATCGGACGCGAAGGGACTCGCCCGTCTCGGACTCCACGTCGCGGCGATCGCGTTGGCGGGAGCGGCGTACGCGGCCGCGTCCGGCACCCTTTGGGCGGCGCCGGCGGCCTTCGTCTACGGGACCTGCATCGCATTCCTGTTCGCGCCGCTTCACGAGACGGTTCACTACACCGCGTTTCGCAGCCGCTGGCTCAACCGCGCGGTCTCGGTCGCATTCGGGTGGGTCCTCGTGCTGCCGCCCGCCTACTTCCGCGCATTCCACCTCGAGCATCACCGGTACACCCAGGACCCCGAGCGCGATCCCGAGCTCGCGGGCGCGCCGCTTCGCACCTGGCGACAGTACCTCTGGCGGGTGAGCGGGCTCCACTACTGGACGCGCCAGGTCCGGTCCACCGTTCTGCACGCGGCGGGGCGGGTGACGGAGACCTACTTCACCCGTTCGGAACGAAGGCAGATCGTTCGCGAGGCGCGGTTCATCCTCGCGAGCTATGCCGCGGTGGCGGTGGTCTCGGCCGTGGCGGGCAGCAGCTTGCTGGTGTGGTTCTGGATCGTTCCCGTGCTGCTCGGCCAACCCATGTTGCGGCTCTACCTGCTCGCCGAGCACACGGGCTGTCCGATCTCCCCCGACATGCTCGAGAACTCGCGCACGGTCCACACCAACGCGATCGTCCGGTTCCTTGCATGGAACATGCCGTACCACGCCGAGCACCATGCGTACGCCGCCATTCCGTTCCACGCGTTGCCGCGCGCGCATGCCGTGCTGGGTCCGGAGGTCCGGAACCAGACACGCGGGTACGTGCGGTTTCACCGGGAGCTGGCCCGGGGCCTCGGGTGATCGCACGAACGGAGCCGGGGAGCGAACGGCGCGGGCGCGACCAACCCCGTCCGACAACGGAGGCGGGGGACGAGGCGGCGCGACGGGGACCGGCGGCTGGACCGTAACGGTCGTCGGGGCCGCGGACACACCTTCCGGGAAGCAGACTGCGGTGCAGGCGCACGAGGCCGCGGCCATCACGATCGCGGAATACGACCGCATGGCGGCGGCCTTCCGCCGCGGGACCGCCGATCACGACGTCAGCCAGAACATCGAAGCGCTGCTCGAGGCGATCGAGGGCGAGGCGCCACACGCGATTCTCGATCTCGGCTGCGGCCCCGGCCGGGATCTGCGCCGGTTCACCGCGCTCGGCCACGAGGCGGTCGGGCTGGACGGCTCGATCGAGCTCGTCGCCATGGCGCGCGCCGAGACCGTGTGCGAAGTGCTGCACCAGGACTTCCTCGCGCTCGACCTGCCGCCCGCCCGCTTCGACGGGATCTTCGCCAACGCCTCGCTGTTCCACGTGCCGAGCAGCCAGCTCGCCCGGGTTCTCCGGGAGCTCGCCGCGACCCTGCGACCCGGCGGGGTGCTGTTCTGCTCCAATCCGCGGGGCCGCAACGAGGAGGGGTGGGCCGACGGGCGCTACGGCTGCTTCCATGATCTCGAGACCTGGCGAACGTACGTCACCGGCGCGGGCTTTCGGGAGCTGCGCCACTACTACCGGCCGCCGGGCCGGCCGCGGGCGCAGCAGCCGTGGCTCGCCACGGTCTGGCGCAAGGGCGCACCGACACGAGGGTAGCCGGAGTCCGGCCCGGGTCGGCGGCATCGATCCGGCCCGCTCCTTCCGCCCGGTCGAACCGAATCCGTCGAATCGCCGGGGGGCGCGGCGAGCCGGCGACCGTGCCGCGCTCGGGGGGCAATGCCACGAGTCCGGTCAACGCGGTTGTAAATTCCGTCGGCGCGGCGGCTGCCGCGAGCAACGCGGGGACCATCCGGACGCCGAACGGATTGACTTCGCAGCCCGAAGATTGCACATTCCCAAGCACGTTGCATTCGTCAGGTGCTCTCCGTGGTCCTGGTCTTCCGGACCGACAGAAATCCCCCCAACAATGTGAACGTCAAGCGACCGCTCCACCGCGTATCAACACGCGGGGAATTCCACCATCTGGAGAAATCGAATATGCCAACTGGTACCGTCAAGTGGTTCAACGCCGCCAAGGGTTACGGGTTCATCGAGCCGGAAGATGGCTCGAACGACGCTTTCGTCCACATCTCGGCCGTTGAAAGGGCCGGACTCTCCACCCTCAACGAAGGGCAGAGACTCAGCTTCGAGCTTCGGCCCGGACGCAACGGCAAGTCCTCGGCCGAGGACCTCACCCTCGCCGACTAGCCGTGACCCTCGGATCTCACTCCCGGCACGCTCCGTGCCGATGAGATCTCCGAGCCAACTTGCCCCTGCCTCCGCCCTCTCCGACGACGAGAATGCAATTGGGACAACCGACGAGCGCGCGAGCGGGCGGCTCCGCGCTCGACACCCCTGAGCTGGGAAATCCCCGCGACTGGCGGCACCAGGTGGGTTGCGAATTCGAGCCCGATGGCCGGTCCGCCGGCGACGGCGACCAAGAGATGGCCGCTTCGTAACGGCGACAGCCCGTGGGGCGAGGCGCACGTGAACGTGCCGCTGCAGCTCTCCGCACGGCACGACGCCCACGCAATCGGGATGATGGTCCGGGAGCAGGTTCACCTGCCCCGGTATGCGCCCGCGAGTACTCCTTCGGAGTGGGCTTGGCCCCCACCATGCAGGGCTCCGCACGGGCGCGGCAACTCCGGTCCCGGTACGCCCCTGCCACCGGGCACTTGCATTGCGCACGGTCGTGCCGCGCGCGTTCGGGCATGATCGTTCGTTCCATTCGTCATCGGGGCTTGCGCCGGCTATTCGAGAACGACTCGTCCCGGCTGATGAAACAGGACCTCGTGGAGCGCGTGCGCGGCATCGTGGCCGCGCCGGCCATGGCGGAAAATGGCGGCCAGCGTATGCTTCCATGCAGGAATTCGTCTTGCTGCACCATTTGACATCGGTTGAAGTTGATCCGCCTATGCGGAGCTCCGCATAGGCGGGTTAACCCCAATCGGCCGGCGCACTCTTCTCTGCGCTGCAGCTCCTCAGGAGCCGCCGTGGATGAGGCCCATCTCCCGGGCCCGGCGCACCGCCTCGGCCCGGTTGCGCACCCCGAGCTTGGCGAACACGTTGCGCAGGTGATGGCGAACGCCATACACGCTCAGGCCCAGCTCCGCCGCAATCTGCTTGTCCCGCCGGCCCGCGAGCCGCTCCAGGACCTGCCGCTCGCGCGCGCTGAGCAGCCGATGCCGCGGGTCGTCCGCGCTCTCCATCGCCGCAAGGAGCGCGCGCGCCGCGTCCCGGGCACGCGAGCCGGGCGCCGTCTCGAGACAGGCGGCCAGGAGCTCGGCGCACTCGGCGCGCTCGCGCACCAGCGGCCCCGCGTAGGGAGAATCTGCGTAGGCGAAGAGATATTCCTCCACGTGTGCGGCGGCCGCCGCCCCGTCCCCGGCGCGCCTTTCCAGCACCGCCGACAGCGCGAGCAAGCGCATCAGCGTGCGCTTCAGCCCCCGCGCCGCCGCCGCCGCGCGCAGCTCTCCGGCGAAGCCGCGGGCTTCCTCGAAGCGCCAGCGCCCGATCGCCAGGCGCAGGCGGGCCGAGGACAGCGCCTCCATCTCCCGCCAGGTCTGGCCGGCGAGGTCCAGGCAGCCGGCCGCGTCCGGGGGCAGATCGGCCGCCTTCCAGGCCCGCTCAGCGTCGCCGATGGGGCCGGCGGTCGCCAGCAGCGACACCCGGAGCGCCGACACGTACCGCACGAGCGCCGGCAGCCGGGCGTTGCGCACGTAGTCCAGCATCTCGTCTGCGGCCGCGAGCGCCGCATCGGCCCCCTCGTGGCGAAGCTTCGTCTCCAGCACGGCGCCGCTCGCCGCCGCGTAGGCCTGGAAGGACGTGTTGCCCTGCCTCAGCGCTTCGGGGACGCGGTTCGGCTCCGCCTCCGGCGCCGCGCGGCCGCACTCGAGCGAGAGCTCGTGCATCAGTGCGTTGCACACGGCCGCCGGTTCGGGGTCCAGCACATAACGCTCCGTGACGACCCGCTCGGCGCGACGGTACAGCGCAGCCGCATCCTCCACCCGGCCCTGCGCCATCGCGGCCAGCCCCTCCTGCACGTCCAGGAACATCGACATGTAGCGGCTCTGGGCGAAGCACGGCCGCGCGCGAGCGGCATGGCCGAGCGCCTCCTTGATGTTCCCGGTCCAGTTGCCCGCCAGGCAAAGGGTGTATTCGAGAATCCCCCGGGTCAGGACATCCGCGTGCGGCGATTCCGCGAGGCGCGCAACGTCGGCCAGATGCGCGCGCATCAACGTCGAGTCCAGGCTTTCGCTGCCATAGAGCAGGAGCATGCCCCGCACCATGCAATGGTCCGCCGCCAGCTCGAACGCGGCGCCGCTCGCATTGACCTGAAGGCTGCCCAGGGCCCCGGCGAGCGAGTGGTATCGCGCCCTCGCCTCGTCCATCCGCCCCGACAGGAGCGACGACAGGCACCGCACCAGCGCAAGGCGCGGGCGCGCGGCGACGGCGTCCTCGGTGAGCAGGCGGTGAGCGGCCTGAAACTGCACCGCCCCTTCGCGGTGGTACAGGCGGACGCCGCCGGCGTCCTCCACGATGTCGCCCGCAAGCCCCGGCTCCCCGGCCTCGACCGCATGGCGCACGGCGTCCACCGTCTGCCCCCGGCGCCCGAGAGCGCCGGCAATCCGCCGATGGATGGCCCGGAACCGCAGCGGCGCCTCGCGGAAGCGCCGCCGGGCGCAATGCTCCCGGACCAGCGGATGCAGCCGCCAAACCTGCCTTGCGCCGTCGCGCACCGGCTCGAGCAGGCCGGCCAGGGCCGGCATCGTGTCGATCCGGCGCAACGAATCGCCGCGCTCCAGCACCTCGTCGAGCAGCGCCGCGTCCATCCATTCGAACAGGCCGATGTCGAGCAGGAACTCCCGGTCCTGCGTCCCGAGGCCCGCGAACAGCCGCGACTCCACCCAGTTCTCGACGAGCTTGCGCGAGGCGCGCGTATCGTCGCGTGCGCCCCGCTCCAACTCGTTTCGGGAGAGCCTGAGCGCGAACGCCCAGCCGGCCGACTCCGACATCACCGCGTCCAGTCGCCGGCCGGACAGCCTGCCGTCGAAGAAGTCCGCGACCTCCGCGCTGGTGAACCGCAGGTCCTCCGCCGAAAGGACTTCGGCCTGGCCGTCCAGCACCGCGCTGGCGACATTCACCCCGGCGGGAAGATCGCGGCCCGAAAAGGCCAGGTGCAGGTTCGCCGGGCCGCGCTGCAGCAGGAACTCCAGCAAGGCCACCGCATCCGGGCTCCCGAGCCGTTCCAGCTCGTCGAACACCAGCACGAACGGCCCGTCGTGGGCCTCGATCTCGCGCAGCGCGAGTGCGGTGCGGGCACCGGTCTCTTTGCCCGCCTGTCCGAGAACCGAAACCCCGAGATCCTCCACATCCGCAGGCCCGCCGCGGGCGGCGCTCCGGCAGGCGCAGGCGACATAGGTGTCCAGAACCGCGGGCTCGTCCTGCTCGTCCACGGAAACCCACGCGACGGGGATCCCGTCCTCGCGCGCCCGGCGGCAGCACGCGCCGAGCAGGGTCGTCTTTCCGAACCCACCCGGCGCCACCACCACCGTCAGGCGCCGCCGCGTCGGCATGGCCCGTTCCACCAGCCCGCTGCGGTCGAGATACCCGGCCACCCGGTCGGGGACGGCGATCTTCTGGCGCAGCAGCCAAGCGGTCGCGCGTGCGTCGTAGGCGCCTTCGTCCAGCAGCGGGCGGACGAGCCCGCCGCCGTCGCCCGGGCTCGGACTCGGGTCGGTCTCGGTCATCGGCCGCGGGGCTCCGGGCGTCGCGACCGGGCACGGTGCCGGACTCGCTCCCCGCGCAGCAACGGCTCGCTTCGCATGCACATGCGGCAAGCGTAACGCCTGGATTGCGAAGGTGCAGCCAAAAAGATTTGCAGGGAAAGGGAGACTGCGCGAACCTACAAACTTCGTCCTGGCGAATACACAGGATTTGCGCCGGAGCGGGCTTCTCCGGACCTGTCGGTCCCATTGTCCCGACTACTCCGGGCCCCTTCCCACATGGTTGCGTCTGCCGGCGTCGCACCGGGTGCAGGCAAGCCGGGGCCCTCTCGCTCACCGGAGCTGGGAGGTGAGCCGGGTCAACGAGATGCTGACCTGGATGGAGAACCGCCCTTTCCCCTTCGCGTGCACCACGAACTTCGGCGAGCACCTCGACCCCGCCACCCTGCGCCGGTTCGTCTTCAAGGTGCGACTCGACTACCTCGCGCCGGTGCAGGTGGAGGCCGCGTTCCGGGCGTACTTCGCGCTCCCGCCACCCGCCGGCCTCACGGACCTTGCCGCCCTGACGCCCGGGGACTTCGCGGTGGTGCACCGGAAGGCGTGGTTCCTCGGAAAGCACGGCGAGCCCGAAGCACTCGCGGACATGCTCCGCGCCGAGTGCGACGCGAAGCCGGACCGCCCCCGCCCGATCGGGTTCCGACCGTAGCGGCGGGGGGTGGGGGAAGGGAGGACTTCCGCCCCCTGGGGGGCTCCGTCAACGTCGAAGCAACTTGCCCGGGGACGGTGGAGCGCCCCCCAATCGAGGCTGGATGTGGCGGGCCACGTCCATATTCCGGTGCAGGATGCGGACGATTTCCACCACGTCCGCGCGCACCCGATAGAACATCACGTGCGAGCCGACGGCGGCCTTGCGATAACCGGCCCGGATGTCTTCGGCCGACCGGCCGGACACGGTGCCGTCGCCCAGCGCCTCGCATGCATCACGGATGCCCTGCGTGCAGCGCTCGGCCTGCGCCTCGCCCCAATGCCGGACCGTGTAGTCCAGATCTCTTCGATGTCGGCCCGGGCCGCCGGAGACAGGGCATAGCCCGCCATGGCGTTCAGGCGGATGTCTTGCGAGCGATGAACGCGTCGAAATCGAACGAAACGGCGGGACCGGACCGTTCCCCCTCGACCAGGGCGTCGCGTAGCGCTTCCACCCTGGTCTCGTGCTCCTCCAACAGGCGCAACGCGGCACGCACGACGTCGCTTGCGGAGTTGTAGCGGCCGGACGCGACCCGCTCGCCGATGAAGCCCGTGAAGTGATCGCCAAGCGAGACCGATGTGTTGCGTGGCATGGGGTTACTCCTTTGGCGCGCACTATACCAAGACTTGGTACTGGCGCAATGCGCTGCGATGGGCGCTCCGGGCGCAACACCGGCCAGGCACAAACGGGCTGCCATCACCGGGCTGATCAGCGGAATGAGCGCGGTGACGATCAAGGGCGGGGCACCGCCGCGGATTGAACGTCTCAGGGTGCGGAACTTTCGGGCCTTGAGGGATGTCGAGCTCACGCCCTTGACACCGCTGACCGGGCTGCTCGGTCCCAACGGAATCGAAAAATCGACGGTGTTCGATGTCTTCGCCTTTCTCGCAGAATGCTTCGAAGGCGGATTGCGCCGGGCGTGGGAAAAGCGCGGAAGAGCTCGGGAGTTGAAGTCACGGGACGGAGCGGGGCCGGTGCTCATCGAAATCGCCTATCGGGAACAACCGCGCCGCCCCCTGATTACCTATCACCTCGATCAGTCAGGATCGAAACGAGGACATGGCACGGCGGAAGGGGACAGCCGGCGGCCGGCGGCGGTACGAGACGAAGAATCGACCCCCGACATTCCGGGGGTGGATATCGACGGGCGAGGACGAGGTCAAGCGGCGGGAATGGCGCGGGTGGACGCAGATCGACGAGGTACGCGTACTCGATCGGGAACATGGCCCGTTTGCAGACTATCGGGTCGCTTCGGCGAGCGGCAGCGCGTATGTCGTGGAGGTGCGTTCGCTAGCCGAGCACGGGTTGGCACTCTCTCGCCCTTTTCAAGAGCCATCAGTCGCCGGGCCGCGCTCTCCTTCTCGGTCGGCTTTATGAAGCCGAGGCGGTCCGTTGCCTCTTCAACCTCGAAGCCGGCTCCTTCGCGCGCCCACACCAGCATGGCCGGGTTGATGTTGTTCGCACGACTCACCGTGCGTCCCTTCCTCTCAGTCCGCCGGTTTGCGGTTGCGTCGAAACGTGAGGTGGCTGACGCCGATCGCTGGTGTGGCCCACCCCCACCCCTGCGCCAACTCCGGATTTCGCCTCGCGGTCGTGGTCGAGGTGGCTGCCGCCACGCCAGCCCACCCCCCCGTAGCCGGCCGGAGGTTCGGCCGCGGTGTCCGCCGGTGGCGGCTCGCAGGGATGGCCGGCCAGCGCCGTGCAGATGAGGCGGTCGAGCCCGCGCTCCGACGTATCCGTGGTCACGCTGTCCCGCCTCCATCTTCAGATCGGGACATCTCTTGTTTCTCCCGGTCGTATCCCGTCGATGGCCGCGCGAATCTCCTCCGTGCGCAGTTGAATGCGAGGCCACGCAGTGGAAAGGAGGACGACCAGCGCCAACCGCCGCTTCCCGAGATTTTGCTGATGTCGCATATTCTGGTCGGTGGTGACGAGGACCTCGTACCCTTCCAGCTCCGCCTTGTCGATCAGCGCGCCGTTGTCCACGTCGGACCAGCCTCTCTCTGCGGCAGTATCCACCGAATGCTCGGCCAGATGTCGCCGGAGAGGCATCGGAGTGCCCTGATCGAAGAGAACCTTCACGGTTGCGCGACAGCCTTGAGGGCCTCGGCTTCGTGTTCAAGAACGGCTCTGACTTTCCATTCCTCGACTTCCGGGAACCAGTCCAGAAACTGCTCCACCGTGGCCCCGCTTCCAAGGTTCTCGAAGAGCGCCGAGACCGGCACCCGCGTTCCCGCGAACGTCCAAGCTCCGCTGAGCTTGCCGGGCCGGCGTTCGACCACGGGGCACGTGTTCCAATCGGCCATGGTGTCATCTCCTCCTGCGTCACCGGTACTGCTGTCCGCCGGTCGTGGTCAGGACGGATTGTCGTCTCTTCCTTCCGCGCCTCGGCCACACTCGAAACCAAGCATAGCGGAACGTGTCCTCGGTTCGCCGACAAGTCCGGGCAGGACCGTGGAAAGGCATATGCGCCGGGGCGACTCAGGCTGGAGTGTCGGTCGGTCCGTCCGAACGGAGATCGTCGCCCGGGTCGGGTACCACGGTCGAGCTGAAGCGCCTGGTCTTCTCGATCTGCGCCACCCGCCCTTCATGTACCACCAGGCAAGAGGACGGAACAAACCCCACCGCTCGCGGACGGTCCGGGACCCCCGGTAGTACGACTCGACGCGACACTCCCTGCGACTCGTCCGCGCTCCACAAGACGTTCGGGGTAGCGATGCGTCGCCATGCCGCCGCGGCAGCACCGTCGGCGGAGTTCGGACATGCGAAGCGGTGGCGCCGGGCCTCGGGAAGGAGGGCGACGTCAGCCCGTTACGCGTCCGCGACGCGACTCGATCCGGATCAGGGTCGATGGAGTTCCGGCCGGGCACGGCTGAAGGTCCGCCGCCCGCGCTTGAAGCCGGTGAGCGGGAGCGCGATGGTCGCCACCGCGTCGGCGGCGGAGCGCGCGTTCCACACCACGAGATCCGCCGGGCGGCCCACCGCGATGCCGTAGTCCTCGCATCGGATGAGCCGCGCCGAGCGCCGGGTGAGCATCTCGAAGCACTCCGCGAGTTCGTCCTCGTTGCCGCGCTGCACGACGTTGGCGTAGAGGTTCGCGATGCGGATGAGCGAGCAGTCGCCATAGGGCGTGAACGGATTCAGCACGTTGTTGGTGGAGAGGGAGCAGTTCGCGCCGTGCGCGACGAGCGCGTTCGCGTCCGCGACGCCCCGCACCACCGCGTGGTCCTGGTGCCGGCCGGTCACGAAGAGGTCGGTCGCGGGCAGCACCGTCACCGCGACCCCGGCCGAGGCGAGGCGCTCCCCGAGCGCCCGCAACCGGTCGGGCGGCAACAGCGAGTACTTCGTTCCGTGCCCCACCGCGACCCGCCCGCCGTATCCGTGGCGCTCGGTCAGTTCGCAGACAAGGCCGATGTCCATTTCGTCGGCACTCGGGCCGACGTCGAGATGGATGTCCACGTCCCGGTCATACTCACGCGCGAGCTCGAAGATGCGCCGGATCTGACCCGCGCGGTCCGGGTCGTACCCCGGCGCGCCGCCCACCACGGAGGCCCCCCGATCGAGCGCCGCGACGACGTTCCGGTCGGTCTCCGGCACGTTGGTCCAGCCTTCCTGCGCGAAGACGCAGAGCTCCAGATCGACGGCCCATGCATAGTCGGTCGCGAGCTGCTCGAGCGCCTCGAAGGACCGAAGGCCGACGTTCGGGTCCACCTCCACGTGGGTTCGAACATGCGTCGTGCCGTTGAGAATGCACTGCTCCAGCGTCGCGGCGGCCCGGGCGTACACGTCCTCGACCGTGAACCCGGGCTTGACCGCGGACACCCGCTCCATGTGGTCGCGGGCGCGCCCCGCGGCGGGTGCGCAGCGGTCCACGATGCGCGACTTGTCGAGGTGGATGTGGGTCTCGACGAGGCCGGGCGAGACCAGCTTCCCGCCGAGTTCGACGCAGTCGGCATCGGAACGGATGCTCGGCTCTACGGCGGCGATCGTGCCGCCCGCAATTGCGATGTCCACGAGCGGCGCATCGGCGTCCGCGCCCGCGATGCGGGCCCCCCGAAGCACGGTGTCCAGCATCTGAGGAGGTTTCCTCGTGCAGCGCGAAGGTCGCAGTCAGGATACGGCACGCGAGCATACGACGCGCAAGCGCAGTACCGGGCGATACCGGCGCGGTTCAGCCGAACTCGAACTCGCTCGCGGTTCGCACGCGACGGAGCGCGGGATGGTCAGGATTGAGGTGATGTGGCGCAAACGAGGAGCCCCCCGAAAGGGATCCGAGCATGCGACGCGACGGTTCACGTCCGATGGAACGGTCCGTCCCTGTTCAGTCGCTACCCGAGGACGATTTCGACGAGAATCCGGGCATGGCCGTCAAGTACGACCGTATCGGCGACACCTACGACCGCACCCGGCGGGCCGATCCCCGGATCGCCGATCGCCTGGTGTCGCTGCTCGAAAGCGTTCCCGGCGCTTCCGTGCTGGATATCGGCTGCGGCACGGGCAACTATACGTCGGCGCTGGCGAAACGCGGGTTGACGATGGTCGGACTCGACCTGTCGCGGACCATGCTTGCAATGGCCCGGGCCAAGCATCCTCGACTCCCCCTGGTATGCGCCGACGGCGCCGCGCTCCCCTTCGCGGGTGGCGCCTTCGCCCACGCCGTCACCACTCTCGCCATCCATCACATGGCGGACTTGACGGCGGTGTTCTCGAGCGTCCGACGGATGGTGGCCAAGGGCGGCCGCTACGTCATCTTCTCTGCGTTTCCCGAGCAGCTCGAGGCGTACTGGCTCGGGCACTACTTCCCGTCGATGATGACGGCGGCGGTGTGCGCGTGCCCGTCCCGGAGTGCGGTGGACAAGGCCCTGTCCGCCGCGGGCTTCCGCTTGGCCGGCCTCGAACCCTGGGACGTGCCGCCCGACCCTGTGGACATGTTCCTCTACGCGGGCAAGGACCGCCCCGAGCTCTACCATGACGAGGGACTCCGCAACGGCATTTCGTCATTCCGGGAATTTGCAAGCGCGGAAGTGGCTGACGGTCTCGCGAGGCTCCGCGCGGATCTCGATTCGGGCCGATGGGAGGCGATCCGGGCCCGTGCCGAGCAAGGCCGAGGTGACTACTGCTTCCTCGTCGCTGAATGACCCACCGGACCGTGAGGCGCAGCGCTTCATGTAGTCCACTGCCGTCCCGCTCACGTCGCGCAGGTCATCGGGTTCGCGCTCGTTCAAGTCGCTTCCCGCGCAGGGCGACGGCGCCGACGGGACGTTCAAGGCCCTGCGAAGGCGGCGCCAGTCTCCGGTCCGGATCCCACCAACGCCCGTATTGACGGAGACCACCGTCTTCACATGGATCCCTCCTCCTATCCGATACGCCGGTAGGCGGGCATGTATCCCGAAGCCCCTCGTGGTCCGCCGCGAGGGGCTTCTTCCTTCTGCGAAGTACGACACGGAGGTCCGGCATGAAGGCCACCGTATTCATTGATGGCGGTTACCTTCGGGCGCTCACCCGGAAAGCCGGGTACCGCTACGACCCCAACTAGCGAGGCCCCCGCGTCGCCTCCTTCCACCGGCTGAAAATCTGCTCGTCGAATACGTCCGTTTCTGACGTAGTTGGGCGGTAGCCTCTTCCGGACCGCAAGTACCGCAAGTCTGGAGAGCGATGATGCTGAACGCGTACGAGCAGCGCCTGGTGGCCTTTTACCTCGCGAACGCCGCCGCGGCCCTTCACCACCGGGACCGGGAGGCGTCGGACTTGGCTGGTTGGATTGCCGATCGCGAGAACCGGGTGGCGTTCGGGAGGAGGAAGCGGCCGTCGCCCATTCGGGCGGTCGCGGGGAAGCGCGGGCGTGACGAGGGGCTGTCGGGGGGCAACTGGCGCTCGCTCCAGGCCGCCTTGCACGGGGAGTACTCGGCCGCGCGGAAGGCGCGCCCTGACCAAACCGGGCAGCGGCTCCGCCGCCTCGCGCGGGCGACCGGCCTCTCGCGGACGGACGTCGACCTCCTTGAGCTTGTCCTCCGCTACCAGGCGCAGCCCGTCATCGAGTCGATGATCGACGACGTGTTCCGGTCATCGAGGAGATTCACGCCGCTCAACGTCCAGGGCCCGGCGTTGCCCGTGCTCCTTGGCGTGTCGGCGAACACCGTCCAGGGGCGCCTCCGGGCGGACGCGCCGCTCGTCCGCTCGGGACTCGTCTGCGTCGACAGCGACGGGGACCTGAAGGCCCTCGACCGGCTGAACCGGCTCGCCGCCGCTCCGGCCGGCTCCGGAACCGACGTGCACCGGCTGCTGCTGGATGCCGCGCCCGCGAGCGAGCTCGAATGGTCGGACTTCGACCACGTAGCCCGCGACCGCGACCACGTCGAGCGGGTGATCGGGGGCGCGCTCGCGAGCGGCGCGCGAGGGGTGAACATCCTTCTCTTCGGCCCGCCCGGGACGGGCAAGACCGAGTTCTGCAAGGTCCTCGCCGGGCGGCTCGACGCTTCGCTCTACAGCGTGGGCGAAACCGACGACACGGGCGACGAGCCGGTGCGCGGCGAACGCATCCAGGAGCTCCGCCTCGCCCAGCGCCTGCTCGCCGGAAACCGCGGGTCGCTCCTCCTCTTCGACGAGATGGAGGACCTTCTCGCAGACCCGTTCCCCGCGTGGGGGCTCTTCGGTCCGCGCTCGCGTATGGCCCAGCGCAACACGGGCTCCAAGGTGTACATGCACCGGCTCCTCGAGGCGGCGCCGACGCCGACCCTGTGGACCATGAACAGCCCCCGCGGGGTGAGCGAGACCCTCCTCCGGCGGATGATGTTCGCGTTCGAGCTTCGCCGCCCGACGCCCCGGGTGCGGGCCCGGATCTGGGCGCGGGAGCTCGCTCGCCGCGGCATCGAGGCGCCGAGCGAGGACGTGCTCTCGCTCGCGCGGGAGTTCGAGGCCACGCCCGGGGTGGGGGCCGGCGCGACGGCGGCGGCCGGGCTCGCGGGCGGCGGTATCGACGCGGTGCGCCACGGGGTCCGGAGCCTCTCCCGGGTGCTCGGGTGCGAGACGCCGCCCCAGGGTCCGCCGCCGAGGTTCGATCTCGGCCTCATCCAGGCCGATACGGATCCGGTCACCCTTGCCGAGAGTCTCGTCGGGAACGCCGACCGGGGCCTCTCGCTCTCCCTCCAGGGTCCGCCCGGGACCGGCAAGAGCGCGTTCGCGCGCTACCTCGCGGAGCGCCTCGGGCTCGAGGTCCTCCAGAAGCGCGCCTCCGATCTCCTCTCGCCCTGGGTGGGCGAGACCGAGCAGCGAATCGCGGAGGCGTTCGCCGAGGCGCGCGACTCGCAGGCTTTCCTCATCTTCGACGAGGCCGATTCGCTCCTCGCCGACCGACGCTCCGCGCACCGGAGTTGGGAGGTGAGCCAGGTGAACGAAATGCTGACCTAGATGGAGAGCCATCCCCTCCCCTTCGCGTGCACCACGAACTTCGGCGAGCACCTCAACCCCGCCACCTTGCGCCGCTTCGTCTTCAAGGTGCGGCTCGACTACCTCACGCCGGAGCAGGTGGAGGAGGCGTTCCGGACTTTCTTCGCGCTCCCGCCACCCGCCGGCCTCACGGACCTTGCCGCCCTCACGCCCGGGGACTTCGCGGTGGTGCACCGGAAGGCGGAGATCCTGGGGAAGCACGCCGAGCCGGATGCACTCGCGGGCATGCTCCGCGCCGAGTGCGAGGCAAAGCCGAACCGGCTCCCCCCGATCGGATTCCGGCCGTAGGCGCGGGATGACGGGATTCCGCCATCGGCCGGTTTCGTCCCTTGCCGGCGCCCGCTACGGTGTGGGCAATCGGGGGAGAGCGGGAAACGGTGAGCGCCACGATGCGATACGACCGCCTGAAGGACATCGTTCGCCTTGCCGTGCGGCTTCAGGCCGCGTCCGCCGGTCTGACGCTCGAGGACATTCAGGACGCCTTCTCCGTCAGCCGCAGGACCGCCGAGCGCATGCGCGACGCGGTCGGCGAGGTGTTCGGCTCACTCGAACGCGTGGACACCGGTGACGCGAAGCAACACTCGCGCCTCCGGTCCGACGCCGTTCGCCGGCTCGTCGCGATCACGCCCGAAGAGCTCGCCGAGGTCGAGTCGGCGGCCGAGGCGCTCGAGCGGGCCGGTATCGAGGAGCGGGCCGTGTGCCCCAGATGCTCGCACAGCGGGCACCGTCGCGTTCAAAGCCGCGGGCTGTACCAGTGCAGCGGTTGTCGATACCAAGTCTCGCTGACCGCGGGGACGATTCTGGCGAGCACGAAGTTGCCGCTTCGCACGTGGTTTCTGGCGATGTACCTGATGACGCAGACGAAGAACGGGATTTCGGCGGTGGAGCTGTCGCGGCAGCTGTCGGTGAGCTACAACACTGCGTGGAAAGTCAAGCACAAGCTGATGCAGGTGCTGAAGGAGCGTGACGACACGCGCCCTTTGGGCGGGTGGGTGCAGCTCGATGATGCGTATTGGGGCGGGGAGCGCCGCGGGGGAAAATCCGGGCGAGGTGCGCCGGGCAAGACGCCGTTCATTGCCGCTGTGGAGCTCAATGCAGAGGGCCGGCCGATGAGGATGCGCCTGAGCCGTGTCGGTGGGTTTCGACGCGACGAGATCGAAGCCTGGGCCCGGTGCCATCTGGAGCCCGGCACCGTGGTCGTGTCTGACGGTTTGGGTTGCTTCCGCGCCGTGCAACCAGCCGGGTGCATTCACCAGCCGTTCGTGACCGGAAGTGGACCGCAAAGCGCCCAGCATCCGGCGCTCACCTGGGTCAACATGAACCGCCCCGGGTTTTCCGGAGACCGTTTTATGATGGACTTCCTCAGATGCTTAGGTCGAGGAGGTTGTAGTCCTTGAGGTCGACTTCGTCCGACCAGCGGCAGACCTCGCCGGAGTCGGCGAAGGGGCGGTAGGTGTAGGGGGTCTCGTCGGGGAAGCGCTGGCGGCGGGCGTCGATGGCGTAGCCGATCATGCGCGAGCGCTGGCGAATGCGCTCGTCGTCGTAGACGGCGGGGGCGTTGTGGACGCCGCCTCCCTGCACGCCGAGCACCGAGGCGCGGCGGTGGAAGCCCATGTTCACGGTCACCCGCCACTCGTCGCTCGTATTCGCAAACGAGCCGTGGAGCACCTGGCGGTTGCTGATGACGACGTCCCCCGGCGCGCAGACCATGGGCACCGCGTCGGGCAGCCGCTCCGTTCCCGCCTCGGCCACCTTCGCCTTGATGTCCACCTTGCCGAGGCGGTGGGTGCCGGGCACCACCCACACTCCGTTCGCCGGGGTGCAGCCGTAGAGCTGGGCCATGAAGTTGAAGCCGTGCGAGCCCTGGTCCCAGTCGGGGCTCTCCCAGTGGGTGGTCCCGTCCTGGTGCCAGGCGACCGAGGCGCCCCGCCCCGGCTCCTTGATGAAGAGGGCGTCGGCGAACGGGACGAAGTCTTCGCCGTTGACCGCGGCCGCGACCCGGAGGAGCTCCGGGTGGCCGTAGAGCCGGACGCAGGCTTTCGAGAACTGAAGCGACCCGAGGATGAGGTAGACCACCTCCTTCGGGGCGTCCGGGGCGGGAACCGGCTCCATCATCTTCACCGGGTGCCGGCCGTTCGCGAGGTCGGTGCCGCCGAAGGGATCGGCAAGCGGCTTCGACCAGAAGAGGGTCGGGGCCTCGCAGCCGTGGGCGAGAGCGGGCCGGCCCTTGGCGTCCACCGGGGAGCCCTGCTCGGTCGGCAGCCGGTCGATGATGTCGAAGAGGTCCGCCTCGACGTCGGCAAGCTCCTCGGCGCCGACCACCCCTTCGAAGACGTAGAAGCCGCAGCGCCAGTAGGCGTCGAGGATGTCGGGGGCGAGCGACCCGTCGGGAAGGAAACGGATGGGGCCGCGGTTCCCGAGCGCGAAGGCGCGGCGTTCGCCGTCCTTGAGATACGCCTGGAAGGCGGCTTCTTCCGGGCCGTAGTCCGCTTGGGCCGGTGCTCGCGCTGGCGCCGCCACCGCTTCGCTCGCCGAAGTGCTCATGGTGTCCCTCCTCCCTTCCGGGCCCCTCGAGGAGGCATCATCTTAGCGTTGAACCGGAGCTCGCGCGGCGGGGCCGCGGGGGCGTGGGGTTCCGGCCCGCGTGGAGGGACATTGCCCGGTCGGCCGCCAATCGCGGGCAGGGACGCCCGCGCTCCGGGGTAGCCGTGCCGTCAAGACCGGTGCGCTCCCGGGTGGGCGTGCGGTCGGGATGCCCGTGCCCCCTCGGGCAGGCACGCGGTGACAGGGCACATGCCCCGTCCGGTTTGTTGACAGTACCCGACCGATCCCGCAGATTCGCCGGAGCGAAACAAGCGAGGCGCGATACATGAGCTCCACCCTTCGAAGCGCGGGCGAGGCGGCCCCGGCGTTCAAGCTCTCCAACCAGGACGGCGTGCCGACGGATCTCGCCGAGTTCCGGGGACACTACCTGCTCCTTTGGTGGTACCCGAAGGCCGACACCCCCGGGTGAACGGTGGAGGGAAAAGGGTTCCGTGATCGAATCCAGGATTTCTCCTCCCGCAACGCGGTCATCGTCGGGGTGAGCTGCGACTCGCCGGCCGAGAACCGGGCGTTCCGCGGCAAGTTCGACTTTCCGTTCGACCTCCTCTGCGACGAGGACCGGTCGGTCTCGATGCGCTACGGCGCGGCGGAGAGCGCGGACCAGGAGTACCCCAAGCGCATCAGCTACCTCATCGATCCGGAGGGCCGCATCGTGCGGGTCTACGGGAACGTGGTGCCGGCCGAGCATCCGGCCGAGGTGCTCGCCGCGCTCGAAGAGCTTGGATGAAGGCCGGCGCGGCGGAACGCCGGGATCTCGGCGGGAGGAAAACGGCGACGGTGCGCAGGCGGCCGGCGGTGGCGCGCGCCGCGGCCGGTCTCCGCCGCAGTGGCGGCGTCGGTTTGTGGTGACGCAGGAGCGAGGCGAGAAGGCATGACCCCCACCCTTCGAAGCGCGGGCGAACCCGCTCCGGCGTTCAAGCTCTCCAACCAGGACGGCGTGCCGAGCGCCCTCGCCGACTTTAGGGGCCGCTACCTCCTCCTCTGGTGGTATCCCAAGGCCGGTACCTACGGGTGAAGCGTGGAGGGCAGGGGGTTCCGTGATCGAATCCAGGAATTCGCATCCCGCAACGCGGTCATCGTCGGCGTGAGCTTCGACTCGCAAGCGAAGAACCGGGCGTTCCGGGAGAAGAACGCCTTCCCGTTCGACCTCCTCAGCGACGAGGATCGGTCCGTGTCGATGCGCTACGGCGCGGCGAAGAAGCCGAGACAGTGGTTCGCGCGGCGCATCAGCTACCTCATCGATCCGGAGGGGCGCATCGCGAGGGTGTACGAGAAGGTGAAGCCCGGCCGGCATGCGGACGAGGTCCTGACCGCACTCGACGAGCTCGGATGCAAGGTGGAGCGGCGCACCGGCGGCGATGGAGCGGAGCACGGACCGCGGCCGGCGATTAGGAACATGAACGGGCCGCGGGCGGGCGGCGGGTGACCGGCCGGACGACGGCGGTGGCGCGGGCGCAGCGGACAGCTCCGGCGGCGAAGCGGGCGACGGGCGGCAGCACGAGGATGCGATGGGCGCACGAGTAGGAGTCGACGTCGGCGGGACGAACACGGACCTTGTGCTCGAGTCCGAGCGTGGGGTGTTCGTGCACAAGGTCCAGAGCACCCCCGAGGACCAGTCCGTCGGGGTGCTGAAGGGCCTCGTGGAGCTCTGCGAGATGGCGGGCGTCACCCGCGAGGACATCGACCTCGTGGTCCACGGCACCACCGTCGCGACCAACATCACCATCGAGCACACCGGCGCGGAGGTGGGCATGCTCACCACCCGCAACTTCCGCGACATCCTGCACATCGCGCGCCACAAGCGCCCGCACAACTTCTCGCTCCACTTCGACGTCCCCTGGCAGTCGCGCCCCCTCGTCAAGCGCCGCAACCGCATCCCGGTCACCGAACGGATCCTGCCGCCGGACGGCCGGATCGGGACCCCGCTCGACGAGAACGACGTGCTGGAAGCGGTTCGCATCTTCAAGAAGCGCGGGATCCGCTCCGTCGTCATCGGCTTCCTCTTCTCTTTCATCAACGACGAGCACGAGCAGCGCGCCCGCGCCATCGTCGAGCGCGAGATGCCGGACGCCTACGTGTGCTGCTCCTCGGACGTCGCGAACATGCTCCGCGAGTACGAGCGCTTCTCGACCGCCGCGATGAACGCGTTCATCGGACCGAAGACGAGCCTCTATCTCACCAACCTCCGCGACCAGCTCGCGCGCCAGGGGTACCGCGCGAACCTTCGCCTCATCCAGTCGAACGGCGGCGTGTCGACGGTCGAGACGTGCTCGCAGCGCGCGGTCAACATCCTCATGTCGGGGCCGGCCGGCGGGGTCATCGGGGGGCGGGCGGAGGGGCTCCTCGCGGGCGCCGAGAACGTCATCACCGTCGACATCGGCGGCACGTCGGCCGACATCAGCACCGTTCCCGGCGGGCGCATCAAGATCATGAACCCGCGCGACTCCTACGTGAGCGGGCACCCGATCCTGGTGCCGATGATCGACCTCGTGACCATCGGGGCGGGGGGCGGCTCGATCGCCTACATCGACTCGGCGGGCGGGTTCCACGTGGGGCCGCGCTCGGCGGGGGCGGACCCCGGCCCCGCCTGCTACGGCAAGGGCGGCGACGAACCGACGGTGACGGACGCGCAGGTCGCCCTCGGGCGGCTCGACGCGGACAAGATGCTGGGCGGCGACCTCCCGATCGACCCCGACCTCGCGAGCCGCGCCGTCGAGCGGGAAGTCGGAAAGAAGCTCGGGCTTTCCGTCAAGGACGCGGCGCTCGGCATCATCCGCGTCATCAACTCGAACATGGCCCTCGCGATCCGCTCCAACTCGGTCGCGCGCGGGGTGGATCCGCGCGAGTTCTCGCTCGTGCCCTTCGGCGGGGCGGGGCCGCTGCACGGGGTCGCCCTCGCCGAAGCGGTGTCGGCGCGCGACGTGCTCGTGCCGGTCGCGCCCGGGATCACGGCCGCGATGGGGCTCCTCGAGACGGACATGCAGTACGAGCACGTGCGCTCGTTCATCACGTCCTTGACGAACGTCGAAGAGGCGGCGGTCGAGCGGCTGAACGCCCTCGTCGAGGAGCTGGTCGGGCTCTGCCGCCAGGACCTCGAGAACGACGGGGTGCCGCCGGAGCGCCAGACCTTCCAGCGGATCGCGGAGTGCCGCTACCACGGGCAGGGGGTCGAGCTCCGGGCGGAGATCCCGGAGGGACGGCTCGCGGCCGGCGACGTCGGGCGGATCATCGAGAGCTTCTACGCGCAGCACCGCCTCGACTACGGCTACGCCTTCGACGACACGGAGGTGGAGCTCATCACCGTGCGGGTCATCGGAACGGACAAGATCGAGCCGCTTCGCCTCCAGCGCCTCGAGCGCGCGAACGGCGCCTCGTACGAGTCGACCCTGCTTTACTCGCGCGCGACGACCTTCGACGACGGCACGACCGCCGACACCCCGCGCTACGACCGGGGCCGGCTCAAGGCCGGGCACCGGGTGGCGGGGCCGGCCGTCCTCGTCCAGCACGACTCGACGGTGCTCGTGCCGCCCGCGTACGCGGCCGAGGTGAGCGACTACGGCAGCCTGCACGTGCGCCGGAGCTGACGGCGGCGAGGAGCGCACCCGGCGGAACGCACGGGGGCGGGGAACACGGGGCGAGGCGCGCGCACGGCGAGAAACGTACGCGACGGAGCGCGCGGGGCGGGGGTACGGGGCGGCGCGCCCACCCGCCCGCCCGCACAAAGAACAGGAGCAACCCATGGCCAGCAGCAACAGCAGCAGCCGCGAGCTCGACCCGATCACCCTCCAGGTCATCAGCGGGGCGCTCGACACCATCGCCGAAGAGATGGGGCACGTCCTTTACCGGATGTCCTTCTCGTCCATCATCCGCGAGTCGCAGGACTTGGGCGCCGGGCTCTTCGACACCGAGTACAACACCCTGTGCGAATCGGAGTCGACCCCGCTCCACATCGGGTCCCTCCCCGGCTACCTCGAAGGCATCGAGAAGGTGGTCAAGGGGGACTGGGCGGACGGGGACGTCGTCATCCACAACCACCCCTACTACGGGTCGAGCCACTCGCCCGACATCGCGGTCGTCATCCCCATCTTCTACCGGGACGAGCTCGTCGGCTACTCCGCCAACACCGCCCACCACCTCGACATCGGGGCCGCGACGCCGGGGCTCATCATCGACATCCCGGACGTCTACGCGGAGGGGATGCTGTTCGCGGGGACCAAGCTCTACGAGGCGGGGCGGCGCAACGAGGCGATGTGGGACTACATCCGCAACAACTCGCGCGCGTCGCGCCAGCTCCTCGACGACCTCGACGCCCAGATCGCCTCCGCCCGCCTCGGGGTGCGCCGCTACGTGGAGCTCATGGACCGCTTCGGCCACGACGACGTGCTCGCCGCGACCCGCCAGCTCATGGACTACACGGAGCGGGTCCTTCGCCAGCGGATCGCGGCCATCCCGGACGGCGAGTACCGGGCGGAGGGGTTCCTCGACGACGACGGGCGAAACCGCGACGTCCGCCTCCCGATCAAGGTGTGCGTGCGGATCGAGGGCGACGGCATCGTCGTCGACCTCACGGGGTCGTCGGACCAGGTCGAGACCGGGTTCAACGTGCCCTTCGAGGGGTCGACCAAGGTGGCGTGCTTCTGCGCGATCCGCTCCCTCCTCCTCGACGCGGAGACCTCCGAGATCAAGGTCCCGTCGAACCAGGGATCGTTTCGTCCGATCCACGTCATCGCGCCCGAGGGCTCGATCTTCAACCCGCGCTTCCCGGCCGCCGCGGAGGCCCGCTTCTCCCAGATCAACCGGGTCATCGACCTCATCTACAAGGCTCTCAGCCCGGTGCTGCCGGAGGAGATCATCGCCGGCAGCTCCGCGACCCTCTCCTTCGCGGCGTACTCCGGGATCCGCCCGTCCGGCGACTACTGGGTGTTCCTCGAGGTGAACGAGGGCTCCTACGGCGGGCGGCCGGCGTCGGACGGGCCGGACAGCATCGACAGCCTGATGGCGAACACCCGCAACAACCCGCTCGAGGACCTCGCGATGCACCTCCCGATGGTGTGCGACCGCTACGAGCTGCGGGACGACATCATGCCCGCCCCCGGCCGGTTCCGGGGCGGACTCGGGGTGGTCAAGAAGCAGCGGATGCTGAAGGAAGGCTTCATCACCCACGAGGCGGACCGGCACGAGGACGTTCCCTGGGGCGTCTTCGGCGGCTGGGACGGCGCGGGGGGGCGGCTTCGGATCTACAACGACTCTCGCCCGGCGGACGGTCGCGACATGCCCGCGAAGTTCTCGGGCCTTCGGGTCGCGCCGGGCGACGTGATGGCCTTCTACGGGCCGAGCGGCGGCGGCTACGGCGATCCGCTCGAGCGGCCCGCGGAGAAGGTGCTCGAAGACGTGCTGGACGGGTTCTTCACCGCCGAGGCGGCGCGCTCGACGTTCGGGGTGGTGGTGGACCTCGACGCGGAGCGGGTCGACGAGACGGCGACGGAGGCGGCGCGGCGCGAGCTGCGGGCGCGGCCAGCCGAGCAGCGGGTCGGGGCCGGGACGGACCTCGGACCGGTCGCCGCGACCGCGGACGGCGCGGCGGCCGCTGCGGCAACGCCAGGGGGAGAGGCGCGTGGACGCGCTCCGGCGCCCCTTCGCGCCTCCGCTCCCGCCCGTTCCGACGGACGCCCCGGCGCGGCCGCTCATTCGTCCGCCGACATCGGCCGCCGGGCCCGCGCCGCCGCGGCCGCCTCCCCGCCTCGCGATGCGGGGAGGGCGCCGCCGTCCGCGCTGCCGGAAATGCCGCTCCCGCCACCGCCCATCGTCGCGACACCGCGGACGACGACGGCGAGGGCCGGGAACGGCGCGGCGCGCCCGAACGGCGGCGCGGGCGGCAACGGCACCGCCCGCTCCCTGAGCGCGCGCTACGGCGAGAGCTGGAGCTTCGAGATCGTCGGCTACCACCTCGGCGACGACGAGGGGGAGGTGACCGGCCAGCTCCGCGCGAACGGCAGCTCCGTCCAGCGGACCGCGCGCGCGAACGGCGGCGGCAACGGCCGCGGCGAGCAGCTCAAGCGCGCGAGCGACGCCTGCCTTCGCGACTGCGCCGCCGCCCTTGAAGCCCGTCCCTGACCGCTTCCGGCCGTCGGGCGGATCGCGCGATGGACGGGACGACCTTGACCCGCCAGATGACGGCTCCCGCGGAAGGGAAACCGGACGGCCGCGTCGGTGCCCGGCATGTGACCGGAATCGATCGGGTCGGGTCCGGCGGGCTCGGGGCGCCGGGGCTCAGGGCGGGGGCGCCGGCGGGGACTCGCCGGCCGCGAGGCGCGCATCGATCGCGTCGACGACGGGCAGCAGGTCGGCGACCGTGTCGATGACGTAGTGCGCCCCGGCGGCGCGGAGCGCGTCCGTCGCGGCATCGCGCAGGCGCGCCTGCTCGCCCGCGCCGAGGCGCGCGAGCTCCTCCGGCGCGAGCCCGACCGCGTTGCCGGACATCGCGACCCCGACCGCCCAGCTCCCCGCCGCCGTCGCCTCCACGAGGCCGGGCGCGGTGTCGTCCACCTTGACCACGGCGCGCGCCGGCCAGACCGCGAGGTCCACGAAACACCGGTACATCATCAACGGGGTCGGCCGCCCGGCGGGGAGGTCGCCGGCACAAACGAGGTTGTCGGGCGCGAACCCGTGCTCGGCGGCGAGCGGACCGACCCTCTCCATGATGGGGCGCGTGTAGCCGGTCGTCGAGCCGATCTTCACCCCGCGCCGCCTGAGCTCGCGCACCGCCTCCACCACCCCCGGCACGAGAGCGGCGTGGCGTGCGGCCACCCGGGCGGTGAGCGGCTCGAAAACCTCGTGCAGGCGGTCCACGTCCGCGTTCTCGAACGCGCGGCCGTGCGCCGCGCGCCACGCCGCCCCGATCCGCGGGAGGTCCCCGAGGGCGCGCAGGTGGTCCCATTTCGGGAGACCCATCGGGCCGCGCGCCTCGGCCTCGGAGAGCTCGACCCCGAACTCCCGGAACACCTCGACGAATGCCGCCGCCGGCGCGCGCGAGCCGAAGTCGACCACCGTCCCCGACCAGTCGAAGATCACCGCCCTGACCGTCATCCCCGCACTCATGCGCGTCCCTCCCGCTGCCTCCATCGCATCCGCCGCCGCTGCCGCGTTCCCGCGCCGGCGCGGCGCGTCATTGTCCACCTTCGGGGCGCCGTCCGCCCCCCTCCCCCGCAAGCCGCCGGGCACCCGACCTCGATCGCGGCGCAGTCGGCCCCGACGACGCGCCCTGCCCTCGGCGTCAGCCGTCCGCGGCCGAAGCGGATCGGGGGCGCCCGGACCGCTCGCGCGAACCTTGCATGGGTTCGCGACTTCGCGAGCAGATTGGCGTTCGCGGCGGAAAAGCGGTGAAATAGCGCGTTCTCGATTGGAGACGTTGCACGGCCGCGCGGAAGCGGCGCATCACCGGAAGAGGAGAAGAGCATGAGCAGCAGTGCTGCGGCAGTCGTCGAAATGCCGGAAGTGGCGGAGCGTTCCGACGACTTCGTCCTTGCGAAGAAGAACGAGGCGGTCTACGTCAAGGGGCGCCGCGACTGGATGAAGTACCGGGAGCTCGGCGTCACCGAGGCGAGCGACGGGAAGATCCGCGCCCAGGTCACCTCGGCGTCCCAGGGCCTCTCGGAGCCGACCGGCTGGCACATTCACCTCTGCGAAGGCCAGCTCGTCTACATGCTGAGCGGCTGGGTCGACCTCGAGTTCGCGGGCGGCAAGGTCGTGCGCATCGAGGAGGGTGACAGCATGTACATCCCGGGCGGCACCCCCCACAACGAGATCGCGACCTCGGATGGGTTCGAGCTGGTCGAGGTGAGCGTGCCCGCCGACATGGGCACCGAGCCCTGCGACCCGCCGGTCGCCTAGAGCACCAGCGGCGCCGGCCTCCCCGGGCCGGCGCCCGCCTCCCCTCCCGGGCCACCGGCCCGACCCGGACCGGCGGGCGGCGTCCGCCGCCCGTCGCCGGAGGAGACTCCGATGCGCAAGCCCGCCTCAGTGAGGACCCTCGAGAAGCTTGGCCGAGTCCGGCTGTCCGAGCACTTCTTCATGCGCGAGATGCTCTACAGCGAGATCGCGAACTACTACGGGATCCCGAACATCCCCGACGACCCCGATCTCGCCATCGCCGCGGGTACGCGGCTCTGCGAGGAGCTGCTCGAGCCCCTGCACGCCACATTCGGACACGTGACGGTCCGCTCCGCGTTCCGCTCCGTCGAGGTCAACACCTACGGCAACGTGCATGGGTACTCATGCGGCGAGACGACCTGGAACCATTCCCGCCACGTGTGGGACCGGCGCGACGCGGACGGCTGCATGGGGGCAACGGCGAGCATCGTCATTCCCTGGTTCATCGCGCGCTACGACGCTGGAACACCCTGGCAGGCGCTCGCCTGGTGGATACACGACCACCTGCCCTATTCGGACATGATGTTCTTCGCGGTCAAGGGAAAGTATTGCGCGTTCAACCTGCGGTGGCACGAGAAGCCGGCTCGCAGCATCCGGGCTTTTTCGCCCAACAACTTTCTCCTCACCAAACCCGGCATGCCGAACCACGAGGGCGACCACTCCTCCGAATACCCCGGATTTCCGGAGCCAAGGCGCCACTGACCGGCCGCCGGCCGCCGTCCGGCGTCCGATCAGACCAACGCCGCCATGCCGCCGCACATGGCACGGGCGCCCGAACGAGGGCCGGGCGAGCCCCTCCTCGCGAGGCGTTCCGGCCCGCGTCGAAGAGGTGGCAGTCAGCTCTCCGGGCGGCGACGACCCGTGCAGCGACGATGAGCGCGTACGAGGACTACACCACGGTCGCGGCGGACTACGACCGGACGCGCGTTCCGATCGGAGTCGAGATCATCCTCGGCTGTCTCGCCTCCGCCGGCGGCCCCCTCTCCTCGATACGGGTGCTCGACGCGGGGTGCGGGACGGGCAGCTACGCGACCGCGCTGCGCCCCCACGTGGGCGCGATCGACGCGGCGGACCTCAACCCGTCGATGCTGGAAGCCGCGCGGGCGAAGCTCGACCGCGCGCCGGGCGGCTGCCCGGTCACCCTGCACGAGGCGAGCCTCGAGGCGCTCCCCTTCGAGGACGGCCGCTTCGACGCGGTGATGGTGAACCAGGTGCTCCACCATCTGCCCGACCCGCCGGGCGACGGCCGGCCGCACCTTCGCCGGGTCCTCGCCGAGCTCGCCCGGGTGCTCCGCCCGGGCGGCAGCGCGGTCATCAACACCTGCTCGCACGAGCAGCTCCGCCACGGGTGGTGGTACGCGGCGCTCGTTCCGGGCGCGGTGGAGGCGATGTGCCGGCGTCACGCGGACACGAACGTGCTGAACGGGCTCCTCGCCGATGCCGGCCTGACCCCGCGCACCCGTTTCGTGCCGAGCGACGCGCTCATGCAGGGCGAGGCGTACTTCGACGGGCAAGGGCCTCTCGACCCCGCATGGCGACGCGGCGATTCGCTCTGGTCGACCGTGTCGGAACCCGAGCTCGCGCGCGCCCTCGACACGGTCCGCGTGCACGACGAAGCGGGGACGCTCGACACCTTCGTCGCCGAGCACGACCGCCGGCGGCCCGCGATCGGGCAGTTCGGATTCCATCACGCCGTCCGCCGGGCCTGACGGAGCGGGCCGCGTCCGGGCCACGCGGGAGCCCGACGATGGGGAGTGTTGCCGGACCCGGGCGGTCGGTCGGACCGGCCGGTCGAACGGCCGAACCGGACCGGCGAATCGCAATGCCGCACCAGGCGGCCGGTCCCATCACCGGGAAGCGACGGAAACGCCCCCCGCGGCGAAGCCCGGGGCGCGGACCGGACGGTCGCCCGAATCGGACGGGGGGCGGCCCGATTCGGGTCAGTCGGCTGCGGCGGGCGCCGGCTCGGCCTCGACCGCCACCGGCTCGACCCGCGCCGCGCAGAGCTTGAAGCCGGGGATCTTGCCGAAGGGGTCGAGCTCGGGGTTGGTGAGGACGTTGGCCGCCGCCTCCGCGAAGCAGAAGGGCACGAACACCATGCCTTCGGGGACGGCCGGATCGCGTCGGGTCGCGATCTCGATGGCTCCGCGCCGGGTCGAGATGCGGACCGGCGCGCCGGCCGCGAGCCCGAGCCGCCCAAGGTCCGCCGGCGAGAGGCTCGCCACCGCCTCGGGCTCGAGCGCGTCGAGGATCTCCGCCCGCCGGGTGATCGCCCCCGTGTGCCAGTGCTCGAGCTGCCGTCCGGTCGTCAGCACCATCGGGTACTCGTCGTCCGGCTCCTCGACGGCGCGCACGATCAGCGCCGGCACGAGCTTCGCCCGCCCCGACTCGGTCGGGAACCCGTCGCCGAAGACGATGTCCTCGCCAGGCTGCTCCGGCCCGAGGCACGGATACGTCCCCCCGCTCTCGCGCTCGAGCCGCTCCCAGGTGATGTTGTCGAGCGACGGCATCACCTCCGTCATCTCCGCGAATACGTCGCGCGGGTGCTCGTAGCGCCAGTCGAGCCCGAGGCGACGCGCGATCTCCTGCACGATCCACCAGTCCTGGCGCGCGTCGCCGGGGAGCGGAAGGGCGGTACGCCCGAGCTGGACCTGGCGGTTCGTGTTGGTGACCGTGCCGTCCTTCTCCGGCCACGCCGATGCGGGGAGGATCACGTCGGCGTGGACCGCGGTCTCGGTGAGGAAGAGGTCCTGCACCACGAGATGCTCGAGCTTCGCGAGGGCCTCGCGAGCGTGCTGCATGTCGGGGTCCGACATCGCGGGGTTCTCTCCCATGATGTACATGCCCTTGATCTCGTCCGCGAGGATCGCGTGCATGATCTCGACCACCGTGAGGCCGCGCTCGGGGTCGAGGGAGGTGCCCCATGCGTCCTCGAAGCGGGCGCGGATGTCCGGCGCATCGACGGCCTGGTAGTCGGGAAACACCATCGGGATGAGGCCGACGTCCGAGGCCCCCTGCACGTTGTTCTGGCCCCGGAGCGGGTGGAGCCCGGTGCCGGGGCGTCCCACGTGCCCCGTGATCGTGGCGAGCGCGATGAGGCAGCGCGCGTTGTCGGTTCCGTGGGTGCTCTGCGAAATCCCCATCCCCCAGAAGATGATTCCCCTTTCCGCCTTGGCGTAGGTGCGGGCCACCGTGCGGATGGTCTCGGCATCGATGCCGCACACCGGCGCCATCGCCTCCGGGGTGAACTGCGCAATGTGCCGGCGCAGGTTCTCGAAGCCTTCGGTCTGGGCCTCGACGTACTGCCGGTCGTGGAGCTCTTCGGTGACGATGACGTTGAGGAGGGCGTTCAGGAGCGCGACGTCGGTCCCGGGCTCGAACTGGAGCACGTGCCGGGCGTGCCGGGCGAGGCCGTTGCGGCGCGGGTCCATGAGGATGAGGGTCTTCGTCTTCGACGCCTGCTTGAAGAAGGTGGCCGCGACCGGGTGGTTCTCGGTCGGGTTCGCGCCGATGACGATGACGACGTCCGACTCCGCGCACGCGGTGAACGGGGCGGTGACCGCCCCCGAGCCGATACCCTCGAGGAGCGCCACCACCGAAGATGCGTGGCAAAGGCGCGTGCAGTGGTCGACGTTGTTGGTGCCGAACCCGGTGCGGATCATCTTCTGGACGAGGTACGCCTCCTCGTTCGACCCCTTGGCGGAGCCGAACCCGGCGAGCGCCCCGCCCCCGTCCCGGTCGCGGATGCGCGCAAGACCCGCGGCGGCCCGGTCGAGGGCCTCCTCCCAGGTCGCCTCGCGGAAGTGGGTCCAGGGGTTCGCGGGGTCGACCGCGTCGTCCGCGGACTTCGGCGCGTCGTCGCGGCGAACGAGCGGGCGGGTGAGCCGGTCCGAATGCGCGACGTAGTCGAATCCGAAGCGACCCTTGACGCAGAGGCGCTGCTCGTTCGACGGACCGTTGCGGCCGGCGACGGCCGCAATCCGGTCGCCGTCGATGCGGTAGGTGATCTGGCCCCCGCCCCCGCAGTAGGGGCACACGCTCTCGACCTCGCGGAGCGCGAGCCGCCGGTCCACGCCGACCTCGTCCACGAGCGACGCCTCCATGAGCGCCCCGGTCGGACACGCCTGCACGCACTCGCCGCACGCGACGCAGGTGCTCTCCCCCATCGGGTCGTCGAAGTCGAAGACGATGCTCGAACCGTGCCCGCGCCAGGCCATGCCGATGACGTCGTTCACCTGCACCTCGCGACATGCCCGTACACAGAGGTTGCACTGGATGCAGGCGTCGAGGGCGACGCGCATCGCGGGGTGGGAAGCGTCGGGCGCGGGGGAGGACTCGCGTACCGGGAATCGGCTTTTCCCGAGCCCGATCCGGTCCGCCCACCCCCAGAAACGCGAGTCGTGCTCGTGGGCGGCGTCGCGCGCGGGTTGGTCCGCGAGGAGAAGCTCGAACACGCTGCGGCGCGAGTGACGGGCGCGCTCGGTGTCCGTCTTCACCTTCATGCCCGGCGCGGGGTGACGGATGCAGGACGCGGCGAGGACCCGCTCGCCCTCCACCTCGACCATGCAGGCACGGCAGTTGCCGTCCGGGCGGTAGCCGGGCTCGGCCGAGTGGCAAAGGTGCGGAATCGGCACTCCCTCGCGCGCCGCGACCTGCCAGATGGTCTCCCCCGGCGCCGCCGCGACGTCGCGGCCGTCCAGACTGAAGGCGACTGCCTCGCTCATGCTGCCCGCTCCCTTCCGGTTCGGCACTCCGCGACCCGCCGCGCACCGGACGGACCCCGATCCCGAAGGTTAGCGAGTCCGGGGGAACATGGAAAGATTCCGGAATCGATTGCCCGCGGCGCGCCCCCGGCAGTCCGCCCCCGGCAGTCCGCCCCTCTCAGTTCCCGCGGCGACCCCCGGGCCGCGCGGAGCGCCCGCCCCGGAACGCGATCCAGGCGCCCGAGGCGACGATGAGGGCGGCGCCCGCCCAGGTCGCGGCGTCGGGCAGCTCGCCGAACACGGCGTAGCCGAAGAGCACCGCGGTCACGAGCTCGAAGTAGCCGATGGGGGAGATGGTCGAGACGGGGGCGCGTTTCAATGCCTGCACGATGCAAAGGTGGGCGAGCGCACCCACGAGCCCGAGTGCGGCGAACGCGGCGAGGTCCCCCACCGAGGCGGGCATGCGTGCGAACCACGGAAAGGCGACCGTGGTGACGAGCGCGCCCGCCGCCGCGGTGTAGACGATGAGGGTCTCCGGGGAATCCACGAGGGTCAGGCGCCGGGTCCAGATCTGGTAGACCGCATAGTAGGAGGCCGAGACGAGGACGAGCAGCGCCCATGGGTCGAAGAGGGTGCTCGCGGGACGGATGATGACGAGCGCCCCGGCGAATCCGACCGCGACCGCCGTCCACCGCCGCCATCCGACCCGCTCGCGGAGCAGCGGGACGGCGAGGGCGGTGACGATGATCGGCGCGGTGAACATCACCGCGGACGCAGTCGCGAGGTCGACGAACGGGAGGGCGGTGATGAAGCACACGTTCGCGATGAAGAAGACGAGCGAGCGCACCGCCTGGGTCGTCGGCCGGGCGGTGCGAAGGAACGCGAATCCCCGCCGCGGCCAGAAGAAGAGCGTCATCCAGATGAGGTGCCCGAGGAAACGCGCCCACACCACCTGCCACACCGGGTAGTCGCTCGCGAGGTACTTCGCGAGGGCGTTCATCGCGGGGATGAGGCTTGCGCCGAGCACCATGAACGCGACGGCGACGAGCGGCTCCCGGCCGGCGGGGAAGATCATTGCAGGGCGAGAACGCTCGAGGAAGCCGGTGGCGGGGAGTCTACGGCAATGCCCGCGATCGGAGGCGGGTCTCGCCCGGCGGCCGGAGTTGCGCAGTCTTGGGTCTCGGCTAGTAGTTCGGGCGCAGCCGACCGGGACGCGCGGTTCCTCAGGCGTACTCGGGCCGCGGTCGTTCCGGCGGCACGATCAATCGCGGCGGACCGTACCGGGCCGCCGCAAACTGAACGAGGAGGCGCGCACGAACCCCTTCAATCTTACCCGGCGACGGTTTCTGTCCGCAGCCGGCGGCGCCGCCGGAATGGCGGCCGGAGGTGCGTTGGGACTGCCGATCCTGGCAAGGGCGCAGGACGGCACCCTCAAGCTCCGCGCACGCGATGACATCACCTCCCTCGATCCGGGCTACATGGTCGGCGGATCGGGGATCGACGTCGAAGACTCCATTCTTCCGCGCGTTGCGCAGTACACCTACGGTCCGGGCGGGCTCGGAGCCGGCCCCGGCTGGCACATCGAGAGCGTGACCCAGCGCGATCCGCTGAGCATCGACTTCAAGCTCCGACCCGGCCTGATGTCGACCAACGGCTACGGGGAATTCACCGCCGAGGACGTGAAGTTCTCCATTTATCGGCGACGGCGACCCGGGGGACCCCGTCGACCAGTTGCACCATCTCGTCCTTCCCGCGTTTGCGGTGGGCCTTGGCTGGGTGGGGTACCTCGCGCGCATGGTGCGGGCGTCGATGCTGGAGGTGATGGGGGAGACCTACTTTCGCGCGGCGCGGTCCCTCGGCATCTCGCGGCCGCGGATCGTCTATGGCTATGCCCTGAGGGCGGCAATCCTTCCGACCCTCACCCTCATCGGCATGGGCTTCGGCGGGCTCCTCTCCGGCGCGGTCTTCGCCGAGATCATCTTCGCCCGCCCCGGGGTGGGAAAGCTCATCTTCGACATGGTGATGACGCGGAACTTCCCCGTCGTGCAGGGCGCGGTGCTCGTCACCTCGGTGCTCTACGTCAACGTGATCCTCGTCGCGGACCTCGCGATCGCGGCGCTCGATCCCCGGGTGAGGCAGTCCCTCCAGATGGTCACCGGCGCGGTTCAGGACGCGGCGGAGATCGCGACCGCGGAGGGCTCGATCGTCGTCGACGGCAGGGACGTCGGGGAGCTTTCCGCCAGCGAGTGGACCGCCTTCCGGCGTCACCTTGCGATGATCTTCCAGGATCCGGTGGGGTCCTTGAGCCCCCGAAAGACCGTGCGCTCCCTGCTCGCGGAGCCGTTCCACATCCATGGAGGCACCGACGGCAGCGTGGAGTCCATCATTCGACGGCTCTGCGAGATGGTGCAGCTTCCGGCCCCCCTGCTTGACCGGTATCCCCACGAGTTCTCCGGCGGGCAGGCGCGGCGGGTCGGCGTTGCCCGTGCGCTCGCGCTCGAGCCTTCGCTGGTGGTGGCGGACGAGCCGACCGCCGGCCTCGACGTGTCCGTGCAGGGAGAGATCCTGAACCTCCTGGCGGAGCTGCGCGAGGAGCGGGGGTTGAGCTACCTGCTGGTCAGCCACAACCTGCCCGCGATCCGGCACATCTGCGACAGCCTCGCGATCATGTATCTCGGCCGCATCGTCGAGCGGGGCCCCTGCGAGGCCGTGTTCCGGGCGCCCGCGCATCCCTATACCGACGCCCTGATTCGCGGGATCCCCCGGCCGGACCCCGCGAAACGGGTCCTGGCCGCCCCCATCCAGGGAGAGATCCCGAGCCTCATCAACCGGCCGACGGGCTGCGAGTTCCGCACCCGCTGCCCCCATGCAACCCCGCGTTGCTCGGCCGAGATTCCGGTCGAACGGAGAATCATGGAAGGCCGCCAGGTCCGGTGCCATCATCCGCTGGTCGGCATCGCATGAGCGCCGGCGCGGGCGAAGCGCGGGAGGCGATGATGAACGTTGTGAGCGCAAGTCCGGCAAGGCGGAGCCAACGACCGACGAGACATGCTCGAAGTCACCCCGTTTATCGCAAGCCCGTGGAGCACGCCGACACGAGAGTTGCCTGCAAGTCTGTTGGTAGCCGCCTTGTACTTCCCGTTCACGAAACCGATCTGCGGGTCTGGCCCGACCTTGAACTTTCACGCCAAGCAATGAGTCCCGGGAGGTAGCGATGATCGCCCCGCAACGTGGAGCCGAAGACGAGACGGGGGTGGTGAGCCACGAGGCGTTGCCGAGACCCATTCGCGAGATCGAGCATGGCTGGATCCCGCTGTCGGACGGGACCCGGCTCGCCTACCGGTGCTGGTTGCCGGCCGACGCGGAAGACCATCCGGTTCCCGCGCTCCTCGAGTACATCCCCTACTGCAAGCGGGACGGGACGTCGGCGCGCGACGAGGCGATGCACCCCTACTTCGCCGGGCACGGCTACGCCTCGTTCCGCGTTGATCTTCGGGGGAGCGGAGAGTCCGACGGCCTCCTTCTCGGCGAATACCTCGAGCAGGAGCAGGCCGACGCGGTCGAGGTCATCGCCTGGCTCGCCGCCCAACCCTGGTGCACCGCACGGGTGGGGATGTTCGGCAAGAGCTGGGGCGGATTCAACTGCCTTCAGGTCGCCGCCCGCCGTCCTCCCGCTCTCGGGGCGGTCATTTCGGTCTGCTCGACGGACGACCGATACGCGACCGACATCCACACCATGGGCGGTTGCCAGCTCGTCGAGAATCCGAACTGGTGCTTCACGATGTTCGGCCACAACGCCCGGCCGCCGGATCCGGCGCTGGTCGGGCCGGACTGGCGCGAGACGTGGTTCCGGCGCCTCGAGAACAGCCCCCCCTGGATTCTCGAATGGCTCCGTCACCAGCGCCGCGACGCGTTCTGGAAGCACGGCTCGGTCTGCGAGGACTTCTCCGCCATCGCCTGCCCGGTCTTCGCGGTGGGAGGATGGGCGGACCCCTACACGGATCCCGCTCTCCGGCTGATGGCGGGCTTGAGCGTGCCGCGGCGCGCTTGGATCGGCCCGTGGGGTCACCAGTACCCCCACCAGGCCCTGCCGGCGCCCGATTCCGGGTTCCTGCAGGAGAGCCTCCGGTGGTGGGACCGGTGGCTCAAGGACGAGGACACCGGCGTTGACCGCGAGCCCATGATCCGGGCCTGGATGCACGACAGCTACCGGCCCTCGCCGGTGCTCCGGGAGGTCCCGGGACACTGGATCGCGGAGAATGGCTGGCCGCCGGGCGCGGAATCCGCGCGGACCTGGCATCTCGACACGGACGGGCTCCGGGAGACGCCGGGGGCGGAGACGGCTCTTGCGTTCACATCGCCCGCGACGGTCGGGCGGGCGAACCCGTTCTGGGGGCACAACGGCCTCGACGCCCCGGAGGGCCCGGGCGACCAGCGCATCGACGACGCGGTCTCGCTCTGCTTCGACACCGAGCCGCTCGAGGAGCCGCTGGCGTTCTTCGGCATGCCGGTCGCCCACCTCCGGCTCGCGAGCGATCGTCCGGTGGCCCAGTTGGGCGCGCGGCTGTCCGAGGTGCGCGCCGATGGCGCAGTGAACCTGGTGAGCTTCGGACTCCGGAACCTGACCCACGACGAGTCCCACGAGACGGCCGCACCGCTCGCACCGGGCGAGGCGTTCTCGACGTCGATTGTGATGAACGCAAATGCCTATCGATTCGCGAAGGGCAGCCGGATCCGCCTCGCGCTCTCCACGGGGATGTGGCCCATCGCGTGGCCCGCGCCGGAGCCGGTGGAGCTCACGCTCTACACGGGGTCCTCGTGCTTCGTGCTTCCGGCGCGCCGGGACCGCGAGACCGATGACCTCCTGCCGGCGCTCCCGCCGGCGCGCCGGACCTCGCTCGACCCGCGGACCGAGCTGTCGCCGCCGGCGCCGGTGGTGGCCCGGTTCGAGGAGGACTTCCGGACCGGGCGCCTCGCGTTCATCCACGTCGAGGACGCCGGGACAACCCGGATGGACCGATGCGGATGGCACAGCGGCAACGTGATCCGGCGCCGGTTCGAGATTGCGCCGGACGATCCGCTCTCCGCCCGGCTGCTCCTCAATGGCGAGGATCGCTACGGCCGCGAGGGGCTCGACGTGCGCATCCGAACCCGGCTCGAGATGACGTCGGACCGCGAGAGCTTCCGGATCCACGCCCGTCTCGACGTGTTCGAGGACGGGCGCTGCGTCTTCGCGCGCGCCTGGCTCGAGGACATCCCTCGCGACGGCACCTGACCGGGAAGCGTCTCCGATTTCCTTGGCTGACGGCGGCGCCCCGAACGATCGGGTTCCGTCGCGCGGGAGCCGCTCCGACCAGGCCCTTGCCCGTCCCCGCACGTCCCCTTCGAAGGCGTCGAGGGTCGCCGTAACCAGGAACTTCTCCGCGGTCGCGGTCATCGTGGTCCGGGACTCGGTGCGGATGCGCCAGTCTTCCCGCGACATCTCGATCACGTACCGGACTTCGTGCTCCGCGGAGAGCGGATCGTCCCCGGCGATGGCGTAGCGCTCGTCGCCCCGCGCCTCGATGGTCATTCCGGTCTCGTCGAGACGGGTCCGGCCCCGGTCCTTGAAGCTCCGGATGACCGTCCGGACGCGCCGGTGGTCGTGCTCGACCAGGCGGCCACGGTCGGGGGAGCGGTACTCCCGGTGGGGAGCGGTCGGGCCGGGTCGGGGCGAATCCGGATCCTCGAGCGCGCCGTCGGCGGGATTCGCGGGCCGGGCCGGCAGGCGGAGCTCGCCCGCGCCGGCGAAGAGCCACAGGGTGACGGGCTCCGGCGACGGCCAGACACGGGACCAGGGCCAGATGAGACCCTTGCAGGGGGACTCGAGTCCGGCGAAGAGACGCGGGATCGCGTTCGAGTAGCCGTCCGCCCAGCCTCCGACAGCGTAGACGGCGGCTTCGATGCGGCTCGGGTCCTCGCACACCGAGCCGTGCGTCCATTGCCGGTCGCGGCGCTGGTGCCGGAGCCGGCGCAGGATCCAGGGCGACATCCGGTCGAGGCGCTCGAGCCAGATCTCCCGCCAGCGCTCGCCGACGACGGCCGGGTCGGGCGGCCGCGAGCCGAATCCGAGCATCGACGGGCACCCAGAGCCGGGCGGCCAGCCGGCAGCCGTCGCGCATCGCGATCCACGCGGTCTCGATCCGCCGAACGCCGCCGGCTGCGGTCTCGTTCTCCATGGCGTTCCCCTTCCTCACGAGTAAGATGGACTACCGCGATCATGAGACGACCGGAGGCACCGTGCCGAACCTCGACATTGTCGAGTGCATCAACGAGACCTGCCCCTGGTGGGGCAAGCCGGTACAGGCCGACTCGCTGACCGGGTGTGACGGCGCGGTCGTCGGGTTCCGCAACCCCGGCTGCCGCGACAGGTTCGCAAGCGCGGTTCGCCATTTTGAAGCGGCGCGGGCGGAATCGGCCCTTCGGTAGCGATCCACGATTTCCGCCTCGCGGAATCTGTCCACTTCAGGGGACGCGCTCCACGGCGTGCCCTCGATTGCCACGTCCAGGTTGCGCGGGAGGGAAGGCGCGTGAAAAAGGTCCGGCTCGGCCTTATCGGCGACAACATCGCGGCCTCGAAGGCACCGCGGCTGCACGCGATCGCGGGGCGCATGCGGGGCGTCGAGATCACCTACGACCTGCTGGTCCCGGCCGAGCAGGGCGCCGGATTCGACGAGCTGTTCGACCGGTGCGCGGCGGGGAACTACCACGGGATCAACATCACCCACCCCTACAAGGAGCGGGCGGCGGAGCGGGTCGAAATCGAGAGCCCCGTCGTCCGCGCGATGGGAGCGGTCAACACGATCCTGTTCGAACCGGCCGGACCGCGGGGGTTCAACACCGACCATACCGGCTTCATGGCGGCCTGGCGGGTCAGGTTCAGTCCGGCGAGGCCGGGTATCGTCTGCCAGGTGGGGGCGGGCGGCGTCGGCCGGGCGGTGGCATTCGGCCTCGCGGAGCTCGGGGCGGCGGCCGTCCGGCTCTTCGACCTCGACCGCGCGCGAGCCGAGAGCGTCGCGGCGGACCTTCGGGAGGCTCGTCCCGGCTTCGACGTGACCGCGGCCGCGAGCCTCGAGGAAGCCGCGACCGGAGCGAACGGCATCGTCAACTGCTCGCCGGTCGGCATGGTCGGCCATGACGGAACCCCCGTTCCGCGCGGGCTCATGATCGGGACCGCATGGGCCTTCGATGCGGTCTACACCCCGGTCGACACCCGCTTCCTCGCCGACGCGCAGGCGACCGGCCTCGACACCCTGAGCGGCTACGAGCTCTTCTTCGAGCAGGGAGTGGTCTGCACCGAGATCTTCCTCGGCAGCCCGGCCGACCGCACCCGCCTCCGCCAGGCCCTCGCCGACCCCGCCTGACCGCCTGATCGCGCCGCCCGGGTGGCGGTGAGTGCCCGGTCCGGCGCGGCCGCATGGCCGGCCGCGGTATAAGGTGACTGGATGGACCGGCGGCAGCTCCCCATCGGCATCCAGACCTTCGGCAAGCTGCGCGAGGAGGGCTGCTACTACGTCGACAAGACGGCGTATATCCGGCGCCTGCTCGATGGCGGGTCCCACTACTTCCTGTCGCGCCCGCGGCGCTTCGGCAAGAGCCTGTTCCTCGACACGCTGAAGGAGCTGTTCGAGGGCAACGAGGCCTTGTTCGAAGGGCTCCACATCCACCCGCACTGGGACTGGTCGGTGCGCCATACGGTGGTGCGGCTCGACTTCGGGGCCGGCCACTTCAAGGACCCGGGCCATCTCGAAGCCAACGTCATGGAGCAGCTCGACGCCGCCGAGCGGCGCGCGAGCCTCGATTCCGATTACCGGACCGCGCCAGACGGCGAACCAGGTGCATCTCTACCGGCGGCTGGAGAAGAACGACTTCGTGGGGATCGAGGAGCTGTTCCGCGCCTTCTTTGCGAGCATCCCTTACGAGTGGTACACGAACAACGACATCGCCCGCTACGAGGGCTACTACGCGAGCGTCGTCTACTCGTACTTCACGGCCCTCGGGCTCGAGGTCACCGTGGAGGACAGCTCGAGCCACGGGCGCCTCGACATGGCGGTCGAGTTCAACGACAACGTGTATCTCTTCGAGTTCAAGGTGGTGGAGCTCGCCGGGGAAGGGGCCGCGATGGCGCAGCTAAGAGGTCGCGGCTACGCCGACAAGTATCGCCACCTCGGCCGGCCGATCCACCTCGTCGCGGTGGAGTTCAGCAAGGAATCGCGCAACGTCGTCGCGTTCGAGACGGCGCGAGCCTGAGCTGCAATACGTCGACGATTTTCATCTCATCGAGCGGACTTCGGAAGTCGCCGGCGGACAGGAGACGGAAGACCGCGTTCACACGTGACTCGTCATTCGACGACGCTTCATCGCTCGAGCGGCCAGGACATCGCGGTTCGAGTACCCGGATCGCATCCTTCGCATTGCATGTCGCGGGGCCCATTCGCCGTCCCCACCCCCCGGTCCTCACCGGTCCTCACCGGCCCGCCACGGTCACAAGGCGACGCGGGTCAGATCAGGGTTTCCAGGCGGGTGTTCACGATGAGCTCGGGAAGGCTTGCCTGATTGGGAAGGGTCAGGATCGTGGCGACGAGGCCGGCCACGGTCTCGGGGGTCAGACGGTCCCCCTTCGGAGTCACCCCGGGAAGCCCGGCGACGAGATCGGTATCGATGGCGCCGGGACAGAGCGCGGTGGCCCGCACGCCGTCGTCCCAACCGGCGAAACGCGCGGCCTGGGTCATCGCGAGCAGCGCGTGCTTCGTCATCGCGTAGCCGATGGAGGTACCCGGACGGTAGCGCCTGGCGTCGGTCGACGCGATGTTGACGATCCGGCCGTTGCCCGTCTTGCGCAGGTGCGGCAACGCCGCACGGACCAGCCGGAAGGGCGCCTTCACGTTCACCGCCCACATCGCGTCCAGGTCGGCCTCGCTCCCCTGCTCGAAGTCGACCGTGCGAAGGATCCCGGCGTTGTTCACGAGGGCGTCGATCCGCCCCAGACGCTCCACCGTCGCGGAGACCCACGCATCGGCCGTGGCCGGCCGGTCCGCATCGAAACGCACCGCCATCAGGTGGCCCGCGGGCGCGTCGAACCGGGCGGCCTGACCGACATCCCTCAGACCCAGCGAGACCGTCCAGCCATCGTCGAGAAGCCGTTCGGCGATGGCGGCCCCGAGTCCCCGTCCCCCGCCGGAGACCATGGCGACCCGCGCCATCAGGATCGCCCCTCCCCGGTGCCGCCGCGGTCCGGCATTGCCCGCCGCTCCGTCAGGCCGCTTCCGCCGCCCGCGCGAGCAGCCGGTCGAGACCTTCCTCGAGTCCGCGCAGCGCCTCTCCCTCGAGCGGCCGGAGGGGCGGGCGCGGCCGACCTCCTCCGGGGAGGTCCAGCCGGTCCATCGCCGCCTTGGTCGCCGGGTAGAGCGAGCGCCCCCCCGTCGTGAACAGCTCGGTCAGGGCGAGCCCGGTCCGTTGCAGCGACCAGGCCTCGCGCATCCGCCCCGCCCGGGTGGCGTGCCAGAGGTCGAGGCACCCCGGGGACCAGACGTTCGGGAAGCAGTCGATGAGTCCGTCTGCCCCCGCGAGAGTGGCGGCCACCCCGAATAGCGAGGACGGCCCGCAGAAGACCCGGATCCGGTCGCGCACCCGAAGGAGCGTGTCGTGGAAGCTCGTCCAGTCGCCACCGCTCTCCTTGATGGCGACGACCCGGTCGAGATCGGCGAGGCGATCGGCGAGCGCCGGACCGATCGCGTTCCCGGCGTTCCCGGGGATGTTGTAGAGCACGAGCGGCAGCACCGATTGCGCATCGACGGTCTCGAAGTGCCGGCTCAACTCGTGGTCGCTCAAGTGCACGAAATAGGGCGGCAGGACCAGGGCCCCGTCCGCCCCGGCTTCCTTCGCGGCATGGATCTGATCGACGACCTCGCCCTCGCGGATCGCGCCGGTCCCGACGATGACCGGACCGCGCCCCCGGCCGGCGGACACCGCGGTCCGTGCGAGCCGCGCGCGCTCGGCGAGCGTCAACGCCCAGAACTCGCCGGTGCAGCCGGCCACCACCATCCCCGTGGCGCCGGCCTCGAAGAGGCGGTCGACGTTCGAGGCGAACGCCTCCTCGTCGATCGTGAAGTCGTCGCGAAACGGCGTCGTCAGCGCCGGCATCGGGCCGGTCCAGTCAACCGAGGTTCGGTCCATGTCGTCCTCTCGGGTTTGCGCGCGAGGTGTGCGCTCCGGTCCGGGCGGCCGCGTCCACCGGCCCGGCGCGAGACCAGCGCGGAGAATCCACCGGCTTCCCTTCGCCGGACGCGAAGGCTTGCATCTCGCCGCCGAGGCACGGGTCCATGGCGCCTCGCGCCATGCGTTTCACGGGGCGGGCGCGGCGCCGGCCCGGTGCCGCCGCCGGCGCCGGTACTGGGACAGGCCGACCAGCGCGAGCACCGCGACCCCGACCGGATAGATGAGCTCCTTCGGCGGAAGGTCGCCCTGCTCGACGTCGACCCCGGTGACGTAGTCCCCCCAGTCGAGCCCCGCCCGCTCCGCCATGCCGTTGAAGGCGAGGTCGACGCCCGCGTGGCGCCCGTCCTCCTCGCGCTCGAGCGCGAGCCCGAAGGTCTCCGCCGGACTCGCCGCCGCCACGTCCTCCGGCACCTCGAATCGGTAGAGCTTGTAGCGCTCGCCGTAGTCGGTCTCGCGCGTCACGTGGAGCCGGACGTGCCGCCCCGGCTCAGGATCGAACTCGCCCGCGACGAACGCCTCGAACCCGACCGGCTCGAAGGGCGGGGCGATCCGGTCCATGAAGAAGCCGGGGCGGAACAGCATGAAGCACGCGAGCGCGAGCAGCACGCCCTCGAACCACCGCACCTTGACGAACATCCAGCCCTGGGTGAGCGCGCTGAAGGCGAGGATGGCGAGCAGCGACATGACTACGACGAGCGTGCCGTGCCAGACGCTCTCGACGCCGATCAGCAGGAGCTCGGTGTTGAAGAGGAACACGAGCGGGAGGATCGCAGTGCGGATGTCGTAGAGGAAGGACTGCACGCCTGTCTTCAGTGGATCGGCCCTCGAGATCGCGGAGGCGGCGAAGGCGGCGAGGCAAACTGGCGGGGTCGAGTCCGCGAGGAGCCCGTAGTAAAGGACGTACAGGTGCACCGCGATGAGCGGGAGGACGAGGCCGGCCGCGCTCCCGAGCTCCACCAGCACGCCCCCGAGCAGGGAGGCGACGACGAGGTAGTTCGCGGTCGTCGGCAGGCCCATGCCGAGCACGATGCACAGCACCGCGGTCAGGCCGAGGAGGATGAAGACGTTGCTGCCCGCGATCGCTTCGACGACGCCGACCATCGCGTTGTTGAGGCCCGTCGACGAGACCGAGCCGACGATGATCCCGGCCGCGGCCACCGCCACCGCGATGCCGATCATGTTGCGCGCCCCCGCGCCCATGCCGAGGTAGATCTCGGTGAAGCCGTCGCGGACCGCCTCCCCGAGCCCCCCGGCCTCTCCACCGGCGCCGCGGGCCGAGGCGGCGACCCGGCGGGCGACGATGATGACCATCAGCGAGAGGATGGAATAGAAGACGGCGCTGTGCGCGCTCCACCGCTCGACGATCAGCAGGTAGACGAGGATGACGATCGGGATGAGATGGTGCAGGCCACCGAGGAACGTCTCTCGAAGCGGCGGGATCTCCGCCCGGGGGAGCCCCGCGAGGCCGAGCTTCTGCGCCTCGAGGTGGGAGATGTAGAGGAGCGCGACGTAGCTGAGCACCGCGGGGATCGCGGCCGCGACGACCACGTCGAAGTACGAGATGCCGATGAACTCGGCGATGATGAAGGCGGCCGCCCCCATGATGGGCGGCATCACCTGGCCGTTCGTCGAGGCGGCGACCTCGATCGCCCCCGCCTTGACCGCGGGCATGCCGATCCGCCGCATGACCGGAATGGTGAAGGTGCCGGTGGTGACGACGTTCGCGATCGACGAGCCCGAGATCATCCCCGTCATGCCCGAGGCGAGGATCGCCGCCTTGGCCGGGCCGCCGCTGAACCGCCCCACCATGGCGAAGGAGAGCGCAAGGAAGTACTGCCCCGCTCCCGCCTTGTCGAGGAGGGCGCCGAACAGCACGAAGAGGAACACGAAGCTCACCGAGACGCTGATCGGGATGCCGAAGACCGCCTCGCCGGTCAGCCACTGGTAGCCGATCAGCCGGTTGAGGCTCAGCCCCTTGTGCGACACGATGTCCGGCATCGACTGGCCGAAGATCGAGTAGACGAGGAAGACGGCGCACACGATGACGAGCGGAATGCCGATCGCCCGGCGGGTGGCGTCGAGCAGGAGCAAGATGCCGACCCCGCCGAGGATCGCCTCGACCGGAATGCCGTTCCAGACGTAGAGAACCCCCTGGCGCGACACGAGGCCGCTCCAGCCGAGGAAGAGGTAGAACGCGGCGCCCGAAGCGAGGAGGGCAAGGGCGACGTCGTAGAGCGGCACGCGCCCCCCGCCCCGGCCGCGCGTGAGCGGAAAGATGAGGAAGCAAAGGAGGAGGGCGAAGGCGAGGTGGATCCCGCGCGCCGGGACGTCGCCGATGACGGCGAAGTCCAGCATGAAGGGGAGAGGGGAGGCGATCCAGAGCTGATAGACCGACCACGCGAAGCAGAGCACGCTCACCAGCACCGCCAGTCGCGGTCCTTGCCGGCGCCCCTGGTACTCGACGTCGCCAGGAGCCCTGTCGACCTCGGCGGGGCCGGCGGTCACGTTCGGATCGTGGTTCGTCGCTCGTCCTCCCGGCTCAGCTCGCTACCGGATAGGGCGCGATGTTCCTGTGGCCGGACCCACCGCGCGCGGCACGCCGCCGGGGGGTGCGTGAATCGGCAGCCGGACCGGCTGGAGAGGGCCGTGAAACGGCATGGCGGCGGCCCGGAACCGCTTCGCCGGCCGGCATCGGGCCCGATGCCCGATTTCCGGTACTCGAGGTTCGCCAACGACGAGCCGACGAAGCTCCCCACACTGACCCGACCCCGGGACCTCCCGCGCACCGGAGAGATCCGGGCGGGATGACGGGGCCGGCGCCCGCTGGCGGCGGGCGCCGGCCACCGCAAAGCCGGGCTACATCCAGCCCTTTTCCTGGTAGTACTTCGCCGCTCCCGGATGGAGGGGAGCCGAGAGACCGTCCTTGATCATCGTCGCGGGGTCGAGGTTCTTGAACGCGGGATGCAGGGACCTGAAATCGTCCAGGTTCTCCATCACCGCCCGGGTGACCTCGTAGACCACGTCCTCGGGCACGCTCTCGTGGCTGACGAAGGTCGCCATCACCCCGAACGTGGTCACGTCCTCGGCGGTGGTCTTGTAGGTGCCGGCCGGAATGGTCGTGAAGGCGTAGAACGGGTTGTCCGCGACCAGCTTCTGCTCGACCTCGCCCTGGAGGTTGACGATGTAGGCCCCGCAGCCGTCGGTCGCCACCGCGACCCCGGCGTTCGGCACCCCGACGGTGTAGCCGTAAGCGTCGATCTTGCCGTCGCAGAGGGCCTGCGACTGCTCTGTCGAGGTCAGCTCCGTCGCCACCGCAAGGTCGTCGGCGCTCATGCCGTAGCCGCTCATCAGCACCTCGGTCGTCCCGCGCTGGCCCGAGCCCGGGTTCCCGATGTTCATGCGCTTGCCCTTGGTATCGGTGAAGGACGCGATGCCGGAGCCGTCGCCCGCGATCAGGTGGAAGGGCTCCGGGTGCGCGGAGAAGACCGCGCGCAGGCCCGGACAGTTCGTGACCTTCTCCGAGCTGCCGTTGACCGCGTGGTGCTGCCAGTCGGACTGGGCGACGCCGAACTCGAGCTCGCCCTGGCAGATCTGGCCGATGTTGTAGGTCGAGCCGCCGGTCGAGGGAGCGGCGCAACGAATGCCGTGCTTGCGGCCCTTCTTGCGGCCTTCCGCGGCCTCCTTGTGGACCATGCGGCAGACCGAGTTGCCGACCACGAAATAGACGCCCGTCGGGCCACCGGTGCCGATGGAGATGAACTTGCGCTCCTGCGCGCCGGCATCGCCGGCGACCCCGAACGTGGTGCCGACGAGGACGGTCGCGGCGAGCGCGAGCGTGGTGAGGCTGAGCTTCTTCATGACGTGGGATCCTCCCGTTTCTGGTGGCCGAACCATACACGCCCCGGGTGGCGAATTCATGCCCTTTCGATCGTGACTCGTGATCGGAGAACGACGATCGCTTCGGCCGAACAGCGCGTCAATCCATTGAAAGAAAACCGCAAGCCACCGTTTCGAATCGACATGGGGACCGGGGTGAGCCGGCAGCAAATTCAGGCACCGGTCCGGCTCGAACGGAGCCCCTGCTCAACCGAGTCCGATGCGCCGGATGGTGCGCGGTAACGGGTCGTGGAGACGGGGACGGCCGGTCAATGGCCGGACTTCCGGAATCCGGCCCCCTCCTCGTCGAGCGCTTCGGACTCGCGCCCGAGCCAGCGCGCCGCGATGGAGCGCCACGCCGCGAGCCGGCCGAAGTCCGGGGTGTCGAGAAGGGAGTCGTCGTCCCCGAGGAAGGGGCTCGGGAAGAAGATCGAGAGGCCGTTCTCGCCCTTGCCGTTCCACATCTCGAAGGACCATGTGAGACAGCATCTGACTGTTTGGAATAGGTTTTCAGGACCTTTTGTAGCCGATCCTGATCCGTATTCCACCCTTCCTTCCCCCCTAAAATCCTGGCTTGCGTGGAAGCCGAGAGGCCTTCATGAAGTCTACGGAGCGACGACGAAGGCTCCCGGACGGGAGCCCGTCGTCTGAGAACGAGGACCCTAGTGAGCAGGCACCTCATCGCCCGAAGAATACGCCTCAAGGCGAGCCGCGACCACCTCGAAGTCGATGCCAGCAGGGCCGAGCACGTCAGTCCGCAGCTCGAGGAAGCGATCGAGATCGTCGACCAAGAACGCTCCGCGCATGGCAGTAAGCTGGATCGACGGCGGCGTCGGGACGTGGCGCAGCCGCCTGGAACTGATCTCGTGCAGCGCTGCCTCTTTCGACCAAGGGCCCGGACCGAGACACCTGGAATAGTAGGTCGACCTCGCAAGGCCGACCTTGGCAAGTGCATCACGACGACGCACCAGGCGAAGATGCGGGATGTCGTCTCGTTCCATCTTGGTTGACCATGGCTTGAAGGCGGGTTCGTCGGTCAGGCGCCTACGAGCCCAGCTCTCCTCGCACCGCACCCACAGCAACGAGTTGATGGCGCGGGTGTGCCACAGACGACAGGAGCCGTCCAGGACGCCCGCGGGGACACGACCGGAGTCGATCTCACGATTGATCGTCTGAGGCGAGAGCGTCGTGATGTCACATAGCTCCCGCATCCGGATCAGCCGGTGCGGGCAACGACGAACGCCATGAATCTCCGTCTCGATCAAGTATGCGTTGCCTACATTTTTTGTAGCGTTTGAAGGATGTGCCATGAAAGAGTTCTCCCGTGTTGGCACGCTGGGGAAACACGAGGGAGTCTTGACGCATCCCGACCACTGCACAGACAATGGATTCGGGCTCTTGCCAGATGTGCGCCGAGATCTCCCTCGTCTCACAAGGCTCCGGGACCGCCCCCAGCGGCTCCCGGGGCCTGCCCACCCCTGCCCCGCACGCTCGTCGCCTGCCGCGCCCGAAGGACGTGGGAGAACATTCCTCGTCATGAACGAGGTGCGAGACGAAGGAAGGGGTAAGTCGACGAGCTGCGCAATGCATCCCGCCTGAAGATTGAGAAAGCAAGAAAGGAACAGAGCCGGCCCCGCCACGAGGGCACAGCGCGAGTCTGCGGCCTGACTGACACATACGGTCCCGGAGCGGTTCGCAGGAGTGCTCCGGCACCGTTGCGAGGCGCCCTTTGACCGGACGCCCTCAGTTATCCCCGGTGCGGGGAGATTAGCCACCGCCCCAGTGCCGACGAGATGAGGAGACAGAGCACGGGGCGCTCGAAGAATCTCGATACCTGATCTCGGAAACGAACGGGCAAGAGAAAACGCTGTCCGGCGTCCCCCTGCAGGAGAACTCTCCCGCCGATCGCGACGGTGCCCGGCACCGTGGGAGGACAAGACAGGGCCCCGGTCCGGGCTCGCGTAGTGCGACTCGAGCCGGGGACCGATACCGACCTCACCCAGGCTGACAGCGGGACAGCCCGGGTCAACAGACCCCTGAAGCGGTCTCCCCACACCTCTGCCAGAAGCGGCTCGGCGCCAGCCTGAGCGCACGCCTTCGGCGAGGAGACGGGTGCGTTGTCTTGCTCGGAAATGTGTCACAGTCACTAATATGGATCCGTTATACCGGATCACAACCATTTTTCTGGGAATAGGGAGAGAGGACTGAGGTACGATGAAGACCGAACCCAACCTCAACGAGCCGAAGAAGGCCGACGAAGAGAAGATGGAACAGGATCCCACCCTGAGCCCCCGAGCGCAGGCGGTGTACAACTACCTCAGACGGGAGGCTTTCCTCGGGCGCGCGATGCCGACGCGCCGGGCCATTGCTGACTGGCTGAAAATCACGTCTTTGACGTCGGTCGACATCCACCTGAAACATCTCGCTGCCCGCGGTCTCGTCGAGATTGTGCCCGGGCAGCAACGGGGCCTCGTGCTCAAGGGAACAGGGGAGGTACCGTTGCTGTATGTGGATGGTCACGGCCCGCTCCGAAGACGACTGGACCCGGAGGTGGACGTCAGGGATCGGATGAGCGGGGCGGTCGCGAAACGGTTTCGCGGGGTGACGTGCTTCCTGCAACTCGGGCACTACGGCATGAACGTACCCGGCTTCACCGAAGGAGCGATAGTGGCCCTCGATACCAAGGCACAACAAGAGGCGGTGAGCAACGGGGCCATCCTCGTGGCGCGAATCAACGACTGGATCCAGTGCAGGGTGTACCGCAAGATCGACGAGCGATTCGCGGAGTACATCGACGTGGACCGCGACGCGGGGCCTTTGCCACACCGCGTGGACCTCCAGAAGGACAGCGTGGTACTCGAAGGCGTCGTGCTGGGCTGCCTGCAAGTGAACCGGCTCACGATGTTGCCGTGGTATCGGGAACTTCAGCCGTGGTTCGAGGGAGGCGGAACGGGACGCCAGGGCACGACCGGCAGCCATACGGCAGACTGACGGCGCCAGCGCGCTTCCCGGGCGAGAACTGACTCGGGACACGATACTCACCGGGGGAGAACCCGCCTTGTCCTGAATCACCACTACCGTCGCTCGGTCTCGTGCCACCGGGTGGACCAGTCGGAGCCAGCGTCCCTGACTGCGGCGTCCTCGACATACTCGCCCGCTTCGAACACCCTCAGCAGCCGCACCCTGGTCTCGGGGGTGAGACCGGGGATCGCATCCGTGTCTCCGATCGCGCCGCTCTCCCCAGCCCACCGGATCCAGCCGATCCGCTCGTTGTCGAAAGTCTCGAGGGCGACAAGCAGATCGGTGTGGGAGACCTCGCCCGCCCCGAACCAGACCACTTGCGCCAGCTCGGAGGCACGAAGACAAACGGCAAGCTGCTGACCGAAGCACGACTCAACCAGCGGAAGGTGCGGCTCCCAGTGCCGGGCGAAGGCAATGCCCGGCCCGGTCTCGGCATCAGCATCGTCCAAGTCAGGTTCGACGTAGCCGAGGGACACGGCAGCCCGGAGCACCAATCCAACCGCATCGGAGCGAGAGGCATGACGGGTGGCCTTCAGCCGACCTACCTCGTGCCACTTGGGCAGCGTGTCCGCCGGGCTGGCAAGCACCGGTGGGTTGAGCCGGCGCTCGATGAGGGACCGCCACCAAAGGAGTGCCTCCACTCGCTCGACAACGAAGCGTGCAAGTGCCGCGGGAGCGTCCTTGCCGGCTACGACAAGCCGGGCGAGGAATGCGACGGCGTCGTCCGACCAGATCCCGAAGGAGCGGCGCGCGACGGCTGCGCCGAGCCACTCCGCGGGCGCCGGGGCGTCAACTCGCATGAGCCCGACCAGGTCGTCCGCAAGGCGAGCGGGAGCGATGTCGGGTCCTGCGTAGTGAACGATGTCCGCAAGCTCGGCGAGGATCTCGCTCGGAAGTACGTCTCGGGCATCATCCGCTTCGATGGCCTGGGCGGCGAGCCGCACGCTCTCGTCACGTCCTTCGGCTCCGACATGGCTCAGGATCCGGGCAAGGAGCGAGGCGCCAGGGGTCCTTCCTGTCCCCTTCGAAAGGGCCTTGCGGCAAGGGTCGATGGCTTCCCGGTACCGCTCGGCGACAAACAGAACCCTGGCGAGAACCTCCCAGGTGCGTGGATCGCCTGGCCAGCGCTCGCATGCATCCCTTGCGATCACCTCCGCCCGGACGGGATGCCCCGCGGCGGCGTTCGAGGTGACGAGCGCACAGACTGTCTCGACGTCGTCGCGCTCGAGGTGGGACTGCTCCGCCCGGCGGAGGGCCTCTCGCTCCCGGTCATGCGCCTCGATGGTTCGAACGAGGCTCCCGGCGAGCTCGCCCTCGATCCCCAGAAGCCGTTGCATTGCCTCGTCGGGCTCGCCTGACTGCCACAGGAACTGCGCAACGCAGGCGGCCCCGTGGTCCCGGCGGGAGGGTTCGCCGTCATGCTGCGAGGCCGAGCGCATGGCAGCGGCAAGGTGCGAGCGGGTCGCCCGATGCGTCCCCAAGGCTTGACTTTCCCGAGCTGCATCGAGGTGCGCGTCGGCCACCGCGAGCGGGTCGATGGCGGCTCGTTCGAGCACGTCCCGGAGACGGCGAAGCAGCTCCGCGAGTTCGACCGTCTTCGCTCGGCGTGCCCCCTGGTGCAGCTCGTAGAACGGGCACTGAGGTTCGCCCGGGATGGGCCGGAAGCCGGACCGAAGCTGCGTATGGCGGATGACGGCCATGGCGGCGACGCTGCGGGCGACGGCTTCGGGCACATCGGTGGTCTCGTTGTCTCCCCAGAGGCGTTCGACCTCTGCGGACACCTGAGCGAGTACCTCCAGGTCTTCGCGAAGAACCCCTCGCACCGCCTCTTCGGTCGCTTCCTCAGGGGCGCCCCACGCCTGGAGGAGCAGCACCGGAATGGGGATTGTGTCTACACCCCCTTCCTTGATCGCGGCCCCGACTCGATCCCATGTCTCATGCGACGGGTTGATGCCGGGGAAAAGGGTGCGCTCGTCCTGGAGGAGAAGACCTTTGTGCGCGATGCACCACAGTGAGGTCAGGAGCTGCGCCGCGACGCCAACGAGGAACGGCGCCGGCTCCCTGGAGGAGACTTCGGCATCAATCGTCGCGAGCATCTTCCGCGCCTGACGCTCACGGCTCTCGTCGCCCACTTGGCTCGCGACGTGGACAAGGGCCTCGAACAGTGGCCGGATCCAGTCCGGCTCCCAGGGACACCCGTCGAGGGCGCGCTCGAGCGTGAGGAGGACGAGCTCTCCGGTCTCCGGAAGATCGTCCATGAGGCGAGATGCCCGCGCGCTCCAGGCGTGGGAGATGGGCAGCGCGAGAGACTCGCCACCGGAGCGTTGCCCCTGCTCGAGCGACGAAGCGAGCGCGGCGAGATTGCCGCTGTCAAGAGCGAGCGCCTCGGAAATGGTCATGCCGAAGCGATGGAGCAGCTCGGACTCGTCCTGCAGCCCGAGCCACCGATATATGAGGGACGAAAAGCCGAGGTCGAGCTCGAAGGGCCCGTCCGCCTGGTCCGCGAGCGCGAACATGGCCTTTGTCTCGCACCAGAAAGCGGGTGTGAGAGCTTGGCCCTGCTCGTCGAGGAGGGCGACTTCTTCAGCGCGCAGGGCGATGCGATGGGAAAGCGCATGGCACGCGGTGATGACGTGGGCGGTGAGAATTTCGGGCACGGGGACCTCCTGGGCATGACGCCGAATGGATCGGGCGGGAACGCGGGGATGGCGGCACCCAGAGCGGGGCGCCGTTAGGGACGGCGAAGTGCGGAACTCCATGGTCAGGTCCTGCTCTGAGCTGACGAGTCCGGAAAGTGGGCGCGGAGCGATTCGAGGACGCGCCACGCCGCGGTGCGCGGCTCGTCCCTGGAGATCCGCTCCGGCAGAGCGAGCGCCGCGCCCAATAGCGCGCACAGATGGAGCGGGGAAACGGGCGGATCCCCATCCGGGCGAGGTGCGTCCACGGGCGGGACACCGGTCGCGAAATCCGACCAATCAACGGCGTCATCAAGGGCGATTCGGAGCCCAGTACCGAGCGGTGAACACGCACCGACGATCGCGTCGATCGCTCGCCTGTTACAGGCAATCAGGAGCTCGAGGTCGGAGAACCAGTCGACGAGCCGTGGATCCGCGTACGAATCGATCTCGGTCACGCGCACGCGATGCCCATCAAGCGAATCTCCCATGGGGTAGAGGTCCATGAGAGGAGCGTCTGAGTGGCGGGGACCGATGCGAAGGATGTACCGGGCCTCCCAGGCGAGGACGTGGAATTCCGGCACGAAGAGAAACGGCAGGACTACGAGCTCGGGCG
>JAPOPW010000054.1 GCA_026712715.1 Immundisolibacterales bacterium | reverse complement strand
GGCCGCGCGCTACGCCGCGGTGCGTCAGTCGCTCGGGGAGCCCGACCCATTCCGGCTGTATCACCGCGCAGCGATACGCGGTCTGGTTGGAGACGTCATCCGCGAAGGCATGGACAAGAGGAGGGCGACCATGCACATCGGCGCCTGGGTGGTGGAACACGTCGATGAAGCGGAACGCGAGCGCTTTCGCGAGGTCGTCGAGCGGGAACTGCTGAGCCTTCACGACGGCAACTTCTCGCGATATCGCGTCAGGCCTTCCGAGTTTGCCGGCTGGCAGACGGTCTGGCGTGGATAGGCGCGGTTTGGATTGCGGCTGGGATCAGGCAGCGATGCCGAATCTCCGGCCCCAAGGCTCGCGGTTGGAGTCGGACGGGGACCCGTTCAACTGCGCCTTCGCATCGAACCTCGACCGGTTGATCGAGCGGTATCAGCCTCCGTTCTCGATCCACGGCCACATGCACGACCCGGCGGACGAGCGGCTCGGGAACACGCGGCTCGTCGCGAACCCAGCCGGGTATCGGTACGAGGCGAAGGAGGGATTCGACCCCGCGCTCGTGCTCGACCTCGAGAAGGCGACGTCGTAGCCTGCCGGGCTGGAGCTACCGGGAGTCGATACGCGGCTTGAGGAAGAGCCTGGCGCGGGCAGATGCAGGACGTGAAAGGCTAGGAAAGGGCCGTCAGCACAAGAAGGGGACGTACCCGATGATCCGCGAGAGGTACGACAGGAAATCGCTCGGCGCGCATGCGGCCTGGATGTTGGCAAGTGCAATCGTGTTCGTCGGCACGATCGTGGTGCCGACGGCGACGCAGGCGGACGCGAATGCCGGGCTGAAGATCGGTTTGCTGATGGACTTCAGCGGTGGCTCGGCCGAGGTCTTGCTCGACAGGCAGCGTGGGTTCGAGCTCGCGATCAAGCACGTCAACGACGGTGGTGGGGTGAATGGCCTTCCCGTGTCGGTCGCGGTCGGCGACACCACGTCTGATCCGGAATCGGCGGTCGCCGAAGCCCGGCGCCTCATCGAAGTCGAGCGCGTGCATGCCATCGTCGGTCCCAACAGCAGCGCCGCCTCATTGCCCATTGCTGAGCACGTGATCGGTCCGGAGGGGGTTCCCACCATCAGCTTCTCGGCGACCTCCCCGGAACTCACCGGGGTTGCGGACAACGATTTCTTTTTTCGAGTCGCACTCTCCGACGTGTCGCAGGGACCCGTACTCGCCCGCGTGGTGCGCGAGCAGGGCTTCGACAATGTGGGCCTCCTCTACGTCGACGATGCATGGGGACGGGGTCTTGCCGATGCATTCGGATCCGCATGGACGGGGACAATCCAGTCCGTCGCCGTCGGACGAGATCAGGCCGGGTTCTTGAGCGAGCTGGGCGTGGCCGCGCGTGGGGATGCGCAGGCCTTGGTCGTGATCGCCCCCGGGAAGATGGCCAAGGTCATGGTCCGCGAGGCACTCGATAGCGGCCTCTTCGACCGCTTCGCCTTCGGAGACGCCGCCAAGCGCCCGAGCCTGGTTCGCGCCATTGGCGGAACGCGGCTGGGCGGCATGTACGGCACCGGGCCCGCGACTGCGCCCGAGAGCGCCGCGTCCGCCGCATGGGAGGCAGACTATGTCGAGGAACATGGCGCGCTGCCGGTGCGTGCCTACGTCAAGGAGACCTACGACGCCACGGCAGCTCTTGCGCTCGCGGCCCAGGCCGCCGGGCAGTTGGAAGGCGCCGCGATCCGCAACCGGCTCCGGGAAATCGGCTCCGGACCCGGTATCGTGGTGAGCGCGGGCCCGCGGGGCATCGCCGATGCGCTCCGCATCCTCGCCGGGGGCGGAGCGATCGACTACGAGGGTGCCTCGGGCAGCATGGACTGGGACGCGAACGGAGACCTGCGCCGTGGGCATGTCGGGATCTGGCGCTTTACCCTGGACGAACGAATCGAGGAGGTCGACGCGGTGCCGTTCAAGCGGTAGCGTCCCAGGCGTTCGCACGCGCCGTCCAGGCACTGGCCAAGGAATGACCCCCGCCTGTCTCGCCGTGCGGAGACCCGAGCAACTCACCACTACCCAGCGAGAACATCACGAATGCAAGCAAGAAAATCGTTGTTGCCCGCGCTGGTCGGGCTGTTGCTGCTGTCCGTGGCCCGTGCGGACGAGCTTCCGCCCGTCGACGAACTGAAGGAACGGATGCAGATCCCGACCGCCACGATCGCGGTGTACGAACCCCACGAGACAGGCATCCCGGGGACGGACGAAACGCTCATCGAGTACGTCGGCTACCCCGCCAACGACGTGATGGCGCTCCTGTTCGGCAGCGAGTGGCACCTTGAGGGAGACACGATCGAGCTCAGGGCCCTCGACGGGTACATCGCGCGGATCGAAGCCGCCCGGTTCCTTGAGGAGACCGCGTACCTCGTGTTCGAAAGGGCGGACGGCGCGCCCTTCACCGTGGACAACCTGCGGCAGAACACCACCGACGTGCCGCTCGGTCCGTACTACCTGGTGTGGGACAACGTCGCAAACCCGGACCTCATCGCCGAAGGCGCGATCCACTGGCCGTACCAAGTGCACGAGATCAACCGGGCGTCCCTGTCCGGCCGGGCCCTCGTGCCCGAAGGGCTTGACGCGTCGCTGCACGGGGGGGCGCGGCTGACCAGGAAATACTGCCTTCAGTGCCACAAGGTGAACGGCTTCGGCGGAGAGAAGTTCCCGGGGAACCTCGCCCTGCTCGCAAGGGCGCAGACCGAAGCGGACTTTATCGAGCTCGTGCTCGCACCTTCGTCGGTGCTGAGCGCAAGCCAGATGCCGCCGGTCGCGTACCGCCTGCCCGAGGACGAGCGGCGGCGGATCGCAAAGGCGCTCTTTGACTACCTGATCGCACTTCCCGTCGTCGAGTGAAGGCAGTGGCCGGGATGCGGCACCTGGTTCCGGCGAAGCGACATGCCCGCCCACGCGCGTGCGAGCAAGGCACCCGGGGCCTCCCGCGAGGGTTCACGCCTTCGCGGGTCAACTTCGAGCCGTAGTCCGGGATCCGAAGCACCCCATGGGAACGGATGCCGCGAAGGTCCGCCTGCACCAGCGAGTCCGCGAGCAGGGAAGCGTCGACATCGGACATGCCGCACCCGGTGAAGATGACTGCGACCTGCCGCTTCAGCAGATCCGGTTCGATACGTCCCTCACGTTCCGTTCCGGGGTATCGCGCCATCGCCTTCTCCTCGGGCCGTACTCGCGAGCCCGCATGATGCAGGAGGGCGGCGGCCTGCGGGTCGGCTGTCCGGATCCCTGCCTTTGCTCTTTCGCTATCTGAAGCGTGTCCTCCGTTCCTCACCCGGGCACGGACCGTCACGGACCCAGGCCGCCATACTCCAATGTCGGATTCCGATAGATGGTGTGGTAGTGCCCCAGGCTGCCCCCTCTCGAAACGAGCTCGATGATCAACGTGGGGCCTTGAATACGCATGTAGGCTCGTGCATTTGCCTCACTGATCCCGGTCCAGGCGAAGTATGTCCGGTCAAGATCGGCTTCGAGCTCCGCCATTCGACGAACAGCATCCTCGGAAGGCTGGGTCGAGACCCAGCGATCAATGGCAGCCATGAGCAGCCTCTTCTGGTTCGCGGTCATCTCGGCACCGACAAGTCCGATGGCCGGGGGAACAAATCCGTCCCTGCCCGGTCCGGTGCGAAGGTCCCGGTGCACTCGACCGGCATCGGCCTGAGCCCTCCGCGCGGCGTCAAGCGCACTGTAGAGCGCGTACCCCGCGTGATGCATGTCGACGAGCGCCTCATACTCGACGCCGCCATGGACGAACATCGTCGGTTCGGTGCCGATGAAGCTCGGGGACATCGAGGTGACGCGGTTACCTTCCACCGAGAGATTCAGTCCCAGATGGTGCCCGCCGAAATGCCATCCCCACGGGGTTGTCGCAGACGGGATCCCGTAGAACGAGATCCAGTAGTACTCGGGCGCGATCTTCCGCCGCTCGGACGACGACCGGGCCTTGTTCAGAAAGGCCTCGGCAGCCATGACGTCCATGACTCTGCGATACCCGTCCTCGCGGAGCGAGGAGGCGAGGAATTCGAAGAGGAGCTTACGCTGGACGTCCGACATCTCGCCGACGGAAATGCCCGCACGCGGGACAAGACCGGCAGGCAGGTTCGACCAGGCCGCGCGCTCCGAGGCATCGAGGTCGAACAGGATCTTCGCCCTGGTCGCCTCGTCGAAGCTGGCGAGAAAGGCTTCGGCGGCCTGGAGCGAGGCCGCGGCGCTGGCCTCGCCAAAGGGCGGAGCGTACGCCGGGACAGGTACCAGCTCGGCATGATCGTGGGTGGGGGCTTCGTGCGCCAGGCAGGGCGGCACGGCCAGGGCAAGGATCAAGGCCGCGGCAGCGGTGGATATCGCTTTCATCGGGAATCTCCTTGGCAAACGGGTGACCGTCTCGGAGCGATGGGCCGTCTGGCTTCACGCAGATCGTAGACGCAACACTCCTGAAATCGTCCACCGGGCGTATTCCCGAGTCTCTCGCACCTGTGAAGACTCGCGAACCGAGAGAGCGTGGGTCGCACGGGGGCTTCCCCGCCGTGTGCCCAAGCGCAGCCCCAAGCGGCATCTGCCGGTCTCCTGGCTGGCGACCGTCGCTCCCCTTGCGGTTGCGGGCCGCAAACCCCGGTCACCTGTCCGATGCGACCTGACCCTGCAAGGGCGGGTTCGCCGTACGGGCGACGGGGAGGGAGCGCCGTACGGCGCTGGTGAAGAACACGAAGATGACGCACCACCGTTGAAGGGGACCAGGGACGGTCCCGGGCCTGGTTCCGGTGCCACGCCCGCGGCAGCTTTGCCGCCTGTCGATGCGCTCCCCCTTTGCTCCCGGCAATTCCAGGGGAACGGCGAATCGCGCCGGATCTCGAACCTGGCGCCGAAGAATCGGGGGCAACCGGCTTCCATTGGGGGCGGGATGCCCGAACGGTAAGATGGTTCGACCCCCGGGGTCGCGACGAACGCGACGGCACGTCTCCCCGCCCGCCGACCAGATTGCGGTCCGGCTCGCGCAACCGGCAGGGCAGTTTCGGTATGCGATGAGAGGCGATCGACATGAAATCACGAATTCTCGGCTTCGCAGCGGTGGCGGTGGCGGTGGCCTGGGCGGGCCTTCTCACTCCGGGCAGCGCCATCGCCGAAGAGTTGTTTCTCCGTCTTCAGGCGCCGCTCGACGAGCCGAGGGGGTTTTGTCTCGACATACCGGGTCATCGCGCCGGAGTGCGGCTCGAACGCCCGCTGCATGCCCATACCTGCAAGCACCGCATCTGGCACCGGGACGGGATCTTCGACACCGCCGCGTTCGAACGCGGCGCGCTCCACATGCCCGAATACGATCTCTGTGTCGAGGCCGCCTCGAGCGAACCCGATGCGATCGTCCGCTTGATGGAATGCAACGCCTCGCGACTTCAGGTCTGGCACCGCACCGGATCCGGCGAGGTGGTGTCGGGCGCCGGGGCGCAACTTTTCCTCACCGTCGGTCCGGGCCGGAGCCGCCCCGCCGGCGCCGATCACATCGTGAGGACCGTCCGCCTGATGCCCTGCGCTCCCGAGAGCATCGAGAGGCAGAGATGGGTGTTCTCGAAGCCGGAAGCGTAAGCACCGAAGCCCCAACGGCGATCCGGGCACCCTCGCGGCTCGTCCTGAATCAAGGCGCGCGATACAGCTCCTGGAGTGAAGTTGATCCGCTTTGGTGGTCACCTGAACGCCGCGCAGAGGAGGTGTCCGGATGGCAAGAACGAAGTTGGCATACGCGCCGAAGACCCGGCCCGGTCCGGCCGGGCCGTGCACCATGCGAACGCGTGCGTCTTCGTCCAGGCACCGAGCCCCGATGCCGCCGTCGACACCGCTGCGCGACGCGTCGGACCGATGGGCGGATGGCGCGTCGGACCTGACGTCGGGCACGGTGTGCTTGCCCGCGACCAATACCCGGAACATGCGAAGCCAGGCGGCTACACCCGAACCGTGATCCTGGCGCCGGAACGGCCAAGGCCGGAAGAAGGCGCATGAAGTGGTCTGCACGAGGGGTGGCGGCGGCCTCGTGCATCCTCGCTGGCGTCGCAAGCGCCGCCAACGAAGACTTCCGCGCCTACCGGGCCGACGACACCATCCGTTTCGAACGGCACTGCGCGGACGCCGTGCAGCACCAGGTCCAGGCGTGGGCGCAGATCGAGTCCGACGACGGTCGCTCCCACGCGCTCGTCCTCGCCTACGCGCGCCACCACCCGGTACGGCGCGACGACATCTTCATCGGGCTTCGCCTCGTCGCGCTGCACGTCGAAGCAGGGGAGCACGCGGCCGACGCACACTGGTCCGTTCGGATGGAGGCAAACGGCCCACGCAGCTACGTCGGGCCAGAGCACGATTCGTACGACAGCAACCCGGCGCCGGGGGAGGGGGAACGCCTCGCGTTTCGTGCAGATGCGAGCGGCGTCCTCCAGTGGCTCGACTTTACCGAGCCCGGCGACGAGGACGAGCGCGGCGGGTATCCGCACAACTGGTCACCGGAGATGGAGACCACGGCCGCTGAGCTCGCACTCTCCGACTCGGCGCGCGAGGTCGCACTCGACCTGGTCCTGACACGGATCGAATCCGCGGAGGCGATACGCCTGCCGGGTCCCACCGCCCGGGTCCCCGACCGGATCTGGCACGAGCGACCGCCGAAGCCGAAGACGCTCGGGCTCCTCCAGGCGCTCAATCCGTTCGAGAAAGGCGGGATCTGGCAGTGGATCAGGCGCGGAGCGAAGTACGCCGGCTGCATCGAAGAGAGGAAGGCCGCAAAGGAGACCTTCGCGACCCTCGCGGACCGGGATGAGGCACGACCGGAAGGACCCGCCAACGGCTCGTAGAACCCTCCAAAGCGCCGAGCACCACCGCGACCGCTCCCGGCGCGGTCAACGAGCGCGGGCGACGTGGGAGCGCCCGAGAGCGTCTCCGCGAGCCCGTCCCGTCCCTGACAGGACCCGCGGGGATGGCCGTCGTGATGCCGGGCCAACGCGCTGAACGTGCGACGCCCCGACTGCCGGCGCCGGGCAAGTGGACCGGGCACCGGAGGATGGGAGCCGGGACGACCGCGCCGAGAAGCCGTTCCGCGGGTCCTGCAAGGCTTGGTCCGGAGGCAGGACCGGTCGCAGCGTCGTGCGTCGAAATGACCGAAGGACAACCGGGCGGGTCGGCTTCACGCCACACCCCCGGCGAGCTTGGCTCGCCGCCGGCGCTTGACGGCCTCCATCGCCTCCGCGGTGCCGTCGTGCTCGGTGCCGAACCACCGGTCGCAGGGCATGAACGGCGTCCCGTAGTTGCAGTCGTAGAACCGGTGGTGGAGCTGGTGGTGGAAGGACCCGAGCAGGAGAAGCGGTCGCCCACGGACCGTCAGCGACTCGAATCCCGTATGGGTGACGGCCGATCCCAGCGTATTCCACTGCATGTGGAACAGGACGTGGATCGGATGCGAGGCCACCACGAGGTGAACGAGGACGCTGCTGAGATAAATGACGTGCTCAAGGGGGTGCATCGAAAGTCCCGACCACGGCCCGAGGTTGTCGTTTCGATGGTGAAGCGCGTGGACACGGCGATAGACCGGTCGCCAGTGCAGCAGGCGATGGATACCGTAAAAGTGTGTCGCCGCGACGAACGGCACCGCGACGAACCCGAGGACGAACCAGACCGGGTGCGCGACCGGGTCGAGGTAGAACGGGACGAGACCGTTGGCGTAGGCCCACATGAAGCCGACCTCGTAGGCGGTCCAGATGGCGACCCCGCTCGTGCAGGTCCATAGCATGTTGTCGAGGATCTGGCTCCGCGCGAAGAAGCGCTGCGGGGCCGCGTTGAGCGGGCGCGCATCGAACTTGCGCTCGGTCCCCTGGCGCCGGAAGGTGTAGAAGAAAAGGTGCAATCCCCCCGCCACGAGCATCATGAGCCCGAGGTTTCGGGCATACATCTGGAGGATCCAGTCCAACCCGAGCACGGTGCAGCGCTCGAGCGAGGGCTGGAGCCAGACCCAGGTCATCGTGGCGAGCGCCGCGAACGGGATCATGACTGACCCGAGGAACGCGCGCGACAGGAGGTACCGGATCGCGGCGCGCGGTCGAGGCGGCCAGACGAAGACGGGGACCACCTTGAGGGGGAGCTGCGGGTGCCAGGCCCAGTCACCGCGGCCGGGAGCGGCACCGTGGGAGAACCCGCGCGACGAGACTCTCGTGCCCGACATGGTCCGTACCTCCGAACGCTCCGGGACCGGTCGTGCACAACGGCGACCGTGCGGTAGAGATTGTCTGCGGACCTCAGCCCAGTTCGCGCCCGTACCCGACATTGCATGACGAAATCAGTACTCCATCGGGCTCGGATCAGCCCACTATCGTCGAAAGGATCGAGCCGTCCGATGAACGAGACCGCCCGCCTTGCAGAAACACGGAAGTCGATCGTCGAAGCCGTCGAGACGAAGGTCGGAGGCGACCTCTGGGTCGACACGGCTCACAATACGGCGAATGAAGATTCAGGTCCTCTCCGACCTCCACCTCGAACACGGCGGCCTCGTGCCGGAGCACCGCCCGGAAGCGGACGTCATCGTCCTCGCCGGGCGCTCCGGATCCACGGCCAACTGCGCGACCCGGTGGACGAGCGGCTCGGGAACACGCGGCTCGTCGCGAACCCGGCCGGGTATCGATACGAGGCGAAGAATGTCGGTCGACGGTTCCCGGTTTCGGCGATCTCTCCGCTTGCTTCGCGCGTTCCATGGCGCACACGGTCCTGTGCCGACTCCCGGATGTGGTTCCCCAGGGCCGAGGGTATGACCGCACCCGAGATCGCCGATGCGCTGGACACCGCGCTGCCGCGGCGGACTCTGCAATACCCCTGAAGGCCCTTGTCGATCTGTCCCGGACCAGAGCTCCGCGGAGTAACGGAATCGGAGATTGAACTTGCGGCAGGTGTCGCATGCGCAGGGCTCGAATCCGGCGCGACATCGCAAACCCAACGGTGCGAGAAGGGCCTCGGGCGGTCAAGGCAATAGGACCGACCGGGCCGGAGAAGCAGTCCCGGCGCGAATTATGTGTATTCCCTAGGAAAAATATGTAGTAGTCGGCAGAAAACTTGTAGGCCCTTGCTACACCCATTGCCTGCACATTTTCTTGGCTGCACCATCGCGATTCAGGCGCTACGCTTGCCGCATGTGGATGAGCGTAAGCAGCGCGCCTGCACTCTGTCGGGAGCGATTCCGGCACCGTGCGCCGTCGCGATTCCGGGTGGTGCGCGGCCGATGACCGGAACCGGACCGGGCACGGACGGCGGCAAGGGAAACGGTGTGGAAGCGTGCCCGCTGCCGGACGAAGGCTCCGTCGACGCGCGCGCGGCCCCGTGGCTGTTGCGCCAGAAGATCGCCATTCCCGACCGGGTGGCGGGCTATTTCGACCGCGCCGCGCTGGTGGACCGGGCCATGCCGACCCGGCGTCGCCTGACGGCGGTGGTGGCGCCGGGCGGGTTCGGCAAGACGACTCTGCTCGGCGAGTGCTGCCGCCGGGCTCGCGAGGACGGGATCCCCGTCGCGTGGGTGTCCGTGGACGAGCAGGACGAGCCCGCGGTTCTGGACACCTATGTCGCGTGCGCCTGCCGGAGCGCCGCCGCCGGCGCGCCGGCGGAAGTGGAGGACCTCGGGATTTCGATCCTCGGACAGGTGGGCGGCGAGATCGGCAGCCGAACCGGACTCGCACTCGGCGAAATCGAGGCCCGCGAGGGGCCGTTCGTGCTGGTGTTCGACGAGCTGGAACGGCTCGGGAGCCCGGATGCGGTGGCCTTGCTGGAGTTCCTGCTGCAGCGCGGCCCGGCGAACCTGCACCTGGCCTTTTCGGGCCGCGATCTTCCCGCCGGGGTGAACGTCACCGGCGCGGTGCTGGACGGCGAGGCCGAGATCCTGTCGGCGGAGGACCTGCGGTTCACCAGCGCGGAGGTCGCGGACTTCTTCGGCGGCAAGCTGTCGGGCCGGCGACTGGACGCGGTGATGTCGGAGTCGGCCGGCTGGCCCTTCGCGCTCAGGCTCTCCCGGAACGAGCTGGAGCGGGGCGCCCGCGACGATGCGCGCGACTCGCGCAGGCTCGTGGAGAACTGGGTGGAGTCGCGGCTGTTCGCGGGCCTCGGGGCGGAGGACCGGGAGTTCCTGCTCGATATCGGCCTGTTCGAGTGGATCGACGCGGCGCTGCTCGACGAGGGGCTGGAGCGCTGCGATGCGATGCGCCGGATTGGCACGATGCCGATCCTGGCCGGACCGCCTCAACCCGTGGGCGACGGTTGAAGGAAGGGGTGGCGGCTGCATCCGCTGATTCGCGAGCATTGCGCGCGGCAGCGCTTCCGCGAGACGCCGCAGCGGTTCGTGTCCATCCATCGGCGGCTTGCCGGCGCTCTCGGGCGCCGGGGCCGACGGTGGACGCCATGCGCTACGCGGTCGAGGCCGGGGAGCCGGCGCTTGCGGGCGACATCGTGGAGGACGCGGGCGGCGTTCGCCTGTACCTCCGCGAAGGGATTGTGCAGTTTCAGGCCGCCCACCGCCTGCTCACCGAGGACGCCGTCGCCGCGCGCCCGCGCCTTGCGCTGGTGCGGTGCGTGTCGTTGCTCCTGTCGGGACGGATGGACGAGGCCAGAGCGCGATACGGCTCGCTGGCCGGGGCCGTGGACGGCCTCCAGGTCGATGCGAGCGGCGCCGAGCTCGAGCTGGCGGCGGACCATTGCGTGGTTCGGGGCATGATGCTGCTCTATGGCAGCGAAAGCATGGGCTCGACGATGATGCGCACGCATCTGGCCGACGTTGCGCGGCTCGTGGAATCGCCGCACCTGGATGTCCTGACCCGGGGGGTCCTCGAATACAGCCGTTGCCTCGCGGGCAACCTGACGGGGAACATCGCGGAGGCGCTCGACCATGCCGCGCGGGCGCGGCCGTGCTTTGCCCAGAGCCGCTACATGTCGATGTTCCTGGACGTGCAGGAGGGGCAGGCCGCGATGGCGCAAGGCCGGGTGGAGGACGCGGCGGAGCTGTACCAACGCGCCAAGCAGGTTGCCACGGAGCGTTATGCGCTGGACGTCGAACCGGCGGCCGTGTGCAGCGCACTGACCCACGAGCTCTCGCTCGAATGCGGCCGCGCGGCGCCGGAGGCAGAGCCGGATCGCGTCCCCGAAGCGCTGACGCGGGGCAGCACGCCCTTCCAGGCCTATGCGGCGGCGAGCGGCGCCGTGCTGGAGGCGAGGCTTCGCGATGAGGGGGTCGAGTCGGCGCTCGCGGCCGCAGACGAGATGCTGGACTACGTGCGCAACGCCCGGCTGCCGGCGCTCGTGCGGTACGTGTCGGCGCTCCGGGTGTCGCTGCTGGCGACCGCCGCGCCGATCGGCGACGCCGAGCGGGCCTGGGAGGCGGCCGACCTGCCCCCCGACGCGGCGGGCTGCCTGGACCTCGCCGGGCAGACCTGGCGCGAGATGGAGGCGCTGTCCTCGGCCCGCCTGCGCCTGGCGATCGGGCGCCGGCGCTTCGAGGAAGCCCGAAGCCTCGCCTCCGAGCTGCGTACGGCGGCGGCGGCGCGGGGGCTGAAGCGAACGCTGATGCGCGCGCTCGCGCTGTCGGCGGTGCTCGAACGGCGTGCCGGGGACGGGGCGGCGGCTGCCGCCCACGTGGAGGAATACCTCTTCGCCTACGCCGATTCGCCCTACGCGGGGCCGCTGGTGCGCGAGCGCGCCGACTGCGCCGAGCTCCTGGCCGCCTGTCTCGAATCCGCGCCCGGTGCGGCGGTCGGGGATGCGGCGCCCGCGCTCCTTGCGGCGATGGTGTGCGCGGACGACCCGCGGCAACGGCTGCTGAGCGCGCGCGAGCGGCAGGTCCTGCAGCGGCTCGCGGGACGGCGGGACAAGCAGATTGCGGCGGAGCTGGGCCTGAGCGCGTATGGCGTGCGCTATCACCTGCGCAACCTGTTCGCCAAGCTCGGGGTGCGCAACCGGGTCGAGGCGCTGCGCCGGGCCCGCGAAATGGGCCTGATCCGCGGCGAAACCTGAGGAGCTGCGGCGAAGAGAGGGCTCGGGCGGACCACCGCCGGCACCGGCGTTGACCTGGTGTCACGGGCCACGGATCGTGGTAGCGAACGCCCCTGGTTTCGATAGTTTCGCGTGCGCTCCTATGCAGCAAGATTGGTACTGATGCGTAGTCTTTCTTCCTCTCTCGTGTAGCAACCTTCCACTGTTGCGCTAGTACTCTAACTTTCTTATGTAGCTCAAGAAATTTATACCCGAATCCTATTGTCTCCCGTACATGCGCCATGTCTATAGTGACGCGGTCGGGGTGGTCGGAAACACCTCCGACGGAGCTTACCCCCGGTGACGGACCTCATCGGGCGCCGTTTTGGAGACGTGGCGATGCAAGGAGCGAGTGCGTTCGGGACCGGAGCCGGTCCCTGGCCTAGACGACTCGACTCTCCCACCCGAGTACCTCCCGCTTCGAACATGCGGTCTTGCCCCGGACGAGGTGCCGGGGACGCAGGCCTCGGCTCAGCTCCGGGCAACCGGGTTGGCGCAGCGATCGCGCTCGTGAAAATCTGGCGGACGACACGGTGCTCGGACACGGGCCGTCCGGGGGCGCGCCCACCCGCAACGGCCCCGGCTGCGCGCCCGGCGCCGCCGGCCTCTCCTCCCGGCCACGGGCGGCGTGCCTTGTCGGGTCCGCCTGGCTGCCCCCCGGCGCCCAGCCAGCGGACGCGGCGGCGGGCGCAGTACCCCCAGGCCGCACTCGTAGCCTCTTCGTGGGAGCCGCAGGGACGACGCCGGACAGCGCTTCAACGGGTCGAGAGTTTCGCATTGACCTGCCGGCGCAACCGGAGCCGGCTTGTGCGTGACCGGCGCTGCGCGAGGGACCCATGGCCGACACAGCCATCGAAAGGACAATTTCCATGACGACACGCCGCAATTTGCTGCAATTCGTGCGGAGTCGCAAGGCGCTGGCCGTGGCAGCGGCATTGGCCGCGCTCGTCCCGCTGTCGTTCCCGTCTCCCGCGACTGCTCAGACCACATGCAACGCACCGACGCTGACGGACAGGACGGTAATCGCGACGACCACGGTGAATGTTGGAACTTCACAACTTTACAGTGGCTACTTCACAGGCATACTCGGAAGCCTATCTGGCGACAGCAGTTTCACCATCAATTCGGACAGTTACACTATCACGCGACTCTTCACGATCAACAACGACAACGTCGGCGAGTCAAGCGTCATATTCATTTTCGGCATAAGTTCCGAGTTGTCCGGTGGGGACCGCGCACGCGTCCAGGTGCACGTCTGCGATGAAACGCTCCGCCTGATTGATGCGGCGCTTGTTGGGGAGACCGGCGTAGATGAAGTCCGATACCAGTTCGACGGCACCGGCCTCGACTGGTCGAGTGAATCCTCACGCACCGTGCGCCTGAGTATTCCGACCGCGGACTCTGAAGACGCTACCCTCGTCAGCAATTTCGCTCAGGCCTCAGATACCTCTAACGATACGGGTAACCCCCGCGCGATGCGTTTCTCCACCGGCCCGAATCTTGGCGGCTACAGGCTGAGCAGCATCAGCACCATTTCCGAGGACGACGAGAATGATAGCTTCTCCGCCACATTGTGTCCGACCGGCGCCGGCGGTTTTCCCCAGGTGGCGCCCAGCGCTGTCCCGTCCCACAGGAGCTGCGTGGCGCTTACTGCTCCGGACAGCTTTGAGGCCGGAGTTATTAGGTTCACGGCTCCCTTGAACACGTACCTTGCGCCAAGTACCACCTACACGGTCGTTTTCCTGAAGGGAAGTGGGGTTGACAGAGTCAAATACGACGCAACGTATAGCGCTTCCGAGGACGCCGGGTCCGCCACAGGGTGGACGATTGGCAATGGGTACGAGTTCTACCACGCCTCCGGAGAGTGGAGGACCACGACTTCTACCCGGGTGTATCACATTTCTATCGGGGGGAGCGCGGTGAGTAAGTCGGTGTCTGGGGTTAACCCGATCGTGTGGACGGTTGAGGGCTGTCGTCACCGGCACTGAGGTGAACGATAGCCGATGGAAGGGAATCTTTTTCGGAGACCGGTGTTGGGGGTCCCCTCCGAGGGTGGTTGTGGATCTCCGGCT
>JAPOPW010000044.1 GCA_026712715.1 Immundisolibacterales bacterium | reverse complement strand
GGGCTGGATCATCCAAACCCCCGGTCCCGCGACTCCCCGGACTTCCGGAGTCCGGCTGAAACCTTGGGCCGAGCGCATCTCTCCCGCGTGCGAACGGAAGTGGTAACCAGATGGAGCGGTTATGCTTCAACATACTGGTGCAAAAGGATTTTTCGGACTGACCAACTGGGATCGACCGACCGAGTCATGAGGTGGTCCCGGAAACTTGGACCGGTCGCCAAGGTGTACTCGGAGCCTGCAGGAGGGCAAGGGTATGGCGACGAGACGGCGTCGATTCACGGCGGCCTTCAAGAAGCGAGTGGCGCTCGAAGCGCTTCGAGGGGAGCAGCCGATTCAGGCGATCGCGACGAAGCACCATCGATGCGCTCGAGGTGGCCCTGGGCTACGGAACGCCGGAGATCTGTCCCGGCCAGAGTGATGGCTGTATACGGCGGCTTCCCGCCGCTTGCGGACCACTACCAGGTAGGCACCTACACGCTTTGGGTGGATGAGATCTGGTGATCCGGCAATGCGAGGGTCGCGCCGGCGGTGCGCGGCGATTCGCAGCGATCGAGGACCGCCGGCATCATACGCTACATTCGAAGCTACAATAGCGCGAGGACCATTCCGACGACGCAGCGACCTGCCCCATGGCAATCAACCTGACCCACCGACCGGACCTCGAAGAACGTGTCGAAAGGCTCGCCGCTCGACTCGCTCTCGAAGGCCGCGGACGCAAGACCGCGACCATCGAACGCGCCCTCACCGCGCTCGAGGAACGCCTCGCGTCCGACCGGCCGGATCGTGGGGCCATCGAAGCGTCAATCGATCGCTACATCGAAGCCGGACTGCGCCTGCGCGAGCGTCTGTCCGGCACGGTCCTTCCCGACTACGCTCCCGCCTTGTCGCTTTCCCTGCAGGAGGATCTGTACACCGAACGTGGACTGCCGCGGTGATTGTCCTGGACACTTCCGCGATTCTCGCCATCCTGCTCCGGGAGGAAGAGGCCGCGGCGTTCAGGGATCGACTCGCCGGCGCCGGCGGGGCGGTGGTCTCGGCCGGGACCGCCGTCGAGCTCGCCGCGGTCGCGAGCCGCGACGAGGAGCTCTTTGCCGCAGCGTTGGAGTTTCTCGGCGAACCCTTCATCGCGATCGAGCCGCTGGACGAAGACCAGGCGATCGCGGCGGCGCACGCATATCGCCGCTACGGCAGGGGCCATCATCCGCCCGGCCTCAACCTGGGAGACGTGTTCGCCTACGCCCTGGCCCGGCGGAGGAACCTGCCGCTGCTGTACAAGGGCGAGGACTTCGCGCGGACGGACGTCGAACCGGCCTGACTCACTGATTCAAGGCGTCCCGATGTGCCGGTCGGGGGGGACGGAACAAGACGCTGCGGGCGTTGCGGATCAGCCGAGGCGGCGGCGGTAGAGGGAGATGAGGCGCTCCCAGTGCCGCTCGGCGGCGGCCTTGTCGTAGCACCAGCGCTCCGGGAAGGCGAAGCCGTGGTGCGCGCCGGGGTGGATCTCGAGCTCGCCGGCCGCCCCCGACGCCTCGAAGTGGCCGCGCAGCTCCTCGACCATCGCGAGGGGGGCGACCTCGTCGTGCTCCGCGCACGAGATGTAGATCTCGCCCCCGGCCCTTGCGAACGTGAGGTGCGGACTCTCCTCCGCGTCGCTCACGAGCCAGGTCCCGTGGAACGAGGCGGCGGCCGCGATCCGGTCGGGGTAGCGGGCGGCGGCGGCAAGCGAGTACGGCCCGCTCATGCAGTAGCCGTGGGTGCCGGCCGGGCCGTTCGCGGCCTCCTCGTGGCCGTGCGCGTAGTCGAGCATGACCCCGACGTCCTCCATGACCGGGGGGATCGTCATCTTCCTGCGCACGGCGAGCATCCGCGCGTTGTCGGGGCTTGCCGGCACCAGCACGTGCGGCCCGTACTTCGTGTCGCGCCCGGCGCGGTAGTAGAGGTTCGGTAGCAGCACGAAGTAGCCGACCGTCGCGAGCCGCCGGGCCATGTCGCGGAGCTCCTCGCGGATCCCCGGGGCGTCCATCAGGAAGAGGACGGGCGGGAAGGGGCCGCCCCGCTCGGGCCGGCAGATGAAGGTCTCCATCGCGCCGTCCGCGGTGGCGATATCGACGATTTCCTCTCGCATCAAGGTTTCTCCCGCTTCGCTGCGCCAATGACCGCCCGGAACGGCCGGGCTCGTATGCAATGATAGGGCGGACGGTCGCGGCGCGTCTTGCCGCGGCCTTTCGGTGCCGGGCACGAGGCAGCAGGAGGGGGAGAGATGGAGGAGGTCGGCCGGCTCGAGCTGATCCGCGAGTCCCTGGTCGCGGTCGTCAACGAGATGCGCGCGAACGTCATCCGTTCGTCGTACTCCTCGATCATCTACGAGGGGCACGACTTCAGTTGCGCGCTCGTCGCGCCCGACGGCCGCCTCGTCGCGCAAGGGGTCGACGACAATCCCATCCACAACTTCTCGGTCCCCTACTCGACGGCGGAGGTGGTGCGCACGTTCGGCGACGACATCCACGAAGGGGACATCTTCTTCCACAACGACCCGTATACGGGCGGCACGCACCTCAACGACGTGCTGATGCTCTTCCCGGTGTTCCGCAAAGGCCGACTCGCGATGTTCACCGCGACCCGCTGCCACTGGGGAGACGTCGGGGGCATGACGCCGGGCAGCCTCTCCGGTCGGGTGAACGAGATCTACCAGGAGGGGCTTCGCATCGTCCCGACCCGGATCTGCGACCGGGGGCGGATGAACGAGGCCTGGCTCACCCTGCTCTTCGACAACATGCGCATCCGGCACGAGCGCCGCGGCGACTTCAACACCATGCTCGGGACCTCGCGCAAGGCGGCGGACCACGTCGCACGGCTGTTCGGGCGCTTCGGCGGCGAGGCGCTCATCGACGCGATCGACGAGCTCATCGTGCGGGCCGAGCGGGTGATGCGCGATCGCATCGCCGGGATCCCGGACGGGACGTACCACGCGGAGGGCTATCTCGACAGCGACGGCCACGGGGAGGCGCCGCTTCGCGGCCGGCTCGCCCTCACCGTGGCCGGCGATCGGCTCGTCGCCGACTTCACCGGCTCCTCGCCCCAGACCAGGGGACCGACGAACGTCGGGCCGGCGATGGCGTTCAACGCGGTTGCGAGCATCGTCAAGTCGTGCCTCGACCCCGACACCCCGGTGAACCACGGCTCGTTCAACCCGATCGAGATCGTGAACCCGCCGGGCAGCTTCCTCAACGCGACCCTCCCCGCGCCCTGCGGGGGCATGGTGGAATGCCGGGCGCTCATGTGCGGCCTCGTCGTCTCCGCGCTCGGGAAGGCCCTCCCCGAGACGCGGGTGGGCGACTTGAAGGGCGGAGGCAACCATGTCTACGTCTCCGGGCCGCATCCGGACCGGGAAGGGATCTTCCTCCTCTACGAGTACCCGGCCGCGGGCACCGGGGCGACCGCTCGCACCGACGGGAGCCACGGGGTGCGGGCGTTCCCGGAGGGCGACTTCAACGCCGTCCAGTCGGCCGAGATCGTCGAGGCGCAGTGCCCGCTTCGCATCGAGTCGTACTCCTTGCGGGAAGGGTCGTGCGGCGACGGCGAGTTCCGGGGCGGGCTCGGGGTGCGGCGCGACGTCCGGGTGCTCGCCCGCGAGGCGAGCCTCTCGGTGCTCGCCGACAAGAACATCATCCCGCCCTTCGGGGTCGCGGGCGGGGTGGGGGGAGCCGCGAACCGCTTCACCGTGGTCCGGGACGGGGGGACAATCGAGCCGTCACCGGTGCCCGGCAAGGTGGGCGGCTTCGCCCTCGAGGCCGGCGACGTCGTGCGCATGGAGACGTCGGGCGGAGGCGGTTGCGGGGATCCTCTCGACCGCGCGCCCGCGAGGGTGCGCGAGGACGTGGCGCTCGGTTACCTGAGCCCCGAGCAGGCGTGCGCCCGCTACGGGGTGGTCGTGGCGGCGGACGGAGGCGGCGTGGACACGGCGGCGACGGACGCGGAGCGCAGGCGGCTGCGGGCGTCGCGGGTGCTGGCCGAGGCCGTCCTCTCGAACGAGGCCGACGGCGACGGTCCGCGCCGCCGGATCGCGCTTCCGGCCGAGCTGGCCCGCCGGCTCGAGGTCGAGGACGGAGCGCTCGTCGAGCTCGCGACCCCGGAGTGCGGGGCCGCGCTTCGAGGTTGGGCCGCGATCGCCGACCGCCGCGACCTTGCCCTGAGCGCGGAGGCGCTCGCCGCCCTCGGCGCCCGGGCCGGCGACACGGTCGAAGTCCGCCGCGTCCACCTCGCGCCGAGGTGAAGGGAAGGTGAGCAAGGGACATCACCTCGTCGGCGTCGACGTCGGCGGAACGTTCACCGATCTCATCGCGCACGGTCCGGACGGGACCCTGTCCTCGGCGAAGGTCCCGTCGCTTCCCGGCGAGCAATGGCGCGGCGTGCTCGCCGCCCTCGCGTCGCTCGGGATCGCGCCCGCATCCATCGGCGCGTTCGTGCACGGCACCACCATCGCCACCAACGCCCTCCTCGAGCGCAAGGGGGCCCGCACCGGTCTCGTCACCACCGCGGGGTTCCGGGACCTGCTGGAGGTGGGCAAGGGGCGACGGCTCGTCGGAGGCCTGTTCGATCCCGCGTGGCAGCGGCCCGCGCCCCTCGTCCCGCGCGACCGCCGCTTCGAGGTGTCCGAGCGGCTCGCGGCGGACGGCTCGGTGGTGCGGCCGCTCGACGGTTTCGACTTCGAGGGGCTCGCCGAGGCGCTTCGCGGCGCCGCCGTGGAGGCGGTCGCGGTGGCCCTGGTCAACAGCTACGTCGACCGCAGGCACGAGCAGGCGGTGGCGAGCGCGCTCGCGAGCCGCCTCGACGGTGTCGCGATCTCCGAGTCCGCCGCTCTCACCCCGGAGCGGGGCGAGTTCGAGCGGACGTCGACGGCGGTACTGAACGCGTATCTCACCCCGGTCATGCGCGACTATCTCGCCGCGCTCGAGGCCGCCCTCGCGGAGCACGGAATCTCCGCCCCGGTCAACATCATGGGCTCGAACGGGGGGGCGATGACCCTGTCCGCGGCGGGGGAACGGTGCGCGGCCACGTTCCTCTCCGGGCCGGTCGGCGGGGTCACCGGGGCGGTCCGGGTTGCCGAGAGCGCCGGGGCCCTGGACATCATCACCTTCGACATGGGCGGAACCAGCACCGACGTCGCCCTGGTGCACGGGCTCGCGCCGCGCATGTCGCACGACAACCAGATCGACGCGTTCCCCCTCAAGATGCCGCAGCTCGACATCCACACCATCGGGGCGGGCGGCGGATCCATCGTGTGGGTCCAGCCCGACGGCACCCTCGGGGTCGGCCCGCGAAGCGCCGGCGCGGTGCCGGGGCCCGCCTGCTACGGGCGCGGGGGGGACGAGCCGACGGTGTCCGATGCGAACCTCCCCCTTGGCCGCCTGCCGGTCGGCCGCGCGCTTGCCGGAGGACTGTCGCTCGACGCGGAGAAGGCGCGGGCCGCGTTCCGCACGCTCGCGTCCCGGGGCACGGAAGGCGACCCGGCCGCCCTCGCGAGCGCGTCGCTGCGGATCGCGGTGGCGCGGATGGCCGGGGCGGTGCGCGAGGTCTCGGTCCACCGCGGGTTCGATCCGCGCGACTTCACCCTGGTCGGGTTCGGCGGCGCCGGGCCGATGCACGCCATGGAGGTGGCCGAGGAGCTCGGGATCACGCGCGTCCTCGTGCCCCGCCTTCCCGGACATCTCTCCGCCCTCGGGCAGATGCTCGCCGACCTTCGCCATGATGCGGTGGCGGCATGGGGGGGGCGGATCTCGGAGCTCGACATCGAAGCGCTGCGGGCGCGGGCGCGCACGATGCACGAAGAGGGCGCGGCGAGGCTCGAAGCGGACGGCGTGGCGCGCGACCGCCAGCGCCACGAGTTCACCCTGGACGTGCGGTACGTCGGCCAATCCTTCACGCTTCCGATCCCCTGGAACCCGGGCGACGCCGACTGGACGCCGCTTCGCATCGCGTTCGACACGAGGCACGAGGAGACGTTCGGCTACGCCGACCCGGCGAACGACCTCGAGATCGTCAACGTCCGGCTCGTCTCGATCGGGGAGGTCGACAAGCCGGCGGTGGATTTCGTCCCGCGCGGCACCGGCGATCCCCTGATCGAGCACCGCTCGGCATGGTTCGGCGGGTGGCGCGAGACGCCGATTCTGGATCGGGAGCGGCTGCCCCCGGAGAGCCGGATCGATGGTCCGGCGATCGTGGAGGAAGCGGGGGGGACGACGGTGGTGCCTCCCGGCTGGTCGGTCGAGGTCCACCGAAGCGGCGCCCTCATGGGCACGGGGAACGTTCGCTGGTAGGCGATGCCGGACGTCGCTCTTCAGGGACTCGGCTCCCTGCGAGGAGGCGATGGTTCTTGCCGCCGAACTGCCGCCTTGTCCGAATGAGGCGCATCACCCGAGGTCTGCGCCTTGAGTTGCCGCAGGGCGAGCGGCGAGATCCGATAGCCGCGCTCGGCCATGCGTTGAATCGTGGCCTCGGCGTTGTCGACGATCGATCTCTGCTCGGCCAGGTGCAGCATGCGAACGGTTCCGATGTAGTCCAGTCCACGTCGCGTTGCCTCGCGCCTCGCCAGCCGCAGCGCGCGCGACGGGTTTTTCTTCAACTCTCGGACGTTGGTGGAGTGCATCGAAACGGCCCCATTTCCCATGATTGCTTCGAATGTCGTCCACGTGGGGTGGGAACGGAATGCGGTATGCGAGTCGAGCAATCTGACAGTGAGTATGTCGGGGCCGCCAGGTCGTCCGGGTGAACGCGCCGGTTTGAAGCCGGCGGCAGCGAACGCCCACGGACACAGTCCCCCGAACCTGGACCTGACCCGGCCATGCGGAGCCTTGCATGGCCGGAGCGAGCCCACCGGGTCGTCGACTCCCTCCGTCGGCGCGCGGAGCGCGCCGCTCGAAAGGTTGCGATTGCGTCGATCGGCGTGCCCGGATCGTGTCATCCTTCCTTCACGGCATCGCGTTCGATGCAACGGTTCGAGCTTCGCTCGGAACAGGACGAGGCCCATGAGCGAGTTCCGGAAGATCCTGGTCGCCAACCGCGGCGAGATCGCGATCCGCGTCCTGCGCGCGGCGAACGAGATGGGGAAGGCCACGGTCGCCGTCTTCGCCGACGAGGACCGCCTCTCCCTCCACCGCTCCAAGGCCGACGAGTCCTATTGCATCGGCGAAGGGCACGGGCCGGTCACCGCCTATCTCGCGGTCGACGACATCATCGCGGTGGCGGTCGAGACGGGGACCGATGCCATCCACCCCGGCTACGGCTTCCTCTCCGAGTCGCCGGAGTTCGCCGGGGCCTGCGCCGCGGCCGGCATCGCCTTCATCGGCCCGCGACCGGAGACCCTCCGCCGGCTCGGGGACAAGGTCTCCGCCCGCGCGCTCGCGGCGGCGGCCGGGGTGCCGACGGTGCCGGCAACCGGCGCGCTTCCCGCGGACCCGGGGGCCGCGCTCGAAATCGTGCGCGCCGTCGGCTTCCCGGGGATCCTCAAGGCGAGCTGGGGCGGGGGCGGGCGCGGGATGCGGGTGGTCGATGGCCCGGAGGGGCTCGAGCCGGCCCTGCTCGCGGCGCGGCGCGAGGCGGCGGCCGCCTTCGGCAAGGACGACATCTACTTCGAGCGGTTCATTGCGCGGGCGCGTCACCTCGAGGTCCAGGTGCTGGCGGACGGGCACGGGCAGGTCGTCCACCTCTTCGAGCGCGACTGCTCGGTGCAGCGGCGCAACCAGAAGATCGTCGAGTGCGCTCCGGCTCCCGGGATATCTCCGGCGGAGCGCGACGAGCTGACCGGATACGCCCTCGCGATCGCCCGCGAGGCCGGCTACGTCAACGCGGGCACGGTGGAGTTCCTGCACGACCTCGACACGGGACGCTTCCACTTCATCGAGGTGAACCCGCGCATCCAGGTCGAGCACACGGTCACCGAGCAGGTCACCGGCGTCGACCTGGTGCGGGCCCAGATCCGGGTCGCGGAGGGAGGCGCCATCGGGGACGGCCCGGACGCCGCCTGCCCGCCGCAGGAGGCCATCGCCCTGCGGGGACATGCGGTCCAGTGCCGGATCACCACCGAGGATCCGCTTGATCGCTTCATCCCCGACTACGGGCGGATCACCGCCTACCGGGCCGCGACCGGATTCGGGGTCCGACTCGACGGGGGCACGGCCTACGCGGGAGCGGTCATCACCCGGCACTACGACTCGCTGCTCGAGAAGGTCACCGTGTGGGCGCCGTCCCGGGAGGGGGCCATCGACCGCATGCGGCGTGCGCTGCGCGAGTTCCGGATCCGGGGGGTGGCCACCAACATCGCCTTCCTGGAACGCCTCGTCGGCGACGAGGCGTTCCGGCACGGCAGGGTGACGACCCGATTCATCGACGACAACCCGGGGCTCCTCGCGTTTGCGCGCCCGCGCGACCGCGCGAGCCGGCTGCTTCGCTACGTCGCCGAGGTCACCGTCAACGGCCATCCGGAGGTGGCGGGGCGCCCCGCGCCGCCCGCCCATGCGCGCACCCCGCGTCCGCCCCGGCGCTCGGGAGACATCCGCTCCGACGGGGCAAAGGCGCGGCTCGACGCGGAGGGTCCCGAGGCGGTCGCGGCCTGGATGCGGAGCGAGTCGAAGGTGCTCGTGACCGACACGACGATGCGCGACGCCCACCAGTCGCTTCTCGCGACCCGGATGCGCACCCACGACATGCGCAGGATCGCGGACGCGTATGCGCGCAACCTGCCGGAGCTCTTCTCGCTCGAGTGCTGGGGCGGGGCGACCTTCGATGTGGCGATGCGCTTCCTCGGCGAATCGCCGTGGGAGCGGCTCCACGAGCTTCGCACCCGCATTCCGAACATCCTCCTCCAGATGCTGGTCCGAGCATCGAACGCGGTCGGGTACACCAACTACCCGGACAACGTGGTGCGCGGATTCATCGCCCGCGCCGCCGAATCCGGAATCGACGTCTTTCGCATCTTCGATCCCCTCAACTGGGTGGAGAACATGCGGGTCTCCATCGACGCGGTCCGCGAGACGGGGAAGGTCTGCGAGGCGGCCATCTGCTACACGGCCGACCTCCACGACCCCGAACGCGCCCGCTACGACCTCGACTACTACCTCGAGATGGCCCGCGCGCTACGCGATGCGGGTACCCACGTTCTCGGCATCAAGGACATGGGGGGGCTGATGAAGCCCGCGGCGGCGCGCGAGCTGGTGACCGCCCTGCGGGAGGAGACTGGGCTTCCGGTCCACTTCCACACCCACGACACCTCGGGAATCGCCGCCGCGAGCGTCCTTGCCGCGGTGGACGCCGGGGTCGACGCGATCGACCTCGCGATGGACAGCCTCTCCGGCTTCACCTCGCAGCCGTGCCTCGGCTCGGTCGTCGCGGCGCTTCGCCGCCGGCCTCGCGACACCGGTCTCGATCCGGCCCGCATCCGGGAGTTCTCGGACTACTGGGAGGCGGTCCGGGCGCAGTACGCGGCGTTCGAGACCGACATGCGGGCACCCGCGTCGGAGGTCTACCTGCACGAGATGCCCGGGGGGCAGTTCACGAACCTTCGCGAGCAGGCGCGCGCGCTCGGACTCGCCGAACGATGGCACGAGGTGGCGAGCGCCTACGCCGAGGTGAACCGGATGTTCGGGGACATCATCAAGGTAACCCCCACCTCGAAGGTGGTCGGCGACCTCGCCCTGGTGATGGTCTCCGGCGGGCTCACCCGCGCAGACGTCGAGGACGTCGACCGCGAGATCGCGTTTCCCGAGTCGGTCATCGGTCTCTTCCGGGGCGAGCTCGGGCGGATGCCGGGCGGGTTCCCGGAGGCCCTCTCGCGGAAGATCCTGAAGGGCGAGAAGCCCATCGAGGGGCGCCCGGGGGCCGCGCCCCCCCCGGCCGACCTCGAGGCCGAACGTGCGAAGGCCGGGGCGGCCACCGGCTGGACCCTCTCCGACGAGGAGCTCTGCTCGTACCTGATGTATCCGAAGGTGTTCATTGACTACGCGCAGCACCGCACCCGCTACGGCCCGGTCTCGGTGCTCCCGACGGAGGTCTACTTCTACGGCCTTCCGCCGGGACAGGAGGTCTCGATCGAGCTCGGGCGCGGCCTCACCCTGGTCATCCGGTGCCTCGCCATCGGCGAGACCGACGCCGAGGGGAACGTGCGCGTCTTCTTCGAGCTGAACGGACAGCCGCGCAGCGTCAAGATCGAGAACCGCGAGGCGGCCGCCTCCGTCGCCCGACGACCCAAGGCGGATCCCGCGAACCCCTGCCACGTGTCCGCGCCGATGCCGGGGGTGGTGGCCTCGGTGGCGGTATCGGCGGGACGCCCGGTGGCGGCCGGCGACCTGCTCATGACCATCGAGGCGATGAAGATGGAGACCGCGCTCCACGCCGAGCGCGACGGCGCCGTCGCGGCCCTGCACGTCGCCCCGGGGCAGTCCGTGGACGCCAAGGACCTGCTCCTCGAATTTGCCCCGGACGGCGCATGATCTTCGGAGAATGACCATGTTCGATCTCGTAGTTGGCGAAGACCTCGCGCTTCGCGACCGCGTCCCTTCCGGCGGTCGCCTCGCGGTGCGAGACGGAACGATGCGAGCGGTGGGAGTCGGGGCGTTCCCGCCGGCGAGGACGGGGGAGTGGAGGCGGGCGGCAAGCTCGTGTTTCCCGGGGGGCGACGACGGCCGGGTGCACGCGGGAAGCGCCGCCGGCCCTGCAATGAGGAGCGATTCGCATGCATGACCTTCTGCTGACAAACGCCAACGTCGCGACGATGGACGGTGAGGAGCCGTTCGGGCTCGTCGCGGACGGAGCCATCGGGATCACGGACGGGAAGATCGCCTGGATCGGGCCGAGCGCCGCGGCGCGCGAGGACCAGGCGGACGAAGTGCGCGACCTCGGCGGCCGGGTCGTCACCCCGGGGCTCGTGGACCCGCACACGCACATCGTCTACGGAGAGGAGGGCCTCGACGATTTCGAGGTGCTGTCCCAGGGCGGGGGCCGGTGGGACCTGGAGCCTGCCGGGGCCGGGATCCTGGCGATGACGCGACGCACCCGGGCGCTCTCCGAGGAGGCGCTCCACGCGGCGAGCCGGCGGCGCATGAGCCGGCTCATCGCGAACGGGGTCACCACCGTCGAGAGCAAGTCCGGGGCCGGGCTCGACCGGGACACCGAGCTTCGCCAGATGCGGGTGTCGCGTGCGCTCGGGGAGGACCTGCCGGTCACCGTGGTGTCCACCTACCTCGGCGCGCACGGACTGCCTCCCGAGGAATTCGCCGGGCGCCGCGACGACTACGTCACGTTCATGTGCGAAGAGGTCCTTCCCGAGGCGGCGCGCCAGGGGATCGTCGACCAGGTCGATGGCTTCTGCGACCAGAACGGTTACAGCCACGCGCAGATCGGGCGCCTTTTCGACTGCGCGCAATCCTTCGGCCTGCCGGTCAAGCTCCACGCCGACCAGTACACGGACTTCGGGGCGGGCGGGGTCGTCGCGAAGTACCGCGGTCTGTCCGCCGACCACCTCGAGTACGCCTCGCGCGCCACGGTGGAGGCGATGGCGGAGGCGGGCACCGTCGCGACCCTCCTGCCCGGCGCGCACCTGACCTTCCACGAGACCCGCAAGCCGCCGGTGGCCCTCTTCCGCGAGCTCGGGGTGCCGATGGCCCTCGCGACCAACTCGAACCCGGTGAGCTCGCCCACCGTCTCCCCGTCGTCCCAGATGCATCTTGGCTGCTATCTCTTCCGGCTGACCCCGGAGGAGGCGCTGCGCGGCTTCACGGTAAACGGCGCCCGCGCGCTCGGGCTATCCGGGCAGGCGGGACGGATCGCGCTTGGCCGCGCCGCCGATCTCGCGGCCTGGGACACGGATGATCCCCGCGGGCTCGCCTACCGGATCGGCGGCTGCGACTGCACCCTGGTCGTCAAGGACGGGATCGTCGTCCACGAGATGCCGGAGCCCGGATTCGGAACATGACGGCGGTGCGCAAGCGGCTGCTCGAGTGGATCGACGGTGAGCGCGACCGCCGGGTCGAGCTTCTCCGGACCCTCACCCGCATCGATACCTGCAATCCACCGGGCGACACCACCGCCGCGGCCGAACTCGTGGCCGGGTTCCTTTCCGCGGAGGGCATCGGCTGTCGCACCGAAGCGCCGCGGCCGGAGATGCCGAACCTCGTCAGCTCCTTTTCGGGACGCGGAAACGGCCGGCACCTCGTGCTGAACGGTCACCTCGACGTGTTTCCGATCGGCGACCGGACGGCCTGGTCGCGTGATCCGCTCTCCGGGGACGTGGTCGACGGGAGGATCCACGGCCGCGGGACCGTCGACATGAACTGCGGAACGACGGCGCTCCTCTTCGCGCACGCCTACCTGCACCGGTTGCGGAGCGAGCTCGCGGGCCGCGTCACCCTGACCGTGGTCTCGGACGAGGAGACCGGCGGGCGCTGGGGATCCGGCTGGCTGACCGAGCATTGCGGCGAGGAGGTTCTGGGGGACTGCGTGCTCAACGCGGAGCCGAGCGGTCTCGGGACCATCCGGTTCGGCGAGAAGTCGATGCTGTGGCTGCGGTTCACCATCCGGACCGCGGGCGGACACAGCGCCTATCCGCACGCCGGCACGAGCGCGAACCGGCTGGCCGTGCGCCTCGTTCGCGAGCTCGAGACAATCGAATCGATGGCTCCGGCCGAGTCCGAAACGGTTGCAAGGACCCTCGACCGCTCCGAGGTCCGGACCGCCGCCGAAGCATCGCTCGGGGCGGGGGCGGCGGACGTGATGCGCCGCGTATCGGTGAATGTCGGAACCCTGCGTGGTGGCGTCGCCATCAACATGCTCCCGTCGGAATGCGTGCTGGACGTCGACTTCCGGCTTCCGGTGGGGATATCCCGGGCGGACGTGAAACAGGAGGTGACATCGATCGTGGAGCGTTTCCCGGCCGTCCGGTTCGAGGAGCTCGACACGGGAGACATCGAGGCCAACTGGTCGGATCCGGAACACGAAATGGTCGCTCATCTCGCCCGGAACGCGCATGCCGGACCGGCCCGCGTCCGCCCGCAGCCCGTGGTCGGACTCGGAGGAACCGATACCCGGTTCTGGCGGGCCCGAGGGGTCCCCGCCTTCGTACACGGCTGCTCGCCGGCGGGGATGGGCGCGGTCGACGAGAGTGTCGGCATCGAGGAGTTCCATCAAGTGCTGCGCACCCACGCGCTCGCCGCATTCGACTACCTGCAGGCGTAGCCTTGCGCTGCGTCCCGCCCGGGGAGATCACGAGGGGTTCGGCACGATGACCGGCGATCACACCATCCATCGACATCACCATCACTTCGGCTGGGACAACTCCAATCCCCCGGTGCTCACCGTGGCTCCCGGCGAGACCGTCCGCTTCGAGGTGGTCGACGCCTCGGGCGGTCAGCTCGGGCCGGACTCGAGCCTGGCGGACGTCGCCGCGCTCGATTTCGACCGCGTCAATCCCGTGACCGGGCCGGTCCGGGTCGACGGAGCCGTGCCCGGCGACGCGCTTCGGGTCGCCATCGAGGCGTTCACCCCGTCGGGATGGGGCTGGACGGCCAACATCCCCGGATTCGGCCTTTTGGCGGACGAGTTCCCCGAGCCGGCCCTGCATCTTTGGCGATATGACCCGGACGCCCTGACCCCGGCCGCCTACGGTCCGGGCGGCCGGGTCCCGCTGAAGCCGTTCTGCGGCACCATCGGCGTCGCTCCGGCGGCCCCCGGCCTGCATTCCATCGTCCCGCCGCGGGAGGTGGGCGGCAACATGGACATCCGCGACCTCGCGGCGGGCACGGTGCTCTACCTGCCGGTCGCGGTGGAAGGGGCCCTGTTCTCGGTCGGCGACACCCATGCGACGCAAGGGGACGGCGAAGTGTGCGGCACCGCGATCGAGAGTCCGATGGAGCTTGCCCTGACCTTCGATCTCGTCAAGGGAGCCAACCTGACCTTTCCGCGTTTCGAGACCGCGGGACCCGTCTCGCGGCACTTCGACGCGAAGGGCTACCACGTGACGACCGGAATCGGCCCCGATCTCCTCGACGGGACGCGGGCGGCGGTGAGCGGCATGATCGATCTCCTCGGGGCGTTTCACGGGCTCTCCGCCGTGGATGCCTACCTGCTGTGCAGCGTGTGCGCGGATCTTCGAATCAGCGAAGTCGTCGACCAGCCGAACTGGGTCGTGTCGTACTACTTTCCCAAGATCGTGTTCGATTGAATGTCGGAACGACGGTCGTCCTTCGAACCCGGTTCCGGTCGTGTTCCGATGAAGCCGCGCGCGGCTTCCGTTGCGCTCCGGGCCGAGCGTTCGCGGTTCGGCGGACGGCGGGCTCCGCAATGGCCGCGCCGGGGAGCGGCGCTCGGCGGGCGGGGTTAGGATTCGGCGCATGTGGGCGCTCGGGATCGACATCGGCGGTACGTTCACCGACATCGTGGCGCGGAGCGGAGAACGGACCTTCGCGCGCAAGATCCTGACCACCCATGACAATCCGGCCCGTGGAGTCGAGGAGGGCGTCGCCGGGATCCTGGCCGACGCGCGGCTCGACCCCGGCGCGGTGGAACGCCTGGTGCACGCGACCACCCTCTTCACCAATACCCTCATCGAACGAAAGGGCGCGCGCACCGGCCTCATCACCACCCGGGGATTTCGCGACACCCTGGAGATCGGCCGCGAGCGCAAGTACGAGCTCTACGACCTCACGATCGCCAAGCCGGCGCCGCTCGTGCCGCGCGAACGCCGCCTCGAGGCTACGGAACGGGTGGGAGCGCGCGGTGAGGTGCTGGAACCCCTGGACCCGGCGTCTCTCGACGAGGCGATGTCCGAGCTTGCGCGGTTCGGGGTCGAGGCCGTCGCGATTGCCTTCCTCCACGCCTATGCCAATCCGGAGCACGAACGCACCGCACGCGACCTCCTCTCGAAGCGTTTCCCAGCTCTCCCGTTCGCGGTTTCCTCGGAGGTGGCGCCGGAAATCCGGGAGTTCGAGCGGATCTCGACCACCGTCGCCAACGCCTACCTGATGCCGCTCGCCGCCAGTTACGTCGACCGGCTCGCGGATCGGATCGCGGCGCGCGGAATCGGAAGCCGTCTTCTCCTCATGCTTTCGAGCGGCGGGCTTACCGATGCCGAAGAGGCGCGACGCTTCCCGGTGCGGATGCTCGAGTCCGGTCCGGCGGCGGGAGCGATCGCGGCCGCGTGGTTCGGCGGGCGGGCCGGGCACGACGACCTCCTCGCCTTCGACATGGGAGGCACGACGGCCAAGCTCTGTCTCGTGGACGGAGGCGAGCCGCTCGTCACCCACACCTTCGAGGCCTGCCGGGAGCGGCGCTTCATCCCCGGGAGCGGGCTTCCGCTCAAGATCTCGGCCCTCGAACTCATCGAGATCGGGGCGGGAGGCGGCAGCATCGCCCGGGTGGACGAACTCGGACTTCTCAAGGTCGGGCCGGAGAGCGCCGGTTCCGAGCCCGGTCCCGCCTGTTACGGGCGCGGCGGACGCGACCCGACGGTCACCGACGCGGACCTCGTGCTGGGCTACCTCGACCCGGCATTCTTTGCCGGGGGCGACCTGCGTCTGCGCCCCGATGCGGCCGCCGTCGCGCTCGCCTCGCTGGAGGCGCGAAGCGGCCTCGCCGGGGTCGACCTTGCCCGGGGGATCTTCGAGGTCGTCACCGAGACCATGGCGAGCGCCGCCCGCGTCCACATCGCGGAGCGCGGCCGCGACCCCCGGCGCTACGTGCTGCTCGCGACCGGCGGGGCGGGGCCGGTCCATGGCTGGTACCTTGCCGCCCGACTCGGCATCGGGCGGGTCGTCTGCCCGCCCTCCGCCGGCGTGGCCTCGGCCCTCGGCCTCCTGCTGGCGCCCGCCCGGGCGGACCGGGTGGCGACCGTCGCCGAGCCGCTCGACTCCCTCGACTGGAACCGCTTCGAGGCGACGTACCGGAGAATCGAGGAGGAGTGCCGGTCGGTGCTGGCGCACACCGGACTCGACCCGGACGCGGCGGAAGTCGCCCGCTCCGCGGACCTTCGGTTCCGCGGGCAGGACTTCGAGCTCGTCGTCGAGCTGCCGGCGGGTCCGTACATCCCCGCCTCGGAGGCCGGAATCGCGGAGGCGTTCCGCGCCGCCTACGAACGGGCCTTCTCCCGGGTTCCGCCGGGGGTCGACATCGAGGTGGTCAACATCCGGGTTGCCGTCCGGGCGGGCGGAGGGGGTGCGCGCGAAGAAGCGGACGATGGCGTGGTTCGCCGTGCGCCGAGGCGCCGGGAAGTCCGCAAGGGAACCCGTCCCGCGTACTTTCCCGAACACGGCCGCGCGACCCCGACGCCGGTCTTCGATCGCTACGCACTTCGGCCCGGCGACGGGTTTCCGGGACCCGCGATCGTCGAGGAACGCGAGTCGACGGCGGTGGTCGGTCCCGGAGGCCGGTTCGAGATTGACGGGCGGGGAAACCTGGTGATGTCCCGACTGGACGACGCCGAAGCCGGCGAGCTCGGACCGTCGGAGGGAGGGCTCGAGCCGTGAGCGTCCGCCCGCTCGACGCGGCCGGCCTGGAGGTCCTGTGGACCCGGCTCATCTCCATCACCGACGAGGCGGCGGCCGCCCTCGTCCGGACCTCGTTCTCGACGATCGTCCGCGAATCCCATGACTTCTCGTGCGTTCTCACCGATGCGCAGGGACGCTCCATCGCCCAGGCGACGGACAGCATCCCGTCCTTCATCAGCACCCTGCCGCGCACCGTGGGACACTTCCTGCGCGAGTTTCCTCCGGAAACCCTCGTCCCCGGCGACGTCCTCGTCACCAACGACCCGTGGATGGGGACCGGCCACCTCCCCGACATCTGCGTCGCCAAGCCGGTGTTCCTGGACGGGGCGATTCTCGGATTTGCCGCGAGCACCGCGCACGCCCCGGACATCGGCGGCCGCATCCGCTCCCCGGAGGCGCGCGAGATCTTCGAGGAAGGGCTCCAGATCCCGATCATGAAGCTCGTCTCCGCGGGGCGACCCAACGAGACGCTGCTGAAGATCCTCGCGCGCAACGTGCGCACTCCCGAGCTGACCGGCGGCGACCTCTGGGCCCAGGTCACCGCGCTCGGACTGATGGAGTCCCGACTCGCCGCCCTCGCGCGGGAGTACGCGATGACGTCCCTCGAATCGCTCTCGAGCGAGATCCGGGGTCGCACCGAGGCCGCGATGCGAAGCGCGATCCGCACGATCCCCGACGGATGCCACCGGGCCGCCCTCGAGACGGACGGCTTCGACGAGCCGCTTCGCATCGAGCTCGCGCTGACGATCGCGGGCGACCGGGCGGAGTTCGACTTCGCGGGCACCTCGCCCCAGGTGGACCGGGCGATCAATCTTCCGCTCTGCTACACCGAGGCCATGTCCGCCTACGCGATCAAGTGCGTGGCGGCGCCCGCGGTCCCGAACAACGGCGGCTCGCTCGGGGCGGTCACGGTGCGGGCGCCGGAACGCTGCCTGGTGAATCCCGTGTACCCCGCTCCGGTCGTCTCCCGGGCGCTCACCGGCCATTTCATCCCGAGCCTCGCCCTTGCCGCGCTCGCCGAGGCGATACCGGAGCGGGTGATGGCGATGGCCGGCTCGCCGCTTTGGTCCATCACCCAGGCGGGGGTGGACGAGAGCG